>CAYREY010000059.1:23467-31919 GCA_964423405.1 uncultured Chitinophaga sp. | reverse complement strand
ATTGATGCCGCATTTAGGCGCTCAATATCAGATGGTTTTGTGAAATTTTAAGAAATGTGTGATAACATACAGATATACCATCTACTGCCTGATTACCTTTTTAACCACCGCCTGTTTGCCGCTGTAAATGCGTAGATAATAGGTGCCTGCTACAGGGGGCAGGGTTACCTGTACCTGTGGACGGTTGTTGCCAAATGGTATATCGGCAGTTTTGCGGCCCAATGCATCCCATATTTCTATACGGGTAACTGGCAGGTTATTGTCGTTGCTTACGGTTACTACACCATCGGTAGCAGGGATAGGAAACACCTGCCACCCAGCCAACCGGTTTATATTTTTTACCGATGAGATGATAACTGTGGTATCCAGTTCGGTGGCGGCAATCAGCACCGGTTGCTTATCGGCCTGCTGATACATGGTTTTAAAGCTATCTATAAACTGGCCGTTGTGTGCAAACATTTCGGTTAGCCAGCGCGGTGGCAATACCTGGTAGTACACCGCCGATGCTATGTGTAGCTGGCCGCTTTTACCACGCAGTGGTATGTGGTAGTGTACCACATCGCTACCGCTGCCCTCGCCAAAAGCACCGGTGTTAAAGTCGGTATCGGTAGTGGGTACGCCTACTATGCGGGTAGTATCGTAGGTGTAGTGCGATGTTTTAAAACCGTTTGGTGGCAGGCGGTTGTCTTTTATATGCTCTGCCGCGCGGGCCAGCACAGTGGTAAAGTTGCCGTTTACATCGCCCAGTGCCAGTTCGTAAATCTGCACTTGTGTAGAATCGGTTATTACATCATAGTGTGGTTCTACACCGGTACCCTGCCCGGTAATTTCGTAGTCGGGCCGCAGTATACCCGATTGAAATACGGTATCGGCACCCACAGTAACGGCCAGTTGCACATAGGCCCTGCGCGATGGGTAACCGCTGGGGAATTTGTGGCCGGCTTTGTTGGTTAGCTGCACGCTTACAAATACCGTATCGTTGGTTACCGAATCTATCTGCGCGGCCATATCCAGTGTGCTGTGTTGCAGCAAATCAAGTGTTGCCGTAATGGTACTATCTATATTGCTGGCAGAGGCGGTGATGCCCAATGCGTTCCGGTTTTGCTTAATCAGGTTAAGCATAAACGAGTTGCCCCCCATAAACTTGTGCAGGTTAAACGGGCTGCGCGGCGGCAGGTTTAATATGTTGTTGGCAATTACCACCGGGTCCTGTAGCTTGGGCATGTGGCAGCTTTGGCAGGGCTGGTCGCTGTTGAACGAGCTATTCAGCCACTCGTGGTAGGTGGCCTGTTCTACCGCATAAGCACCGGTAAGGTTGCCGTTCAGGTCGATAGTTTTGGTAAGCAGGGTGTGGCAAGGGGCACATACTGCACTACGGCTAATGTGCACGCTGTGTGTGGGCTTGTAGCCTACATACAACTCCATAGGACCTGTGAGCGGGTCTTCGAAAGGGCCGTACAGCACGCGGCTGGTATCGTAATGCAGTGCGCCGGAGTACTCTACACCGGGGCTGCCAATACTGTCTTTGGCTATCATGTGGCAACCGGTGCAGGCCACGCCGTTAAGGCCCAGCGTATCGTTCAGCATATCGGCCAGCGTGTATTGCTGGGCACCTTTGTATATAGCCGTAAAATGACCCATAGGGGCATGGCAACTGGTACACTTGTTTTGCAGTTCATCGGCGTGGGTAGGGTTAACCAGTATTTCGTGGCTTACCTTGGCGCGCCAGAAAGGGTCTTTGGCCGAGAATGCCATCATGCTGCTTTCCCAATCGTCGTACAGGTTTATATCGTTGCCGTTGGCATCAATGTTAGCTACCTGTAACGTATCGTAGCCGTGGCAGCCACGGCAATTGCCGCTGCCCAGAAAATACTCCCCATCTTCGATAGGCGAGCGCTGGTCGCGTAACACATCCAGTTCTTCGGGTGTATGAAAAGCAGTAACCGGTGCTTTGTAAGAAGAGGTAAGCACCACTACAGCAGCCACAACAAAGCCTGATAACAACCAGGTTTTTCGACTGCCGGGTAATATCATTTGCTACGCATTTTAAAACTCCATTCTACCTTAAAGGTAGCCTCTATTTCGCCATCTTTAGATTTACCCACGGCAGTAGCCGTGTACGATTGCGCCTCGCCGGTGGTAATGGCGCGCTCTATTACTTCGTTAAACTGTTTGCCCTCATCGCAGGTAAAGGTGGTAATGCCGGTTGCCTTTTTTATAAAGTCGGCCTCCAGGTGGGTTACCAGCATAGATACCGATGGCTTTGAGCCGTTGGTCATCATCATGGCCAGCATACCGGTGCTCATTTCGGCAGCCATTGACAGCACAGCGAAATAAGTAGAGCGGAACGGATTTTGATTTAGCCATTTGTAAGGCACATCTATCTGGCAGGTGGTGCCGTCCATGGTGCGTACTTTAGTGCCCGCCAGAAATGCCATAGGTAAACGGCCCATTAAAAACAGCTTAAACATTAAAGCGCTGTTGAGCATTTTAATGGTTTTAGGGTCGTTCTCTGTACGCCACTGTCGGTATTGCTCTAATTTGTCGTTGTTGGCCATGTTATATTTTTTTGCCTCACCCATCTGCCTACGGCATCTTCCCTCTCCTAAAAGAGAGGGAAGAACCATCCAGCTACATTTTACCATGCTAAAACAGCATGCCGTGTAAGCAGATGTGCAAGTTATATTTTTTGCAGAATGTCAACCAGGGCTGCATTCATGTTCGTTACTGCAAGATTATAATTTTCTTCTCCTGTTGCAAGGTTTCTTTCTACCGCGCAAATATGATAGAAGGTTTGTTTCTCGTACAGGCAGGTGTAGGCAAAGCCGGCACCCATGGTGGTTTCGCAATCGGCCTTGTATTTTTCGCGGCGCATTGCTACCTCGTTGTTGTTGGTAAAATGGGTTACGGTAATGCCCACCACTTTTTTAATAGGTAAAAACACATTCATGTAGGCGTTGGTCATGTTAACCAGGCCGCCGCGTACGTGCGGGGTAGTTGTGTTGTCTGCCATGCCCAGGTCGTACACATCGTGCCAGGTGCCGTGGTTATAGGTGCCAAAACCGGCAGGCTTTTCGTTTATTATATTCAATATGCTGCCAACCGGTAGTTCGGGTTTATAGCTGCCGCCGACAGATACTTTAAGCGCCAGGTGGTATTTTTGCCGGCTTAGTGCTTTGGTTAGCTTGTAGGTGGTTTCGTACACGGTAGAGCCGGTTTGCAGGATGTCTACCTCGTGCTGTAGTATTTTTACCGATGAAGTGTACTCGTTAACCTGCTGTGGCGAAACCGCCAGCGTGGCAAGGGCCGGTTCTATATCTTTAAAAGCAGTAACGCAGAGTAGTAGTTTCATTTAGGTATTGTACTGGTTATTTATTTACGAGCAACAAAGATAGAAAGCAAACACAAACACACCCCGTGCCGCTCAAAGCAGCGGCACACCCCTCTCAAGAGGGGAAAATACAAACAGCCGTGAAATACCGGTTTAGCTGTTTATTGCCTCCAGCAAAAACTTATTCATTTTCATGCCGGCTTTAAAGTGGGCGTAAATAATTTTATCCAGTTCGTCGCCGGTTACATCTTTGCGGGTAAGTTCGGCATGGTACCAAAACTGTTTGTTGGCTATGTAGGGTTGTTCTTTTTCAAATTCTTTGTAGTCGGGGGGCAGTACTTTGTTTTTTTCGCCGCTCAGTACTTTATATTTTTCTTTAAAGGCTTTGTCGTTTAGTATCTTTTTAAAATCGCTGTTGTTATAGTAAATCTCCTGACGGATTTTGGCCAGTTGCTCTTTGCTAACCTCGTACTTGCCACCGCCCACCATTATTTCTTTAGCGCCTATGTGCAGGTAAAAACCGGGGTAGTCTATATCCTGTGTGCCTTTGCGGCTAAACACGGCGGCTACATTGTTTTTGTAAGGCGATTTATCTTTACTGAAACGTATATCGCGGTTAATACGGAAAATGTTTTTGTGTATCTCGCGGTTCAGGTCGGGCAGGTCTTTTAATAGTTTTTCGTTCAGGTCGGTTACCAGTTTTTTAAAAGGTGCTTTTACATCGTTCTCGTACCGGTTACGGTTTTTTTCAAACCACTCTTTATTGTTGTTGTTGCCCAGTTCATCAAAAAACTTAAAAAAGGCCGGGGTAAAGTATTTCATATGCGCTGTTGTTTATTACGATTTTAATAAAAACAGCCGATAAAACAGTTGGTTCGTTATATCTGTTGTGTACAGGCATAAAAAAAATAAGGCCCGTCCTTCCCGGAACGAGGCCTTATTGACATTGGGTGAAGTATTTTTATTTGCTGATGAATACGCGCTTGGTGCTTACTTTGCCGTTGTATTTTACACTTACCAGGTAGTAGCCCATTGGTTGTTCATCGAACGTAATGATTGATTTTTCGCTTAGCAGGTTGCTGTTGTACACCGGTTGGCCCAGCAGGTTGTACACCTGTACCGTGCTTTCGGTTTTAATGGCACCCGGTAGTACTACAGTTATTATTTCGCCGGTTGCATTTACGGTTACATCTTTATCGTTTACATCGTTTATACCGGTAGTAGTAGCCTCGGTTACTATTATCTGTATTTGCGAGGTGGTAGAGCAGCCGTGGTCGTTAGAGCTGCTAAGTGTTACGGTATATACACCGGGCTCGTAGTATGCAAGGTCCGGGTGGGCTACACCGCTTATCCAGGTGCCGTCGCCGAAATCCCATTCAAAGTGGTTGGCATTAACCGCGTTGGCGCTAAAGCTGATGTTCTGGTAAACTTCTACCTGTACAGCACTGGCACCTATGTTGGCCTGTATCTGTGTGCCATCCAGTTGAAAATCTTCGCGTACCTCGTAAGCACCGCGCACTCTTTTCAGGTAGTATTCGCCTTCTGACAGGCCGGTGAATGTAATGCTGGTGTTTACATTGCTGGTGTCGGCTATCAGGTGGTTCAGGTTATCGTATAGTTCGTATTTATCCCAGGTATAAGTTGGGTCGGTGTTGATGGTAAGGGTGGCATCATCGTTGCTGCAGCCTGCAATGGTAGATGATGAAGTTGACGGATAAGACACGCGGATGAAGAAACGGCCTTCCGCAGTAGCACCCGAATCCAAATAAACCGGATAGAAATTGGTGCGCAGATCGATAGAGCGGCCTATCTGACGGTCTTCCAGCGTAATGATAGAGGTTGCGGCAAAGTTATCGAGCATAGGGGCCGTAATGTTGTACTGGCCGCTGCGGTCAACCGATACACCCAGGGCTACGGTTTCGGTAGTGCCCAGTGTGCCAAAGCCGTTGATAGAGCACATGTGGTTATCGGATGTAAGTGAGTATATAACCGGTACACCGGCAACGCCGCTTAGTACCTTTTGTGCATCTTGCTGAAACTGGTAATCGGGCGATATACCCTGATCGAAGTAAACTGTAGTTTCATCCAGGTTGCCCTGCTGCGATTGAATACGGATTCGGACCGTTTTTTTATCCTGCGAAGCGTAGGTGGTAGATACGCACAGCAGAGAGAATAGGAATGTAAAGGTTAAAAATCTCATGGATGCCTTTTTTGCTTGTTTAATAATGTTGTTGTTGTTTTTCCTTCGTTCCCGGGCCTCCAGATCAGCGGCAGGTTCCAATTGCAACTGATAGCATTTTTTACGCCCTTGCAGCGGGCAAAGTTTCGGCAACTTTACAAAGTGCAGAGTGTGCTGAACACAGCGCACAATGAAGAAATAGAGGCTTTTTTGTATAGCACAACACGCAGGAATTTTGGGCCTTTGCCGGAGTATGAAATGCGAAGTGGGAAATGCGGATTGTGAAGTACGAAGTACGAAGTTGGAAGTACGAAATGGTAAATTCAGAATACAGTTTACACCACAGATAGCGCAGATGAAAACAGATTAAATACAAGCATATATGATACAACGTGTGCTTTGTGATGAAAGGGCGAGAAGTACGAAGTTGGAAGTGGGAAGTACGAAATAAATACGAAATGCAATTTTACAGCAGATAGAACAGATGAAAGCAGATTAGTGGGGAAGGAGTTGAAAACAATGTCATTAACTTAAGCACCACCTCGTCTCGCTTCGCCCCTAGGCAAGCTCTGGGGCAGGCTCGACTGGCTCCTCCTTGACTGCATGCCGTGCGGCGGCGTAAGGAGGAGAACAAACAGCCCAATACAGCTTAAGTAAATGACATTGACGATGAAAAATGGTATTTATAAATAATTGAATATCAAATATTTGTAAATGCGCTTTGGGGTGGGTTAACATGATTTTTTTGTAAGTAGCTGAACGTGAGCTGCTTAATGTGGGGGTGGGTTAACATAAACAGGGGGGTGTGTTCTTGCTTACTCTAACCTGCCTTCTACGGCCTGGCGGCGCAGGGTGGCGGCGGTTTCGTGGCCGAGGTAGTTATCTATTATTTTATGTACCACATATATGGCCGGGGTAAGCAGCAGGGCGGCTGTTACTTTATAGATGTAGTTTACTATGCCTACGGCGAATACCATACCCAGTTGCCACTGGCCGGGCTGCCCGCTTTTAAGCAGATAGAATGCAACAAACAGCACTACAAAGCTATCGATGAACTGCGACACGAGAGTAGAGCCGGTACTACGCAGCCAGATAAACTTTTCGCCGGTTTTGGTTTTAACCCAGTGGAACACATATACGTCTACCAACTGGCCAATCATAAACGCGATAAGTGAACCAACTATAATATTGGCACCCTGACCAAACACGGCAAGGTAGGCTTTATTAAAATCCAGTTCGGTGCCAAAGTTGCTGCTGCTAACCCACCAGCCTGCCGGTGCGGTTTGCATAGCGCCGTACAGCATCAGGTAGGCGTAGGTAATCATTATAGCGGCTATCCACGATATGAAACGAACGCCTTTAACGCCGAAGTACTCGTTGATGATATCCGTCATTACAAATACAAAGGGCCACAGGATAACACCACAGGTCTGGCTGATGCCATCGAAGTGTACACCGAATAAATCGAACACCGGTTTTTGAATACCAAGTGTTTCATCGAGCGAGAAAATTTTTACGCCCATAAACTCGGCTACCATAGCGTTGGCTATGAAAAACGCGCTGAGTATGATATACAGGCGGTTGGTTTTATTTTGAAAGAATGTCATAGTCTGGTATTCGTTATTGCGAGGAACGAGGCTCTGCGAGTGACGAAGCAATCTCTGTGTTTACATTAGATTGCTTCGTCGCAGAGCCTCCTCGCAATGACGCCCTGCTATTTGTATTGTTTGCCTACTGCCAATTGCTGGCTGCCCACTGTTACACTACCACATTAATAATACGCCCTTTTACAAACACAAACTTTTTAGGGGCAGCGCCGTTGGTCCATTTGGCTACGGCTTCTAAACCCATTACCTGTGCCTGTGCTTCTTCGGCGGTTATATCCAGCCCCAGCTTAACCTGTGCGCGTACCTTACCGTTGATAGATACCGGGTAATCGAACTCGCTTTCGGTCAGGTACTTTTCTTCTACTGCGGGGTAGGCCGCCTGGTGTATGCTACCGGTGTTGCCCAGTTTGCTCCAAAGTTCCTCGGTAACAAACGGCGCAAACGGTGCCAGTGTAATCAGCAATGGTTGCAGCACGGCACGCTTACTACATTTAAGGCTGGTAAGTTCGTTGGTGGCAATCATAAACGCCGATACACAGGTGTTCAGGTTCAGGCGCTCTATATCATCGGCAATCTTCTTGATAGTTTTGTGCAGCACTTTCATTTCGGCATCGGTAGCAGCCTCGTCGGTTACTTTCCAGCCTTTATCATCGTAAAACAAGCGCCAGAATTTCTTTAAGAAATTGCTTACCCCGCTAATGCCTTTATCATCCCATGGTTTGCTCTGCTCTATAGGGCCCAGAAACATTTCGAACATACGGAAACAATCGGCGCCGTATTGGGCAATAACGTCGTCGGGGTTAACTACGTTATACTTTGATTTGGACATTTTTTCGACTTCGGACTCACAAAAAAACTGTCCTATTTGAGTACTGCCAACCCCAAAATTATTTATCCAAATACCATCCTTGCAAATAAAATAGTGATTTGAATTTTTGTTTAAGAAAATGGATTTATTCAGTGCTTTTTCAATTTGAAGACTATTGCCATCACATACTTCAGATTCGATCCTCCATCCTCCAGATATGTTGTTATTTGATATTTCAGTAAGTAAGTCAGCGCTAACGTGGATAGTGAAAAAATTTGTGATTCTCAATGTGCCACTAGGAATTATTAGCCCACCGGTAGGAATGAATTTTTGTACGTGGTTATTAAAATCTTCGTTTTCATCACATAAGATGGAGCTTAATACTCCAGATCCATCTTCATTATATCCAATACCTATACTTCCGTTCAGTACTCTAGATTCTGTTTTTCCTACTCCCTGTATCATCCCCTGGTTCACCAGTTTTTTAAATGGCTCATCGGTAGGTACATAACCTAAATCGAAAAGTA
>CAYREY010000059.1:0-23367 GCA_964423405.1 uncultured Chitinophaga sp. | reverse complement strand
TTCACCAGTTTTTTAAATGGCTCATCGGTAGGTACATAACCTAAATCGAAAAGTACCTTGTGCCAAAAGCGGCTATACAGCAGGTGGCCTACGGCGTGCTCGCTGCCGCCAAAGTACACATCTACATTCTGCCAGTAATCTACATTGGCTTTATCGGCAAAGGCATTCGGGTTTTTAGGGTCCATGTAGCGCAGGTAGTACCAACTGCTGCCGGCATAACCGGGCATGGTGTCGGTCTCCAGGTTTCTGGCCACCCATTCGGCATTGTTGGCCAGCGGGCTGCGGCCATCGCCACCCGGTTTGTAGCTTTCTACCGCAGGTAGCACCAATGGCAGTTCGCTTTCATCCAATGCTACGGGTATATCGGCTTCGTCGGTGGCGCTTTCATCTACAAACGGCGAGTCAACATCGCCCTGTACTTCGTATTTAATAGGGAAGGGCTCGCCCCAGTAGCGCTGGCGGCTGTAGCTGGCATCGCGCAGTTTGTAGTTAACCTGCCCTTTGCCTATGCCCATGGTATCTACCCGTTTAATCATTTCGGCAATGGCATCTTTTACTTCCATGCCATCCAGAAAATCGCTGTTTATCATTTTGCCTACCTTATCCTCTATGGTAGCGCCGGGGTACATGCTTTTATCAATCACCTCTATAATCTCCAACCCGAATTTTTCGGCAAACTTACGGTCGCGTTCATCATCGGCGGGTACGGCCATAATAGCACCGGTGCCGTAGCCGGCCAGTACATACTCGGCCGTCCAGATAGGTACCTGCTTACCCGTAAACGGGTGCACTGCATACGAACCGGTAAAGCAACCGGTTACTTTTTTCTCCTGCTGGCGCTCTACATCGCTACGGCTTTTTACATAAGCCAGGTAGGCGTTCATCTCTTCGCGCTGCTCGTTAGTTATCAGTTGGTCAATAAACTCATGCTCTGGTGCTACTACTAAAAAAGTAGCGCCAAACAAGGTATCGGGGCGGGTGGTGAATACCTCGAGAACGGTGTCTAATTCAACCTCTCCTAAGTCCCTTCCGAAGGCGTTTGACTTGTCCTCTCCCCCGTCCCCTCTCCGAAGGAGAGGGGAGTTTGAGCCATCTCCTTCGGAGAGGCTATGGTCTTGCTCTGCCCTATCGGGTAATGATTCGAGTTTTGCTTTAATCTGATTAATAACAGCTGCCGTATTTTTCAAAACATCGCCGTTATAAAAACGTATTACGGTAAAGCCAAATTCACCAAGGCGGTTAGTCCTTTGCTGGTCTTCCTCTATTTGTGTTTTATGAGTCTCTCCATCTACCTCTACAACCAATCCTTTCTTAAGACAAACAAAATCGGCGATGTAAGCATCTATTAAATGCTGGCGGCGGAACTTATATCCTAACTGTTCCCTTCTCAATTCTGCCCACAGTTTTTCTTCGGCCTCTGTAGGATTTCTACGATTGTGTTTAGCATAAGGGAAAGTAGTTTTTGACATTTCCCGATCGCCTGTCATAAATTTAGGTGTAACTGCTCCCTCTCCTTCGGAGAGGGTTGGGGAGAGGATTGTATTTCCGGGCAGGCTTTTGTTTAAAACCTTAAACTGTATCAGGGCCCCTTCGCTGCGGCCTATCCAGTTGCGTTGCTGGTCTTTCAGGCTGTCGCTCCAGTCAATGGTATCAAGGCCATTCAGTAAGCGGTCGGCGTATTCGGTAATACGCAGGCTCCACTGGCGCATGCGCTTGCGGGTTACGGGGTAGCCGCCGCGTTCGCTTTTGCCATCTTTTACTTCATCGTTGGCCAGTACACAGCCCAGTGCTTCGCACCAGTTAACTTCGGTATAGCTACGGTAGGCCAGGCGATAAAACTGCAGTATGCGCTCTTTCTGTTTTTTAGAAAAAGCCCTCCAGTCGTAGGCCGTAAAGGTAGGGTGCAGGGTAGGGTCAAACTGTTTCCAACCGGTGGTGCAGCCATAGGTTTCAAACCCCTGTATCAGGGTCTCTATAGGTTCGGCGCGGTTTTTTTCGCGGTTATACCAACTGTTGAACAGCTTTAAAAAAATCCACTGGGTCCACTTATAGTAGTCGGGGTCGCAGGTTTTAACCTGGCGGTCCCAATCAAAGCTAAAGCCTATTTTATCCATTTGCTCGCGGTAGCGGGTAATGGCTTTTTCGGTGGTAAGGGCCGGGTGGGTGCCGGTTTCAATAGCATATTGCTCGGCAGGTAAACCAAAGGCATCGTATCCCATGGGGTGTAGTACGTTGTAGCCTTTCAGGCGCTTGTAGCGGGCATATATATCGCTGGCTACATAGCCCAGCGGGTGGCCTACGTGCAGCCCCGCACCACTGGGGTAGGGGAACATATCCAGCACATAATATTTGGGTTTGGTGGTATCTTCTACTACCTTGTAGGTAGCGTTCTCTTCCCAGTATTTCTTACACTTTTCTTCAATTTCGGTAAACTTATATTCCATTTCGGGTACTTGTAGTTATAAGGGCACGAAATAAGAAGAATTTGCCGGAAAATGAAGAAAATACAATAGAGCCAAGAACCTGGAACCGAGAGCAGAGAGCCAGGAACCAAGAGCCGAGAGCATAGAGCCAGGAACCAAGAGAATAGAGAGGAATTATCTGACAACGGGCAACTGACAACCGACAACT
The DNA here is from genome assembly GCA_964423405.1 of uncultured Chitinophaga sp. Classification (GTDB taxonomy): domain Bacteria; phylum Bacteroidota; class Bacteroidia; order Chitinophagales; family LD1; genus Bog-950. The sequence goes on along the minus strand of CAYREY010000059.1, from coordinate 20,736 downwards.
GAACACAATTAACATAACTTTCACCTGTATTAATGTTTGCAAAGCGTATAAAGGGTTAATTATGGGGGGCAGGGTATTTTGTTATTTTCGCTGCCCATGGTTTTTGTTAAATGAAATTGAAAACATGTTACAAGGATTAAAATACTGGCTGTTTGCTGCACTAAGCTTTGCTTTTGGTGTAAGCATGGCCCAGGCACCCACGCCCGAGGTAAAACGCCGTTACGACCAGGCCGAAAAGTTTGTAGAGGTAATGAACCTGATACGGACTTACTATACCGATACCGTAAATGAAGAGAAACTGATAGAAGATGCCATAGGCAAAACACTGGAAGACCTGGATCCGCACTCATCGTACGTACGGGCTAAGGATGTAAAACGCAGTGAGGAAAGCCTGGTGGGTAATTTTGAAGGTATAGGCATTACGTTCCAGATATTGAAAGACACCATTATGGTGCTGGAGGTAATACCCGGTGGGCCATCGGAGAAAGTGGGCCTGCGTGCCGGCGATAAAATTATTAAGGTAAACGATACACTGGTAGCCGGTATTAAAATTGAGAACGAAGGTGTAATAAAGAAACTGCGCGGCCCCAAAGGCACCAAAGTGAAAGTTACTATGATGCGCCAGGGCGAAAAAGACCTGATAGACTTTAATATTACGCGCGATAAAATTCCTATTTACAGTATTACGGCTGTGTATATGGTGCAGCCCGGTGTAGGCTACATGCGCCTGGAGCGTTTTTCGGCTACTACCATGCAGGAGTTTAGCCAGGGACTGGAGAAACTCCGCGCGCAGGGTATGACCGACCTTATATTTGACCTGCAGGGCAATGTGGGCGGGTACCTGTACACCGCTGTAGATTTGTGTAACCAGTTTTTAGGCGATAACCAGCTGATAGTTTACACCGAAGGTGTACACGCCAGCCGTATGCCTTATTACAGCAACAACCACGGTATATTTAAACAGGGCCGCGTGGTAGTAATGATAGATGAAGGCTCGGCATCGGCTGCCGAAATTCTATCGGGCTGCCTGCAGGATAATGACAGGGGCTTGTTGGTAGGCCGCCGTACGTTTGGCAAGGGCCTGGTGCAAAAGCCATTTACCCTAAGCGATGGCTCGCAGCTTAAGTTAACCACTGCTCATTATTATACCCCAAGCGGTCGTTGTATTCAAAAACCATACGGACAGGGTAATAAGGATTACCGTGAAGATTATAAAGACCGGTATGAATCGGGTGAGTTGTTTGGTAAAGATACCTTTAAGTTTGCCGACTCGTTAAAGTATAAAACTACCAATGGCCGCGCGGTGTATGGTGGTGGTGGCGTAATGCCCGATTACTTTGTGCCGATAGACACCAGCGCTAACTCGCCGCTGTTTAATCAGCTTATACGTAAAGGAGTAGAGAACAAATTCTGCCTGGAGTTTGTAGATAAGAACAGGGCCGAGTTGAACCGCTTGTATCCATCGGCCGATTCGTTCTTCTACAACTTTGATATTGATACGCTGATACTTGAAAAGTACTTTGCTGCTGCGGTAGCTGATAGTGTTATCAGAATTAAAGATGGCATGAACCCTAAAACGTTCTGGCAGTACTTTGGTACCGTAAAGAACGATAGTGTAATGAACTTTGAGCGCGATTTTGCAAAATCGGAAAAACTGATAAAAGCCCGCCTGAAAGCAAATATTGGCCGCAACCTGTTTGATGCAGCCATGTTTTACCGTGTTATAAACGCTACTGTTAATAATGTTTTTGCAAAAGCACTATCAGTAATGAACAACACGCGTAATTTTGAGGTGCTGAAACCTAAACCGGAAGAACCGGCACCGGCTCAGAAACCTAAAACAACTACAAAAAAGAAAGTAAAAATAACCGCTAAATAGTACGTAATAAATGGCAAAGATTGGATTGTTCTACGGCACCGACACAGGAAATACAGAGCGTGCCGCTAAAAGGATTAAAGAACTACTGGAAAGTAAAATAGGCGCAGGCGAGGTAGACCTGCTGGAGATATACAAAAAGAAGAAAGACGACATGGCCCGTTACGATTGGCTGGTGCTGGGTATGCCTACCTGGTACGATGGCGAATTGCAGGGCGACTGGGAAGAGTATATACCTGAAATGAACCAGGTAGATTTTACCGGTAAGAAGATAGCTTTTTTTGGTTTGGGCGACCAGTATGGTTATGCCTCTTATTTTTGCGATGCGCTGGGTGTATTTGCCGAGATAGTGGAAAAGAACGGTGGTAAACTGATAGGGTTTACCGGTGTGGCCGGCTATGAGCACGACTTCAGCAAGGCACAACGTGGCGACCAGTTTGTGGGGCTCTGTCTGGATGTAGATAACCAGGACGACCTGACCGAAGACCGTATTGTAAAATGGGTTGATCAGGTAACAGGCGAGTTCAACTAATAGTCAGCAATAAATGTATGAAGTAAAGGCATCCACCTACGGCGGATGCCTTTTTTGTATGCCTAATCGTGCCAATTAATAAATTAGTAGTATGAAACACATGCCCCTGTTGTGCCTGCTGCTGTTTACACTTACAGCAGCAGCACAAACTGCCCCGCTAAAACTTAATCAGATACAGATAATAGCCAGCCATAACAGCTACAAAAAACGCCCCAGTGAGAAAGAACTGAAGTTTTTGATGAAAGTAAAAAAGCAACTGGGAGAGGAGAACAACCCCATTGCACTGGATTATGGCCACCTGCCATTCGATTCGCAGTTTAGTTATTTTAACGTGCGCGGGCTTGAGATTGATATTAATAACGACCCCAAAGGCGGGCTGTTTTACAAGCGGAAGATAAATGCTTTTGTAGCGGGGCTGAAACAGAAATCGGGTATAGAGGAGCTGAAGAAACCAGGGCTGAAAGTGTTGCACATAAAAGATGTAGACTACGAAACGCATTATTACACGTTTAAGGAATCGCTACAGGCCATTAAAAAGTGGAGCGATGAACACCCTAACCACCTGCCGCTGTTTATTAATATAGAAAGTAAGAATGGTGCACCGGCCGATGAGAGCGGTGTGTTGCGTTTTCTGGGTTTTAAGCGGGCTATAAAGTTTGATAAGGCAGCCTGCGACTCGATAGATGCAGAAATAAAAAGTGTGTTTGGCGACGACCTGAAAGGGGTGCTTACCCCCGACCGTGCGCGTGGCAGTTACAATACACTGGATGAGATGGCTACCGCTAATGGTTGGCCATTACTAGCGGAGTGTAGGGGTAAAGTTTTGTTTGCTATGGAGGGTGGTGCTGTACCTGATTATTTAGATGGGCATGAATCGCTGAAAGGGCGCGTAATGTTTGTGTACAGCGAGCCGGGCCGGCCCGAGGCGGCTTTTGTAAAGCGCAACAACAGCACCCGTGATATTGAAAAGATAAAAGAGCTAGTTAAGCGTGGCTATATTATACGCACCCGCAGCGATGCCGAAACCTGGCAGGCCAGGAATAATGATTATACAGACATGAATAACGCATTTGATAGCGGTGCTCAGATAACTTCTACCGATTATTACCAACCCGATTTACGGATAAGTACATTTAAGGTACAATGGCCTAGAGGCGGGCCGGGCCGTGCCAATGTTATAAATGCCAACGGCGAGCCACTTACAGAATAAGATAAGCGCAGGTTAGTAAGTTGGTTAACGTCAAACAGATATTAGATACCGCTGGCGCAAAGGTTGGCGGTTTTGTTATTTTCGGGTATAAATGATTAAGTAATTATTAAGTGGTTATGAAGAGAATATTACTTGCCGGCTATGTGCTATGCCTTGTTGCCGTGGCCGGAGCACAAACACTTACACAGCAATGGGCTACCAGCCACGCCGGTAACGGCGATAACAGCGATAGGTTTAATGCCGTAATACGCGATGCATCGGGTAACCTGTATGCTGCCGGTTTTACCATGCGCCAGGGCGATGGTAAAGATTTTTTGCTGGTAAAGTTTAACAGCACCGGCGATACCCTGTGGACCCGCACTTACGATGGCTCCGCCAATGGTAACGATGAACTGGAGGCTTTGGCCTTTGATAATGCCGGTAATATAGCTGTAACCGGTACCAGCAAAACCGCTACCGGTAAAGATATAACCATTGCATTGTATAACACCTCGGGTGTGCTGCAGTGGCTGAATAGCTATAACCATACCGGCAACCTGGATGATTATGGGGTAAAGGTAGCTACCGATAACAACGGCAATATTTTTGCCGCGGGGTATGGTTACAATGCCGTGTTTAATAACGACTATATCATTATTAAGTATTCAACAGCAGGGCAGGTACTGGCTACGGCTGTTTTTAATGGTGCCGAAAATCTGGATGATGAACTGGCTGACCTAGCTGTAGATGGCAGTGGCAATGTGGTGGTAACCGGCCAGTCGGGCACTTCATCTAAACGTGATGATTATGCCACTGTTAAGTATAACAATGCACTGGTAGAACAATGGGTGAAAACACTGGACCAGGCCGGTAAGAACGACCGGGCCACTGGCGTATGGATAGATGCTGCCGGCGATGTGTATGTTACCGGGCGCAGTAACAATGGTGGCGATTACGATTATGTAACACTTAAGTATAATGGTACTAACGGCAATACCAACCTTACCGGCTGGACCCAACCCAAAATATACGACAGCAATGGCGATGATGAACCTGCTGATATTACCGGCAATACCAATGAGATAGTAGTATCGGGTACTAAGTTTAACGGTGTGCAAACCGATATACAGACCATTGCCTATAATCCATCTACCGGTACGGTGTTATGGTCGGTGGCATACACCAATGTAAGCGGCAATAACGAAGATGTAGCTCATGTTACTATTGGCCCTTCAGATGCTGTTATAGTAACCGGCACTACCGATGTATCGGCCACTACTGCCATTAATGATGATATACTGGTGTTAAAATACAACGGTGCAGGTGCGTTGCAGTATGCTAAAATAACCGGCGGTACCGATGGATTGAATGATAATGGACTGACCAGTGTAGTAGATGCATCGGGTAATATTTACACCGTAGGTGGGCTGGTTAATACCGGTACTATGAAAGATGCTGCCCTGGTATTGCACGATGCAGCCGGCACCCTGCAGTTTACCAAAAACTACAATGGAGAAGGCGAGTTTACCGACAAGGTGATTGCTATATGCAATAGTGGCGGTGCGATATACACTACCGGTTATATATACGGATATGATGAGGACAGAAATTACTGTACTATAAAATACGATGCCGCAGGTAATAAACTATGGGTTAAAACATATAACGGCCCCGATGACGATACCGACGAACCGGTAGCTATTGCCGGCGATGGTTCGGGTAATGTGTATGTAGCGGGGCGCAGTAAAGGAGCGGATAACGATTACGATGTACTGGTAATAAAATACAATGCTAATGGCGATACCCTGTGGACCCGCCGCTGGGATGGTGGTGTGCTGGGCGATGATGAGGCCAGAGATATGGCAGTAGATGGCAGTGGTAATGTGTATGTAACCGGTATAACCGATGGCGATGCTTCGGTGTTGGTTAATAACGACTACATAACAATTAAGTACTCTGCCGCTGGTGTACTGGCCTGGGCATTGCCATACAATGGTAACGGTGGTGCCGATGACCGCGCCTACAGCATAGCGCTTGATAACAATAGCAATGCTTATGTAGCAGGCCGCACCTGGAATGGAACAGACTTCGATATACAGGTACAGAAGTATACATCGGGTGGAACAGAGAGTGCTTTTGCCGAGTATGTATCTAATCTGGGAGATGACCAGCCGGCAAAAGTGCGTATAGATAACAACGGTAACGTGGTAATAGCCGGTACCAGCGACCGTGATGCATCTGCCGCTACCGACCGCGATTATCTGACTATACAGTACAATAGTACCGGCGTGCAGCAATGGTTACAGTTGTACAATGGCGGTGCTACCGGCGATGATGACCTGAGTGATATGGTGGTAGATGGAAATGGCAATGTATATGTAACCGGTGGTAGTGATCTGGATTCTACCGCCACCGATAATGTAGATTATGTAACAATAAAGTATAACAATGCCGGTGTTAAGCAATGGAGCGCTAATTATAACGGAGCGGCCGGTAAAAGTGATATTGCCTACTCGGTAGCTGTAGATGCTACTGGTAAGGTATATGTAACCGGTCAGGCTGATGAGGGAAGCCCACTGAGCGATAACAACGATATAGTAACTATTGTATACAACGCTGATGGTAGCCAGGCGCAGGTATTGCCTTATGCCGGTGCGGCAAGTGGTACCGACGCAGGTAGTGTGGTGTTGCTAGATAATAATACCCTGTATGTGGCCGGATATGCCACCTATTCAGAAGCAGCGCAGAAAGACATGGTTACTGTTAAATACGCTGCACCGGATGGTATAGAACCCACTAAAGTAAATGCGCTGAATGTTTACCCCAATCCTTGTGCAGTGGGTAGTAATCTGGTAGTACCTGGCGATGGTAATGCTATGCTTACTGTTTACAATTACACCGGAGCCCGGGTACTTGAGCAGGCAGTAGTTAATACTGCCGTAATAAATATTTCACATTTGCCCGCAGGTATTTACATGGCCGAGCGTCAAAGTAATAACCAGCGTGCAATAGCCAAGTTTGTTGTACAATAAGTAATTAACCCATATCATGAAGCACGTTTTAGGTAAGTATTGTTTAGCATGGCTTTTGCCGGTACTGTTACTGGCAGGTATAAGTGCCTGTAAAAAGCAACCCGGCGATGGTGGCCTTGCCAGTATACATGGTAAAGTATATGGTTACGATACCAATAACTTTGGTATTGCTACCGATTCGGGCTATCTGGCAGATGCGCGGGTTTTTCTGGCATACGGCGATAACACCTGGGTAGATGATGACACCCGCACCTCGTACACCGGTGAATACCGGTTTAGCTTTTTGCGCCCCGGTAATTACTCGGTTTGGGTAATATCTGATTGCGATAGCTGTGCATTGCAGCAAGGTGTAGATCTGATAAAGGTAACTATTGATGACCCACGCGGTACTGTAGAGTTGCGCGATTTAAAGATGAACTATTAAAAAATGGCGTTCGACTACCTGCCATACGAAACCCATATTAAGCAAGTGCTGGGTACCTTTGAACCCATTACACTAAAGGGGCTTGATGAGGTGAAGATGCTTAACCGCATTGATACCAAGTATGTGTTTCATATTAAGCAGTTTGCCGAAATACTGGAAGAGGTAAGAGAGAACTACTATACGCTGGAGATAGACGGTAACCGGATGTTTGCTTACGAGTCGTTGTATTTTGATACCGAGGATTATCAGTTATACAAGTTTCACCATAATGGTAAAATTAACCGCTTGAAGGTGCGCTACCGCAGGTACTCAGATTCGGGACTGGTTTTTTTTGAAGTAAAGTATAAGGTAAAAGGTAACCGTACCGATAAGAAAAGACTGAAACAGGATGAACTAAAGCTGACACTTACCGATGAGGAACTGGCATTGGTAAGCCACCATCAGTTAAATGAAACCCTGTTGCAGAAAAAGATGTGGATTTACTTTAATCGTATTACGCTTGCCAGTAAGAGGATGAATGAAAGGCTTACGCTTGATTTGCATATTGCGTTCGACAATTTTAAAGGCAGGAAGGCTTTTCCGGAGTTGGTGATAGCTGAGGTTAAAACAGATAAGAGCGCTACCGGCAGCCCTATTATCCGCAGCTTTAATAAACGCAATTTTGAAGAAGTAGGCTTTAGTAAATATTCTACAGCTGTAGCTATGATGGAAGATGTAAAGAGCAATGCCTTTAAACCCAATTTTATTAAAATAGAGAAAATTATAAATAATGGAAACAGTTGAAACGGTTGCAGAGGTAGTGAATAACGGCCTGTTTACCAGCGGTTCATTTTGGGATTTTGTGCTGCGCTATGCACTTAACCTGATATTAATAATTACGCTGGTGCGCTTTATCTATTATCCGCGGCACAAGAACAAGGACTTTTTGTTTACGTTCATATTATTCAACTCGGTTAACTTTTTAATCTGCTTTTTACTGAGCAGTCTGAAACTGAAAATCGGTTTTGCTTTCGGGTTGTTTGCTATCTTCTCTATCCTCCGCTACCGCACGGTTACTGTGCCCATACGCGAGATGGGGTATTTCTTTTTGAGTGTAACCATTGGTATTATTAATGCGCTGGCCGATATTAATACCAGCCTTAACCAGTTTGTACAGTTTTATCACACACAAGGATTTTTCCAGGCTATTAAGCTGATGGACCATAGCCTGTTTGTACTACTGCTGGCCGATTTGATTATTCTGCTGCTGGTATATCTGCTCGACCGCCAGTTGTCGCTGGAGCACGAAAACTGGAAAGATGTGGTGTATGAGCGTATTGATTTGATTAAACCCGATGTACGTGAAAAAATGCTGGAAGACCTGCGTAACCGTACCGGTCTGCCGGTACACCGGGTAGAAATTATTAAGATTGACTTTCTGCGCGATATTGCCCGCATACGTGCTTTCTATTTTTCGCTGGAGAATGAAACCAGTTCGCTGGGTACCGGCGATAACGACGATTAATATTTTACCGGCGGCATGTTTCACACCCTACGAAAAGGTTTATTGTTTTTATTGTGCGGTATAACGCTGTGGGCGTATGCGCAGGATAATGCTACAGATGTTGGTGGTTCGGGTTACAATGATAACTACCAGCTTTGGACCAGTGTTGCCCTTAAAAAGGATTTTAAACATGGTATAAGTTTAAGTGGGCAGTACCTGCTGCGTATAGATTTAACCAACCGAATGGTGGGTGGGCATTATTTTTATGCTGCCTTAAAGTATAAGGCGCTACGCTATATACATTTCGATTTAAAGTTTAGAGGTGTAAATAATTGGGAGCGTAACCTGTACCGGTTTGAAGTGGGAATAAAGCCCCGTTACAAATACCGCAAGTGGACATTTGCTTTACGCACGGCTTACTTTAACGAGCGCGAGTATTTTGCACCGGTTTATGAGCGTGGCCGCTATCCTACCAATTACTGGCGTAACCGCATTGAGGTTAGCTGGGAGTTTAAAAGGAACTGGAACGCCTATGTATCGGCAGAGGTGTACACGCTGTTTACACCACAGGAGGCCGAGATACGCCGCGTGGCATTTATTGCCGGCGTAGATTACACGATAAAAAAGATGCACAACATAGATGTGTACTATATGGCGCAGCCTGATTTTAATAAGAAGAGCCTAAACCTGGTGCAGGCATTGTGCATGGTATATACCTGGGATATACCAAAGTTTAAAAAGAAGAAAAAGTAGCTACTCCTGTATTGTAGGGGCTATGTCGTCTTTGCTTTTGTGGGCAAATACCGAATGCAATACCACCGATAACATAATGATACCCGCTCCGATAAAGAACTCAGTATTGAGCGCCTTGTTCTCGTGAAATACCAGAAACGCCAGCGCGATGCCATATACCGGCTCGAGGTTAATAGAAAGGTTAAGGGTAAATGCCGATAGGTGTTTAAGCGCATTGAGCGAGAGGATAAGCGTAACATGGGTACAGGCAATTGCCAGTATAGCCAGTAGTATCCAGTCGGTAGTATTGGGTAATAGTTTTTCGGGTTTGAAATAACTGATGTAGAAAGGCAGGATAAGCGTTAATGATAACAGCCCCGCCAGTATCTCGTAAAACGAAACCACTTCGCTGCTTACTTCTTTTACCACATCCTTATTCAGTATATTGAAAAAAGCCCCCATAAATGCCGCCAGTAGCGCCAGTATAATACCGGTGGTGTAGTTGTTGCTATCGGTGTAAAATATAATGCCAATACCGGCCATGGCCATCAGGCTGTACACCAGTTCCATCCGGTTAAATTTTTTGGCGGTAATAACCGGTTCTATCAAAGCCGTAAACAAGGTGGTAGATGAGAACACGCTGAGTGTAATGCTTACGTTGGAGTATTTAATGGCTCCGTAAAAAAACAGCCAGTGTATCATTAGTAACACACCAATACCAGTCAGTTTTAGCAGGGTGGTGCGGCTTACTTTAAAGCTGATACCGGTAAACATAATATAGGCACCCAGCGATAGGGTAGTGATGATAATGCGGTACCACACCAGCAAGCCCTCATTCAGCTCTATACCTCTGCCTAAAACAGCTGTAGCACCCCACAATAAAATAGAGAGGTGCATTTGTATGTAGGCTTTGGTAACGTCAGATTTGCTGTGATAGCTGCTGAGCATTAGTTAGTAGTGAATATTGAGTAGTGAGAATTGAGGCCAGAGATAAATACAGGTGGCAGCTGTTAATACTGCTCATCTTTATTGGGGAAGTTCTGGCTTTTTACGTCATCTACGTATTGCTTTACGGCGTTCTGTATATCATCGTACATATTCAGGTAGCGGCGCAGAAAACGTGGTTTAAACTCTTTGGTAATACCCAGCATATCGTGGCTTACCAGTACCTGCCCGTCCGTACCCACACCTGCACCAATACCAATGGTAGGTATGCGCAACTTTTTAGAAACGCTGGTGGCCAGTTTTGCCGGTATTTTTTCCAGCACTACAGCAAAGCAACCTGCTTCTTGTAGCAGTAACGCATCCTGCATCAGCTTTTTGGCTTCGGCGGCTTCGCGGGCGCGCACGGTGTAGGTGCCAAACTTGTAAATAGATTGTGGGGTAAGCCCCAGGTGGCCCATTACCGGTATGCCGGCACTTAAAATACGCTCTACGCTTTCTTTTATTTCGCTGCCGCCTTCCAGTTTTACAGCGTGTGCGCCGCACTCTTTCATAATGCGGATGGCACTTTCCAGCGCTACGCGCGAGTTGCCCTGGTAGTAACCAAAGGGCAGGTCAACCACTACCAATGCGCGGCTAACACCCCTTACTACCGATGAGCCGTGGTATATCATCTGCTCAAGTGTAATAGGCAAGGTGGTTTCGTGGCCGGCCATTACGTTGCTGGCACTATCGCCCACCAGTATTACATCTATGCCTGCGCTATCTATAATACCTGCCATCGAAAAATCGTAGGCGGTAAGCATAGATATTTTGATACCCTTGTCTTTAAACTCCTGTAGGGTGTGAGTAGTAATACGTTTAATTTCTTTGTTAACCGACATTATAGTTGTTTGTATAGCAAAACTGAGTATTCGCTTTGTAACGGCAAAATAAAGCGGCAGAAATGTGAGATGGGCAACAACTTTAGTTACAACACCTCTGCCACTACAAACACACTGCCCGATACCAACACCATATCGGTTTTACCGGCAGCATTACGCGCAGCCTTGTAGGCAGCCTTAACCGATGGGTAGGTTTCACCTTTTAGTTTAAACTGTGCTGCCTGTTGTTGTAGTTCGGTGGCACTTAGCCCTCTTGGTATGTTGGCCTTGCAGAAATAGTACTGTGCTTTTTTAGGTAGCAGCGATAGTACTTTCGATATGTCTTTATCTGCCACGGTGCCAAACACAACGTGTATGTTGCGGTTAACGGGTAGCTGTTTAACCAGTTCTTTAATGCCCCCCTCGTTGTGGGCAGAGTCGAACACCACCAGGGGCTTTTTGTTTACTATCATCCACCGGCCTATAAAGGCGGTGTTTTTAGTTACGTTTTTAAGCCCCAGCTTTATAGCTGTAGTGCTGATAGCAATGCCCTGTTGTTGTAGGGCTTTAATGGCGGCCAGTGCAGTAGGTATGTTTTTTTGCTGGTAGCTACCCTGTAAGTCGCTGATGTATTTAGCGGTTGGCTTCAGCTTATCGGCAAACACTATTTCAGATTTGGTTTGAACTGCTTTGGCAATAAACACCGGTTTGGTTTCTTTTTGTGTTTCGCCTATTACTACCGGTACACCGGGTTTAATAATGCCTGCTTTTTCGCCGGCTATTTTTGCCAGTGTGTCGCCCAGAAACTGCTGGTGGTCCATGCTGATATTGGTAATAACCGACAGCAGGGGAATAATGATATTGGTAGAATCGAGCCGCCCGCCCATACCGGTTTCTATTACGGCAAAGTCTACCTTTTTGTGCTTAAAGTATTCAAATGCCATTGCGGTGGTAATCTCGAAGAATGAAGCATTAACCTGGCTGAACTTTTTACTGTTGGTGCTTACAAACTTTATAACATAAGGTTTGCTGATGAGTTTGCCGTTTATTTTAATGCGCTCGCGGTAATCTTTATAATGCGGCGATACAAACACGCCTACTTTATACCCTTGCTGCTGTAGTATAGATGCTATAATATGTGTAACCGAGCCTTTGCCGTTAGTACCGGCTACATGTATGCATTTAAGGCTGTTTTGCGGATTGCCAAGTATGTTGCATAGGTCGGTTATGTTACCCAGGTCGGCGCGGTAGGCTGCTGCGCCCACGCGCTGAAACATGGGCAATTGCCCGAGCAGGTATCTTAATGTATCCTGATAAGTCAAGTTTAAAATTTGCGGCTAAGGTAGGGTAACGGTTTCTAACTGACAATGATTACTGCACCGTAAACACGTAGTTAATAGACCCGTACTGGTATTCATCTGCATTAGGGTCGGGGTTAAACTTAGACTGACGGGCCGCTTTTTTGGCGTTTTCTATAGTGCAGTTATCGGTAATAGTGCTGCCATCACGGTGGTATTTGGCATCTATTACATTGCCGTTGCGGTCAACTGTAATATCTATAATTACATTGCCCTTAGCATCGCAATACCTTGGTGCGGGTAAGGTTGCGCTTTTACGCCCCTTAAGGTTTACGCCACCACGTCCGCTGCCATTACCTCCGGGGCCACCACCGGTGCCTCCATTACCTTTGGTATAATCTTTTGAGTTATCTCCACTGGGGTCGCCTTGGTCGCCCTGCGGGCCACCGGTGCCATCGCCTTTACTGTTGTTTGGGTTGCCGCGTCCGCCTTTGGTAAATAACGAGCCTTTATCTACCTGTGGTTCGGCAGGCTTAGGTGTTTCGGTACGTACCGGGTTAGTGGTGGTATTGGTAGTTGGTTTGGTTTCGGTGCGGGGCTTAACCGGTGTTTCGGTTTTAGGTTTTGGCGCATCGTTCTTTTTTGTTTCTACCACCGGCGCATCTTCTATATCCTGCGTAGCTACTTCCTCTTGCTGCACCTCTGGCTGTGGTTGCGGGGGGGCTGCTGCCTGTGGTGTAAAATCGGCCTGTATAGGCGTAAGGGTCATGGGTTGTTCATCGCCGCTGCCGGTAGCATCTGTACCAAAGTTAACTGTTACACCACCTGCACTATCGGTATAGGGTGGGTCGGGTGGGGTTAGTATCTGAAAAATCAGAAATAGCAGTATAAGTGCATGCACGGCAATAGTTATAAAACCGGCAATGGATGTTTTGCGGTTTTTAAAACTTCTTTCCTCTGTGTCGAAACTATTGGCGAACACTTGCTATTGATTAATGATGATTGCTTATTTATTATTTAAGATGCGCTTTTTATCTGTTTCCATATGCAGATTGGTTACTGCGGACTGAAGACTATTTATTAGTAGTAGCCAGTACCATTTTAATTTTCAGTTTGTTGCCCAGTGTAATTAAATCTACAATAGTTTGTACTGTAAGCGTGTTATCGGCACGTAGTACCACGGTAGGGTCTTCCATACTTTGCGTTTGTGAAGCCAGTTGTGGTTCCAGTTGTTCGTAGGCTACCTGTGTGTTGTTAATGTAGTAGTTCTTCTCTGCATCTACCGATAGTGTGATGGTTTGCTTGGCTACAGCCTTACCGGCTTCGCTTTTGGGCAGCATCAGTTTAATAACCGATGGGTTAACCAGGGTAGATATAATAAGGAAGAACAGCATGAGAAAGAACATGATATCGCTAAGCGAGGATGTGCTCACTTCCGATGTCATTCTGCTTTTTCTTCTAAGTTGCATAAGCTTTTGTATTTTCTGTCAACTAACAACTGGCTACCGGCAACTATTTGCCCGGCTCCTGTATCAGGTCAATAAACTCAACGGTAGTACTCTCTAACTGAAAACTTACACGGTCAATCATAGTGTTCAGGTAGTGGAAACCTATGTGGGCTATAATACCTACAATAAGGCCCGCTGCCGAGGTTATCATTTTTTCGTACAAGCCACCGGCTATCAAACCAATGCTGATGTTATCGGCCAGCGATATGTTGTAGAAAATTTTGATTACACCACCAATGGTACCTACGAAACCAAACATGGGGGCTATACCGGCAATAATACCCAGGTAGCTCAGGTTTTTTTCCAGTTTATAAATCTCCAGTTTACCGGTGTTTTCTACGGCGCTTTCTATTTCTTTAACGGGCTTGCCCAGGCGTTTAATACCTTTCTCCAGCAGGCGGGCAATAGGGGTGTTAGTGCTGCGGCACAGGCTAAGGGCTGCTTCGGTTTTACCGTCCATCAGCATGGCTTTAATGTTGGCCATAAAACCACTATCTACCCTGCTTGCACGGCTGATAGTAATAAAGCGCTCTACCATTAAAAAAACAGATATAACTGAAAGCAGGCCAATAGGTATCATTATAGGTCCACCTTTCATTATCAGGTCCAGCAGGCTCAGGCTCTCGGGTTGTTTGGCAACTGCATCGGCTGCGGCAGCGGTAGAATCAACTACAATCTGTAAAATCATGCGTGTTATTTTAAGTGTAACGTTCGGTTACGGTTTTTTAGTATGGCAAATGTGTGCTCCCTTAACGTTAAATACCAGGTTAGTAGTAAACGGCAGGGTGTTAATTGCTGTTTAAATGCCGTTTACAGTGTTCATAAATTACTTAAACTTGCAGTATGCGTAAACTACTACTGATAACTGCTATTGCTGCCATGGGCTGTTTTACTGTACAGGCCCAGACAAATACCAAGGACAACGGCAAGCAAACCAAAGGCGAAAAAGTAATGGAAGCCATTAAAAACCTGCCTGAAGATTTGCTGGCGCAGCCCGAGACTGCGCCCGATACCAATGCCAATAAGATTATGAATGATAACCTGTCGGTGGTGGTTAACCCTATCTGGCGCGAAAAAGGCACTACCAGCTTTATTGAGTATAAACTGCAGAAATGCGATGTGGACCCGGTGAAGAGTACTTTTCCGCTGGGCGATAAAAAGCTGGTGCAGGAACTTACCGTTAACCTGAACACGATTAAGAAAACAGCCGAAGAGAAAAAGCAACTGGTGCTGACACAGGTACAAAACCACCTGACAGCCTATTACAAAGAGCAAGGTACTGCCCTTAGCAAAACCGAATTGGCCGATAAAGCCAAAGCCATGATAGCCGGTAGTGAGCCATTTACTACCAACCAGGGCCGTAAAGCCGAGGTGTATTACATACATGATATACAGTCGCAGACGGCCGGTTTTATAATATTGCTATTGTTACCATCGGATGATGGAAAGGCGGTAACCTTTGTGCAGTTTAACTACTCGCACTATGTGTACGAAACCACCCTGCCCGAAGATGTACTGGAACTGCGCCTGTTTACCTACCCGGAGGACCAGCAGGAGTACATCAACTTTACCAAGGGTATTTTGAAGACACTGGTCATAAAGTAGGGGTTGCAGTAGCCGCATTGATAGTTCTGCCTAACTACTATCATGAAAATAGTTTTACCAAACTGCGGTAGGTTTTTTTATCTTGCAGTGTACAAAATACCTGCACTATGGAAGTAAAACGCCTCTTCGATCTGCTTGCCGAGCAAGTTGCCAAACACCCCCAAGCCCCCTTTCTTTCGAGTAAAGTACAACAACAATGGAAAACCTACACCTTTGCCGAAGTGCAGGAGGTGAGCGACCGGTTTAGCCAGTTGCTGATAAGCCTGGGGCTTAAAAAAGATGATAAAATTGCGATAATAGCTGCCAACCGGCCCGAGTGGAACTTTACCGACCTGGGCAGTATGCAGATAGGGGTAACCAATGTGCCGATGTATCCTACCATAGCCGAGAGGGACTATGAGTTTATTTTTAGCGATGCAGGCATTAAGTACGCCTTTGTAGGCGATGAAAGTATATACCTGAAAGTACGCCCCCTGATGGGCAAAATAGAATCGCTGAAAGGTATTTATACGTTTGATAAAGTAACCGGTGCTAATAGTTTTTGGGATGCCCTGCCTGTGCCCACCGCTGTAAACCGTGCCGAGATTGATGCCCGCAGTAAAGTAATAACCGAAGACGACCTGGCTACTATTATTTATACCTCGGGCACTACCGGTAACCCTAAAGGGGTAATGCTTACACACAAAAACATTGTAAGCAATGTAAAGAGTGTGAAAGAGGTAACACCCTTTAGCGATGGCGAGAAAGCCCTGAGCTTTTTACCACTTAACCACAGCTTTGAACGCATGGTGTTTTTTAGTTACACCGCGTTTGGTATACACATACACTATGCCGAGAGCCTGGAGACCATTGCCGATAACCTGAAAGAGGTGCAACCTTTCTGTTTTACAACTGTACCGCGTTTGCTTGAGAAAGTATATGAGAAAATTATGGCCAAGGGTAACGAACTTACCGGCTTTAAGCGCAAGTTGTTTTTCTGGAGTATGGACCTGGGTGCGAAGTATAACCTGGGCGGCGATAACGGGCCCTGGTACAACCTGCAACTGGCTATTGCCCGTAAACTGGTATTTAGCAAATGGCAGGAGGCGCTGGGTGGCCGTGTACAGTTTATAGTAACCGGTGCCTCGGCTATGCAGCCAAGGCTGATTAAACTGTTTACGGCGGCCGGCATTAATGTGCTGGAGGGCTACGGGCTAACCGAGACCTCGCCGGTGTTGTGCGCTAACCGGTTAGATGAAAAGGAGCGCTGCATAGGTGCTGTAGGTATGCCTATACCACACGTGCAGATTAAACTGGCCGAAGACGGCGAGATACTTGCCAAAGGCGATAACATTATGAAAGGTTACTACAACCGCCCTGACCTGACGGCTGAAGTAATAGATAAAGACGGCTGGTTTCATACCGGTGATATAGGCACCTGGGTAGATGCCAACGGCCACAAATTTTTGAAGATAACCGACCGTAAGAAAGAACTGTTTAAAACAGCCGGTGGCAAGTATGTAGCCCCGCAGGTGATAGAAGAGAAGATGAAAGAGAGCCGCTATATTGAGCAGATGATGGTGGTAGGCGGCGACGATAAGAAGTTCATATCAGCACTGATTGTACCATCTTTTTTAAACCTGCACGATTGGGCTAAGGAGAATGGGGTACAGGTAAATAGCAATGAACATATAGTTACTAACGATAAAATTAAAGCGCTTATAAATGCGGAGATAGAGAAATACAACCGCGACTTTGGTAAGTGGGAGCAGATAAAGAAGTTCCATTTGTTAAGCGCCGAGTGGACTGTAGAAGCCGGTGAGTTAACCCCTACCATGAAACTAAAGCGTAAGGTAATATATGAGCGCTATGCAAACCATGTAGATAACTTATACAAAGATTAGAGTTATGCCTTAAAAACAAAAGCCATCCCAAGGGGATGGCTTTTGTTTTTAAGGCAATAAATGAGTTACCTTTTTTTCCCTCTATCCAAAAGCACGGTCCAACCACATTTCTGGCATTGGAATTTTTTATTGGCTTTTTTGCTAAAGCTGAATATGTAAATTGATTTTTCGAAAATATTGCGAGGTATGCGGTTAAACTTGTTGCACCCGCATACCGGGCAGAAAAAATCCAATAGTCCCTTGTCCTTATATACTTCTCCCATTACTAGCTGAATTAATAGGTAAACACAAAAATGTAGTGAGTTGCCGCTCACATGGCCATACAAGCGGATAGTGTTTTCAATAAAGGGCTTATTTATATAAGCAGCACCCTTATTTTACAGTACAGTTTGCGGGAGTTGTCATTTTCAACTGAACAGTAGGATGGAGAACCTTTTACAGATTGTTCGGATAATAACAGATTTGAGAAATTGAATATAGGAACCAGATAGGTAAAGTAAACCGGCGAATCTACTTTGGTGTGGAATTCTTTATTGTAGTGTTTGTGCTGTTGGTAAAAATGGATAGCCGGTGGGTGTGGCGTATGGCTTTTGCCAGCCGATGCAAAAAAACTACTGAATGATTCGGAAACACTGCGGTAGTCATTTTCCATAAGCACCTGTATAAATAACAGGTGAAGGGAATAGATTGCCAGCAGCAAAAAAGTAGTAAACAGTTTCTTCTGATTCACAGTATATCTTCAACTAGCACGAAATTAATCATATGCCGCAAATTTTCACAAAAAACCAAACAGGGTTAATTGTTAGTTTTCAATTAAAACCCACAGCCTGTTACTAATACGTGGCGCTTCCGTTGTGAACCAGTTTTACTGTGCCTGCTAACTGATTGTTGCAATACAATCTGGCAAAGTATAATCCGGCAGGTAGTTCGTTGCCTATGTTGGCTATCCCTTCCTGACCGTTTAATTCAATACTGCTTACAGCTACACCTAATGTATTGGTTAAAACAACCCGGTTGTTGCCATTGGCCGATGTAGTAAACCGGATAGTGTTGCCAAACGGATTGGGATAGGCCGAAAACTGTATGTTGTTGTAAAGCGTGGTGCCAATAGAAGTAGCACCGGAATCAACAATCTGAAACAAATCGAGGCCGGCCTCTACAAGGTGGCCTTCATCGGTATCTTCGGCACGGAACGATATGCGCATGTTGGCCGATGTAAACATGTAATCGCTTACGCGGATATTTTTAAAGCGCCACTGGCCCTGTACCGAATCGGCATCCAGCATATCTACCACGGCTACATCGGTGCCATTGGTCAGTATCACTTTCAACGAATCGTTGGGCGGGGTGCCGTTTCCTCCATCGTTAAAAAACCAGCGGTAGTAGCTAATGTAGGCATCGTTATAACCGGTAAGGTCAAACACCGGCGAGGTAAGCAGGGTATAACCGTTGTCTATATCATCTTCGCCGGCCTGGCCGCCGCCGTTGCCGGTGGTATAGCACTCATCGCCAAAATCGCCGGGTACATCGCTGCCGGGGTTGCAATCGGCGCCGTTGTAGTCGGTGCCTTCGGGTTTGTCTTTCTCCCACAAACCTTTGTCGGCAGTAGAGGTAACCGTCCAGCCAAAATCGAGCAGAAAATCATCGTAGTAGCCTTCGGTTACTTCTATCACTACGGTATCGGTACCGGTGTTTATATTTTTGGTTACCAGGGCTGTTTTGTAGCCCCATTTGCCGGCATAAAAGTTATAGTTGCCCTGCACAAAGTTGCAGTAAAAACGTTCGCCGTTGGCACCGGTGGTGGCCTCTTCAAATGTAGCTGAACCAACTTCCTGTATATGTATAGGCATTTGCGCTATTGGTGTACCGGTTTGGGCATCTACAGTTTTAATAACCAGGCGGGTGGTGGTGGTAGGGGTCAGTATCACATCTATGGTTGTTAACTGTCCGTTTACCAGGTTTGTGTTTGGTATGTTAACGGTTTGGTAGCCGGGTTTAGAAAAACGGATGGTGTATGTGCCGCTATCTACCGTACCGGTGCTGTATTTGCCCAGGTAGTTGGTCTGGTCGGTTACCGAGTCGCCTACTATTTCAATTGTTACACCGGTAAGAAAAACGTTGCATACCGTATCGCGCACGGTGCCCTCCAGGTAAGCGGCGCGTTTGTAAGTGGGCTTTAAAATCCACAGGCCGGTTTCTATATCCGAGCAGATGATGTTGCCCGATGGCAGGTAGGGCCATACGCCCCACTGGCCGTTAAAGCCATCGCCGCTGTAGTCGGGCGAGGTATCGTAGTTACCGGTTTCTATCAGGTTGTTTTTGCGGGTTACATCGTGTATGGTAACGCCGTAGGTGTAGTACGATGTTACGCAGTAATCGTTAAGGTAGTAGGTGTTGTGTATAATGGTGTTGCTGCCGGGCTGCACCTGGGTGCGGTCGGTTTCGGTAACGTTGGCCAGGTCGGCTACATCGTAGCAGGTAAGGGTAGAGTTTGGTTTTTCATCGGTGGTAAAAATGTAGTTACCATCGTAGGTAGGCCAGCAATTGTGTGCAAAATCGAGCGGGGTGGCCCATTGGGTAATGGTTTTGGCGGGGTTATCGGCATCGGTTTTGTCGCGCACATCTATCACCTTCATTATACCATCGTTAATGCAGGCAGCCCACAGGGTATCGTTGCGCACAAAGCAATCGTGCACGTAGTTGTTGGTAAACTTGCCTATCAATGGCGGGGTGTAGGGGTTGGCGTTCAGGTCCAGAAAAAGCTGGCCCTTATCGGTGCCGTTTACGTAGGCTATACCGTTGCTATCTATAAAAATAGTGTGCGAGGTGCGCATACCGCCGGGGGTAATGGTATGGTAGCGGATGCTATCGGGCAGGTTGTGCAGGTCAACCACCACCAGTCCGCTGGTTTGCTCGGTGGTAACATAGGCGTAGCCTTTGTACTCGCGTACCTCGCGCCAGGTGGCGCTAAAGCCGGTGGCACCGGGCACCAGAAACAATTGCTGCGGGTTGGTAGGCACGGTAATATCTACTATCGAAAGCCCCTGTGTAGTGCCTACCAGGGCGTACTCGCGGCCCAGCGAATCGGCGTAGCCGGTAAGGTTGCTACAGCTAACATTGTTAGGGTAGGTGTAGTGCCCCAGCAGCGACAGGTTTTTTTGTGCAGATACATACAGGGTAGCCAACAGAAACATAGATGCCAATAACTTATTCATGCCTGAGTTTTAGAGGCACGAATATAAACGGGATTGTGTTTGGTAAGGTGTTAATTTAGGCGGGAGAGGAGGGGCAGATAAGATGCGGGTTTAGTGCCACGAAATGCACGAATAAATGCTGTGATTTACCATTAAGGACATTGAGGGCATTAAG
>CAYREY010000058.1:0-31982 GCA_964423405.1 uncultured Chitinophaga sp. | reverse complement strand
TGTTGCGGAGGTAGGACTCGAACCTACGACCTTTGGGTTATGAGCCCATGCTACCAAGGACTCTCCCGAATTTTAACGAATTGAAAAGAACTTAAATAATTGATAATCAGTATAAAAAAGAACGGTAAAATTCACTTGTATTCACTTTAGGTCGCAAAATGTTTAAACCATGTTTAAACCAGAACGTGTATATTTGTTTCGCAAATATAACTAAAATGGCTTCAGTCAAATCAATTCTTTACGATAGTAAGAAATTAACGGATGGAACTTATCCCCTTGCGGTAAGACTGATTAAAGACCGCAAGGTTAAATACTTCTTTATTGGCCATGCTATTCGTGAGGATGATTGGGATGAAGAGTCGGCATCTGTGAAAACATCCCACAAGAACCACAGAAGGTTAAATATTTTGTTGGAGCAACAACGGGTAGCTGCTGAGATGCACGTAATGGATATGGAGGCCCGGCAACAGGAGTTCACTATCGAGCAGGTTACCAAAAGAATCAAACGCAACAACAAGGCGGTTTCGTTTACCGAGTTTGCCACAGATTATCTGGATGGGGTTCTCAAGGAAGGCAGAATTAACGTGGCGCAGGCCGATAAGTCCAGATTAAAAAACATTCTTGCATTTAATCGCGGTCAACCGCTATACTTTCACGAAATCAATGTGGCCTTTTTAAATAACTTCATTACATACCTACGCTCGAAAAATGAAAAAAAAGCAATGAGCGAAAAGAGTATCAATAATCATATGTTAATGATCCGCACAATTTTTAATCGGGCCATACGGGAAGAGATAATTAACCGAGACATTTATCCTTTTGGAGGGAAAGATAAAATTCAAGTAAGGCAAATAGAATCGCATAAGATTGGACTGGACCAAAAAGAGTTGAAGGCGCTACAAAAAGTGAAGTTAGTACGGGATTCAGAAATGTGGCATGCGCGAAATGCATTCCTCCTCTCTTTTAATTTTGCCGGTGTGCGTATTGGAGATTTGTTGCAATTGACTTGGGGAGAGATTCAGAATGATAGGTTGCATTATCAAATGGGTAAAACGAACGCGAGTGTGACAATCCCTATCCCAGAGAAAGCTAAAGAAATTCTGGCGTTTTATAAAATAGAGAAGGTGGTTTCTAACGATTATGTTCTTCCTTATTTGAAGGTTGCAGACAGGGAAGACCACGCAGATGTCGTTAGAAAAATGAATTCAGCGATTTCCAAGATCAATAATAATTTGAAGAAGGTTGCTGAGAAAGCAAAAATTCAAAAGAATCTTTCGACACACATTTCAAGACACACATTTGGCAATCTGGCTGGTGATAAAATTCCGATACCGATGCTTCAAAAACTTTACCGGCATAAATCAATGAATACAACAGCCGTCTATCAAGGGAATTTCATTCATAAAGATACCGATGATGCGTTGCTGAAAGTTGTCGGCAACCGGTAAAACATAGTAGACAACCGGTTATCTCCCCGAATTTTTAAATCTTAGTGACCTCATTTTTATTGAATCCATCGAGCAACTCATCCGGTGCATTGACGAAGGGATCGTACCAGTCAGCTTTGCTCCTGATCCACTCTATTTTTTTTGCTATTTCTTCCGGTGAAGAACTTTGTGCTACATTTCTTTCCAATTCATCGGCATATTTGCGAATCGTTTCAGCCTGCTTGTATCTTTCCGCTTCTTCGAACAATTCCCGGAATGCCTGAAGCTCATCTGCTTTTCTTTTTTTTCTTTCTGCTTCGATTTGCCGCTCTTTCTCCATTTTTGCCCAATGTATCCGTAAACTTTGCATATACTCCTCTTCAGCCCGGGCTTTGGATTCAATACCGGTAATGATTTTTGCCAATTGATTTTCGAGTTGGATTTTGCCATCCGTCCATTCTGTGGACTTGTAAGAAATCCGCGCCTGAAAAACCAATAACCCGGTTGGCTGATATTCTGCGGTTTGCCAGGAATATTTTCCCTTTATGAGTTCACGCTTCTGTTTTTCGCGAAGACTGAGTTCCATTTCAATTTCACCAATAGTTAAAAGTGTTTTCCAATGTTCTACACGAATTTTATATCCACGGCTTCGCAATGTTTTCAGGATAGTATCCATCAGGCGTAACGCTCGTGGTAGCAAGGTGGATGAAACACGGATGTTGAGAGCCTTCCCCACGTCAGCGGTGATGTAGGAATCCCAGTTTTTATTCGCCTTTTGGGTAAGAATTTTTTTCGTCAGTTCAATCAGTGGGTCGGGTTTGGTCAACCGGTCCGGAACCTCCGGTATCTCTGGTGCTTCCGCCTGTTCGACATCCGGCAATCCGCTTTTCTTTTTCGAGACATTTTCTTTTGGCGGAGAAACCTCAGCCTCCTTTTGTTTTTTCTTCGGCTCCTCTTTTTTTAGTACGATGCTTTGCTCCGACTCCGGTTGATCCGGTAAAGGGTCCGGTGATATGGTCGCACCGAATTTCATTTTAGTCCAATGGCCTGATTTTGGCAAGGGGATGTCGTGCTTTTCGCAAACCCTACGAAACTCATTTGCGGACACATCATATGTTTTTTCTAAAGTCGTTAGTGGTACGGACCACACCAGTACGTACAATTTTATTCGGGTCATTTGGCTTTCTTTCATAAAACTCTTTTTGGATAAGGGACGGATAAAAATACGACAGCAGGTGTAATCTTGCATCAGAAGAGGTGCATTAAAATCCCAAAGTGATTATGCGGAATCTATTGTACAAACTGCTGATGGGGGTTATACTATAGCAGGGTGGTCGTTTTCTAATGATGGTGATGTTAGTGGAAATAATGGCTCTGAAGATTTTTGGGTAGTCAAGATAAATAACATCGGAACAATACAATGGCAAAAGTCAATTGGAGGGAGTGATAATGATGATGCTTACTCAATGGTTCAAGCCAATGATGGGGGGTATGTAATAGCTGGAGTTACCTCTTCTAATAATGGAGATGTAACCGTAAATTATGGTCACGCTGATGGGTGGGTGATAAAATTGGCATCTTGTTCAGCTAATTTTACTGTATACCCGGACACTGTTCAACAACATAATTGGTTTGCACTTAATCTTGCAACAGGAGTTGCACCAGTAACTTATTCTTGGAATTGGGGTGATGGCAATAACTCGACTGGCGCAACACCTTCACATATTTATTCTGCGCCAGGCTATTATAATATTTGTCTTAGCATTACTGATGCACACGGATGTGCTTCTGCTTACTGCGATTCTTCTACTTACATTTATAAAACAGAGCAAACTATGATTACCGTTAATTGCGTATTGCAATTACCAACTTCGATAGATAATTTGCCAAATGATGTAGTGATTGGTATTTATCCTAATCCTGCCACTAATCAATTATTTATAGAAACAAATGGAATGAAAATTACCGAAATAAATATTTACAACACCACTGGCAGTTTAGTAGGCCAATTCAAGGAGCCACAAAACAAAAGCATTGACATAAGCAAGCTTGTCAATGGTGTTTATGTAGCTGAAGTAAAAATTAAGGGAGCCGTAGTAATGAGAAGATGGGTGAAGATGTAATAGTTTAGTCTATACCATTTAGTGGCTTCGCCCCCTCGCAAAAGTAAGTAATTTTAAAAAAGGGAAGTAAAAGAATAAAATGAACGACATCATTCAATTGAAAATAATCCTGGCAGAAACAAAGCCATCAGTATGGCGAAGAATCCAAATTGAAAACCAAACAACATTTTTTGAGCTGCATCATATTGTTCAAATTGCTTTTGGTTGGAAGAATTACCACATG
Source organism: uncultured Chitinophaga sp. (assembly GCA_964423405.1). Lineage (GTDB taxonomy): Bacteria > Bacteroidota > Bacteroidia > Chitinophagales > LD1 > Bog-950. Next base: position 28,209 of record CAYREY010000058.1, on the reverse strand, counting down.
TATGAATTTTTCATTGACGGTCACAAACTTGGAGCACCAGATGATTATATGGCTGATGTTCCTTCCAATGATGAAGGAGTTATTGACTCAAGGGATATATCACTTGAATCATTAATCATTGGACCTGGGGAGAAGTTTTCTTATATGTATGATTTCGGGGACGCATGGAAACATATAATTACGGTAGAGAAATTCCTTCCGAAAGAGCAAGAGGGAAAATATCCTGTTTGTCTTGATGGAGAACTTGCATGCCCTCCAGAGGATTGTGGTGGAATTCCTGGCTTTTACAATTTGCTCGAAATATTAAAAGATAAAAAACACCCAGAGTATAAAGACTCAAAAAGGTGGGTCGGCAAAAACTTTGACCCGTTGCTTTTCAACAAAGAGAAGGTCAATAAGAAATTAGCCTGCCTGGATAAATACATCATGGATTGGCTCAACGGGTAGCAATGCCCTATTCGACATCAATGTTCATGTCAATCCGCTCTTCCTCGCCAATACATTCACAGGAAAACATTTTCCTCAGCAGTTAAGTGTTAAAATTACACAGAGCGCAGCCTATATTCAAAGGGCCTAATTAGATAAGAAAGACACGGAAATGCTCAATCTCAGATTTGGATTTATTACTTTTCGAGATACACTTAAAAATCCTACGCATGACTGAGCAAAATGAATTTTACCTGAGGGAGTCTTTAAGAAAATTAACTGAATTGTGGACGTTGACACTGGAGAGCGAAATCAACTATTTCAATCACATTGAAGAAGTAAATATCTTGTTAAGGAAATTAGGACAAGAGCATACAAGCTGATTTTAGGAAATAAATTAAAGTCAGACGGATTGGTAATTCTATAAATAAACGCTAAATGAAACTTTAGTATTGTGCTACTTCAAAGCAATCATTATCGGACACAGATCTGAACTTGATTATGGAGCTTTTTGTCAGATAGAATTAAGTTAAACTGAGCCCAATTCAGCGAGGGCAAATCGAGCGTAATTTTAACCCACTTCTGGGAACACAGACCCAGCGCGGTTTTCGAAGCCGGGTTCGAGTCGGCCTCGAACCGGCTGGACCTAGTTAGGATTAATGTTTCTGTCTCATAATCAGGGGGTCCCTGGTTCAAGCCAGGTGGGACCACTTACAAATCAAATGGTTACAGGAATGTAGCCATTTTTTATTTCTGCGATTTGCACACAACTTGCACACAATCTTTGGTTTTGGCGATGATCTTGGCCGTGATATTATTTGCAAGGCGATAACGACTCCCCCGTTTTTTTAAGCAGTTTTCACCGGGGTCAATTATCCGCGCCCGCGATTTGGTTCATTAACCAGCCGAATTATCATTTATTTAAAGTTACTTAGTGATGGTAAGCCAAGCAAGCGTTTGGCGCGGAATCTCCGCCTTACAAGCAGAGGGTCGGGGGTTCGAACCCCTCAGCTCCCACACTGAAAATGAAAGGGTTACAGAAATGTAGCCCTTTTTCATTTTATGCATTTGCACACAATTTGCACACAATTTGCCCCAAAAAATGATTTTAATTATTGGGGTGGATAAAGAGAGCTCTTTCTTGATGAGCGAGAGTTTTCCAAAATCAATTCCAGCCCGTGTCTAATGATATGGGTAGAGTAATCCTCCGTAAACTAAACGTGTCAAAGGCTTTTCAATATAAAATCTACCCTATGTTTTTAGTGCTTGCAAAGTATCCCTTATTTAAAATTTGCTTAAATAAGAAGAAATGCGTTTTTTACCTGCAACGATTAAAACCCACAATGGCGCTATGCTGAAAAAATTAGTCGAATGGGTCAGGAACAACAGGGAAAACATCTTCCTTTTTATCACCTTTCTCACGCTGTTCCTTGCGATGGTATTCCTCAGTAAATGGGAGCGGTAATAGCTATGCTACCAGTCTAATTTTGTATCTCTTAAGTCTTTGCTTGTAAAACAGTTTGTCAGTGAAATGTCCAGTGCTATTGGTTGTATAGTATTATAACCTCCGGTTGCATGTTTTTAAGGTCGCACAATAGGCCCTCAGTCCCTCCGGTTGCGTTTTCTATAGAGTAAAAACAGCAGTATTAGCAGAAAGTTAGCTGTAAAAAAAAATAAGGCAATATGTTCGGATGCGGGCATAGTCGTAAATTAGCTGGGAGCCATTTGTGAATACCATGCCATTTAAAAGCTAGGAATTAGTTGATTTTCTTTCGCGATGAAACAAAAAACTCTTAGGAATCCCTTAGAATTAAATTTAAATCTTGTTGATGACCTGGTCATGCAAATCGTATAGTATGTCGCTTTGGAGCGAATACAGATAGACCTGAGTAGTTTTGTTATCGACATGCCCTAACATGTCCAAGATAGAAGCCGTTGGTAGGCCGAGGTTTTTCGCAATCGTAGCAAAACTACGTCGGCAGACATAACTAGTGAGATTTTCTTGAATCCCTCATGCAGTAGCAAACTTTTCAGTTTCTTGTTAAACCTCCGGCGCGCCCACTCCATATCTTTGTACTGGTATTCAACTGTCTCACGTTTGATGATTGGGAAGATGTAATCTTTCAGCTCCTTTCCACACTTAGCTAGAAGGTTATGGCCCCGTTAATGCATAAACTTATTCGTCTTCGTCAGGTGATCAGTTTGAACCGGCTTTTGCACCAAACAGACTGTATTGAGTACGTTATCGTGCATGAATTATGTCACCTGATTCACCGCAACCATACCGCCAAATTTATGGACTTGCAGAATAAAGAGATGCACGGTTAGAGTAAGTGGAAGGAGAAATTGGAGAGGGTGTTAACGTGATATAAGTAAGTATTACAAGCTACAGTTAACAGGGGTTAACGCGGTTGCAGATAATAACTCGTCCACAAAGGCACTAATGCAAAAGGAAAGTTTACGAGAAATGGCCCGTTAATTGTTGACCGGGGTAGAAAAAATTCCTCTATCGACTGGACATTAGAAGTAAACGTTCGTTAACGTTTACGCGTTATTTCAAAACGCATCCTCTGCTAATACGGCGCTATATTCGTACCGGGTAACTTAAAGTATGCTGGTAAAACTGAAGCAGCCAGCAGTACTAAGGAAACAATAAGAAAAACTGCTTTGTATTTCCGGTGGTTCGATTCCTTTGCCTGAATTGCCAACAATGACATCCCCCAAAAATGGCAGTTAACGAAACGGTAATCATGCCTAAAAACACATGCTTGGGCACCACTCCAGAAAAACAAAAAATCAGCCCAAAGCCAAGCAGCCCGAAAACAGGCAGAATAAGCCCTGTTTTTTTTAGCATTAATGGAATGTAAAATTGAATGAACACATGATGCAAAGGAGTAGGGACAGTTATTTTACAACAATAGTTCTGGCCGATGACTGATTGGGATTTAAAGTTACAGACACTCCGTTTTTCCAATACATTGCCCGTTGTAAAAGAAATCGCCGGTCTTCGCCTGCCACGTATACATCGTTTCCATGCACATACACAGAATTGAGCCACGCATCAGCTGTGCCGTCTGACAGGTACACAGGGATCCCGTTTTTCCAGTAAGTGGCTATGGCAACAGTTCCGTTACCTTCCCAACCGGCAGCATATACATCGGCGCCGCTTGCAAAAATGGAGAATGCTTTAGATTTAAAAGCTCCGTTACCCAGATTTATGCACACACCGTTTTTCCAGTATTTGGCGATGGTGTATGAGCCGTAATCTCCGTAACCGCTTATATACACGTCATTCCCCTGCACAAAAATATCGTTGGCATAAAGTCGTGCCTGCGAGGAGGGGTCGGTTAGAATTGTTTCGGCTCCGTTTTTCCAAAGTATAGCGCTGGAGGTATTTCCTTCGGTTTGCCTACCCACAATGTACACATCGCTGCCCGACATAAAGATGGAAACAGCAACACAATCTTTTGCTCCGTTTGAAAGTATGGCAGGCAGGCCGTTTTTCCAATACATGGCTACCTGTTTGGTTCCGTTCGATTCGAAACCTACTGCGTGCACATCGTTGCCACTTACCCATATATCCAGCGCTTCGGCTGTTGTTGCGCCATTGGTTAGGTAAGTTCGCACTCCGTTTTTCCAATACGCGGCCACTAACGAACTGTTGATATCTTCGAAACCGCTTACAAAAACGTTGGTATCGGAAACAAACAGGCCTGTACTATAGGCTGGTGTGGTGCCGGCTAAAATAGTTTCTACTCCGTTTTTCCAGAGTGTAGCACCAGTTGTATTACCAGTTATATATATACCTGGTGGCTGCAATTCGGTTGTGCTATCTTTTTTTTTGCAGGCAGAAACAGTGAACGCAATTAGGCTGATGGATAAAAACAAGTGGCGGTTCTTCATAAAAAGCTTTAGGGTTTATTTTACAACAATACCGGATACGATTGACCCAAATGCACCTAGAATGACAGGCACTCCGTTTTTCCAATACTTGGCGCGTAAACCCTGATGGCCTGCCAGGTACACATCGTTGCCATGTACAAATATGTAATCGACAAAGGGGTTTTGTGAACCATCTGATACGGTCGCGGCTGTGCCGTTTTTCCAACAGGTAGGCATATTATGTGTTCCGTCGCCTTCCCAACCTGCTACATACACATCGGTGCCCGATACAAAAATGGAACTTGCTTTCGAATCATAAACGGCTGCGCCCAAATTTGTGCGCACTCCGTTTTTCCAGTATTTGGCTACGGTGAAAAGCATATTGTAATCGCCATAGCCGCTGACGTACACATCGGAACCATGAACATACATATCGGTAGCATGCAGGTCTGCCAGAGAGGGGTCGGTAAGTATGGTTTCTACTCCGTTCTTCCAGTAACGGGCAGTAGCGGTGCTTCCATTTGTTTCCTGAATAAGTATGTAGACATCGCTGCCCGATACGCTAATGGATATAGCCCTGCCATCAAACGTTCCGTTTGAAAGTACAGTTGGTACTCCGTTTTTCCAATATAAGGCAATCTCCCTGCTTCCGTTTGATTGGAAACCAACCACATGCACATCGGTACCGCTAACACATATATCCAGTGCCATGGCCTGTGTTGTGCCATTGGTAAGGTAGGTGGGCACTCCGTTTTTCCAGTAAGTGGCTTTGTTAAGAGGTGAGCCGTAGTAGCCGCATTGATATACATCGGCACCAGAAACAAATAATGCCTGACTGAAGGCATTAGTGCTGTCGGGAAAATTAGTTGCTACTCCGTTTTTCCAGAGCGTGGCTCCCGAATTTGTGTTAGCTGCAACATATACAGTAGGTGGTAGTGTATCATCTTTCTTTTTGCAAGCAGAAATTGTAAGCACAAAGCTGGTGATGGCTAAAATTATATAACAGGGTTTCATGAAAAAGTGTTGTGTATTGAAGGTGAAGAAAAATGCAATCTATTTCATAACAATACCTGACAATGCGGAGAAATCTGAACTTAAATCTACCGGCACCCCGTTTTTCCAATACTTTGCGTGCATTCCTGTTTCGCCTGCCATGTAAACATCGTTGCAATACACAAAAGTGGAATTCACATAACCGTCTGTTCCATCCGGTAATGATACCGCTACTCCGTTTTTCCAATAGGTGGCTACAGAAAAAGTGTTGCTGTTTTTTTCCAAACCTGCTACATATATATCTGTGCCGGAAACAAAAATGGTTCTTGCCTCTGAGCTATAAACACCGGCACCAAGATTGGTGCGTACCCCATTTTTCCAGTATTTGGCTATGGTGTAAATGCTGTTATAATCGCCATAGCCGCTTACATACACATCATTCCCCTGCACAACAATATCGTTGGCGTAAAGTTGTGCGTTCGAGGGGTCGGTAAGTGTCGTTGGCACGCCATTTTTCAAGTATCTGGCGTTACCAGCATTGGTTTCCTGAAGTAGTATATATACATCGCCGCCTGAAATACAGATGGAGTTAGCTTCGCAATCGGTTAATCCGCTGGAAAGTATATATGGCACTCCATTTTTCCAGTGCATAGCTACCTTCTTACTGCCGTTCGATTCGAAACCTACTACGTGCACATCGGTACCGCTTACCCATACATCCAGTGCCTGGGCCGCTGTGGCTCCGTTAGTAAGATAATTGGGCGTGCCGCTTTTCCAATACACAGCTGCTGTCGATCCGTTGAGGTCCTCGAAGCCGGTTACATATACATCAGTACCCGAAACAAACAGGCTTGTGGTACGGGCGTTAGCGGTGCCCGGTAAAGCGGTTTCTATTCCGTTTTTCCAGAGGGTAGCGCCGCCCATGCTTGTATAACCACTTACGTACAGGCTGGATGGCAGGGCCGTATCGTCTTTCTCTTTACAGGCAGAAAATGCAAGTAGAATACAGGTGATGATTATGATTATATAACGGGTTTTCATAAAGGCAGAAGTTAAGATGAACTACAGTTTTCTGTTTTGCAATTTTACAATACAAAAATGCCTGCAACACTGGCAGGTGTTATACTGGTAACGTTGGTTAGGGTAACAGGGTCTCCGTTTTTCCATGCTTTTAGTTCCCATGCAGCACCGGCTCTGGCGCGGCCCGCTACATATACATCGGTGCCATATACAAAAATGGAGTTGGCCCATACATCGCTCGTACGGTCAGAGAGGTATACCACATCATCGTTTTTAAAGTATTGTGCTTGCCATGTAGGACCTGTATCTTCATAGTCGGCAACATATACATTGCCATTAGAGGCATATACTGAAGTTACCACACTCCCGATAAGTACGGGTGTGCCATTAATCCAGCGTAAACCTACAGTTTGCGAACCAAGATCACTGTAACCGGAGGCGTAAACACCGTTTGCATCAACAAAAATTCCGGTGGAAAAAATTCCGTTTACTGCACCGGCATAAGGTAGTATTACTTCTACTCCGTTTTTCCAGTATTTGGCTACTTGCCCGGTGCCTGATTCTTCATCGCCTGCTACATATACATCGGTGCCTTTTACAAATATACCTTTGGCGTAGGCATTGTTGGTTCCGTTGCTCAGGTTTACGGCAATTCCGTTTTTCCAGTATTTGGCTACTTGCTTAGTGCTGTTGTATTCAAATCCGGATACATATACATCGGTGCCGCTTATGAATATGCCGCTGGTGGATGCGTTTTGGCTGCCGTTGCTGAGGTCAACCGCTACTCCGTTTTTCCAGTATAGCGCTACGTTAGTACCACCTTGTATGCGGTAGCCTGATACATAAACATTAGTGCCGGAAACATATAAGCCGGTGGCAACAGTAGCGGTGCCGGATAGTATGGTGGAGGTGCCGTTTTTCCAGACCTGAGCACCTGCTGTGGTATTGCCGGCAATGTACACATTAGGTGGCGATGCATTTTCCTTTTTGCAGGCGGGCAATATGGCTAACAGCGCTACCAGGGTAAACATGATTAGTGAATTATTTTTCATCTTTATGGGGTTTGTTCGTTTAATAAACTTTTATTTCTTTAAGTGTGTTTTGGGTGGCGGTGTTGGTGTTAAGTCCTAATTGGCCACGGTCGTTTTGGCCGGCTGAGTGCGGTATGTGGTCGGCATCGAGCACTACAGAATAACCCTGACCACCGGATAGCTGAAGCACATCTGTGCCTCCGCCAATATCTATTAGCGTATAGCTTGAGGTGGGCAGCGTGGGGTTGCCGAATTGCCCGTAACTGTTATTGCCGGTGGCTTGCAGCACGGCGGTATCGTTTCTAAACACAAGGGTATGGGTAAAGCATGCTTTTGCCATAGCGGCATATGCGGTTATCTGTTCAGGCACATTTATTTTAGCTGCCCCTGTTACCAAGCCTAACTGACCAAACGTGTTACTGCCGGTAGCCCACAGTGTATGATCTAGTTTAACCAGCAGGGTAAATTCTGTACCGGCACTTATGCTTTCTACACTTTCCATTATTTGTACTGGAGTGCTTATGTTGCTGTAGCTGCCTATGCCTAACTGCCCGGAGAAGTTTTGCCCGGTAACCCATACGGTGTTATCGGTACGTAGTATTACGGAGTGGTGCTGGCCGCAGCTAACAGCTTTTACATTGTCCATTATTTTTACGGGGAAGTTGGTTTGCAGGGTAGAGGTTACGCCCAGTTGGCCGTATTCGTTATTTCCTACTCCCCATAAGGTGTTATCCTGTTTTATAATTAAGCTAAAGTCGAGTCCGCCCGCAGCTAGCAGTACACTGTCCAAAATTTTTACGGCTTGGCGTTGGTCGGTTAAGGTGCCGTTGCCTAATTGTCCTTTGTGGTTGAGGCCGCAGGCCCAAAGAGTATGGTCGGTTTTAATAATAAGGGAATGGCTGTATCCAGCTGCGGCAATTAGCACATTATCCATTGCTTTTACAGCTCCGCGCATTTCGGTTACAGTGGGTATGGCCAACTGACCTTCGGTATTACTCCCGGTTACCCAAAGCGTGTTGTTAGATTTTACAAAGAGGGTGTGTTTCATTCCTGCATCTATATGCGTAACGAATGAAAGGTCTTTAAAATCATCAGAATCAATGTCTTTGCAGCCGCTATAACTCAACAGGCAGAGCGCGAATAGTACTGGGAGTAAGCTTTTCATATGTTGAAATTTATATACAAATAGGGTATACACAAGGCTTGAACAAAAAATGTTTTCACGAGGTTTAGATTCTACTATTACCTGAAAAAGTGATGTAAATGTAGATGCTTAGGGCATGGAAAAAACCACATAAATGGGGGGGGGTATATGGAGCTGAGAACTGCAGCCGAGGATGTGATTAAATCATGGAGAAGCTAACTGGATAAAACCCTGCCCGCCCACGTGCATCGCTTGCCGTAGTGGCTATGCGAGTTTACTTCTGCATGTTGAGATAACGGCAGGTAACCTGGTGGGTAATAAGTTGCCTCGAGCAGAATCGGACTGCTGATTTTATACGGAAACTAAAGCTTTATAATCCTCTATAAATTGTTTCGATTCTTTGGTCGTCAGGTCCACAAAATCAATAGCATCTCATGAAAAAATAAGTTCTTTTTTGTTTAGGCCCGTGAAACGTTTGCCACACCAAGACTTCAGTTCCTTTTTAACTTTTGGCAGATGGATTTACTATATATTCACCACTCACGCATTTACTTTAAAAAATATGCCACCTGTATATGGGGTATACCTGCAACGGAATTTTATTCTTTTTGTAATTCACCATTAAGTATACCGCTATGATACGAGTAATGATGTTTGAAGACAACGAGGATTTTATTGACGGCATTAATGAATTGGTAAACAACGCCAACGGGATCAATCTTGTTGCAGTTTACAAGAATTGCAAGAATGCCGCAAAGAATATAGCTTACCATCGTCCTGATGTGGTGCTGATGGATATAGATATGCCAGTTGAAAACGGCTTGCAAGGCTTGCGAGCTGTTAGGGCATCAGGAAATGAAGTACCCATTTTGATGCTAACTGTTTTTGATGATAACGATCGGGTGTTTCAGGCGGTTTGCCATGGTGCATCGGGTTATTTGCTAAAGCGCACTGCACCCGAAAAAATACTGGAAGCTATTCATGATGCCCACAATGGTGGTGCACCCATGACCCCCTCGGTGGCTAAACAAGTGCTAAAGCTGTTTTCGCAGCCTTTTCAAAACTCGGCCGAGTTACATACACTTACACCGCGCGAGCACGATGTGCTTTCGCTGTTGGTACGCGGCTATAGCTACAAAATGGTGGCCGGCGAATTAAACCTGGGCATAGAAACCGTGCGGCACCACGTTAAAAATATTTATATCAAATTACACGTAAACAGTAAAAGCGAAGCAGTTATAAAAGCTATACAGAATAAGCTGGTAAAATAATCCGGATTTGAACATGGTAATACCTACTGGCAGTTGCAGGTGTATTTTTGCTCTCATTCTTACATACGTATCAGCCGCGTTAAGTGCAGCGTATGGTGCAAACTCTGTTTGCCTCCCACTTCCACTAAGCATTACCTCAAGCCGCGACACTGTTTTTGATTTAACACCGCACACCGCTATCTACGACGATACTTTTGATGTTCATGTAAGTTATCGTGATATTCCTGCCGTATATTATAAACCACTTAGCAATTTTTTGCCATCCAGAAACCATCGTAATATTACTAAAGTTAGTCACTGGCTAAAATTTGAACTATCGAACAAAACCAACGACACCCTGCATGCTTTTTATTATTGCGGCAAGCATAATTTGCTTACGCTTGTAAGCGAGTCTGACAGCATTTTAATGCGTGGTGGGTTGGCAGACTATTCCGATACCACAAGCAAACTTTTCCCAAAATATTTTTTAGCGGTTACAATAAACCCGCAGGAAACAAGGCGGTTTATAGCAAGCCCCGTTAATTATGGCATAGTGCCTGCAGCTATGGAGTCGAAATTATTTGTTTGCACGCAGAACCCCAGAATAGATAAATTGCAGGAACCGCTATACTATTTCTGGGTTTTGCTAACCTGTATAATATGCGGGGGCATACTGATATTAGGTATATTTAATTTTGCCCAGTATTTTACTAATCGAAAACCTGAGTACTTTTTTTATGGTCTATACGGTTTAGCAATGTTCTTAAATATTGAACGCGCCGCTGAATGGGTCTTTAACCTACGTCTTATATCCCAGATATGGCCTAATTATTTTTTTACATCCGCCACTTTGCTTAATGTTTGTGCGGGCATTTTCTATTTATTGTTCACCCGCTATTTTCTCGATTTAAATACTAAAAGTGTAGCAGCAAACCGGGTAATTTCAATTTCAATGTTCATTCTGATACCAGGCACTATTTTATTAGTCTTGGGCGTTTGGTTCCGAATTAATGGCAATTTGCTTTTAGTTATTTTTCGCATTTTCAGTCTGCTGCCGGTTTTTTTGCTACTCATTCTCACTTTAATCATTTACGTTACACTTCGTAATTCGTCTCCTTTACTGGGTTATTATTACGTGGGTTTTATCCTTCTGTTTATCGGTGTAAGCATTAATGTGTTTATTAATAATTTTGCCCGCCATTTAGTAACAGAAAAATTACCAGCAGTTTTTACGGTTGAGATTGGTGTTCTGTTGGAAATGATACTGTTTGCCTTAGGTCTAGGTTATAAAGCACGACTAAATGAAAAACAGAAAATAGAAGCGGAACTGGAGTACCTTAAGCTGCAGCATCAAAACGAGATTAACCTATTGCAGATGCGTTCGCGTCTGTCGCGCGATTTGCATGATGATATTGGTAGTACCTTAAGCAGCATCAATATTTTAAGCCGCACGGCTCAAAGTAACTTAAAGCAGGGGAATGATGATAAAGCGAGAACATCCCTGGAGAAAATAAACGAGCGTAGCCAGCGGCTGCTTGATAATATGGGTGATATTATATGGAACGTAAATCCCGACAATGATACTATTGAAGAGGTAATGAGCCGTATGCGTGAATATGGCACCGCCATTCTTGAAGCAAAGAACATTGATTATATATTTAATTTCCCCGCAGATATAGTAGACTGCAAACTTACTATGCAAGTTAAAAGTAACCTGTATCTTATTTTTAAAGAGGCAGTAAACAATCTTTCAAAATACTCAGGTTGCACACGAGCCAATCTTAGTTTAAGCTTTAGCCACAGTCATTTGCATCTGACCATTGCGGATAACGGCATTGGCTTTAACAATCCCGAGGTAAAGCACCGCGGCGGCTTGGCCAATATGGTGCACAGGGCCGAAGAAATGAAAGGCACTATTTCCATTCGCTCTGAAATAAACATGGGCACTACTATTGATTTGATGGTACCCAGGTATTGTTAGCTGTTATATAGCCGGCTTAACGCCTTCTCCCACACCTGCCCCATTTATGTGGTTTTTTAGTATCTCTTCAGCAACGATATTTACATCGCTTATGGAATTATATAAAAAACCAACCTCCGTGAACAAGAATTTATTCATACAACTGCTCATTGTAATTCTTTCCGCTTTTAGCCAGGTGCAAGGCCCGTGACTACCGATAATTGTCATGTTGTATACAGCTAGTTTGTAATGCCATTGGTAAAGGCGGTGCACGAACAACAGCAAAGGATTGTTAGTCAGCAAAAAATAAATTGATGCACTTGAAAAAGTAACAAGAGATTGGAGATACTCTTTGGTAGTAAGTAAATCAAAACGGTATATGAATTTAAGATGCGTGTGAAAAATAAACTACTTCTTTTTTTACTTTTGGCATGTAAAAGCCTGTGGGCTGATAAAACATTTGACAGCCTATACACGCAGCTAACCAGCCGGGCGGATTTGTTTGTAGAAGACACCCCTGAGGCCAGTAGTGCAATGCTGATTTACCTGCAACAATATCCCGACACAGCCGACATCGCTAAATGGGTGCTTAAAACCCGGAAGCAAAAACAGTATTTTAAAAATACAGGCAACGACAAAATTTACGCACAACTGGCATTGTCGGAGCTTGGATTGTACGATAACTTCAGTTACTTTCTTGCAAAGCCGGGTTTCGACTCTATTATAAAGGAGGCCGAAATATTTTTACCCATGCTGAAAAGGTATAAGCTGGTGGATGTATACGCTGAAGGTTTAACTTATATAGGGCTGTTCTATTTTGGCCTAAACGAAAACAAAGCCTTAGCCTACTTTTTACTGGCCTTATCTCAAAAATCTACTATTAGCTGGGTTAACTCTTACGCTGCAAACAACCTTGGGATTATCTACCGTAGGGGAGGCAACTATGAAAAGGCTATAGAGTATATGAAACTAAGCCTGCAGTTTGATCCTACCAATTACGAAATTTACAGTGCCATCAGTTTCTACTATTCGCATTTGCATCAATGCGATTCTGCCGGGGTATATCTACAACTGGCTGAAAAAAACACTACCTCTAAAACCATCTTCTACACCCGTGCACTGGCTTACCATTTTTTATGTGTTGGCCAATATGATTCAGCCTTAATCCATATCAACACTTGTGTTAACTATTGGGATACCGCCAAGGCTAATTCAAACGCATACCACTACCTTATATATTTTAACCGCGATTTATTACGCGTGTATAAAATGCGGAATCAAGCTCAAAAGCAACAGATTACTCTAAACAAAATACGCTTTTACACAAACCAAACCAAATTAGACCTGATGGGTATTCAGGCGGCCACCATGGGCCTAAAGGTGCTGGAGGATGATGCCAAGGAAAAAGGCAACTATAAACAGGCTTATTTTTACAAAACACGATTAGCTGCCCTCAACGATTCTGCCGAAACACTGGGTGCGCTTAATGTGTATGAAAGCATTCAAACCAAAAACAATTATGAAGAAAAATTAACATCATACGAACACGAAGCGGAGCAGAAGGAACAAGCGGCAGCACACAAACTGCAACGCCAGAAAAACATAGCCTTAATGGCTGCTTCCATTCTGGCGCTGCTGTTGCTATTTTCTGTTATTCAGTTTCGAAACAACCAAAAATTGAAAGAGGAAAGAGACCGCTCCGAGTCTCTATTACTCAATATTCTGCCAGCCGAAGTAGCCGAAGAATTAAAAGATAAAGGAAGCGCCGATGCCAAATTGTTTAACGATGTTACCGTTCTGTTTACCGATTTTAAATCGTTTACAACCGTTAGCGAACAACTAAGCCCGCAGCAGCTTGTAGATGAACTACATGCTTGTTTTTCGGCATTCGACCGCATAATGGCTAAGCATCAGATTGAAAAAATAAAAACCGTAGGTGATGCCTACCTGGCCGTAAGCGGTTTACCAGTACCCACGCCAACCCACGCCCAAGATGTGATTAAAGCGGCCGTTGAAATAAGAGAATTTATTAAACAAAGGCGGGGAGAAAAAGGCGACCTTACCTTTGACATAAGAATAGGTGTGCACTCGGGCTCGGTGGTTGCCGGCATTGTAGGCATTAAGAAATTTGCTTACGATATATGGGGGGATGCGGTAAACACCGCTGCACGTATGGAGCAAAACAGCGAACCTGGAAGAATTAATATTTCTGAAAGCACTTACGCTTTAATAAATGACGAATTTACTTGTGACTATCGCGGAGAAATTGCAGCGAAGAATAAAGGGAAGTTGAAGATGTATTTTGTAGCCTAGGCATTTCTGCAGCTCATGAGCGAAACGGCTGCACACAATCGTTTGCTTAACGCCTTCTGGATAAGGAAGAGCATAAATAAAGAGCCCCTTACCTCTTGCAATAGCTTTATACATCGCATGAGTTAGAGAGCTTGATAAGTTAAAAAGCGCTAGTGTTTAAGCAAAATATTTTTGTTACTGCTGCATTACAATCCTTTTCGTTATCATCTTGTCGCCAATTCTAAGGCTTACCAGGTAAAAGCCTGCAGCAAGGCCATCGCCATTAATCACCAGCCTTTGCTCACCCGCGCCCAAGATCTGGTTGTTGATTTCAGAAACTGTGTTGCCCAGCATGGTGGCAACATGCACCGATACACTTTGCGGTTTAGTAAGGTTAAACACTAAATTGGTAGTACAGCTGAATGGATTGGGAAATACCTGTACGGCCGCCACGGCATCTTCAACCTGGTCAATACCTGTGGGCTGGTCTATAAGCGTCATACCGGTTGAGTTTACAATGGTGCTATCTGTGGCATTAATAAGCAGTACAATAACCCGCATTTTGTCGGCGTTGTAAGTTGTTGGTATATTATAGGCGGGAAAAGAAAACTGGTGCGTACTACCCTCGGCCACTGTAGCCGGAAGGCTGTTGGCCGTGCCCCAGTATGCACCGGCAATATGGCGCGCCACATGCATGTAGTACATAAGATTGGCTGGAACCATCTCGGGCTGTTGGGCAAAATTGATACCTGCACCCTCCATGGGCCCAAGAGCACCGTTCGCGTAGGCTCCGTTGTTTTGGGCATAGGCGCTATCAGTGCTATGTACACTATCTTCGGTTAAAACGTATGCCAGCCTGTACTGCGCTGTGCCGGGCGAAGCATTGATCGCAAAATGAGCCGATGCCGAAACGTTAAGTACCCGTGTTGCTTTGTCGTATTGGCGGTCAATCGATACATCTGCAATACCGAAATCATTAATGTGTGAGTTGTATTCATTAAAAATCGCGGTGCTACTTGCAGCCACTTTCCTATCTATCTGCACCTGGGGCCAGGCCAGACTTAACTGCGCATTAGTTTGCACACCCTGGTAGTAAACCGCGTTTGTCATTGGGTCGGCTTCGCCGTGTACTGAAATTATTTCAGTATTGGTAGCAAAAGCACTTCGGGCAAACGAGTCCTTCCAAACAATACCCCGTACGCTGTAATAACCATTGGGGGTAGAACATTGTGTCTGATCCTCGATAACCAACTTGTGCACCGGCGTAAACAGTGCACCTGTAATAACGGTGATAAGGGTGTCATTACTGCGTATGGTATCGTTAGTGAAATCAATCCACATGCTAATAGTGTGCGGCCCGGTAGAGGGTACGGTGTAAGGATGGCTATGTGTAAAGGCACCGGTAGCAGCAATAGCAATAGTGTCAGTATAGGAATGCGACCATGTATTGGCCCCATCGCTCCACTTTATAACAAAATTGCTTATGCTGTTGCGGCTAAAATTAGAAACCACACCGGCCAGGGTTATGTTGGTACCGGTAGCGCCAAAACTACCGTAGGAATTTGTTGCCGGTGTAATAGAGGATAGTGCTACATCTAATCCATCCGGACGGAAAGCAACTATATCGTCTATTGCTAGGCCGTAACCATAAGTGCCCAGGTCGTTATACTTAAACGCCAGTAACACATCTGCGCGGCCTGCTACTAAATGTGTTACATCGGTGCGATGGGTAAGCCATATATAATTAGTTGGATCAAGATACTCCACCACCTGCCAGGTAACACCGCTATCCAACGAAACCTCTACCGATGCAGCTTCTGAAATACCCAAATAGTAATAAGCAAACTGCAAAACCACAGCCGATTGGCCGGTAAAATCAAACGTATCGGTTATCAAGCGGTCGCTGCTTTTATTACAATCGCAGGCATCATCATTGGTGCAGGCAAATTTGGTATGAGCCGGTGGCACAAAATAAGTGCTTTGAACCTGGCCGGTAGCACCAAACTTCCAGCCGCCATCATTAGCCAAGGTGGTTTGGCGCCAACCCACAGGCATACCAGCGCCCTGAAAATTTTGACTTAACAAAACCGAATCGATAGTTTGAGAAAATACGCTGTTAAAAGCTAATATGCACGTAAAAATTAATAGAGGTAAAAAAAAATTCATACTCAATGGGGTTAGTTGGCAATACACTTTGTTTAAACTGCAAAATGTAGTCTGGCGCGTATAAATAAAATCCCCAATTCGGGGGGCATTTTCCTGGTTTTTAATGCAAGTAAGGTAGTACAGCTAAAGTGATCATTTTTCTACCTTTACAACAACGGAATGCAGGTAGAAAATGCAGTTGATTTAAACCTACCACATGGATCGGTGGATTTAAGTGAAAAGAAATAAAGCTTTCTATACCAAACTTGAGATTGCTACGAAGCAGGCTTTATCGTTTATAGCCTTCAAGGTCGACTTATCGAACTTTTGGAGTGATATTCAGGCAGTTAGTAATTTTCGTAAATTAAGTTAGCCTAATCGACCGTTAGCAAACTGGCCTTTAACGCTTTATTTAATCACAATGATCATAAAAGGGACATGTATTGTTTATTTAAACGGAGTCTTAATAAATTCATCAATTAATTTTTGTGCGTATCATGTAAATTTATTTGACGACCGCGAGAAAAATATTCTTCTTTATAAAGCCATTGACGAAATGAAAACCAAACACGGCGCCAATAAAGTTATGCTGGTGCAAAACTTAGACCTTGGTAACGTAAAGCGCAACGACCCGAAAGCGCAGTTAGATAAAGAGGCGAAGAAGGGAAGGTAGAAGGGCGACGGATAGTTATATCGATCATTTACCCTTTAACCAACTTACGCACTCCAGTGCGTTTCCCATCTGTTATTTGTAATAAATAAATACCCTTATCCAAATGCTCGATGTGAATCTCCTGGTTGATATTTTGGCTTGTTAGTTCCAAAACCTTTTTGCCCGTCAAGTCCTTTATTACCACATTAAATTCAGTTTGAAATTCGCTGCTATTGATGCGCAGACTGTTAGCAGACGGATTAGGATAGATACTAAAGTTACTGCTTCCTTTTGCTTCGAAAATTGCAGTAGAAGTAAGATCGGCATATAGGGTTGCTACTTCCTCCTCGGTTAGTGTAAAATCAAATAGCCCCAGGAAAACTATGTTACCAGCCGCCTCTTCGCCCGTACTCGCACCAGAAGTATTATCCTTAAAAATCAATAACTCATTATCAGCATCTAAGGTGGCTGTTCCATTAGCATCGAAAAATTCGACTTGTTTAACCCCGTTTAAAAACACCTTCACTTGCGTGTTGTTGTCGCGGGTAAGTACTACATGTACATATTCGCCCGAATTAATTGTTGCTGCACCAGCAGTAAATGGATAGAAGCGCAGATAAGAGTAATGGTATAACCCGGAATCGCTTGCCGCATGATAAGTAAGTAAGCGCTTAGGACCTACCGTAGTATACGTAAGTTTATAATACATTTCTACACTGTGGCTGTTACCCAAAAAATTAGCAGCCGCTGCATTGTCAAATTTTAATCCGGCATATTGGTTAAAGCCATAGGTTAGGTAACTACCTATTGGTGTATTATCGCTCACAAATCCACCACCGCCAATTGGAATTAAGTCAGGCCCATCGGAGGCTATGTTCGTGTCTGCTTCCAGGCTACCGTTAGTGAAATTGTAATAAATAGCACTTTGCGCTGAGCCGCTAAATGTGGCAACGAAAAACCATACGGAGAGTAATGCTTTTTTCATGGTTGAATTTTATTTTGTGAATGAATAGAGAAGGTAGTTTGTATTTTATTGCACATCAGCTTATAGAAACCGATTATTGATACTACTCTTAGTATTTCGTTTAAACCGAATGTTAAGAGTAGTATCAGTAATCAGTTTTTAATTGCCTAAAAATTATTATGATAAATACATTAGATTTTTAGAAAGAAAGAAACAGTTCATTTTATATGAATTATTGTAGCCGCTTGAGTTTGAAATTGCCGCTATAGCTATGTGCTGTAGAGTTTTGGCAGTTGAATTCAGTTTTAGTGTTTTCGTAAAGAGTACCATTAAACACACCTTCTATAAACCCACCCGGTAATTGCCATGTAGTAATTTGTAAAGTATTGCCGGCAGGGGTAAGAGATGTAGCATTGCAATTGCCAGAGCCGTCTAAACTGCGGCTGTAGTTTACGCCATTTTCCAAAAGATCAAAATTATTGGCTAGTGGATTGAAAGTGCCTGTACCTTTTCTATTCTGAAAACTAACTGCTTTTTTACCGCTTGCATCAAACGCAAAGGTGTATGTACCAGTACCTTGCAGTGGCTTGTATTGTATTTGGAAAAAATACCCAGTTGACTGCGCTGGTTCGTATAAATAATTGCTCTGTGCTAACACCGTGAACTCACCAGTAGAACTATCTAAACTAAGTATGGCAGAGCGCTGGTCACCTTCCGGAAATATGCGCCCGGCATTGGGTCCCAGCATATCGTCTGCCAAATAATTTACCCCATCTACTGTAAGGTTAAAGAAACCTGTATCTGTGCCGCCACCGCCACCACCACCACCACCACCTGTGGGGGTGGTAAAGGTAGTTTCGTTGCCATAGTTGATACCCTTACAGTTTACTGCATAAGCACGCACGTAATACTTGGTAGCAGGTAGCAAGCCTGTAGCCGTAAAAGTAAATGTGCCTGTATCATTTGGGTTGGTGTTAATGTATGCGTTTGCATCTATAGTTGGTTCGGTAGATGTGCTGATGGCTACACCGCATGTAACTACGGCACATGCGCCCTGGTTGGTTACCTTGCCGCCAATAACCGCACTGGTAGCGGTAATATTGGTGGCGTTAAGAGTGGTAACAGAAGGACCGCCAGGTATATTGTTGTTGTTATCGTCCTTGGGTTCAGTGCAGCCGGTTATGGTTAAAAGCACAAATGCCAATACAGCTAATGCCAGAGTATTGATTTTCCTTCTCATAGTGGTTTAATTTTTGTGGTTAGTAATCTGTTATTGATAAATACCCCATAGCCAATTGTTGCCATCGCTTACCGCATGTACAAACCTGCCCACCGATACAGCAGGCATATTAAAGGTGGTGGTACCGCTTGTGCCGTTTCCGCCAAAGAAAGTGCCGCCTGCCGATTCTATAATGGCTGCATTGCCGCTGGCGTTAAACAGCATATACATACGGCCCCCGCAAGTGTTAGCTGCCGGCAGTTTAAAGCGGGCATTGGCCACCACAGCGTTTAGTTCTATGAAGTAAGAGTTATCTAAAGCTACACCGTTTCCGGCAGTAGTTATGCTACTGGCACTATTACCACTTTTACTGGCAAAGGTTCCGTTTATCTGCAGGCTACTGTTGGGGGTTGTGGTTTCTATACCTACGTTTCCAGCTTCTATAATAACATTACCGCCAGAGGTAGTGATAGCTGAGCCAGTACCCCTGTTAGATACAGCTAAAGCCGGCAGATTACTGGATAAACTGGAGTTTTGAAAAAAGCCTGCTATGCCATTGGCTGAGTTTATAGAAGTAAAACTGTTGCCATTTCCATTATTATCTACTGCTACTGCCGATGTGCCGGCGGTAGTATTGGCAGAAAAATATGCAGCTGAACCATCTAAGGCCTTCTCAATTAGTAAACCGGTATTTGTAGAATTAAGATCTTGTATATGCACGCGGGCGGTTGGGGTGTTGGTGCCAATGCCTACGTTGCCATCGTAGCGAACTACCATGGCATTTTTGGGATTACTAAATGTGCCATTGCCTATAATAAATAAGGGGGTGGTGGGTTGTATCATAGTTTGAAACGGCACAATTGTGTCATTGTGACGACCTATAACCAATGATGCATATCCATTGGCTTGTGTAAAGTACCCCATAGTAGCAGCAACTTCAGCTTTTGCTACTGTGTTGTACCCTGCTGTCAGAGAATACATTCCTCTGGCCTTAGTTTCAAGGCCTGTAGCTATTGAATAATCTCCATTAGCTATTGAGGCACTCCCCATTGCAGTTGAAGCATATCCATTGGCTTGTGTTTGGTCACCCAATGCGGTTGCCACATCATTGCTCGCATTAGTACCATATCCTAAAGCTACTGATGATTCTCCTTTTGCCTTGGTGTTTTCGCCAACAGCCAGCGAAAATGATCCAACACTATCTTTATTCCACTCTGTTCCAGAAACGGCCCCTACTCTAAAAGCCGCCTTTTGCGGATACCACATCATGCGGGTGCCTGCGCCTGAAACAGGAGGAGCGAAATTTGTATTAGTAGGAATTGTGGGGGGGCCTGTAAACACTACCGCACTATCCGCTACATGTAAACGTGCTTTAGGTGCTGTAATACCTATACCTACATTTACGCCATTATCAAAAATTTGTGAGTTGCCGAGGCTGGTGCCGTTGGGGGTAAATTTGGCTATATAATTTAATGTGCCACTTGCGTTTGCAGCACCGGTGGCACCTGTGTTTCCATTTAACCCGGTATTTCCGGTTGCACCAGTTGGCCCGGTAGCACCGCCTCCTGCTCCAGTGGCACCGGTAGGGCCGGTAGCCCCGGTGGCACCTCCACCACTTCCGGTTGCACCGGTTAATCCTGTTATACCTGCAATACCTTGGGGGCCCGTGGCACCGGTTGCGCCGGTAGCCCCTGTATTTCCGTTCAAGCCGGTATTGCCCGTTGCACCCTGTGCGCCTGTAGCTCCGGTAGCACCTGCGGGAGAGTTACCGGCATACAAGGCATAAGGTACACTTAGCAATTGAGCAGCACCTAAATCGGTGAAGCTGCCGGTGCTGTTAATGTCTATTTCTACCTGTAGGTATTTATCGCCACTACCCCAAGCTATACTAGAAAATGAGCCGCTGTTTATAATGCCGCTGCCAATAGCCACTGTAAACAAGCCAAATTGATTGGTGGTAAGTGCGCTGTGCGTTTCTTGATAAACTATAGTGCCGGTAGCAGAGCCATCGCGCACTGTGTAGCGTGCTTTCAACGGTGTGTTTTGTAACACAACACCTGTAGCATCGCGAGCCACTGCCTGATAGTTTACCTTCTGCGGAGCCTGTGCCTGCGAACAGATATGAATTAGTAAAACTAAACCTAGGAATAATGTTTTTTTCATAATCTTTTTTTTAGAAACTTCTTTGATATCGTCGGAAACCCTGTTTGTCGGTTATCTGACGACTATTAATTGTAGAATCCAACTATCCAGTTAGTGCCATCGCTTATCAGGTGAGCCATTTTACCTACGGCATTAAAAGGCATGGCAACCACAGTACCTACACTACCTGTAGCACTTATAAAACTATCCGTACCTGTTCTTTCAAGAATAGCGGCGTTAGCCCCCACGTTGTACAGCACATACATACGGCCGGTACAGGTAGATGCGGCAGGTAAACGGAAATACGAATTGGGATTAACCGGGTTGAGCAATATAAAACTTGCTGTACCTGTAAGCAAAGTACCCGTACCTATGCTTGTACCTATACTACTTGCACTACCCACACCTACAGCCAAGCTTCCGCTTACCTGCAACGTACTATTGGGTGTGGTAGTGTTTACGCCCACATTGCCACTGCCATTATCAATTTTTACATACCCGCTGCTTGCGCGCAAAGCCACATCGCGGTTGCTACTAACTATGCCAAACTCGTTGTTAATTGAACTGTAACCTACACCTCCTACCGGTACTGCGCCACCAGAGTTAATAAGAAAACCTAAAGAGGCACCGTTGCCGACAACGGTATTCTCTATGTATGCTCCAGTACCTGAGGCATTGTTAGTGCTAATGTGCAAATTGGCTTGCGGAGAAGTAGTGCCAATACCTACATCAGTGCCATTCTCGTAAATACTTGAGTTACCAAGCGATGCACCATTAGGGTTAAACTTAGCCAGGTAATTTACAGTGCCATTTATACTGGCACTGTTACCAGCATGCAGTGCGTAAGGCACGCTAACTAATTCAGATGCACCTAAGCTGATAAAATTACTTCCTCCGGCTGGGTCAATTTCTACTTGTAAAAACTTACTGCCGTTACTCCAATTTATACCGGTAAACATGCCCTGCATAACACTACCAGCACCTACTTGGTGGGTAAACAAACCAAACTCATTAGTAGTGAAACTTTGTGTTTCTTGGTAAAGAATTGAACCGGTTGAAGTTTGGTCGCGCAGCGAAAAACGCGCATTAATATTTTGATTGGACAAGACGGTTCCGGCACCGTTTCTTGCTACAGCTTGATAATTAAATTTTTGCGGTACTTGCGCAAACAGGCAAGAGATGTTAGCGAGAAAGCAAGAGACAATAAATAGAATTTGTAGTAAGTTTTTCATGTTGTTTGTTTGAAATGGTTTCAAATAGTTTGAAGCTTTTTTGAGTTAATGGATGATTTGAAATTGCTTCGTAATGGCTTGAGTGGTGTTAGGGGCGGTGGTAATACTTGCTTTTAGAAAATAATTACCCGCTGCATAAGCGTTGCAATCCAACTGATGAATAACTTTTCCGCTGATGTAGTGCTCGGTAAGCGAGTAATTAAGCGGCTGCCCTAATACATTATATAGTTGCACTTCTATTTTGCCCGCTTGGTTGAACATATAGCCAAACCAAAGTTTTGTAGTGGCCGGTACCGGATATAGGCTTAAAGTGCCAGCGTTTTGCTTTTCTATATCTAGCAATCCACTTATAATATCTGAAGGTTGTTGAAAGCCTTGTGTAAGTATGTTGCTACCACCACTGGCAGTAGTTACTGCCGATTCGCCAACGGTATAGGAAACGGATAGATTAGCGCCTGCAGCAAACCCGCCGGAGGTAGCTATTACTTGTGGCGAAACTGCTTGCGCTGGAATAAGTTTTAGAATCAAACAAGAAAGGAAAGTCAGGTATAGTTTTTTCATACAATTCGTTTTATTTAAAATATTTATTAATGGCCTGGGTTCGGTTTTTCACATCCAGCTTAGTGTAAAGATTGGTGACATGTTTGCGCACAGTTTCTTCACTTATTTTTAAGGTCTGGGCTGTTTGCTTGTAAGTATGACCTTCGCGCAATTGCTTTAATACCTCTATTTCCCGTGGGGTTAATTGATTGTCTTCCGTCATGCATTTTTTTTGCTACTGGTTAGTGTGCGCTGCCTGTGGCAAGCCTTGTTTAAAAGGTGGTCAAATATTAGATTCACGCTTGATATTCTTCTTACACGAAAGTGGTATTAGGTATAAGTGAATTTTTCTCATCCTTTCTGTTCTTTTGAGATACAAACAAACAGCATGCAAGTCCTTGATTGTTTCAACCAAAAAGTGTATTTTACAAATAAATTTATCCCTTAAAAAGGGGATGAGAAGTAGTTTTGAAGCACAGATATTTGGAGCCTTATGAACGCAACCAGGATATTGATAGTAGACGACCACCCGATGGTAATAGAAGGCATTAGTGTTTTGCTAAAGGACGAACCTTCTATACAAATAATTGGCTCTGCCATTAGTGCCGATGCGGCACTCAAATTTTTAGAACAACAGGCTACCGATGTAGTGCTACTGGATATTAACCTGCCCGACCAAAGCGGCATAGATGTTTGCAAGCACATTGCCAACAAGTATATTACTACCCGGGTAATAGCCATCAGCAATCATTCGCTACCGAGTTATATTCAAAAAATAATAGCCTATGGAGGAAGCGGTTATCTACTAAAAAACACTACAAAGCAAGAGTTACTGCAAGCCATTGAAATGGCAATGCTGGGTAAAGAGTACTTTAGCCGGGAAATTTTACGTTCCTTGCGCGAGCAAAAAGAAACCAACCAAGCAGTTGCCATTACCCGCAGAGAGAAAGAAATTTTGCAATTGATTTCTGACGGAAAAACTAATAACGAAATAGCCGCTCAGCTTTTTATAAGTTCCAGCACGGTAGATACGCATAGAAAAAACCTGATAGAAAAACTTAAGGTAAATAATACAGCGCAGCTGGTAAAAAAAGCAACGCTGCTAAAAGTGATTGAATAGAAATATGATGTCTGATTTTGATGCTATCTTCTTCTGCATTTATACCGCAATATTGGGCTACCATGTCTTTTACTTTATGGTGCAGTATTTTGTAATTAAACGCTTAGAGCTTTTTTACTACAGCGTGTTTTTGTGCGGCAATGTACTTTATTACTCCCTGTTTCACCCGCCCAGCGCCTTTAATGTAACATTCGATTTTTTTAAACCGCATTCGGGACTCGAATTTGCTTATGCTTTTATAACTACCTGGCTATATCTCGCTTTTATTTCCAGCTACTTAAGTTTAAATAAAAGTCAATTCATCTATCGGCTTATAAAGTATTACAACTATTACAACGTTGTAATGATTGCTGTATTTGCATCCCTAGGTGTTCTGAACATACCCTGCAAAAGCGTTTTTTTAGTAGTTTCCATTATTACCTGGCCTATAGCTTTTACCGTACTTTACCACCTTTGGAAAATCAATAACGTTTATTCAAACGTTATTTTGTGGGGCACTACAGTTGCTGTAGTATTTACTTTAATAAGTTACATTTTAGACAGGTATGAAATATATTATCACTACAAATTCCCCTTCTACAACAACATACCTACCCAAATAGGCGGCATTATAGATTTGTTCATTTTGGGCTACGGACTTTCTTTAAAAGCTGCCGAAGCCGATAAAAAACTGATAGTAGCATTGCAAGAAAATCAAAAACTGATAGTAGCATTGCAAGAAAATCAAAAACTTTTAGAAACAGAGCGCGGGCGTTTTGCCCGAGATTTACACGATGGCTTAGGCGGCTTGTTAAGTAGCGTAAAATTTTCGTTTAGCAATATGAAAGAAAGCATCATTCTAACTGCTCAACAAGGTTTATCGTTTGAGCAAAGCTTAAATAAGCTTGATAGCGGCATTGCCGAACTGCGAAGAATAGCCCACAACATGATGCCCGAAAACCTGCAACAGTTTGGCTTAAACACTGCGCTTAAAGATTTTTGTATTACCATACAACAGGGCACCGGTTGCAATATACACTACGAGTGTTTTGGCATGAAAACCTATAGCTTTAACAGCCAAACTGATATAGCTGTTTACCGCATAGCACAAGAGCTGGTAAACAATGCACTAAAACATGCCGCTGCCGGGCAGATAATAGTGCAGCTTCAAATTAACAAAGCTTCGATAACCCTTACCGTTGAAGATAACGGTAAAGGTTTTGATAAATCTATTCTAAAAAATGAAAAGGGAAGTGGCTGGAAAAGCATTGAAAGCCGCATAAATCTTTTAAAAGGAACTTTACATATTGATTCAACTACCCAGGGCACCCTAATCAATATAGAAATCCCAATTGCAATGTAAGAGAAGCTATGCTAAACTTCGATATCACTTTTAACCTCATCTTTCTAACCATCTTCATTTACCACGTTTTCTATTTTATGGTTCAATATGTGGTTATAAGGCGCGCAGAGCTTTTTTATTATAGCTTGTTTTTACTTAGTGCGGCTACCTATTATTTTATTTTCGATTCCTCTAAAGTATTTAAGGTTTCTTTTCAGCCTACGCTTACAAGTTGGTTTGCTCCTATCGAGCAGTCTTTTGCATTTATTCAGACTTTCCTCTATCTTTCTTTTATGCGTAGCTACCTTAGTGTAAGCGCAGCAACACCACGCCCCTATCAAGTAATTAAATACTACAGGTATTATAATCTCATTTTCTTATTGGTATTTCCGGTATTGTACTTTGCCGGTATTAAAACACCGGTACTATATGCTATTGTTTCGCTGCTTACTATGCCTTTAACCATTATAGTAGTGGTGGTACTTTTTCAAATGCGAACTATTTACTCAACCGCTTTACTAATAGGCACCAGCTGCACCGTACTAGGCATGCTCTTATCCTTTCCGGTATTAATTTATCCCTCAATACTACCCGTAAATGCTTTTGTTCCCGCCCAAATCGGGTTGATGCTTGACTTATTTATACTTGGCTACGGATTATCGCTTAAGGCCGCTGATAGCGATAAAAAACTGGTTATTGCACTGCTAGACAATCAGCAATTGTTTGAAGAAGAACGAACCCGCTTTGCCCGAGACCTGCACGATGGCTTAGGCGGCTTATTAAGTAGCGTAAAATTTTCGTTTAGTAACATAAAAGAAAACATCATTTTAACTGCTCACCAAGGTTTATCGTTTGAGCAAAGTTTAAATATGCTTGATAGCGGCATTGCAGAACTGCGAAGAATAGCACACAACATTATGCCCGAGAACCTACAACAGTTGGGCTTGAATGCTGCGCTAAAAGAATTTTGTATTACCATACAGCAAGGTACGGGTTGTACTATACAATACGAGTTTTCGGGCATGGAAAACTACCCTATTAATAGCCCGGCCGATATTACTATTTACCGTATAACCCAGGAGCTGGTAAATAATGCCCTAAAACATGCCCACTCTAAACTTATAATAGTGCAACTTAAAAGCAGCAAAAACTGGTTAACTCTTACAGTAGAAGACAAAGGTAAAGGCTTTGATACCGGAATTGTAAACAGCCAGACGGGCAGTGGCATTAAAAGTATTTACAGCCGCATAAATCTTTTGAAAGGAACTTTACAGATTGTTTCAACCACCCGGGGCACCCTAATCAAAATAGAAATTCCAATGGGGATGTAAGAGAACCTATGCTAAACTTTGATACCACTTTTACTTTAATTTTTCTAACCATTTTCATGTACCATGTATTTTACTTTATGTTGCAATATGCAGTTATAAAGCGCATTGAGCTTTTTTACTACAGCTTGTTTTTACTTAGTGCAGCCACCTACTATTTTGTTTTCCATTCAGCACAAATATTGCATCTGTCTTTCAGACCTGCTCTAATCAGGTTTTTTGCACCCCTCGAGTTATCATTTGCCTTTATTCAAAACTTTTTTTATATCTCTTTTATTATTGCTTATCTCGATTTGGCTAAACCTAAATACCGGCTATATAAGCTCCTTACTTACTACAAATATTATAACCTACTTTTTTTGATTGTTTTCCCTTTACTTTATATGGCACAATTTAATAGTCAGAATTTGTATGGGTTTATTACCCTGCTTACCCTGCCTGTTACATTGATTTTATTAATAATGCTTTGGCATTTAAAAACCACTTACGCCAACATTATACTAACGGGCACCTCCTTTTCTGTTTTAGGAACGATGATTTCTCTTTTCTTAATAATCCAGAAGCCTGCATGGCTGGGGTTTGATGTGTGTGTGCCTGTGCAGGTTAGCTTAATGATGGACTTATTTATACTTGGTTACGGCTTATCTATAAAAGCCGCCGATAGCGATAAAAAACTGGTTGTGGCGCTGTTAGATAACCAGCAATTACTGGAAGAAGAACGAACGCGCTTTGCCCGCGACCTGCATGATGGCTTAGGCGGTTTACTAAGCGGTGTTAAGTTTTCGCTTAATAACCTGAAAGATAATATTAACCTAAGCAATGTATTAGGTAAGCAGTTTGATCAGGGCCTTAATAAATTAGATACGGGCATTGCGGAGCTACGCAAAATTGCGCATAATATGATGCCCGAGAACTTGCAACAGTTTGGTTTAAACACTGCGCTTAAAGATTTCTGCCTGACCATACAGTACATCCATAACTCTGCTCTCTACACAAAAACTTAACGATACGCGTACATGGAAACTTGAAGATTTGCGTGGATTAGTTCCTAACTACCAGTATGCCGATTTGGGAGTTGGCTATCAACAAATGCAGGCCATACGTGGTATTAGCGTGTTTAGCGAAAATCCTTCTATTGCCACTTACATTGATGGGGTAAATGCTTTAGATGTTTCAGCAAACGGAATGCAGTTAATTGACATTGAACGAATAGAAGTTTTGCGTGGACCACAAGGGACTTTATACGGACGAAATGCAATGGGTGGCGTGCTGAACATTATTACCAAACAACCGACTGCAAAGCCCGGCGGATTTGTAGAAGTAAGTTTAGGAAACCAAGGTTTGCAACGCTACGCGGTTGGATTGAAAATACCTTTAGTAAAGGACAAACTTTTTGCAGGAGTAAGCGGACAGTATCAAAAACAATTTGGTTTTTACTTCAATGACCTTTCAGATAAAATGAGTTTTGACGGAGTGCCGCTAAAAGGAACGGCAGAGGATGGGCAACGAATGGGAGATGAAGAAAGTTTTTATGGGAATATTTTTCTA
>CAYREY010000057.1:0-32710 GCA_964423405.1 uncultured Chitinophaga sp. | reverse complement strand
GCTACCCCGACATAGAAAAGGCGAAATTCAGAAATGGATTTCGCCTTTTGCTTTTGAGGTCCTACCAAACTATATACTATTTACTTTACTATATATTAGAGTGAGTTATAACACCAGATAAGGATAAACTATATTGGTTGGTAACGCTGCTCGATTATTTCCTTGTGGAAGTCAAACACAAATCATGGCTAGAAAAGTAAAATATAATATTGGATATGAAACTTCAACAAAAAACTCTAGAAAAGCTTCGCGACCTAATAACTTATGAAACTGAATATAGATCGGGACCTCAATTAGTGGCGTTTTTTAACTCCTTGGGTGGAAACGATGTATATGCACAAGGCTTTCCTTCAAGATGGATTTATGTAGATTCTAAATTGACATCCATAAATGGAACTGCTGACTTAGATCGCTGTATACTTAAATTGCTTTCACCGGTAAATTTCGTGGGGAAACTGGATCACTTAGATAAAATACTCAAAGAATTTAACCAGTATTTAGCGTTTGATGGCTGGAAAGTGGTCAGAAGTACAAAAGATATAACTTTTCAAAAAGCATCTGATAGCGATTTTGAACCTCAGGGCGAGTTAAAAGAAGATGATTTTTTGAAGAAAGAGTTCAGCGAAATACCTTTAAACAAATTGGGTTTAAGTGACGCTCTAGCAATAGTTCTCCAACAAAGATTTGAAGAGATAAAGACCTGTATACAACATAAAGCACCTCTATCGGTCATCTTCTTATGTGGAAGTTCTCTTGAAGGCATATTGTTAGGTATTGCTTCTGATAATGCAATGCGTTTTAATCAAGCAAAGTCAGCAGCAAAGGACAGAGAGGGGAATGTAAAACCATTTCAACAATGGACTTTAAATAATTTTATCGATGTAGCCCATGAAGTAGGATATTTGAATGAAGACGTTAAGAAGTTTAGTCATTCCTTAAGAATATTTAGAAATTACATACACCCATATGAACAAATGAGCACTAGATTTAATCCCGACGAACACACTGCAAAAATATCCTGGCAGGTTTTAAAGGCAGCGATATATCAATTATCTCAAAAAAGTTCATAATCATTCTAGTCCCCTTCTTGGTTGGTGTAAAGCTTGTCCCACAATAACACAACATAGTAGCGTTACCAACCACCAGCTATTTATTTTTTCGCCCGCTAAAGTTCGGAAGTTTAGTAAGCGAGGTAAACCTTAGCCTTACACTGGCTTTTGTTTACTGCGCAGGTAGTCTTCCATTAAATCTACCAGGCTCATATCGGCCTCGGTAGGGTGAAAGCGTAGTTCGTGCAGTTGTGCCAGCGCTGTTTTGTTGAGGGCATCCAGGCTTTTCTGGTCTTTGGTTTTAAGGGCATCTTTCATGTAGCCTATAATAAACTTGTGTACCGGAGAGGCATGCAGGTAGGTAATAAAAAAGCGGTAGGTGTTTTTAAGCAGGTAACCCAGGTAGTGGTACTCTTTCATTTCGTAACGCAACATCAGGTTTATAATTTTTACGTTGCCCACGTAGTCGCGCCGGGTTTCGCCGTTGGTCAGGCTCATCAGGTCGTTAATACGGTTGGTACATTCATCCAGCTTGCCCAGTTTTAAATAGGCATAGGCTACGTTGGTACGCAGTATGTAGTTAAATGCTTTACCGATAAACGGCGCCAGGCGGTCCAGCCCGTCTTCGCAGTACTCTATGTACTGTTCTATTTTCTTAGTGTTGTTTTGGCGCATATAATACAGCAGGCCGTATATGCCTACTGTCTGAAACCTGTCGGCATCGTGAAAGTTGCTTTGCAGGTCCATACCCTCCAGCAGTTTCAGGCGTTCTTCAAAGCCCTGTACACTATTGGTAAGCAGCGACGAGGCCAGACAGTGGTTATAGCCCAGCACCAGCCAGTTGGTTACGGTTTTGGGGTGGGGCTCGTTTTGTACAAAGTTCAGTTTCTTATCGGCCCACTCCTGGTATTTTTTATAATCGCCCAGCGCACTGTGGTACATGGCCCAAAACTGCAGGTAAGTGTGCCGTGCCTTGGCGCTGTACAAATCTTCGTAGCGGTACACGCTTATTTTTTTGCCCAGTTCTTTTATTTCGGCGGCGTTATCGGCAGGGCTAACGTTGGCATCGTAGTTAATACGGCCAAACAGCTTAATGCTACAGTTCATTACCGTGCGCAACTGGCGGATAGTTTCTATCAGTTTTTCTTCTTCTATATCCAGCGCATCCAGGTTTACTTCGGGCTCGTAGCGGTAGTAGCCCATAGATATAAGCCCACGCTGCATGGCTATTAGTTGTAGTATATCGTTTAGCTTTTCTTCTTCATAGGCTTCGGCTTTCAGCTTCTCTATCATTTTCTTTGCCATTGGGAAAAGCCCTTTGGCCATCAGCCGTTTTATATCCAGTATATACACCATCAGGTCGCGGTCTTCGCGTACGGTCAGCTCGCTATGGCGTAGTGTTTTTACAATCAGGTTTTTGAGGTAGTGTTTGGTTACCGCAAAGTTTTTACGGAAACCGGCATCGTGAAATTTTTTGAAGATGCGCTGCTCGCTGTATGTAGGCTCATTATTCAGAAAATCGAACAGTTGCAGGTAAATGGGGCTACTCCCCTTTTCGTAAATATTTACGTACTGGGTAAAAAATTTCTTTTCGCTTTTGCTTAGTGCTTTTATCAGCTGAAATAACTCATCGTGTTGCTCTGCCATGGTAAACCGTTGTACTGTAAATGTAGCCCATCTACCCGATTGTTTACGTATGTGGCTGGTTTTGTTACAGCGGCAATCCGGCTGATTACCTTATAGTACAATACATTAAAAAATAATAATTTAGACTAATTATTTACCTTGAATACCTAATGCGAAAGGAAAAATATCGCATTTATGGGGTTTGGACGCCAAATAACAACAAAATACTGTTTATCAATACGTTAAACATATATAGTGGCGTTAATTACCTAATAGCCGGAATAATGTAGTGAGATCCAATTGGACAGAGTAGCCGTACTTTGTAGTATAAAAACCAACCAGCTATGGACAATCCGGAAAGCCGCGCACTGATGTACTATGCCTTTGGGCTTTTTTACCTGCTATGTATTGTAGTTTCGGTTTACGCTTTGGCGTATTACGCCAGCCACTAGGCAAGCTATTCATACCCCCGTAAAGCTTAACAGGTACATTACCTGTTAAGCTTTACGTTTTATACGCTGCCATAACCAGTAAAGGCATTTAACTATAAAATTTTATTTTACGCCCATAATACACCGCAACAGGTGTGTGGTATAAATAAGCATGCTGTTTAACTCGCTTACGTTTTTACTGTTTTTTCCTATTACCACCATCATATATTTTGCTTTACCACATAAGGCACGGTGGGCATGGTTACTGGCGGCCAGCTGCTATTTCTATATGTTTTTTAAACCGGTATACATACTTATACTGCTGTTTACTATTGTTATCGACTACTTTGCCGGTTTACTACTTGAAAAAACAACCGACCCGGGTAAGAAAAAACGATGGCTAGTGCTTAGCCTGGTTGCCAACATTGGCATACTGGCTGTGTTTAAGTACTTCAACTTTTTAAATGATAATATTTCGGGCCTCTATGCCCTGCTGGGGGGCAAAAACCCTATACCCTACCTCAATATTTTACTGCCCATTGGCTTATCGTTCCACACTTTTCAGGCCATGAGTTATACTATTGAGGTTTACCGCGGCAACCAGAAAGCAGAGCGCCACTTTGGTATCTATGCCCTGTATGTAATGTTTTATCCGCAACTGGTAGCCGGACCTATTGAGAGGCCTCAAAACGTGTTACATCAGTTTCACGAGCGGCATTACTTTAACTACGATAACGCTGTAACCGGACTGCGACTTATGCTGTGGGGCTTTTTTAAAAAAGTGGTAGTGGCCGACAGGCTTTCGGTATTTACAGATATGGTGTACGACAGCCCCAACGATTATCACGGTTTTCAAGTTATTCTGGCTACTGTTTTCTTTGCCTTCCAGATTTTTTGCGACTTCAGCGGCTACTCCGATATTGCATTAGGCTCAGCTAAGGTGATGGGCTTTGACCTGATGGTGAACTTTAATAAACCCTACTTCTCCAAATCTATTTCCGAGTTCTGGAGACGATGGCATATCTCCCTCTCTACCTGGTTCCGAGATTACCTCTACATTCCTTTAGGGGGCAACCGCGTTTCGGCCGGGCGGAACTACTTTAACCAGTTTTTTGTGTTTATGGTTAGCGGCCTTTGGCACGGGGCCAACTGGACTTTTGTAATCTGGGGCTCGCTACACGGGGCCTACCTGATTGTTGCACGACTGACCAGCAATACAAGGGCCGCTATACGAAAAGCCTTGTTTGTAGACCGCGTACCTTTTATTGATAAAGTAGTGCAGGGCTCGGTAACATTTGCACTGGTATGCTTTGCCTGGATTTTTTTCAGGGCTGCCAACATTAGTACAGCTGCTACCATTATTACCAACGGTATGGATATAAGCCGTAAACAACTGGGTATTTACATGCTGGGCAAAGACACCTACAACTTTATTCTGTGCTTTGTTTTTATACTGCTAATGGAAAGTGTACACTGGCTGCTGCGTAAAAAAGACCTGAACCAGTTAATGAACGAACAGCATTACCTGGTGCGATGGATTGCTTATGTAATTTTTGTACTGCTGATAATTGATTTTGGTGTATTTGAAGATAAACAGTTCATCTATTTTCAATTTTAATAACCATGAAACTGGCGGGGAAGCTTTTGGTATTACTGGTATTGGTGTGGGCGCTTAACAAGCTACTGTTCCGCAGCATGCAACTGCCCTTGCTATGGGGCGTGTTTTACGAAAAACAGGCTTACTACGAAGCCAATAAAAATAATATCAATACTGTTTTTCTGGGGTCAAGCTTAACTTACAGGCAGCTAAACAGCCAGTTGTTTGATTCGCTTAATACAGCATCGGGTAACTATACCCGTTCGTTAAATATTGGCTTTGATGGCTGCCAGCCCGCAGAGAGTTACAAAGTATTTAACTACCTGATAGAAACCAAAACCGACAGCCTTAAAACATTGATAGTAGAACTTACGCCGCCGCGTATTTTTAAGCTGCACCAGTTGCATGTGTTGCGCAACAAATCGTTTGATGGGTTTAAGCAGTTTTCGTATTCGGCCCCCCTTATGCTTTCATCTAACTATCCGCTAAACGAACGGCTGGAGTTTATTGGTTATAATTTTGTAAACGTACTGGAAGCTGAACTTAACTTTAGCATGCTGGAGAAAGCATATAAGTTTAAAGCCTACCAGAAAAACTATATAGTACCGGCAGAGATTGAAGATTTTACCCCATCGGAAAAGCACGAACAAGAGGAGAGCAAAAAAGACCCCCATCTGGTGTTTTTAACTACGCAGTTGAGCGAGTATAACAGCAATGTAGAAGAAGTAAAAAAGCTGTTTGCCAACCCGGCCCTGTTGCAGCAGGCCACTACCAATACCACTTACATACAGCACATACAAAGCATGCTTAAAACAGCTAACGATAAGCACATAAAACTTATTTACGTATTACCGGCCCGATTAACTGCTACCGATTATAAAGACCTGCTACCCGTTTACCAAACCATACCGGCAGCCAACCGGATAAGCATGGCCGATCCGTATAAAAACCCACAGTATTACAGTTTAGATTGCTCGTACGATATGTTACATATCAACTCGGCCTGCATACCGGGTTATACGCAACAATTACAACAGGCTTACCTGGCACTTATTAGATAGTTGCTATTTAACCCTGCCAGGATTTTTGTTTATAAAATCAGCCCAGCCACTTGCTTTTTTAGCTGCTGCCTTTTTTTGTGTAGGAGTTTGCATACCGGGCGCCCCCTGAAAGTGATGGCATAGTGCCGCTGCCAGGCCATCGGTAGCATCTAAAAACTTTGGCTGCAGTTCGAACTTACAGATGTGTTGCAGCATAGCGGCCACCTGTTGTTTACTGGCGTTGCCATTGCCGGTTACGCTCTGTTTTATCTTTTTAGGCGAATACTCAACCACCTCTACCCCTTTGGCCAGTACCGATGCAATAGCTACACCCTGGGCGCGGCCCAGCTTTAGCATACTCTGTACATTTTTTCCAAAAAACGGAGCCTCTATAGCACAGGTTACAGGGTGGTAGTTATCTATCAGTCCGCCTATTTTTTCGTAGATAATACGCAGTTTCTGCAAAGGGTTCTCGTATTTGCTAAGTTGTATTACACCCATGCTGAGTAGTGTAATTTTGCTACCCTCTACCTCAATAATGCCATAGCCCAGTACAATAGTACCAGGGTCGATACCCAATATGATTTGTTTTTTAGGTGCAGCCATAGTTGGTTAACAATTGTAAGATTAACTATTTAATTTAAGCTGCACCCATTAGCCTTACAACAAACCCTAACAAAATTTTGTATGCACATTAGCTACACAGACACCTATTTCGGAGGCTTACAAGCATTTAACCATAAAATTTTATTTTGTGCCCATAATACACCGCAACAGGTGTGTGGTATAAATAAGCATGCTGTTTAACTCGCTTACGTTTTTACTGTTTTTTCCTATTACCACCATCATATATTTTGCTTTACCACATAAGGCACGGTGGGCATGGTTACTGGCGGCCAGCTGCTATTTCTATATGTTTTTTAAACCGGTATACATACTTATACTGCTGTTTACTATTGTTATCGACTACTTTGCCGGTTTACTACTTGAAAAAACAACCGACCCGGGTAAGAAAAAACGATGGCTAGTGCTTAGCCTGGTTGCCAACATTGGCATACTGGCTGTGTTTAAGTACTTCAACTTTTTAAATGATAATATTTCGGGCCTCTATGCCCTGCTGGGGGGCAAAAACCCTATACCCTACCTCAATATTTTACTGCCCATTGGCTTATCGTTCCACACTTTTCAGGCCATGAGTTATACTATTGAGGTTTACCGCGGCAACCAGAAAGCAGAGCGCCACTTTGGTATCTATGCCCTGTATGTAATGTTTTATCCGCAACTGGTAGCCGGACCTATTGAGAGGCCTCAAAACGTGTTACATCAGTTTCACGAGCGGCATTACTTTAACTACGATAACGCTGTAACCGGACTGCGACTTATGCTGTGGGGCTTTTTTAAAAAAGTGGTAGTGGCCGACAGGCTTTCGGTATTTACAGATATGGTGTACGACAGCCCCAACGATTATCACGGTTTTCAAGTTATTCTGGCTACTGTTTTCTTTGCCTTCCAGATTTTTTGCGACTTCAGCGGCTACTCCGATATTGCATTAGGCTCAGCTAAGGTGATGGGCTTTGACCTGATGGTGAACTTTAATAAACCCTACTTCTCCAAATCTATTTCCGAGTTCTGGAGACGATGGCATATCTCCCTCTCTACCTGGTTCCGAGATTACCTCTACATTCCTTTAGGGGGCAACCGCGTTTCGGCCGGGCGGAACTACTTTAACCAGTTTTTTGTGTTTATGGTTAGCGGCCTTTGGCACGGGGCCAACTGGACTTTTGTAATCTGGGGCTCGCTACACGGGGCCTACCTGATTGTTGCACGACTGACCAGCAATACAAGGGCCGCTATACGAAAAGCCTTGTTTGTAGACCGCGTACCTTTTATTGATAAAGTAGTGCAGGGCTCGGTAACATTTGCACTGGTATGCTTTGCCTGGATTTTTTTCAGGGCTGCCAACATTAGTACAGCTGCTACCATTATTACCAACGGTATGGATATAAGCCGTAAACAACTGGGTATTTACATGCTGGGCAAAGACACCTACAACTTTATTCTGTGCTTTGTTTTTATACTGCTAATGGAAAGTGTACACTGGCTGCTGCGTAAAAAAGACCTGAACCAGTTAATGAACGAACAGCATTACCTGGTGCGATGGATTGCTTATGTAATTTTTGTACTGCTGATAATTGATTTTGGTGTATTTGAAGATAAACAGTTCATCTATTTTCAATTTTAATAACCATGAAACTGGCGGGGAAGCTTTTGGTATTACTGGTATTGGTGTGGGCGCTTAACAAGCTACTGTTCCGCAGCATGCAACTGCCCTTGCTATGGGGCGTGTTTTACGAAAAACAGGCTTACTACGAAGCCAATAAAAATAATATCAATACTGTTTTTCTGGGATCAAGCTTAACTTACAGGCAGCTAAACAGCCAGTTGTTTGATTCACTTAATAACCTGGATGGAATTAATACATCATCATACAATTTAGGTTACGATGCAGCTACCCTGCCCGAAATATATACTACCATTAAATATGTGTTGGAGAATAAGCAGGAGAGTCTTAAAACCATTGTGGTAGAGCTATCGCCACCGCGCAACCAGTTAATGGAACACCTGCATAGCCTGCGGCGCAAATCATTTAATAATGTAACACAGGCTTATTACTCTATTTGGCTAAACTTTGGCACCCAAACCCCACTGGCCGAAAAGCTATCGTTTTTCGGGCTCGACTTAGTTAATTTTGTAGAATCGGAGTTTTGCTTTGGTATGCTTAAAGATGCATACAAGTTCAAACAATATGAGCGAAACTATAAAGTGCCCAACGAACGAAACGACATGAGCCCTATGTTTGCCAATACCGACAGTACAGAGCAAATTGAATTTTTGGGTAAAAAATACAAGCACCCGCACATCCTATTTATGCAAACAGGTCTGCCGGATTTTAAAAACAATACCGAAAAAGTACGCGAATTGTTTTTGACTATAGATACCGATAAAAACGCCGATAAAAAAAACGAAGGCTATGAGACCCTTATTTACAAAATGCTGGCGGAAGCAAAAAAGAAAAACGTGCGCCTTATTTTTTTGCTTCCGCCACGGTGTATGGCTAATGATTATGCCAATGTAATTCCGATTTACTTATCGTTACCACAACAGAACAAGATAGAACTGGCCGACCCTAACAAACATCCTGAGTTCTATACGGTTGAATCGTCGTACGATATGACACATTTACTGGCACCTGCAGCCAATATTTACACCCAACAGTTTCAAGCCAAATATGCAGCGCTTACCAAACAGTAGCCCGCTATGCAGCTATACCCGTAGCAGCTAACCTTATTTTTCGGATCATTAATCTACAATCGCACTATCTTGCCGGCGTGAATCTGCTACAGAATAAAAAGGTAATACTGGCATTAAAGCTTGCCCTGTTGGTGGTTATGACCTGGTTTATTGTGCGGCAGCTTTTTATAGCCAATAACTTTGCCGCACAGTGGCAGGTGTTTACACAAAGTGTACAGGCTGATAATATGTACCTGCTGGTGCTGGCCATAGCGCTGATGCCGGTAAACTGGCTGCTGGAGACAGTAAAGTGGCAGGTGCTTATAAAAAGCAAAGAGCCGTTTATCAATCTGTTTAAATCGGTACTGGCTGGTACTACTATGGGGTTTGTAACACCGGCGCGTGCAGGCGAGTTTGTAGGCAGGGTACTGTTTGTAGCCGAAGAGAATAAGGCACGTATATTTTACCTGAGCTCTATTGGCGGTATAGCGCAATCGGTGGCTACGCTGGTGGCGGGTATTGGTTTTGTGTGGCTATGGTCTAACAACCCGTTGTTTAACGGTATTACTGTAGGTATAGCGGCAGCATTTACCATAGTGTATTTCCGGTTCGATATACTGAATGGATTTATATCGCAGAGCGCGTTTTTACAAAAACACAGCCTGACCATTAACCCGGCAGAATTACCGGGGCTACAGGTTCAGTTGCTTGTGCTGTTGTTATCGCTGCTGCGGTTTGGGGTGTACCTTAGCCAGTATGTACTATTGCTGATGTTGCTGGGTATTAGCAGCAACTATTTTGCACTGGCCGTACACAGCGGGGTGTTTTTGGTAGCGCAAACGTTTTCGCCCGTAATGCCTTTTATAGATATCAGCTACCGCGGTGGTAGTGCTTTGTATGTGTTTAGTACTTTCACCCAAAACAACATAGGTGTGCTTACGGCGGTACTGCTGGTGTGGTGTATTAACCTGGTAGTGCCATCGCTAATGGGGTATATATTTATAGCACGGCACAGTAACAGAAAAGCAATTTAATAAATTATAATTATATTTAATATTTTAAAAATACCCTTTCGTAAGGGGGTAACATTTATAAGGGAAGGGGTGTTAACACTAAATTTTACAAACAATTAATTATCAAATAAATAAACAGAAGAGGGGTTAACACGGCTTTAAAAGCAATAGCTTTAGTACAGACAAAGCAACTACAAAGCCGCATAAAAGCAACCTGATACATTATAACAAACTATACATAGCAGCATATGTTTACACACGAATATTTTATGAAACTGGCTTTAAAGGAAGCCACCTATGCTTACGAGGAAGATGAGGTGCCGGTAGGGGCACTGGTAGTGTGCAACAATAAAATAATAGGCAAGGGCTATAACCAAACCGAACGATTAAAGGATGTAACCGCCCATGCCGAGATGATAGCTATAACCGCGGCAAGCAACTACCTGGGGGCAAAATTTTTAGAGGACTGTACGCTATATGTAACCCTGGAACCCTGCCTGATGTGCGCTGCCGCCCTTAAGTGGGCGCGCATAGGCACACTGGTGTATGGTGCCAGCGATGCTAAAGCCGGATACACCGTAACACCGGGGCGTGTACTACACCCTAAAACCGAAGTGGTAAATGGTATACTGGCAGAGGAGTGTGGTGGGTTGGTAACAGGCTTTTTTAAGCAGAAGAGACAAGATAAATAATGACCAATTACCAATGCATAATTATCAAACAACTACACAGCTTACGAATGAACCTGAAACGGTATTTGTAATTTAATAACACAAGCAGATTCGCTGCATTTTAAAAACCTGTTACATTCGCAGGCAGAATTAATTCATCTTCATTTTTAAAACATAATTACTATGGCATTTACATTACCGGCATTACCCTATGCATTCGATGCGCTTGAACCGCATATTGATGCAAGAACTATGGAAATTCACCACGGCAAACACCACAACGCGTACGTTACTAACCTGAACGCAGCAGTAGCAGGTACCGAGTGGGAAAGCAAATCGCTGGAAGAGATTCTGGCTAACATCAGCAAGCTATCAGCAGCAGTACGCAACAACGGCGGCGGGCACTGGAACCACTCTTTCTTTTGGCAGATAATGGGCCCTAACGGCGGAGGCAACCCTACCGGCGAAGTAGCTGCAGCTATCGATAGCGCGTTTGGTTCGTTCGATAATTTTAAAGCAGAGTTTGCTAAAGCAGGCACTACCCGTTTTGGTTCGGGCTGGGCATGGCTTACTGCCGCAAGTGGTAAACTAACCATCAGCAGCACGGCCAACCAGGATAACCCGCTTATGGATATTGCCGAAGTAAAAGGCACACCTATACTGGGCCTTGATGTGTGGGAACACGCTTACTATCTGCACTACCAGAACCGCCGTCCGGATTACATTACGGCGTTCTTCAATGTTATTAACTGGGATGAAGTAAACAAACGTTTAGCTGCCGCTAAATAACCTAACCGATAACTGATACAGTACGCCACAAGGCACAACAAAAGTGTAGCAAACAAAAGGCTACAGATTGTTGTTTCTTTGTGGCGTATTTGTTTTTAAAACATTCTGATTAATCTTGCCCCGCCCTTAAAGCCATTACATGCAAACGCCACAACAACTTGCCGCCCTGTACGAAGAGTTTTACCAACAAAACATATTTAGCTACGACCCTAACGGTTTGTATGAACCGGTAAGGCATATAATGAACATACCCGGCAAGCGTATACGCCCCATGTTTGTGCTAATGGGTTGCGATATGTTTGGCGGCAACATGCAGCAAGCACTTAACGGTGCCTTTGCTATGGAGGTGTTCCATAACTTTACGCTGGTGCACGATGACGTAATGGATAATGCAGATATACGCCGGGGTGTACCTACCGTGCATAAGCAATACGGACTAAACGAAGCTATACTGGCCGGCGATGTAATGCTGGCCTATGCCTATAAATACCTATTGAACATACCCGATGATAAACTGGCCGCAGCATTGCGCCTGTTTACGCAAACATCTATAGAGATATTTGAAGGCCAGCAGCTTGACCTTGACTTTGAAAAGCGCCTTGATGTGACGGTAGAGGAATACCTGAAGATGATTATGTTTAAAACATCGGTACTGTTAGCGGCCAGTTTGCAAATGGGAGCGCTGATAGCCGGTGCCGATAAAGAAGACCAGGCAAAGCTGTACGAGTTTGGTCTTAACCTTGGCCTTAGCTTTCAGATAAAAGATGACTGGTTAGATACCTTTGGCGAAGGCGATAAAGTAGGCAAAAAAATAGGCGGCGATATTATACAGAACAAAAAAACGTTTCTGCTGATAACTGCCTTAAATGATGCCAATGCCGACCAACACAAACAACTGCTAAGCTTGTTTGCAGAGAAAGACGAAACGAAAAAAGTAGCCGGTGTTATGGCGCTGTTCAGCGAGTTGAACATTAGCGGTAAAACCGAAAGCAAGATAAACGAGCTATACCAGAAATCGCTGGCATCGTTGCAGGCGGTAAACCTGCCCGACGAAAAGAAACAACCGTTACTAGCGTTGGCCGAGAAGATACACAACAGGGATTATTAGATAAATAAGGCAATTACTTACGAAGTAGTTTCGCTTTGCTTTATATACCTGCCCAAAGCCCACAGAGGAAACACATTTCTATACGACGTGTAACTAATCATACAGTTGTGATTAAACACCCCGCTTATACTTTCCTGTTCCCAATCGCCATTAGCCTGTTGGCGTTGTATTATTAGCTCAACGCCTTTTTGTATAGCTGTATTAATTGCCGACTGTTGACTGCCGACTGCAAACTGCCGGATAGCCATTAAAGATAGTACCGCCCAGCTTGTATTAACCACCTGTGAGGTGGCATGTGGTATGTACCGTTTCTGTATGCAGCTTTCAAAGCTTTCGCCCCATCCGCCATCGGCGTTTTGTTTACTTAACAGAAAAGCTGCTGCTTTATGTAAGGCATTTTGTATTTTTGCATTGCTGTTCCCCTTTTCAATTGTAAGCGCTTCTACAGCAAACCAGGTGCCGTAAGTAAAGCATACGGCCCAGCTACCATACCACGAGCCATCTTCACCCTGTTGCGAGAGTATAAACGTCAATCCATTATCAATAGCCGTATCAATTTCGTTTTTACGATAATCGGGGTAGTGTTTACTAAACTCAGCCAGCCCCTGTATACAGGCAGATGTACACTCGGTATAAGGGTAGTCAATCATTATATTGCCGAATATCTCTGATGGGTTTAGCAATTCCAGAAATTTGGGTGCACGGGTTAATTCGTACGATGCCCAGCCACCGTTTTGGTTTTGCATAGATAAAAGCAAATCGGCCGATTGCTTTAAGCGCAATTCCTCATCGTGCATTTTACAAGTAGCAGCTACCGATGAATTTTTAAGCAGCAAGGTGGTTTTTAACCCCTCTGCACTGCAGTCGGTAATTGGCCAACCGTGCGCAGCGGTAGAAAAAGGCCACCCTCCTACCGAATCATGACGGAAAAATTTTTTGTGATCACGTACCTCTTCACGTACCTGGCTGTTATCAATAAAATTAAAAGCGCGCTCAACTGTATCGGGAAAGTGTTTTTCAAAACCACCCTCAATAATAGCCTGTGTGGCAAACACGGTATCCCATAGTTGTGAGCCGTTGTAGCCCTGCATTTTCATACCATCTTCGGCTACCCATAAGTAGTCGTTCCAACGCTCCACATGTTTTTTAAACTGCTGCGAATCTTTACCATACGCATGGTACACGCATACCGAGTTCATTACCTGGTTTACCGGACCTATATCAATGTAGTTCGTGTGTTCATCTTCGGCATCTATATACTCCAGACAAAAATCGAGTGCTTTTTTACGCAGGCCTTTCAGCTTAATTTTCTCATATACATTCAGCATCCGGTTCATGCCTTTCAGCATGGCAGATTGCGGATAATACAAATCGGCGGTGGCACATTGGTTGCGTGCTGCAGCCCAGTTAATGGTGTTGTATGGTTGCGTATATAATTCTTTGCGTAGTTCTTCAACCAAAGGTGTAACGGGCCCAGTTACTTTATGTCCGTAACAGTATGCCATGGACAGGTACACCATACGTGCATGGCACCAGTAGCGCCCGGGGTGAAACGGAAGTGAATGAGACATCAGCCACATTTCGGGTAGCAGCGAGTTGTTACCCTCCCACTCGTAAGCGCCTAGTATACTCAGGTAAAACTTACCCCACGATGGAACAGCTGTAGCACCACCGTTATTGTGAATCCAGTTACGGGCTTTGCTAATGCAAGCATCGGTTGCGGGAATACCCAATAAACGAAGCGCCACGTATTGAAGCACGGTACCAAACATGGTACTGGCCCCTTCCAGGTGCAGACCCCAGCCCCCATCGCTGTTTTGATGGTTAAGCATATAACGGCACATAAGTGCCTGATGACTTTCGGGGAATGGTGTTTGGGTTACATGGCTGGCAATTACCAACCCCGGTAATAAAAACATGGGGCCGCCATAATCGCCGGGCCAATGCCCCCCGGCAGATTGCAGGTGCTTGTAAAAGTGTACTCCCCGATAGGCCGATTGAAACACATTTCTTGCGAAAATATCGCTCATTTCATCCGGATAGGGCACTTCCCAAAGCTCAGGAGTAACCATATTTTCGGTCATTTGGGCCCTGTAAACGCTGTCGCCGCTGTTCGGATTGGCTGCTTTGTTGTATTTAAAAACATCTTCTGCCAGGGTATAATTACCTGTTTTATCAACAAGGGTCCACCACTGTCTTCCCGCTTCTGTATTGAGTTTCCAGCCATTCAGGCCGCTTTTTTTAGCTATTGCCGGCATAGTTTAAATGCTTGTTTAAAAACTATCAACAAATAAAAGTGAAAAATTCGCTATTGCAAATGCGAAATATTCGCTTTTTGTTTACACTTGTATTGCGAATTTTACGCAAACCCCTATTTCGCAAATTAAAAACTGAGAAACTATGGTACTTGACCTTTTGAAATCTGCCAACAAACCATCGGAACTGATGGCTATACTGAAAATCAAATTCGGCGACTATTCTATCAAAGCCAACAAAGAACCGTTGGACGTATTGGCCAGCAAATTAAACGACCGCACCTTTTGCTATGCGGCCCTAAACCAGGTATCGCGCTCATTTGCGGTAGTTATACAGCAATTACCACACGAGCTGCGCGACCCTGTTTGTGTATTTTATCTGGTGTTGCGTGGGTTAGATTCGGTAGAGGATGATATGACCTACCCCGAAGAACAGCGCTTACCGTTGCTGCGCAATTTCCATAAAAAATGCGGCCAGCGCGGCTGGAAAATTGAAGGTGTGGGAGATTCGGATGACTACCGGGTGCTACTGGCCAACTTCGATAAGGTGATTAACGTATTTCATACACTTAAGCCCGAATACCGTGATGTTATAACCAATATATGCGAAAAGATGGGCAACGGCATGGCCGACTATGCCAGCCGCAAAGTGGTAACGCTTACT
This sequence comes from uncultured Chitinophaga sp., assembly GCA_964423405.1. Classification (GTDB taxonomy): domain Bacteria; phylum Bacteroidota; class Bacteroidia; order Chitinophagales; family LD1; genus Bog-950. The sequence goes on along the minus strand of CAYREY010000057.1, from coordinate 17,176 downwards.
GATTATGACGATTACTGTTACTATGTAGCAGGGCTGGTGGGTATAGGTTTATCCAATCTGTTTTATGCCTCGGGGCTGGAGAGCCAACAACTGGGCTCTAACTTTGAACTGGCCAACTCTATGGGCCTCCTTCTTCAAAAAACAAATATCTCGCGCGACTATTACGAGGACCTGAACCTTGGCCGCTCTTTCTGGCCTAAGGAAATATGGGGTAAGTACACCACCCGGTTAGATGAACTGCAACAAAACCCACACTCGGCAGAATCGCTGGCCTGTATTAACGAGCTGGTAACCGATGCTCTACAGCATGTATCTAACTGCATACTGTATCTGGATATGATACGCGACCCGCAGGTGTTTCGTTTTTGTGCCATACCACAGGTAATGGCCATGGCTACACTGGCCAAAATTTACAATAACCCCGATGTGTTTACCGAGGTGGTAAAGATACGCAAAGGGCTTGCCGCCAAACTGATGGTAGAGACCAATAACATGGAGGTGGTAAATAAAGTGATGAACAAGTATGTGGAGCAGATACGCAAAAAACTAAATGCAGAAGACCCCAACTATGCTATTACTAAAAAACGCCTGAACCGGATAACCGAAGCGTTGGACGACATAAAGTATAACCGCGCTATGGTAATGCCAGACCGTGCAATAGAAGAATCGGTTTTGTTTTAGTTGTAAAGGAGTACCGGTACAGTAGGCGGAGCGTTGTTTCATTATTCTTCTGCTGCCGGTACTCCACTTAACCTGTATATAATTATGAGTAAAAACGCAACAAACACTTACGACATTTGTATTATAGGCGCCGGGGTAGCCGGTGGTACATTAGCTGCTTACCTGGGCCAGCACAACATTCGTGTAGCTGTAATAGAAAAAAGCCTGAAGGAACAGGACCGTATAGTGGGCGAACTACTACAGCCGGGCGGCGTATTGCAATTACAACAGATGAACCTTGGCCATTTACTGGATGGATTAGATGCCCAACCTGTTAGTGGTTACGCTTTGTTTTTGAATGGCAAAAACTTTAAGGTATCGTACCCGGAAGTTGAAAACGGAAGGGGCTTTCGTAATGGCAAATTTGTGCAAGGTATACGCAGCTATATACAGCAACAGCCAAACATTACCGTACTAGAGGGTACTGTTACTGCTTTTACCGAAACTGACAACGAAGTAAAAGGTGTACATTATATAAATGCTGTTACCAAAGAAGAGAAACAAATATATGCCGCACTTACTGTGGTGTGCGATGGTATGTTTTCCGGCTTTCGCGAAAAGCTATCGGATAACGAAAAGAAAGTGAGTAGCTATTTTCTGGGCATGTTGCTTAAAGATTGTAAGCTACCCTATACCAACCATGGCCACGTAATAATTGCCGAGCCATCACCTTGTCTTGTATATCCCGTATCGTCTACGGAAACAAGGGTGCTGATTGATTTTCCCGGCAACGAACCGCCAAAGAAAAGTGAAGAGTTAACAGCATTTCTGCGAGATAAAATTGGCGCACAAATGCCCGAAGAGATTAAACCCAGCTACTATGCCGCTGTAGAAGAAGGCAAGTTTAAAGTAATGCCTAACCACCTGATACCGGCCCGGCCAAAATTAAAACAAGGCGCAGTGCTGCTTGGCGACTCGCTGAATATGCGCCATCCGTTAACAGGGGGAGGCATGACAGTTGCCTTTACTGATGTACACGCTTTGGGAGAGCGCATTATAAATGCACTTACAGCCAGCGAACAACTAAGCGTAGAAAAGAAACAATGGTTATTGAACATTGCTGTAGAACAGTTTTATAAAACCCGGCATAAGCAAAATGCGACCGTTAATATACTGGCCGATGCATTGTATGGGGTAATGAGCAATGATGACCTGAAAAAAGCCTGCTATAATTATCTGCAACGCGGTGGTAGTTACTCGGCAGAACCTATCTCTATACTATCTGCCATATCGCGCGATGTAAACCTATTGATGCGCCACTTTTTTGCTGTAGCTGTTTATGGCATCAGAAACACTATAGGCTTATTCCCAACACCGTCCAAAATAGCGCGGTCGTACCGCATGTTGCAGGCTGCTGTACATATAATAACGCCCTTAATACTTAACGAAAAACCCAACCGGCTTACCCGAACAGCGCTAAGTGCAGCCAGAGTACTATTTTAATCAATTGCCTGGTGCATTTGATAAACACAAAGCCCTGCAATTGCTTGCAGGGCTTTGATTTATTAAGATGTAACTAAGGTTATTACATGCTAAGTGCCTTGTTGGCATAACGCTTACGTTCGTTTTCGGTAAGGTGTATTTTACGCAGGCGGATAGATATAGGTGTAACCTCTACGTACTCATCTTCCTGTATGTACTCCATGCTTTCTTCCAGGCTCATTTTTATTGCCGGTGGCAGGCTCGATTTATCATCGGTACCCGAGGCACGGAAGTTGGTAAGCTGTTTGGCCTGTACTACGTTTACCACCAGGTCGCCGCTTTTGCTGTACTCGCCTATTATCTGGCCTTCGTATATTTCTACACCAGGCTCTATAAAAAATTTACCACGGTCAGCCAGTTTATCCATACTGTAAGCTGTAGCACGGCCTGTTTCTTTTGCTAAGATAGTACCGTTAATACGCGAAGGTATTTCGCCACGTACCGGCTGGTACTCTTTAAAACGATGGGCCATAATAGCCTCGCCGGCTGTAGTGTTAAGCACCAGTGTACGCAGGCCTATCAATCCACGGCTTGGTATTTCAAACTCTATGTGCATCATGTCGCCTTTAGGCTCCATAACCAACAGGTCGCCTTTGCGCTGGGTAACCAGCTCTATACATTTACCGGCAACCTCTTCAGGTGCATCTATAGTCAAAATCTCTACCGGCTCGTGTTTCTGTCCGTTTATTTCTTTTATCAGCACGCGTGGGTTACCAATGCTAAGCTCGTAACCTTCGCGGCGCATAGTTTCAATAAGTACGCTCAAGTGCAGGATACCACGGCCAAATACGTTAAATTTTTCCGGCGATTCTGTATCTTCTACACGCAGGGCCAGGTTCTTCTCCAGCTCTTTGTATAAGCGCTCGCGTATTTTTTGGCTGGTAACGTGCTTACCTTCTTTACCAAAAAACGGTGAGGTGTTAGTGGTAAATATCATACTCATGGTAGGCTCATCAATATGTATTGGTGGCATTGCCTCCGGGTTATCTATATCAGCTATGGTATCGCCAATATCAAAACCTTCTACACCCAGCACAGCGCATATATCGCCACACTCTACTTTTTCTACTTTCATTTTGCCCAAGCCGCTAAACACGTAAAGTTCTTTAACCTTGCTTTTTACCTGTTTGCCATCGCGCTTCATAAGCATTACCTGCTGGCCGGTAGTTATGCTGCCACGGGTAATACGGCCTATGGCTACACGGCCCAGGTACGATGAGTAATCCAGCGAGGTTATCTGCATTTGCACAGTACCTTCCTGTATCACAGGAGCAGGAATATGGCCAACTATTTCATCTATCAGGTAGGTAACATCTTCGGCAGGGTGCTTCCAGTCTCCACCCATCCAGCCACGCTTGGCAGAACCATAAACAGTAGGGAAATTCAACTGATTCTCATTAGCTCCCAGGTTAAACATCAGGTCAAACACGCTTTCGTGTACTTCTTCGGGGCGGCAGTTTTCTTTATCTACCTTATTAATAACCAGTATTGGCTTTTTGCCCAGGGCAATTGCCTTAGATAGTACATAACGGGTTTGCGGCATCGGACCCTCAAAAGCGTCTACCAGCAGCAAAACACCATCAGCCATGTTCAGTACACGCTCTACCTCGCCACCAAAGTCGGCGTGGCCGGGAGTATCTATTATGTTGATTTTAATACCTTTATACTCTACCGATACGTTCTTGGCAAGAATGGTTATACCTCTTTCTCTTTCCAGGTCGTTATTATCGAGTATTAATTCGCCTGTTTGTTGGTTTTCGCGGAAAAGAGCACACTGGTGCATAATTTTATCAACCAGGGTAGTTTTACCGTGGTCAACGTGAGCAATAATGGCAATGTTCCTGATGTTTTGATTACGCATGTTTTTATGTTTATTTCCCTCCCAGCGGCCCGATGTTTTTATATGCCTTTTAAGAGAGGCGCGAATGTAGGTAATTTAAGCGACAACTCCTTTATATGAGCCCAACTAAATGCCCTCTTAACACAACCTTACTCTTCAATTAACAGGTAATGGCTTGTTTTTGTGTTGAAACACATGTTATACCGGTTTATTTGAGTATCCAAACTCAGGCGAATTTGATCCCCGCCCGCCACATCAAATCAGACTGGCACAAATTTCTGCCCGCGAATGAGATGGGGTATTCTATGCCAACAAAAACAAATTATGTTTGTACGCCATGCCCTTATTGCTGAATATAGAAACCGCTACACAGGTTTGCTCGGTCTGCCTATCTGATGACAATGGATTGATTGGTTACCGCGAAGATTCCTCTGGCAATAGCCATGCTAGAGTACTGACTGTGTTTATAGAACAGCTACTTGCCGAGCAACAGATTACTGCCGAACAGCTATCGGCTATAGCAGTAAGCGCCGGGCCGGGTTCATACACAGGCCTGCGTATAGGCACATCGGTAGCCAAAGGTTTATGTTATGCATTAAACAAACCCCTAATAGCCGTACCCACGCTTAAGGCAATGGCCGTTGGAATACAAAAAGAAACTGGTATAGAAAAAGGTGCATTTTATCTTCCTATGCTCGATGCCCGGCGTATGGATGCCTACGCAGCTGTATATGATGAAAATTTAAACGAAATACTGCCTGCAGCCTGTATTGCTATCGATAATGAGTTTGAAAATAAGTTAAAAACATTAAGCCGAATTTATATAGGAGGAAATGCTATGGAGAAATGCAAAAAAGTGCTTTCTTTGCCAATAGCAACCTATACACAAAGCGTTTCATGTGATTCGCGGAACATGATCCCCCTAACCCGCAGGATGTATCAAGACGCAGCGTTTGAAAACACTGCTTATTTCGACCCCCACTATTTAAAAGAGTTTGCCGGAACGCGAACTTTTTAAAGATTTATAGGTTATTCATTATTATAAATTGTTCTTTTTTTAATTTAAATACGCACTTATTTACTAATCATTAAAAAACAAGTATGGCAACCAAACAAAAACTCAGCAAGGAATCTTTGGTTATCAAGAAAGACAACGGTAAGGACAATATCGTTCTCGATTTTGGTAAACTGAAAAGGGCCGTTTTGACCCTTCGTTCTATTAATCACCCGCTACGCAAAAAAATGATCAGCATGTTGGAAGACAGGCGCAAAATGACCGTAACGGAGATTTATGGTATTCTTAAAATAGAACAGTCTGTTGCATCGCAACACCTGGCAATTCTGCGCCGCGCCGACATCGTTACCACTAAACGCGAAGGCAAATTCATATTTTACGGCGTAAACAAAAAACGTATAGCCGAAGTTACCGGCTTAGTAGAAGACCTGGCTCAAAAAGAGTAATACTTTTTGAAGGTACGCCGGTATTTTTTTATTAAAGAAATTGTGCTTATGAACGGTGTTGCTAATAAATTAATCAATCACGTACGTCTTAAACCTGCTACGGCAGTAGTACGGGCATGTGCCCACCCACTCAGGCTTAAGCTAATGGCCTACATACACAGCAAACGTGTGGTAAACGTAAACAGCATTTACCGCTCGCTTAAACTGGAACAATCGGTAACCTCGCAGCATTTAAAAATACTGCGCGATGCCCGTTTGGTATTGGCTGAACGTGACGGAAAACTGGTGTACTACAAGCTTAACTACCGGTTTTTACAAAAAATTGCAGGCTTAATGGACAAACTGTTTTAAAAAAACCGCCTGTTAAAACACCTTTCAGTAACCCTGAAAGGTGTTTTTGTTTGTAGCAGCTTATAAAGATTATAAGAAGTAAAAAACTTTGCATTGGTTTGCCGCTGTGAGCAACCTGCACCTTAAAAAATCGCTTGGACAACACTTTCTGCACGACGAGGCTATATTACTGCGTATAGCAGATGCCATTGGCGACTTAAGCCCCTACAAAACAGTTGTAGAAATAGGGCCCGGCATGGGAGCCCTCACCAAATACCTCCTGAAACAACAACATCCTGCTTTTTATGTAATTGAGCTGGATGACCGTTGGGCAGAGCACCTTAAAAATGCTTACCCTGCCCTACGCGGCAAAATTGTGCATCAGGATGTACTACAGGCTGACCTGGAGTTTATGGAGTATCCTACCCATATAGTCGGCAATTTCCCTTACAATATATCTTCTCAGATTGTTTTCAGGATTATAGATGAACGGCAGAAAGTGGAGACCATGACAGGTATGTTTCAGAAAGAAGTAGCGGTGCGTATAGCAGCGCCTCCGGGTAGCAAAGATTATGGTGTTACCAGCGTGCTGACCCAGGCTTATTACACCTGCCATTATATGTTTGATGTACCGCCGGAATGTTTTAACCCGCCACCTAAAGTAATGAGTGGCATTATACAGCTGAAACGTAAACCAGAAGAGCAATTAAACTGTGATGAAGTATTATTTAAGCGGGTGGTTAAAGCAGCGTTTAATCAGCGCCGTAAAACACTACGTAATAGCCTTAAAGAATTTATTAGCGGCAAACCCTTCGCATCGGATGAAATATTTAATCTGCGCCCCGAACAGATTTCGGTTGAAAAGTTTATACAGTTAACCAACCTGATACAAAGTGGCAGGCAATGAGTAAACGAATACTTATAACCGATGAACTGCACCCGCTATTGCAGCAGGGCTTAGAGGCCGATGGATTTACTGTTGACTACTTCCCCGCTATCACCGAGGCAGAGGTACACAGCATTATACACCAGTACGAAGGGCTGGTAATAAACAGTAAAGTATATGCCGGCAAAGATTTACTGGACAAAGCCACACAGCTAAAGTTTGTTTGCCGGGCTGGCTCTGGGTTAGAGGTAATAGACCTGCCTTATGCCGGCCAAAAGGGCATCGCCGCATTTAACTCTCCCGAAGGTAACCGCAATGCAGTTGCTGAGCAGGCGCTGGGTATGTTGCTTAACCTGTTTAACAATATTACAAAGGCCAATAACGAAGTATACAACTACCAGTGGGTACGCGAACCTAATCGTGGCACTGAGCTTTCGGGCAAAACTGTAGCACTTATAGCCTATGGCAATACAGCACAGGCATTTGCCAGAATACTCCAAGGTTTTAATGTAACAGTACTTGCTTACGATAAATACTATCAGGGCTTTAGTGATGGTTTTGTTATTGAAGCTACCCTGCCGCAGATATTTGAACAGGCCGATGTAGTAAGTTTACACTTACCCCTAACCGCCGAAACAACCTACATGATAGATGAGGTTTTTCTCTCTTCATTTAAAAAGCCATACTGGCTGCTTAATACCAGCCGCGGTAAAGTGCTTAACGCAGCAGCATTGGTAAAAGCATTAGATAGTGGTAAGGTGTTGGGTGCAGCCCTGGATGTACTGGAGAATGAAAAACTAAATACCCTTACCGAAAAACAAAAAGCGGACTTAGACGCTTTACTAAACAAGCCTAACGTACTTATTACGCCACACATTGCCGGCTGGACACACGAAAGCAAGCAACGTATTGCTGAAGTGTTGCTTGAAAAGATTAGAAAAATTTACGGTTAACTTACAGCAACCCACTAATAATTGAGTCAATACTCAACCCTTGTGCCTCTGCCTTGTAGTTTTTAAATACACGGTGGCGTAATACAGGCAGCGCTACTTTCTGTACATCTTCAATATCGGGCGAGTATTTACCACGCACTGCAGCATGGCATTTAGCACCCAATATAAGGTACTGTGAGGCGCGCGGCCCGGCACCCCAGCTGATGTAATCGTTAACCGATTTAGCTGAATGGGGTTGATTAGGCCTAGTGCTGTTAACCAGTTTTACGGCATACTCAAGCACATTATCGGCTACCGGTATGCGGCGTATCAGTTGCTGAAAGTAAAGTATCTCACTGGCGGTAAGCTTTTTACTAACGGTAGCTTTGGTGCCGGCTGTAGTGTTTTTTACTACCTGTATTTCTTCTTCGTAGGTAGGGTAATCCAGGTTGATAGAAAACATAAAGCGGTCAAGCTGGGCTTCGGGTAGCGGGTAGGTACCCTCCTGCTCTATCGGGTTTTGCGTAGCCAGTACAAAAAACGGTAAATCAAGCTTATGTTTTTGGCCAGCAACGGTCACACTACGCTCCTGCATGGCTTCCAGCAATGCCGATTGTGTTTTGGGTGGGGTACGGTTAATCTCATCGGCCAGCACTATATTGGCAAACACCGGCCCGCGGTTAAAACGGAACGTGCGGTTTTCATCCAGTATTTCAGAGCCCACTATATCGCTCGGCATGAGGTCGGGTGTAAACTGTATACGGTTAAAGCTAAGGTCAAGCACCTCGGCTATAGTATGTACGGTAAGTGTTTTAGCCAGGCCCGGCACACCTATCAGCAGGCTGTGTCCATCGCTGAAAACAGAGATAAGAATATTCTTCACCACCTCATCCTGCCCTACTATTACTTTGGCAACCTCTGTCTTAAGCTCATTAAATTTTTTAGCAAAGGCATCTAAGGCTTCAACATCTGAATTATACATACTATACAATTAATTTATCCTGTAAGTCAATAGTTATTCTACAAAGAAACAAAAAACACCATCAAAACAGAGTACGACTACTTATCTGTCCATTTAGCCACCTGCTCGCAACCTTTCATCGATTCATCTATACGCACAAAGTTGTTACTACGGTGCAGGCGCATCCACTCTTCCAGCGCCTTTTGTTGCTTTTGCGATTTTGCCGCCGCCTGTATTTTAGAGTAGTCCTGCTCTAAACTGGCAGCATGGGGCTTGGTTTCGCTTTTAAGCCAGATAATACGGAAGCCCTGTTTATCCTCACCACTTGGGCCGGGTGCCACATAAGGCAACACGTCCGAATACTCTCCCACTTTCATACGATCTATGGTAAATATTAAAGTACCATCAATATCCGCCTTCTCAAAATATGAGTTACCAGTCTTCTGGTTGGTCATCATACCACCAATGCTTTTCGATTGTTCCTCTTCTGAATACTGACGCACAGCATCGCGCCAGGTTAACGAATCTACCCGAAGCTGATGCAGGATACTATCCATACGGTCCTGTACCAGTGCCATATCTCTACGTGTTATCTGGGGCTGTATCAATATGTGGCGCAGTTTCAGTTTATCGCCACGTTTCTCATCTACTATTATCAGGTGGAAACCAAACGGCGTTTCTACCACATCGCTCAACTCACCCTCTTTCAGTTTGTAGGCTACCGCTTCAAACTCCGGCACCAGTTCGCCACGCGAAATTACACCCAGGTTACCACCATCCAGGTACGAACCTTTATCGTTAGAGTATTGTATGGCCTTAATCGAAAAATCGGCACCCTGTGCAATTTCGTTCCGGATACCTTCCAGCTTTTTACGGGCAGCATCTTTCTCCTGCTGGCTTACCTTGGGCATCATTACAATCTGCCCCAGTTCCAGCTCTGAGTTAAAATACGGAATACTATCCTTGGGTATGCTTTCAAAAAACTCCTTCACCTCCGATGGCGTAACCTTCAGGCCCGAGAAAACCTTGCCTTTCATTTTATCGCTTAGCAACTGCTTTTCAATATCATCTTTAAAATCGTCTTTCAGCTCTATTACCGATTTACCATAATACTCTTCCAGCTTTTCGCGCGAACCGAAAATGGAAATGAAGTATTTAATACGGCGGTCCAGCTCACCATCAATCTCCTCGGGTGCTACAGTAACACTATCCAGCACCGCCTGCGAAAGAAACAACCTCTCCAGCAACAGGTTATCAAATATTACGCAACGCATGTTTGGGTCTGCCTCTGCGCTTTGGTTTTGCGATATCATCTGCTGGTATTGCGCCTCTACTTCAGAGCGCAGTATTATGTTATCGCCTACCACGGCTACTACTTTATCTATCTGTACCGGCTGCGCCATACCACTATATGCAGCCAACAGGGCTACAGCCATAAAAAACAAGTGTGCTATTTTCTTCATTTTGTTTACTTAACGGGCGGTAATATTATCCGGCCCTAATAACGTTTAATCTTTCTTTTTCTTATCTAAAAAAGTAAAAATACCTACAGATATTCCACCTCGGGTAATCGGGTAATCGCCCTCGTACCCCGAAGCCTGTACATAAAAACTGGTTTCCAGACCTATATGAGGGTTGAAAAAATAAGCCATACCCAGCGAGCCACCTGCCGAGAACCCGTTCTTATTTGCCACATTGCCTTTGGTTAGCTGGGTAGATACCATATAACTACCATTAGCCGAAACCAACCCTTTTAGCTGCTTTTTGCCAAAGTAATATTTAACCTGCGGGCCTATACCGGTAGTAAAGGTAGTAGTGGTACGATACTCATTATTCCGGACGCTGAAAGCCCTGCGGCTGTTTATACCAAACGAATAACGCCCCCCTATAGCCAGCCCTTTTACTACAAACACCGATAGTGCAGGGTTAATAGACATGTTGAACGTACGCACATCTGCCTGAAACGACAGGCTCATATCGGCATTGCCGCCTATAGCCATCATGCCTTTATCTACCTGCCCTAAAAGGCTTAGCTGCATTAACAGTAAGAGTATTACACCGGTTGCCTTCATAATTTATTTTACCCGCACCTCAAACGATTTTGCCTGCATACCATCCTGGTATATCTTGTTATATACCCGCTCTACCAATTGTATGCGCCGTTTTTCAATAATAGCTTTTACAATCCTGTCCTGCACAAACTCAAGTGGCGATGGCTCATCTTTTTTAAGCATACCAGCCACCTTAATAAACCAGGGCCCTTCATCAGTTTTAAACTCCTTGTAGCTTTTGCTGTTGGCCAAAGCTGCCAGTTCGTTGGCAGTAAGCGGAAAGTTTTTCAATACGTTCTCCTCCTCAAACCACATACCGTCGGTTATATCATAGCTGCTGGCAAAGTCCTTACAATAGCCCTCCAGTTTGCGCTGCTCTTCTTCATCTTTAGGTTTAATAATCCACTTCCGCGCCTCATTCAGGTTAGGGGCATCTTTCTTTAGCTTTATAAAATACAGCTGGTACACATTGCCGGTAAGCGGAAAGTCATTCTTCAGCTTATCGTACCATTTCTCCAGTTCATCGCGGCGGATAGTGGTATCCAGTTTGTCGTTTATCAATGCTTTTTCGTACTCATACAGCAGCAGGGCCTCGCGATAATCTTCTACCTTGCGGGTAATACTGATATCATCTTCCGGAATATTCTCTATAGCCTTTTGTAGCAACAACTTTTTACGCACCCAGGTTTCGGCATAGCTTTTCAGGGCGCTCAGGCTGTCCTGCCCCTTCAAGCCACGGGTAAGCGATTGCAGGTCGCTGGCATATAAGTACTCTTCATTTACACGCGCTATAACATCCGCATCCATATCGGGTTTCTTTTTAAACCACGAGCACGATGCCAGCAAAAGCAGTGTCAGAAAAATACCAGCGTTTTTCAAGCAGATTAATTAGCAGGCGAACTTACTTAAAAAATTGTCCCCCTTGGTTAACAAGGGGGACAAATCATTTATCTTTTAATCAGCGATTTGAGTACCGAATCATCAACCACTATCGGGTATTTGTTGCGCAAATCGGCCAACCAGGTTTTTTCAAGGTATTCCTGGTAGTCAGATACTATATAGCCTTTAGCTTCTTTCAGCGACTTAGGCTCTGGTTTAACTATCTGTTTAACCAACACAAACTGGTAGCTGCTATCGTTCAGCTTAGCTACCGGGGTAGGGCCTACTTTCCACTCGGTTTTATCAACCACTTCGTACTGGCCTTTTTCGTACTTACCTTCTATGGCCGATACACGGGCTTTGGCGCCATCCTTATTCAGCTTGGCTTTAATTTCATCTACCTGTTTTTTGGTAGATAGCTTATAGGCTTCATCGCATATTTTCTTGTCGTTGCAGTTAAACACCACTGCCTCGGCACGGTCGCCCCACATATACTTCTGCTCGTTGTTTTTACGGTATGTTTCTAGGCCTACGGTATCTTTTACCGCTTTGGTCCATACCTGGCGGTCCATCAGTTCAAACAACAGTATACCGTCTTTATATTCTTTCATCAGGTTTTTAAAGTCGGGCTTCTTGGTTTCCAGTGTGCTCTCTTCATACTCCAGCGCTTTGGCATTTACAAAGCCATCGTAGTATTCATTCAGCAAAGCATCTTTTACTTTGTCGGTTCTCTTCTTGCTGTTCTTCTCAATGTAGTCGGCAAAATCGTTGGTGGTATATGTTTTACCGGCCAGGGTAAACAGGCCCTTATCTATAGTGCGTAGCAGGCTATCGGCACGCCAGTTACCCTTTAGCAGAGTCGAGTCAATTTTAGCTAAGTAAGTAGCCTTCACATCTGCAAACTGGGTAAAGCCATTCTCTCTCTTAATACGCTCTATTAGTACCGATTTAGCCACCTGCGAACGGCTGTCTCTTTCTACGCGTTTCTTAATGTCTGCTTTGGCATCGTTAAACGAGGCTATATCGCGGCGCTCCAGGCGCTTGATGATGTGCCAGCCAAACTGGGTCATTACCGGTTTGGTGTAGTCGCCATCTTTAGCCAGTGCAAAAGCAGCATCTTCAAACTCTGGCACCATGCGGATAGAAGTACCCGAACCAAACCACTGCAACTCGCCACCTTTTACGCGGGTAGCTTTATCATCGCTGTTGGTTTTTACCGCCTCTTCAAAAGTTACTTTGCCCGATGCTATATCGCTGTATATCGCATCTATCTTTTTCTTCAGGCTGTCTTTTTGCTCCTGTGTTGCTTTCTCGGGAAAACGCAGTAGTAAATGGGCTACGTGCATCTGGCCACGGGCAGGGCGGGTATTGTTTAATTTTACCAGGTGGTAACCAAACTCGGTACGTACCGGCAACTGGCTTACCTCACCGGGTTTAAGGTTATAGCAGGCATTCTCAAACGGATAAATAGTACCAAACACGGTGAAGTAACCAATGTTACCTTCGTTGGTTTTAGCCGATGGGTCTTCGCTGTTTTCTTTAGCTACTTTCTCAAAAGCCTCACCTTTATCCAAACGCTTTTTAAGCGCCATTATCTTTTTATACGCCGCCATAGTATCAGCCGGGTTGGCGTTCTCATCCAGGCGCACCAGTATGTGGCTGGCGTTTACTTCTATCTTGCTGCGGTCGTAAGCTTCGGTTATCAGCTTATCGCTTATCTCACGGTCGGTAAGGTACGATTTTGCCAACTGCTTGCGGTAACCTTCCAGCTCTGTTTTAAGGCTGCTGATAGTATCCAGTTTCATGGCCTCGGCTTCTTTTACTTTCAGGCGAAAGTTCTCGTACAGTGCCAGGTAATCGCGCAGCGATTTCTCGCTGTAGTCGGCCTGGTTGTTTACGTTATTTTTATTGTACACATACTGAAAATCGCTAACGGTAACTTTGTCGCCGCCTACGGTAAACAGCACCCGGTTGTCGGTAGTGGTTTGCGCTACCACCGATAGTGAAGAAAGTGCAAGGGAAAGATAAACTACGTGCTTCTTCATAGTTGATTGTTAGTTGGTTTGATGCCCCGCAAATATTGCTACGGCATTTTTAATGCGGGGCGAAGTTAGTTTTTTTTAACAGCGGGCAAACACCATATCCCCTTTCTGAAACCAACCGTCTCTCGGCCTGTGCCCAACCCATCAATTTTACACGTTTTTAAAACCATGTTAACACCCTGTCGTCGCAAAAAATTGATTACCAGCAAATTATAAATTTCAATGTCAATACCCTCTCCCTGTTTATGTTAATACCCTTACAAATTTCATATTATTTAAATAAATAATATGATTGGCTTTTGATTCCGCTCTCCTATATCTTAGCCGGCATTGCTTTTCTTTCCCATAAACCGCTACTTCTATAAATTCATAGTGCAGTATCGCCACTAAATATATTTTAGCGCCCGTATGGGCAAGGCAAAAAAAGAGCGCAAAGTATTAACCGACATCAGTATTACCGACATTAGCAGCGAGGGCATGGGCATAGGCCGTATAGAGGGCAAAGTAATATTTGCCGAGCGCGCCGTACCAGGCGATGTGGTAGATGTAGAGGTACACAAAAGCAAAAAAAGCTGGGCCGAGGGCGTTATTGCCAGCCTTAAAACACCCTCGCCATTGCGCATACAGCCCAACTGCCAGCACTTTGGCGTGTGTGGCGGCTGCAAGTGGCAGCACATTAGCTATGCCGAGCAGCTTAAGTTTAAAAAGAAAATAGTGGGCGATGCCTTCGACCGCATAGGCAAGGTACAGCACCCCGAACTACCCGAAGTAGTAGGTGCCCCCGACGACTTTTTTTACCGCAATAAACTGGAGTTTGCCTTTACCGACCGCCGCTGGCTTACCGTAGAGGAAATAAACAGCGGTGCCGATTTTGAACACCGCAATGCCCTGGGCTTTCACGTGCCGGGCAGCTTTTCGGGGGTTATAGATATTGAAAAATGCTGGCTGCAGGGCGAGCCCAGCAATGCCATCCGCCTGGCGGTTAAGCAGTTTGCGTTAGCTAACGGCTACACGTTTTTTAACCTGAAAGCCCAGCACGGACTGCTGCGTAACTTAATGATACGCACCACCAGCATTGGCGAACTATTGGTGCTGGTTTCGTTTTTCGAAAACGATGCCGAAAAAATTGAAGCCCTGCTAAACCATATCTATCAGCAGTTTCCGCAGGTTACATCGCTGCAATATGTGGTTAACCCTAAGCGTAACGATACCATTTACGACCTTGACCTGCAGGTGTACAAAGGCCGCGACCATATTATAGAGCAACTGGGTAACTACCGCTTTAAGATAGGGGCTAAAAGCTTTTTCCAAACCAACAGCAAACAGGCCAAAGCCCTGTACGATATTACCAAACAGTTTGCCGGCCTTAAACCTACCGATGTAGTGTACGACCTGTACACCGGCGTGGGTAGCATAGCCCTGTACGTAAGCGATGCCTGCAAAAGTGTAACCGGTATAGAGCAGATAGAAGCCGCCATAGTAGATGCGAAAGAAAACGCCAAACTGAACAACGTAACCAACTGCACATTTTACGCCGGCGATGTACGCATGGTGCTGAAAGATGAGTTTATAGCCGCCCACGGCAAACCCGATGTAGTAATAACCGACCCACCACGCGCCGGTATGCACGAAGATGTGGTGAAGACCTTGCTGCAACTGACTGCCCCCAAAATAGTGTACGTAAGCTGCAACGCCGCCACCCAGGCCCGCGACCTGCAACTACTGGCCGAAAAATACAACGTAACCCGTGTACAACCGGTAGACATGTTCCCCCACACCACACACATAGAAAACGTAGCACTGCTGGAGCTGAAAAGCGAGTAGCTAGTAATTAGTATCAAGTAATTAGACTAATACAGCAACAACACTTTTGTCATCCTGAAACCGAGGCTTTGCGAGGTTGAAGGATCTTGTATTATACCTACTACCGCGCCTGTGGCACGGCACATAAAAAGGATGTCATTGCGATGACTTTATCCACTAAAAAATAAGCAAGTCAAAGTCAGAAGTAACCTTCCGTTGTGTGATTTGCTTATGCATAGTTCTGTTATTCTATTTATCTCTTCGTTTTTTGAATGCTACGGTTGAAATACCTGCAAGAATACTTGTCACAGCACCCATAATTATCGTTATCAAAAATTCATTTTCCTTAAACGGTGCTTCAAGTTTATTGTTCCATTCGATGAATTTTTCTTTGCCAAGCAATGCAAGAATCAATGTCAATGTAGTTACTAAAAAGGAAGTCAATGCAAACACTGTGGATATTCTTTCTTTGTATGTCTCTGTTCTTTCCTTTAAATCAATAATTTTCTCGTGAACTGCTTGTTTTTGTTTAATGATTTCTTTGATTTTGGGCTCTATGTTGTCCCAAGTTATTTTTTCATTGTCTGGAATGCTTTCTAATTCGTCAAAAAACTCACCCTTTACATATAATTTTTTAAGATTCTCTAAAATTTGTGTTTTTCTTTCTTTCGTAATTAAAGGACTAGAAATTGTTTCAGATACCAAATCCTCAATTATCTCGCTTACAGAAATGGCATTTGAGTCAATTCTATTCTCTCTTAGTTTTGAACTGATAACAGTTTTTATTTCAAAAGTTGACAATAATCTTTCGTCACCAATCTGATAAGAAAGAACTCTTGATATATCCTTCTTGAGTTTGTCAAATTTGGCTTCTTTTGATTTAAGATAAAGATATATAGCAAGTGGGATACTCACTAATGAAGCTATTGACCCTATTATTGAAAAGAAATCATTCATTTTTAATGTATTAATTATTTTATTACTTTATACGCTCTTGTTATACGGGCAGGCGCGTTCTAGTTTTATTCAAGCCTAATAGATTAATTACAAACGTTCAAAGTAAATCGCTACCCGTTTTTTATTGCCACTACCCTGCCTTTTGTAGTTGCAGCTGTGCCGTCAAAGGTTCCCTCCATCCTCTTATCATCCTTTACATTTACCGAAAATGTACCATCGGTAGTTCTACGAGTGCCAAAAAGGGTATAGGTTACATTTAGTTTTCTATCCTCTACAGCGCCTTTAAAAGTAAGCCTGTCATGCTGGGCTGTTGGTATTGCTACGCCGTTAACCTTACGTTTTTCTCCGTTTCCGTTCACGCTTTCACTGGTTTGGCTGATGTAAATCTGATATTCTGCCGATTTGCCAATGGTGGACTTTAGTGAACTGGATTCGATATAAAAAGTAAATTTCCAAGAACCACTCAAATCACATTTGTTTCTCCAATTCGAGTAAAATTCATAACCAGCATATACAGAACCTATTAACGTAATAATACCTGCAATTACGGCTATGGGCTCGTTCAGGCGTTTAATTAAACGTGGCAAACTCATGGGTGTAGATTTGTAAAAATCTAACAAACACATTTTATTTAAAAAAACCTACATATGAATTAGATTACAATATGTTGAATATTACCCGCCCACTGGCCGTAGGCTATGCCTGCGTCCAACAAGCACGTATCCTATGGCTACAACTGTTGCCCCTGTTCTTCTAAACTTAAATAAAAACAGCCTATTATTCAATCAGCAACTTACCGCTGCCAATGCGCTGGCCATGGCTGCGTATATTG
>CAYREY010000056.1:31049-32923 GCA_964423405.1 uncultured Chitinophaga sp. | reverse complement strand
TACAATGTATCGCAGCAAAAGGGTCGACGTCATTGCGAGGGGCGAGGCTCTGCGAGCGCCGAAGTAATCTCGGGCTGTTTTACTAAATAGAAATATTGCTTCATCGCAAAGCCTTACCACAACCACGGGCCGGGCCGTTTAACTTTAGTTATTAACTTGCACCGGCAAACTAACCGTTGTATGGCAACCGATGCTTTTTATTTGCCCGATTACTTTACCGGTGGCAAAGCCACCGATGTGTATGTACAGTATTACAATACCACTAAATCATCGGTAAAAAATAAAGTAGTGTTTTCGCAACATATGCTTTGCCTGTTGTTGCAGGGCGAAAAAGAAGTAGCATCGGCGCAGGTTAGCCATCGTATCAATCACAATCATATTCTGCTACTTGCATCGGATAGTGTGTTGATGTCAGAAACCGTTACGCCTGAACATAAGTTTGAAAGCATATTGTTTTTCTTTTCCAATAGCTTTATTACAGATTTTTGCATTAAGCACCGTATTGACCTTACAAGCAAAAAGCAAGCTACCAATATGCTGGTGGTTAATAAAGATGAATACCTGCGTGGCTTTGAAACTACATTTGCATTATTGCGCAATAGCGCCAATACAGCCATGCAACAGTTAAAGTTAGAAGAGCTGCTGTTGTATTTACTACTGAAAAATCCGGTAGAAGTAAAATCATTTATAAGCCATGCCCTTAGTACCAACCATGCAACACAACAACTTAAACAAGTAGTTAGCCGCTATACTATGCAGGGTTTAACTATAGATGAACTTGCCTTTTTGTGCAACATGAGCACCAGTACATTTAAGCGTCGGTTTACGGAGGTGTTTGACACCAGCCCCAAAGAATATTTTACAGCCGCACGTATGCAACGCGCCAAACAATTGCTGGCTATGGGTAAAACCGTAGCAGAAGTCAGCAATGATTTAGGTTATTCTGCGCTATCGCTGTTTAGTACGGCTTACAAAAAGTACTATGGCCACCCGCCGGGGCAGGTGAAGGTTTTGAACCAAAAGCGAAAGTTATTGAGCTGAAACAGATAACCTGTAGTGTATGGGGTCGCTAGCTTTGCAGTAGAATTATTTTACCGGTTAAAACCAAGTATATGCAAAACAATTATCTGGAGAGTGTTATAAAACAGTTTGAATACTATAAACTACTGGGCGATAAAACATTTGAGCAGGTGCCCGACGAGAAGTTGTTCTGGCAGTACAACGATGACAGCAATAGCATTGCTATAATAGTGAAACACCTGTGGGGGAATATGCTTAGCCGGTGGACTGATTTTTTAACCACCGATGGCGAGAAAGACTGGCGCAACCGCGATGCCGAATTTGATAACGATGTAGCTAACCGCGAGGAGCTTTTAAAGAAGTGGAACGAAGGCTGGATGGTTTTTTTAGATACCCTTAAATCGCTGAAGGAAGAAGACCTGGACAAGATTATATATATCCGCAACCAGGGGCATACGGTAATGGAGGCCATTAACCGCCAACTGGCGCATTACCCCTACCATGTGGGGCAAATTGTTTTTATAGGTAAAATGGCTGTGGCAGAGTGGCATACTTTGTCTATTGCCAAAGGCCAGTCGGGGCAGTACAACAACAACAAGTTTGCACAGCCTAAGCAAAAGGCACACTTTACCGATGAATTTTTGAAGAAGTAAGCTACTGTGGTTTAACTAAACTTCCGAAGTTTATTACCTGCAACTCCATGGCATTGTTATCTGTGCTAAACTTCGGAAGTTTAGTACAGGGAAAGTTTTACAGTAACCTGTCGTACACTTTCTGCATCATCGCTTTTATCTGCACATTGCCGGTATTGCTGATGCTGCCGGTGTGCGTATGGGCTATTTGTTTAGTTGGGG
>CAYREY010000056.1:0-30949 GCA_964423405.1 uncultured Chitinophaga sp. | reverse complement strand
TTGCCGGTATTGCTGATGCTGCCGGTGTGCGTATGGGCTATTTGTTTAGTTGGGGCAAAGGTGTGTTCATTCACACTTTTGCCTACTAGTTTATAGGCATCTCTAAACGGCATACCGTTAACCACCAGTGTATTTATTTCTTCTACGGTAAACAGGTGGTCAAACTGCGGGTCGCTTAATATGTTTTCGCGTATGCGGATGTTGGCGATAGAGAACGTCATCATCTGCAAACATTCTTTCAGGCTATCAATGGCCGGGAAAAGAATGTCTTTGGTTAACTGCATATCGCGGTGGTAGCCCGATGGCAGGTTGTTGCATAGCAGCAACATTTCGTTTGGCGTGGCTTGTAAGCGGTTGCATTTGGCGCGTATCAGCTCAAATATATCGGGGTTCTTTTTGTGCGGCATTATACTGCTGCCGGTGGTCAGCTCCTCTGGAAAAGATACATACGCAAACTGCTGGTTCATATAAAGGCAGATATCATACGAAAACTTAGATAGGGTAGAAGCTACAGCGGCAATAGCTGTAAGCGCTGCCTTTTCGCTTTTGCCGCGGGTCATTTGCGCATACACGGCGTTGTAATTCATTTCGCCAAAGCCAAGCAGTTTAGTGGTTAGCTCGCGGTTAAGCGGAAAGCCAGAACCATAACCGGCACCTGAGCCCAATGGGTTTTTGTTGGCAACATTGTAAGCGGTAGCTACAAACTCCATATCATCTGCCAGGCTTTCGGCATAGGCACCAAACCATAACCCAAACGACGATGGCATAGCCAGCTGAAAATGCGTATAGCCCGGCAACAGATGTTGTTGGTGTTGCTCGCTTAATTGTTGTAGTGTATCGAACAATTGCATAGTTAAGTTAGCTATGCTTTTAAGCTCGGCTTTCAGGTATAGTTTAATATCTACCAGTACCTGATCGTTACGCGAGCGGCCGGTGTGCAGCTTTTTGCCGGCTTCACCAATACGCTCGGTCAGCAGTTTTTCTACCTGCGAGTGTACATCCTCTACATGGTCTTCTATTACAAACTTACCGGCTTTTATTTCGGCCAGTATTTGTTGCAGGCCGCTTTGTAGCTGCTCCCAATCCTGCCCGGTAATAATGCCCACCTGTGCCAGCATCTCGGCATGTGCCAGCGAACCAATTACATCGTATTCGGCCAGCCGCATATCCCATATACGGTCGTTACCTACTGTAAATTTTTCGGTAGCCAGTTCCTGCTCGTTGGCAGTGTGCATGTCTTTATGCCACAGTTTCATGTTATGCGGTTAGTTGCGCGTAGCGGTTAAGTAATTGTATATAGATGTCAATTCCGTTTTCAATTTCACTTACATAAATAAACTCATCGGCGCTGTGCGAGCGGCGCGTATCGCCGGGGCCTATCTTTACCGCCACCCATGGCATCAATGCCATATCGGATGTAGTGGCCGAGCCAAAGGCTTCTAAATTTAATTGTAAACCCGCCTGTACCATTGGGTGGGTGGTGGCTATAAACGATGGCTTAATACGTGTAGAACGTTCTTTAACCGTGGCTTGTACATTGGCGCGTATTACCTCTAACACCTGTTGGTGCGTGTAGTGTTCGTTCAGCCGTATATCTACTACGTATTTACATTCGGCGGGCACCTGGTTATGTGCCGTGCCTGCGTTGATGACTGTTACATTCATATTAACCGGCCCCAACCACTCCGATGTTTTTTCGAACCGGTAAGTGGTAAACCATTCCATATCTTTCATGGCCAGGTATATGGCGTTGATGCCCTCGTTGTTGGCAGCGTGGCCCGCTTTACCGGTGGTAGTGCAATCCAGCACCATTAAACCACGTTCAGCAACCGCCATGCGCATTTGCGTTGGCTCGCCAACCAATGCTACGCTTATGTTGCCCAGTTGTGGTACTATGCTTTCTATGCCGTTAGCGCCCGATACTTCTTCTTCGGCGGTAGCAGTAAATAGCAGATTAAACGGCAGGTTGCTATTCTCATATAAATGAAGAAACGCACCTAACAGGCTCACCAGTGGGCCACCGGCATCGTTACTGCCCAGACCGTATAGTTTGTCCTCTTCAATAGTAGCAGTGTGCGGATTACGCGTGTAACCTGCGTTAGGTTTTACGGTATCGGTATGCGAGTTAAGTAGTACTGTTGGTTTACTATCGTTGTAATATTTATTGCGCGCTACTATGTTGTTGTTATAGCGGGTGGTGGCAATGCCTTTGCCCTGCAAAAAGTTTTGCAGATAAGTAGCCACAGCATCTTCCTCTCGACTAAGCGAGGGTATCTGTATCATACCACATAGTAGCGTGGTCATTTCTTTCGCTAACTCAGCGGGTGATGTGTGTGCCATAGCTTGTGGTTGAGTTTGCCAGTTGCTGAATATGTTGCGCGTGCCCAAGTATAACTTTGCTTACGCCGTTATTGATAGCAGCCGCCGCATTATCTATTTTAGGTAGCATACCATCGGTAATAATGCCCTGTTGTTTTAGTTCATCTACACCGGTGGTTTTAATAACCGGCACCACACTATCGGGGTTGTTGATGTCGCTTAGCAAGCCATTCTTTTCAAAACAGAATATAAGCGTGGTGTTATAGTGTTTGCTCATATCCTCTGCTAAGGATGATGCTACTGTGTCGGCATTTACATTCAACAGTTGCCCTTCGCTATTGCAGGTAATGGGGGCTATAACCGGTAGTGTGCCGGCATTTAACAACGCCTGTATAAATGCGGTGTTTATTTTGTCTTTCAGCAGGTCGCCTACGTAGCCATAGTCTACATCGGTAACAGGGCGTTTAACAGCGGGCAGCAGTTGTGCATCGGCACCGCACAGCCCAACGGCCGCGCAGTTATTAGCCTGCAAGGCGGCTACTATACTTTTGTTGATATAACCGGCATACACCATAGTAACCACCTTTACGGTTGGCTTATCGGTAACGCGGCGGCCATTTACCATTTGCGTGGTAATGCCCAGTTGTGTACTAAGTTCGGTAGCCAGTTTACCACCACCATGCACCAGTATTTTTTTACCCGGTATAGTGGCTATACTTTGCAAAAAAGTGCTCAGCGCTGTTTCGTTATCTATAACGTTGCCGCCTATTTTTATTACCAGCAGGTTTTCCATGCTACAGGTTTTGTAGTATACGTTTTAAAACTGTTTGCGCTGCTACTACGCGGTTGCCTGCCTGTTGCATTATCAGGCTTTGTGGCCCGTCTATCAGTTCATCTATCAGCTCTACATTGCGGCGCACGGGCAGGCAGTGCATTATACCGGCTTTGTTAGTTAGTGCCATCTTCTCCGGTGTAAGCAACCAGTTACCGCTTACCGGTGGCATTTGCCCATAGTTGGTAAATGCCGACCAGTTTTTTACATACACATAATCGGCACCTTTTAGTGCTTCATTTTGGTTGTACTCTATACGCGCGCCGTTGGTAAACGGTGTATGCAATTCGTAACCTTCGGGGTGGGTAATTACCACCTCTGCACCGCTGGCAATGGCCCACTCGGCAAACGAGTTGGGTACAGCCTGCGGTAAGGCTTTAATATGCGGTGCCCAGGTAAGCACCACTTTAGGCACCTGTTTGGTTTTGGTTTCGGCTATGGTAATAATATCGGCAAAGCTTTGCAGCGGGTGCCGTGTGCCCGATTCTAAACTAACTACCGGTTTGGTGCAGTATTTTAAAAAGCTGTTTAGTATCTCTTCGTTATAGTCTGCGTCTTTATCTACCAAACCCGGAAAGCAACGTATGCCCACCACATCGCAGTACTGCGATATAACACCGGCCGCCTCGCGTATGTGTTCGCTTTTGGTGCTGTTCATTACGGCGCCATCTTCAAACTCTATCTGCCAGCTATCTTTATCCAGGTTAAGCACCATTACATTCATGCCCAGGTTGTAGGCTGCACGCTGTGTGCTCATACGCGTACGCAGGCTGGGGTTTAAAAACAACAAACCAATGGTTTTGCCTTTGCCCAGTTCGCTCCAGGCATTAGGGTTTTGCTTTACCTCAAATGCATCTGTAAGCAACGCGTTCAGGTTGCCGGCATCATGCACCGATGTGAAGTGATTCATAGTTAAGCGCTTTTAAAGATGATTGAAATGCGGTTAAGAAAACGTCAACTTCTGCTTTGGTAATAGTAAGCGGTGGCAGTATACGCAACGTGTTTTTGTTACTTGCCGAACCGGTGAACATTTGATGCTCTGCCAACAAATGTTTGCGTATAGCATCGGCCGGTTGGTGTAGTTCAATGCCTATCATCATACCCAGACCGCGTATTTCTTTTACTTCATCAAAGTGCGCCAGTTGCTGCATTAAGTAGTTGCCGGTTTCGCGGGCGTTGTCTATCAGCTTCTCCTCTGCAATTACATCCAGTACGGCAATAGCTGCTGCACAAGCCAGGTAGTTGCCGCCAAAGGTAGTACCCAGCAAACCATACTTTGCTTTAAACATGGGGTTGATGAGCACACCCGCCACCGGAAAACCATTGCCCATACCTTTGGCTACTGTTATCAGGTCGGCAGTTATACCGGCATACTGGTGCGCAAAAAAGTAACCGCTGCGCCCGTAGCCCGATTGTATTTCATCCAGTATTAATACCGCACCGTGTTCGGTGCATTTTTCGCGTAGCAGTTTTAAAAAGCCGGCCTCGGGTACGTGTACGCCGCCTACGCCTTGTATGCCTTCTATAATCACCGCGCATACTTCATCGTTCATAGCATTAATAAATGCCTGATGATCGTTAAACGGCAGAAACTCTATATCGTGTGCTTTGTTTACAGCGGCCTGTATGCTGGTATCGTTAGTAGCAGCAACTGCCAGTGAGGTACGCCCGTGAAACGATTTTTGAAAGGCAATAATTTTCTTGCGTCCGTTGTGGAACGAAGCCAGCTTCAACGCATTTTCGTTAGCCTCGGCACCCGAGTTGCACAAAAACAATTCGTAATTGTTATAGCCCGATAATGCACCCAGTTTATCGGCCAGTTCCTGCTGCTGTGGTATTTTAACCGAGTTAGAATAAAAGCCCAGTTGTTGCAACTGCGTGGTAAGCTTGTTTACATAGTGCGGGTGGCTGTGGCCAATAGATATAACCGCATGGCCACCGTACAGGTCCATATACTTATTGCCTGCATCATCGTACAGATAAATGCCTTCGCCTTTTACCGGTGTAATATTGAATAACGGATAAACATCAAACAGTTTCATTTAAAATGCAGATGGTTTTAAGTGAAGGCCGGCTTTTTCATCCAGGCCAAATATCAGGTTCATGTTTTGTACGGCTTGTCCGCTGGCACCTTTCAGCAGGTTATCTATTACCGATGTTACCAGCACATAATCGCCGTGGCTGGCTGCATGTATAAAACAACGGTTGGTGTTTACCACCTGTTTTACATCCACCTCAGTAGCCAGTACCTGTACAAACGGATGGCTGCTGTAATAGGTATTGTAAAGTTCTGTAAGCTGCTGCTGTGGCAGGCTGCATTTAATATAAGCGCTGGCCAGTATACCGCGGGTAAAGTTGCCGCGCTGTGGTACAAACAACAGCTTGCCGCAAAAGCCCGGTTGTAATGCCGTCAGGCTTTCGCTTATTTCTTTTTCGTGCTGGTGGGTAAGTGCTTTGTATATCGATACATTACTATCGCGCCAGCTAAAGTGCGTAGTGTTGCTAAGTGCCTGCCCTGCACCGGTGCTACCGGTGGTGGCGTTAATGTGCACTTCATCGGTAAGCAGGCCGTTAGCAGCCACTGGCAACAGGGCAAGTTGTATAGCCGTAGCAAAGCAACCGGGGTTAGCTATGCTGTTAGCCTGCTTAATGTGGTTGCGGTTAAGCTCGGGCAGGCCGTATACAAAGGTACGGTTGCCGGCAGTGTTACCGCTTTGGTGACGGAAATCCTGACTAAGATCTATCACTACCAGTTTATCGGGTAGGGGGTTCTCTGCTACAAACTTACGCGCTGCGTTGTGGCCGCTGCATAAAAACAGTACATCAATATCGGTATGGTGTGTGGCGCTAAACAACAAATTAGTTTCGCCGGTAAGGTCGGTATGCACGGCGCTAACCGGTTTATTGCTGTTGCTGCTGCTTTGCACAAAGGCAATATTTACAGCAGGGTGTAGCAACAGTAAACGTAACAGTTCGCCACCGGTGTAACCGGCGCCGCCTATTATACCGGCCTTAATTGTTTTCATCGGGCACGGTGTTAAGCTCGTTTACACGGTAGTATATGCTGGTTTGGTTGCCGGCAATTTTGGTAAAGCCTTTTACATCATCACCAGTCCAGGTGTTGTTCATTTCGCCATAGCTGCCAAACTTAGCCGACATTAAATCGTGCGCCGATTCTATACCGGTAAGTTCAAACCGGTAGGGTAGTAGTTTTACAAATACTTTACCGGTAACAAACTGCTGGGTAGATTCCATAAACACTTCTAAGTTGCGCATTACCGGGTCAAAGTATTGGCCCTCGTGCAGCCAGTTGCCGTACCAGGTAGCCATCTGGTCTTTAATAAACAGCTGCCATTTGGTTAGTGTATGTTTCTCCAGCAAATGGTGTGCTTTGATAGTTATAAGCGGTGCGGCAGCCTCAAAGCCCACGCGACCTTTAATACCTATAATGGTATCGCCTACGTGTATATCGCGGCCAATAGCGTATGGTGTAGCCAGTTGCTGCAAGTGTGTAATGGCATCTACCGGGTTATCAAACATCGTTTCGTTTACGCCTTTCAGTTCGCCCTTTTCAAAGTGCAGGGTAACGTTTTCGGTGTTTTCGGTAGTAAGCTGTGTAGGATAAGCGCTATCGGGTAGTGCCTTGCCCGATGTAAGTGTTTCGCGGCCACCTACCGATGTGCCCCATATACCTTTGTTGATGCTGTAAGCAGCCTTTTCAAAATTCATCTCTACGCCCCATTTTTTTAGGGCTTCTATTTCCTGCTCGCGGCTTAGTTTAAGGTCGCGGATGGGCGTAACCACTTTCAGCTCGGGCGCTATTATCTGAAACACCATATCAAAACGCACCTGGTCGTTACCGGCACCGGTGCTGCCGTGTGCAACAGCAGTAGCCCCCAGCATAGTAGCATAGCGGGCGGTGGTTACTGCCTGTACTGTGCGCTCAGCACTAACCGATAGCGGGTACGTGTTGTTTTTAAGCACGTTGCCGTATATCAGGTACTTTATCACATCGCGGTAGTAATCGTTGCGCGCATCTACACACTTAAAAGATTTTACACCCAGCTTATACGCGTGCTGCTCTATAGCTGCAATTTCTTCGTTGCTGAAACCACCGGTGTTTACGGTAAGGGCGTGTACCTCGTAGCCAAGGTCCTGCTGCAGGTATTTTGCGCAGAAAGTAGTATCCAGCCCGCCGCTAAATGCCAAAACCAATTTGTTGTTGCTCATGTTTAAAAGAAAATTGAAAAGGTTACAGTAAATAGTTTCTTAATATCATCAATTAACGGCAGGCCGCTTTTTTGTACCGGTGCCTGCGCTTTAGCTTCTGCTGCTTTTTCAACGGGGTCATACAGCATAGCGGTGCACAGGCAGTTTTTACGCTCCTTGCTTTGCAGTATCTGAAAATTTACACAGCTCTGGCAGCCTTTCCAAAACTCCTCATCATCGGTAAGTTCCGAGTATGTAACCGGTTCGTAGCCCAGGTCGCTGTTTATTTTCATAACGGCCAGGCCGGTGGTAAGGCCAAACAGTTTAGAGTCGGGGTACTTGGTACGCGACAGCTCGAATATCTTTTTCTTAATACCTGTAGCCAGCCCATACTTACGGAACTGCGGCGCTACAATAAGGCCCGAGTTAGCCACATACTTGCCGTGGCCCCACGATTCGATATAACAAAAGCCAGCCCACTCGCCATCGGCGGTAAGTGCTACTACGGCTTTGCCCTCGCGCATTTTTTCGCGTATGTATCCGGGTGTGCGCTTGGCAATACCGGTGCCGCGGGCTTTGGCCGAGTTTTCCATTTCTGTGCAGATAGTTTCTGCATATTTTTCGTGTTGCTCTCCGGCAACAATTATTACAAACTTATGATTCATTAGTGCTAATGATTCAACAAATACATGAAACAATAAAAAGGATTTGGCCACGGCACACTACGTGCGTGCCCGGCAACTATTTACCTGCCATTTTCAATGGCGGGTTTTAGCGGTAGGATGGTATCAACGTCGCGGGAAAAACGGGGTAGAAAGGCTATAGTCCATAGCATGGGTATCTATGGTAAAAGCAGTGCCCAGCAGGTGCGATGACCGCAGGTGGCATACCGCCCGGGTTTCGGGGGCAAAATATTCAATGGCGAATATTTCTTTCATTTCTTTTTCTACTTCTTATTTTTTGAAGAGTGCGAATGTAGAAAAAAATAAAAACCACCAACCTTTTTTTACTTTTTTTCTCTAAAGAATTTCCGACACATCTGCATAGCAAAACACCTTGCTGTGTTACCACTACCTGAACAGCCCGCAGGTTGAGGCGTATTACTACCAAAACACCAGCAGGCGCGTGGTAAGCACTACCTCGTTAAACGAGTTATCGGCTGCAAAGTACCCCTGGTAATGGTTGTAGCGTAAATTAGTAGATAGTGTAATGTGTTTTAGCAGCGTGTAGCTAAGGTCCAGCGTGGTGCCCAGGCGTAATTCGCGGGCTATGTTTTTAGCCATATCCAGCGTAAGTCCCACATTAAAATCTTTTACCGGCATGGTAATAGCACCCAACCCAAACTGTATCTGCCGCGTGTTGGTGCTTATGCCGCTCAACTGATTATAGCCTACATTGGCCAGCAAGGTAACCGGTTGCTTAAGCGCTACGCTTTGTGTAAATATAAGGTTATGCACGGTGTAGTCAGAAAAACTAATGCTATCGGCGCTACTGATAATTACCTGGTAGTTGATTGATGAGCGCATACTGGCAGTGCCAGCCTTGTAGTTGTATCCGCTGTTTACGGTAACGGTGTTCATTAGCTGTGTGCGGAACGAACCGGTGCGGTAGTTGCCCGTGTAATCTACTTTAATAGTGGGTAGTTTACGCTGACTGAACGAGAACGCCGCTCCATAAAAATGCGTGGCTGTGGTAAACCGCTTAGAAGCTATTAGGTTATCTACTTCATACCTGTATTTGGCTGATAGCTTTATTCTGTTTTTATACATAGCCTGCTCTATGCGGCCGCCGTAGCGTATCACATCGTTGCGCAGAAACGGCACACCAAAGCTTTGGTAACCCGGGCCTATATACTCGGTAAATACACTGATTAAACTGCCGCGCCAGAAATTGAAATCGCCGCGGGCTATGTAGGCGTAATCGTAACTGGTAGACAGGTTGGGTTTGAGAAACGCAGGTATTTTTTCGTAAATACCGTTTTGCACTTTCAGGGCAGAGTCGTTACGGTTACGGTTGAAACCGGTGCCGGCCCCCTCGCCATATAGTTTAATACGCCCTTTCCAAAAGGTAAGCTGCAACTCGGCACCCAGCACATCGTTTTGCCCCGGGCGTACCGATGGCGATAACTCCGATGGCAGCGAATTCTTTTTATCAAACGAATGGATGTAGCTGATAAAAAAGTGCGACCTATCTACCTTACCCACGCCTATACGCCCGCCCACCATCCACCGCTGGTAAGCCGATTTAAAAATATCCAGCAGGTTGGTAGCGCCAAGGTGGGTATTGCCACCGGTTATGTTTAAGTAAAACAGGCTGGGGTTAATTTCTATGGCGCCGCCCTGCACCTGTATGCCGTTAAGTATAAGCGGCGAATAGTACGGGTACACGGTGCCTATGCTTAACTGCCTGATGCCAAAAAACAGTTTGTTGGCACCGGTAAACAAGCCACGCTCCAGCAGGTTTTCTTTCAGCACGGTAGGGTCGCTTAAGCGCGATAGTTCGGTGTAGCTGCCGCTGTTGCTGTTTTGTAGTGTGCTTTGCAAACCTTCCAGGTAATTCTTCTTTTCTGTAAGCTGTTGTATCTGTTCGGCAGTAGCTTTTAACTGGTTTAACCGGTTCAGCATATCGGTAACCTGCTTTTGTTTTTCAATCAGGTTGTTCATTTTTTGCTGATAGCCCTCCAGTTTATTCAGCACCGAATCTTTACGTACCTCTAACCGGTTAAGGCGGGCATCCAGGCTATCGGTCAACTCCTTTTTCTGTTTTTCTTCTACACTATCTTTGGGTATATAGCCGGCCAGTTGGTTTTTGGCGTCGGTGTAGGTGTTCTTCAGGCTATCGTAATCAATTTTTTTAAGTGCCTCTATAGCCTGTCCGCTCAGCTCCGAAATAGATTCGGTGATACCGGTATAATCGCCGCTATTAATCTTCCCTTCCAGGTTGCTAATCTCACCCTTATCAACGCTCAGGCCTTTCAGCTTATCGGTTACGGTGCCCAGCTCTGCCACCTGTCCCATTTGTTTGCTCAGCGAAGCGGTGTTCAGTTTGGTCTCTTCCATTATTTTGCGCTCGATAAGGTTGCGCAGGTTCTCTTTAAATTTTTGTGCATCGAAATTGAACGACACCGCAAACTGGTTGGGCCGCGATGCGGTGCGCTCGGTAGTATAATACAGGTTAAGGCCAAGCGGCACATTGTAAATGCTAATGCCGGGCTGTGCCTGTACACGTACCAGGTGCGGGGGCAATACCTGATCGGTACCCTGCCGGTTGCTGTATATATGCTCTACACTTACATTGCCGTATAGCTGTATCTCTTTCGGTAGCTTTAGCACTTTCTTTTCGGCTACAGTATCGGTACTGTTTTGTGTTAGCGATATACAGTCTTCGCCAATTTCTTCATGGTCGGTAGTGGTTTTTACAGTGGTGCAAAACTGGTAGCGGCCCATGGGCAGTACGCCATACAGTTGCAGGTGCCGTTTTACGGCATCATCGTAAAATTTAATGTTATCGGTTTTTACCACGGTGGCGTTCAGGTTGTTCATGCCCGGACGCAGCAACAATTTATCGCTGGCACACTCTATCAGCACGCGGCCGTTATCGTCGCTTATTTTGCCGTACAGCTCTACACGCTGGTTGCTGGCGGATGCCTGTACTTTAATGTTCCAGCACATAGATGCATCCAGCTCGCGTAGCGCTACCGGTGTGTAGTTAACCTGTGCTGTGGCGGTAAATGTAACCACCAGGGCTAATAATAAGAGTATACTAATCGTTACTAAACGCATTAAGTTTCATTTAATGTTCCGGCCTTGGTGCTACCCAGTCTCTGAAATATCCTATCCCTCTTGATATAGGCGCCCCCACTACCGGTATTACCCCCACGGTACCACCTGTTATGTTACAACCAGAGCGTACTATGTAAGTGCCGGTGCTTATATCGCCATCTACCAGTGCGTTGGCATCGTCGTATATATCGCCCACCATGTTTACCACACTAATACCGGCACCCAGCATGGTCATACCGCCTACACTACCACTACCCGAACGGATAACATCGGTTACCGCACGGCCGGTAGTAATTACCTCACCTGCCGAGCGGGCATCGTTTAACGCATCGGCTACCTGTACGGCATCGTTTACCATACCACCGGCATCCATTACATCGCCGGCGCGGGCAAATGCTTCGCGGGTTATTGCTACACCATCCGGGTCTTCGGGGGGTGTGGGGGCATGCCTGCTACCTGTGCTTCTGCGCGGTGCTGTGCCTATTACTACTTCATCTTCAAACGGAGCTTCATCTACACGCAGTATTTCGGCTGTACCGGTGCGGTGCCTGCGGTGTACCGGCCTGCGGCGTTCCGGTTCGGCCACCGCCGGCGATTCCATAGGCAAGCCAGCCAGCGGGTCGTCATTGCCCTCCAGCCTTTGCAGACTAATGGCCAGCGCATCAATAGCATCTACCGGTGGCTCCTCTATACCGGCTATCGGGTCGTCGCCCCACTCCAGCATTTCGGCCAGCAGCCTCTCATCCTCCGGGCGCAGGCGTGTAGCCCGTGCGCGGTCTTCAGTTGGGTCGGCACCACTGGCATCGTATAACGTTACCGGATTGTTGAGCATAGCATTGTACGGACTGTAAGCAGCAAACTTTATCTCCATCGGGTCTATGCTCATCCATCGGCCCACGCGCGGGTCGTACTGGCGAAAATCGGTGGTATACTCGTTATCATCGCCGGCTATGGCATCATCATCGCTCTCCATACCCTGGTAGCCATACCGGTAGGTACGGTTGCCTATACTACGGCCCGGCATTATCATGCCAAACGGATAGTAGTCGGTAGCTGCTACCAAATCGTAAGTTGTGGTGCTGCCGGTGCGCACACGTTTATCGCTCAGCACGGCCTGCACATCGCCTACGTGGTTGGTAAATTCATAGCGTTTAAGGCCGCGTACTAACGAGTCGCGGGTTACATCGTACGTTACACCGTTCAGCAGTTTGTTTACCTGGTTTACACCTATGCGCGAGGTGCCGTACAGCACATAATCTTTTACCCGTAGTTCGCTGCCGCTGGTTTGGTAAGTGGCTAACGTTTTGCCACTGGCATCGGTTACATAAAACTCTATACCCCGGCTGGTGCGTTTATAGCTGCGGTGGCCACCGGCATCGTAACCATAGGTGTTGGTGCCATACTGTTTAAGGGTGCCGCCGTTATTCCATACCAATGTTGATACGCCATCGTTAGTCAATCGGCCGGCTGCATCGTAGCTGTAGCTGCGGTTACCCAAATCATTATCGGTTGCGGTGCTGCCGGCAAAGTCGGTTATACGTTGTAGCCTGTTGGTGCCATTGTTGTAGGTATAATCCAGGTTATCCATCTCGCCAGTTTTGCTGCGGCGCAGCAGGCTGTCTATATTGCCATTGCTATCGTAGCGCAAGTGCATTTTATAGCTGTTGCTGAACGCTCCGTTTATAGTATTGGCATCCGGCGATGCAAATATCAGTTGCATATCGCTCAGGCGCGAAGCCTGGTCGTACCGGTAAGCTTTGGCGCTCATGCGCTCGGCTACCGGCAGGCCCGGTGCCTGTATGGTAGAGATGGCATTTCGTACAAAACCATTGTACAGCGGTTTAGAGAAACCATCCTCCAATGCTCCCGATGTTTCGGTAACAAAATCGCTGCTGCCTATCGATTTATAATCGCCATCGTAAAAGTTGAGAACCTCGCCAAACACATCGGGCAGAAAATGGCCGTAGGTGGCATCATCGGTGCCATCACCGCCCATATCGTGCTCTTTGGTAGCGCTGCCGCTATTAATGGCTTTTAGTTTACCGGTAATGGTGTAGGCATAATCTATACCCTGTATTTTTTCAGTACCGGTTTCTTCGCGCGCTACAGGGCCGTGCGGGTAGTAGTAATACCGCGCCTCGGTTTCCCGCAGGCTCTCCATCTCATAAGGGTTAGTACCGGTTTGTATCTGTACAATGCGGCCATCGTCATCGTATTTATACCACTGTAAAAACTGGTCGGTTTTCATTGGTTGATACCACATACAACTAACTTTACCGGTAAGCGGGTTGTAGCGGTAGTTTATCTTTTTAATCTCGCTGCCGGGTGCCGACATGGCCGTACCAGCCAGTGCTTTTATTCCGCGCAGGTCGTGTACCAGTGTGCGGGTGTTGCCCAGCACATCATAATCAAAGTAGGTAATGTGGCTGGTAGTGCCCAGCGTTTCGGCGGTAGAAACCGCAGCCAGCCGGTTACGCATAAAGCGGCGGGTGCTGCCAATATGTGCTGTAGCGGCCGGTGGCAGGGCATCGTAGGTATAAGCTGTAACCTCGCTGCGTATAGCAGTAGCCATACCCGATTTAAACGAACCATAACCAAGCGATGACGGTATAGCACCGCTAAAATTGCGGCGGCCTTTTTCGGTTAGGCGGTTAATGCTATCATATAAGTTATAACTACATGCGTTGGCGGCTAACTGGGCGGCATCCTGTGTCATTAGCAGGCGGCCATTGTAATCGTAGCAGTAGCGGGTAGTACCGCCATCGGGCGTATTTTTTTCTATTAGTTGGTTGTAGGAGTTGTACCGGTACGTAGTAGGCATGGTATGCGCCGGATAATAACCGGTGCCGGTACCGGTGCTACGGTAGCTGCGTGTTTGGCCTATTTGTATAGTAGTTGCCACTACCACGCCTTGCGGTGGTATGGTTTTAACCGGCTGGCCAGAGCGATCGTAGTAAAATAGTGTGATATGATGAATGTTATCGGAGTAAGCTGCATTGAGCGATTCGGCAGCGGCCAGGCAGTGGTTAATTAAACCGGTGCGCAGCGTATCGGCGGCCAGTATAAACTGCAGGTGTTGCGTGCGGCGGCGGTTGGTTTCTATAATAGCATCTGCCTGCTGGCCGCACTGTGGTTCGTAAGTTACTTTGGGGGTGGGTACCCAGCAGCACAAGCCACCTGATGCCGGCGGGTTGTTGTTGTTACAGCATTTATAAAGCGGTATGCACGACAGGCCGTAAATTTTAAACGTGGTACCGGTACTGGTGCGTGCAGTAAGTATAAAAGCGTTTACCGTGCAACCGGTAGCCGGCGCCTGGCTAATATCGGTTATAGCGGCCACCTGGCTTAACCGGTAGCCCGGTGTAAGCACACGTAGTATTACATCGCAGCCGGCTATGCGCTGGTTATCCATCTGCGGGTTTGGTAGCAGGGTAGGGTCGGTTACCAATATGGCAGCAGTAAGTAAGGTATCGGGTGTAGAGATGGTTTTCATTTTCCATACTACCCGCGTGGCGTTGGGCGCAAAAGCACGCAGGGCCTCGCCGTAGTGGGGCGAGTAACCGGTGCTGCCGCGCAGTGTTAAGTAGGTACTGCGATAGCGGTTGCGCTGAAATAACCATTGCATCAGCACGGCTAAATCATCGGCGGCGGGTTGCTTAACACAGGCCCGTGCGGTAGGGCAATCGGTAAAATTCATACAAGTGCTGCTACCGGTAAGCTGTATCATCGAGTCGCGGGCGGTAACACCGCGTATAGTAAACTGGTTAGTGCCGGTGGCGGAAAAGCAATCAAAGCGCACAATGCTGTCCCAGTCTATAGTAGTGTTGGTGCGGTTAAGGGTAATGGTACATTGGTCGGTGCCACCGGTGCTTATTTTATATTGAATGGCCGATGGGCTTACGGTAGCTGTCCATTGATATTGCAGGGCCGTGCGGTTAGGCAATGCCTGCACCAACCCGCGCGATAATACCACCGGTGTTACATCGGGCAGGGTAATAGCGGGTTGTTTTATTTTTTTCTCAATAGCCAGTGCGTTAAAAAACGAAAGCAACTCGTACGATATACCACAACCGCCGCAACTGCTTTTCATTTTTGCCATAGCGGCATCGCGCCACAGGTTCATGGTTTCTTCGGTAAACGTATCTATATCTACCGGTAAAAATGTAATGGCATCGCGGTTATCAATAAAGCGTTTGGTACGGTCGGCGTATAGCGGGTTGGCTACTGTGCCAGCGGTGTTAGTGCCTATTTGTGCGTTATCAAAATAGTTGTTGGCCGGGTTGGTAATCCAGTTGCGGCGGGCGGCATCGTGTACGGTTGCTTTTTTAAGCAGATAAAACTCGCGGTAAAAACTCCATTGCTTATCATTAACCCTTGTGCTAAAGGTGTACAGGTTTTTGCCACGTACGTTGCTGTTTACATCGGCAGGGTTGGCATTTATGTTGTTGTAATTTACGGCCATGTACACGGCTTCTTCAATATTCAGTTCGGTATAACCGGTAAGCGGTACAAAACGCAGCAGCGAGTTGTTCATCGTAACCGCATCGGCGGGTAAGCCATCGCGGAAGAACGGGTCGTTTACACAAGCCAGCGTGCGGTGGTTAACCAGGTTGCGCGAGGCGGCTTCGCTATAGCTGGCGGTGTTGCGCATCAACGAATCGTAGGCGTAGCTCTCTTTTTTGTTGATACACCACATATAGTACGGATACTCCGGATGGTACACTACCAGCGCCTCGGCCCATTGTGGTTGCCAGTAGCGGATAAAATCGCGCACATCGTTCAGGTAGGCGGGTTTTACATAGCGTTTATCGTTGCGTACTATCACATCGCGCTCGCGGTGCGAGGGCAGGTTATCGGCACCTATTTCTATGTAGGCAATACTGCCATCGCGGTTCTGGTAATCAAATGCCGGTATGCGCCAGCTGGCATTCATTACCGGTAGCTGGTTGCCATCGTTTAGTACTGATAACGGAAACTTAGTAGGGTCAACAATCCCCATCGGAAAATCGCGGTTGGTAGTATCGTTGTATTCGGCATACTGGCCACCGGGGCTTATATCGGCCAGCAGCATTTCCATTGCACTGGCGCAGGTACTTGCCGGGCCGGTGTTGCAATAGCGCATACAGTTGCCATCGTTGGGGCCACGCATGGTTACTTTAAGTGTAACATTATGCGAACCGGCTGCATCGCGCATACTAAACACCCGGTCGGCAGTAGTTTGCGGGCAGGTGGTGCAGGTAGCCTCACACGGGTCGCCCACTATACTGGTACGGAAAGGGGGTAACGGCAGCTCGCATACATGGTTATTAAAATCATCTATGTACGCATTTATAGCTTCTTCATTTACCGTAAGGCGTTTGGTAATAAAATAATTGCCGGGGTCTAACTGTGCGGTGTGGTTAATAGTAACCGGCGCTGGCGAACAGGTATTTACTGCATCCAGTGTGCCTATGCGGCGGCTATCGTGCCATACTACGGTGCCACATTCGTTGCGCACATCAATGTTCAGGTCGTACACACAATCGTAACAGAACGTAGTGTTGTTACAATATCTGCCACTGTGCGATGGTGGTGTAAGTGTATAGTTAAACACCATATTGGTGCGCTGCGATACCAGCAGGCTTTTTTCGCTTACCAGGCTGTTGGTGGCTTCGTCAATGCGGTTGTTCTCTTCCAGCAGGTGTAGGGTTATTGCGGCCGTAGATGCTGTAACCGGTTCGTAGGCTTCCGGTGCATCGCCCGATAGGGCAGTAGCTATTATACGGTCGGCAATATCTTTATAAGTAACGTGTGCCTGCCCGTTTTCATCTATCACCATTTCTTTTTTATAGCGGGCCGCATTGCCGACATCGTTACCAAACAGACGATCCAGTTCATCCTGTGCCGGTGTGCCGTAATAAATTTTCACCTCGTGGCCACTACCTTTTTTAAGTGTGGCACCGGGCTGTGCTATAGTAGTAAGGCGGTTGGTTTTATCGGGTGTGTAACCAAACTGCACAAAGGGGTAACCTTCGGCATCGGGTATGTATTTATTAAAGCCCGAGGCATCTGCATTATCTGGCGAGTAGTATTTGCCCGCGCCCGATGTGCTGCTGAAAGGTTCGGGCGATGCATCGCAGGTGCCGGCATCTAAATCAAAATCGGCTTTGGTGTATGGCTGGTCGCCGGCATTGCGGTTAAAGTTTTTCTGATAACCTATTTTAGGGTGCTCGGTGCGGTAGCTAAACAGGTTCATTATATTGCCTAAATCTATAATAGTACCCGGTGGTAACAGGCTATAGCCTATCGGGCCAAACGGGTTGCTGCTGCTGCCCGGTGTAATAGTAGTGCTAGATGATGATGAAGTAGTGGCCACTGGTTTTACTGCTGCCGGTAGTGTTTGTATAGCCGGACGGCCCTGGTGGTCGTATATGGTTTCTTTTACCTGCAGGTTAAGCTCGCTTTGGGCGCTGCTTACCTGTTGGTGTGCACGCATGGTGCCATCCATATACACTACGCTTTCTTTATGTAAATCATCGCCAGCAAACACACTGCGGTACTGCCAGTTCATTTTATCGGCTTCGTGTATTTGTGCGGCTGTTATTTTATGTACGGCTTTGGCATCGGTTGGTACACCGGTACCGGTGTTGTTGGTAAATGCGCTCCAGCGGCCATATTCCCACTCATCGCTGTTGGTGCCTTTAAGGCCCACTGCGCGCACCCGTGCAAGCACGTAGCCTTTTTCAAATACCAATGGTATCTCCAGTTCTGTATTCTGCGTGCTTACGCGCGTACTGTTATGCCTGAAATTGTACGATAGCTCGCTTGCGGGCCTTTCGCTACCGGTGCTGCTGTAATTATCTACAAAGGTCCACTCTACATCATAGCGCTCTGCCCAGGGCAGTTCTTTCCATTGCAGTTTTAAGTAGCCGTTGTTGGTGCTTGGTAAAAACGAGTTAACCAACACTGCTTCCGATGCATTGGGAGGGAACACCTTATCTGCACTGTACTGGTAATGCAGTTGCAGCGAGTTATCATCTGCTGGTACTGTCATTATGTTTTTGTTTACGGTTTTTACCTGTGCCCACACTACATCTTTCAGCACATACACATCTTTGGCTTTATAAGCGGTGCCGGCATTGGGGTTGTAGTTAATGGCGAGTGTTATGGTTTTGTTTTGTATAGCTGCGGTTGCCGATGTTTTGTATTGCACCAGTAAATCTACCGATGCGGTAAAGGTATTACCCGAAGGAACAGCCACTGCGGGGTTTACGCATAGTGTAAAGGTTACCTCCCGGCGCAGAAATTTGTACGATGCACCAGCCGGTGCCTGTGTGCCGGTTTTCAGCATTACCTCGTGGTCGTATATAGTATCCAGCAGGGTATCGCTTACGGCGCGGCGTGCAAAATCGCCCGATATGCGGCTGATGAAATAGCCATCGGTTTTGGCGCTAACCAGTTGCACCACTACCAACAGCACCGCTATAGATAAAATTGCTTTTTTCATGGTTAACGGTTTTTAGGTTTGGCAGTGCGTATCTCCTGCAGGGTAATAATGTTGTCTTCGGTTTCGCGTTTGGTGCGGGCCAGGTTACCCTCGCTATCGTACTCGTACATACTGGCATAGTTGTTCTCATCCAATGTGGCCATTATGCGTAGTGTGTGGGCATCGTACACATAGGTTTTCATTATACTGTTGAAAGGCTGTACGCGTATATCATCGTACCAGGCGCGGGTGCCGGGGGTAAGCTCTATACTAATGCTGCGTACATTGGCAGGTATATCAAAGGTGGCATTAATCTGTCGCCAGCCATCTATGCTTTTGCCTTCGGCTGTTGCAGTGGCCAGCACGGTTTCGCTACCGGTATTGGTGGTGCATTTAATTTTAATATCGCCGCTTGCCGTTAAACCGGTTATGCCGCCTAACGCACCGGTTAAGCCACCGGGTATAAGCTGCGGGTTGTTAAGCAGGCTGCCTATGTTTTGCAATAGGTTACCGGCGGTTCCGCTACTGCCACTGCTGCCCCCGCCACCCGAGCTACCTGCGGGCAAACTGCCTTTATATATCCAGGCACTTAGTACGTATTTGCCGGGTGCCGGTGTGTAGGTTTGTACCAGGTGGTTGCGGTTAGCTATAAATGTGCCACCGGTTACCGGTACGGTTTCGGTTTCGCTGTAGGGGTAGTAGTTGCGGGTAAGGGCTGCATTGGTAGTAACCAGCAGGCTGCTGTGGCCGGTGTGGCTGTTTTCGCGGCTTATTTTTGCCGATGTGGTATCGAATTTAAAGTGTGGTTCTAACCGGCAGTCGTTCCACGGGTTATCGGCGGTGTTTTTGTACTGGTAATCTTCAAAGCCATCGAACGCTACTGTAAAGTAGCGCGCATTAGAGGCTGTAAGCACCGGTGCTGAAAAACCATAGCCATACACCTCGCTGGTGTATATACCGGTGGTGCTTTTGGTTTCTATGTTTTTGCCAAACGGATCATAGATGGTAGCTGTAGAGGCCGTTTGCCAGTTAGTAATGCTGCTGTTATACGAAAGCGGGAACGTGCTGCCGAAAAACGAAATAAAACTGCCACTATAGGTACCACCGGTGGCGTTGTTGCCCGTAGTACGGTCGCTACGGTAGGCATAGTCGGCCTTGCTGCGCCAGTTGCCCTGTATACCACATACAAACGGATTTACCTTGCCGCTGCCGGTTGGCGAGCAACTGATAGCCCCCTCGCCGGTGTATTGTGGTTCGCATTGCATAAACGGCAGGCAGCCAGATGTAAGGCGCACCTGTGCCGTAGCGGTAGATGGCAGCATATTGGTTAACGAGTTGTTGAAACCACCGCGGTAGGTAATAGTACCGGTAAGCATGTTGCTGTTATCGCAACCGGTATTATCTGCTGCATCGTTTATAGCATAGTTAAGTGTAAGGCTAAGTATAGAATCGGGGAATGTGGTAGTACCATCGGCCATACTGAGGGTGAGGGTGCAAACGGTAGAATCGCTGTTTATCACTTCCCATTGCATTTCGGTTGCATGGCGCAGTGCATTCAGCCTGCGCTCGCCGCGCGATAGGTTGGCTGCTAAGAAAGATGAAAACTCATTATAGTCGGACGAGGATAGGTTCACACCGGTTTCGTTGTAGTCGCCGGTGGTAAACAGTTTGCGTACAAACGCTTCGGCTACCGATTTATAGCTCTTGCCCAGCTTATCGGCAAAGGGCCTGCAGGCACAGCGGTATTGGGGCTGCGTGGCGGTAAAGGCACTGTAGGTTTGCCATACATTGCCATAGGTGTTGCCGTGTGCATTTATAATACCGGTATCCGGAATAGCCAACCGGTTATCGGTTACCGGGTTGGTAAGCGATTGCAGGTTACCGGCCAGTTCGTTCAGTTTATTGCGTTTGCCGCTGCGCATAATGCGTGCGGTATATACACCACTGTTATTTACCCCCACGCCCTGTTCATCTACCAGCGCCAGGCTGCCAGGTGTTACCTCCAGCACCCAGGCCTTAGCCGGTGGGGCATCGGTAGTAAGGCCGGGCATACCCCATATACTTACATCGGGGCGGTAATCGTACAAGGCCAGTTCATCGCCGGGGCTTAGCAGGTTGGTAAGGTTTTCGTAATTAGGCAGGCGCAGGGTAAACACCGTGCCCTGGTTTTTGTAGGCAGCATCCATGCCCTGGTTGCCGTTTACCCAATAGGCCGGTATGTTAAGCCCATATTGTTTTTGCCCAAACTCGTTACGCGCTTCGGTTACCACCGGTTGCCCGGTTTGCTTATCGTACACGGTAGTGCTGATGCTTACATTGGTACCATTATTAAACATTTCGGTACGGTCTAGTATGCCGCTGCGGTGCAGCACTTTGGTAAACGTAAGTGCGCGGTAGCGTTTCATGGCGTAATTCATTTGCGGGTAAATGCCCGGTATGCTAACCGGTATAAAAGATGCCATAAACGCATCTGTATTTATCTCTACACCGGGGCCGTAGGTTTCTTCCACACTTTCGCGGGCATCGGCATATACTTCGTAATCCAATCCAAAGTTTTCGGTAGTAATGTTACCGGTGGCGGCATCGGCTACCTGTGCGCTGTTAAGCAACTGGTTGTGCCGGTAGGTTTTATAAAAAAACTGCTGGCCCGATATGGGGTTTAGCGAATCTGTTTGCTGATACACTTTTACAGCTTTCTGTTTGCCGTGCATATCGTTCAGCTCTATACAAAAGCCCTGCGATACAGTAGCCTGTTTTTCGAAATAGAAAGGAGGGAAGGGTACTTCTTTCGGGTTTACCTGCATATCGGTTTGTGTGGTAATAGCCGGAAAATCGTATGCTGTATAAAACTCGTGCGTGGTAAAGCCCGTAGCGTTTTGTGTAACGTTGGCGTATTGTTTGTTGCGCACTTTTACCTTGCTGTAACCTATACCGGCACCGGCAAAAAATATTTCGCCTACCGGACCAACCTGGTACAGGCTTACATCTATGCTCAACGGCTTTTCTATACTATAGCGCGTAGGAACCGAGAACGGGTTTTCATCGGCATTGGTGGCCGGTTCGTAAGTAGCTACGC
Organism: uncultured Chitinophaga sp.; assembly: GCA_964423405.1. GTDB lineage: Bacteria > Bacteroidota > Bacteroidia > Chitinophagales > LD1 > Bog-950. The sequence continues at coordinate 9,266 of CAYREY010000056.1, read as the reverse complement.
CACTGCTTATTTCGGTTTCGCGGCCATTAATAAGGGTAGTGGTTTTGTATATATACTCTGTACCATATTCGGCACCGGTGTTGGGCATACCGGTCATAGCATCCCAGTTATCTTTTACGGTAATACTTTTTACACGGGCCCCACCGCCGCACTTGGTAAGGTGTGGTGTGTTCAGGCGTATTTTGCTTTTGCTTATATCAATATCCTTTGCATGGCCTTTAATACGTAAAAACGTATTCGGGTCGAAGAAAAACTCGGCAATAGCCCCCAGCGTGCCTACTGCTGCTTCGGCAAAGGCCATAAAGTCTTCTTCGGGGTTCATAGGGGTGCGGTCGTTGTAAATCAACTCGGGCATACTTTTGCGTATCTTTTGCCAGGCTGCTTTGGCAAACGGATGAACACCGTTGGGGTCGGGTGCGTTGCCATCGCCGTTTACCAGCAGTGGCAGGCGAATCCAGGCGTGGGTGTAGGGCCCACCACCGCCACCGGTGCAAAAGCCATACTCTGCATTGTAGGCATTAAGGTTAACCGGTACAAAGCCATCTACTTTTTCAAATGCATCGGGGTATATATCGGCGGCCAGGTTTATCTGTGCCGAAAAAAACAGTTCGTTAATACCTTTAATGTATGCTTCCAGTTCGGCGGGGTCGGCGGTTGGTTTTTTTAGCTGAAACTTTACGCAGTTAAACGACCGGTTAACCGATATATCGCCACCGCCCTCATAAACTTTAGTGTCGCTTGTTATAGATGCATCGGTGGGCACAGCATCGCGGTTATCGTAAGCGGTAAGCCCTTTTATGGTAAACAGCTCCATAGCTGTTTTGTCCTGCACATAGGCGTAGTCATCGCTTTCGTAATCAATAACCATATTGCTGCCTTCGGGTGTGCGTATGCCGGTAAGCAACCAGGCCGAAGCATATTTATCGGCATTCTCTTTGTTTATTTTTGCGTACGATGAGGCATCGTCATCATCGCCTGATTTGTTGAGGTAGTTGCCCCACTTATCAATTTTTTTAGGGTTGTAGCCAGGGTTGGTGGTGCTGTAGGTAAACACATAGGGGCTAAGTCGGCCTTTCTCCGATTCGCCGTAGGCAAACGATATTTTAGTGAGTGTAAGCTTACCGCCATCGGCAACAGCGCTGTTGCTTATACCACGGCATAGTGTATCGGTATATTCAAAAAACACTTTTTTAATGGCAATTGCTTTGCTACCCTTTTGCATTAGCTCGCTTTTGCTGTACAGCACTATCGAGTCGAGTTTGTTAAGCCGTACGGTTCTGTTTAAACCACCGTTGTTGCCCAATGATGCCACGCCATCGGTACGTTCAGAGTAATAGAACATTGCCTCGTAGTTGCGGCTTTCTACCGAGTGTACATCCCATATTTCCTTTGAGCCGTAGCTGTAGTGTGCTTTGTTATCCAGCGGGTCGCTTTTGGTGCCCTCCTGGTAAATGGCCTTGTTCTGCTCCATAGGTACGCGCCATACATAGTTGCTGTGCGTGCGGCTGTAGTTAATGCGGGTGTAGTTGCCTAAGTCGTCGGTGCTGGGGCCGTTGCCGGTCAGGTCAACATAATCATCGCTCACTACACCGGTCAGCAGCCAGGCATAGGGGTGTGCGGGTGTGGTTTCTGCTTCGTAAAAATTATCGAGGCCGCGGTTGTTGCGCACAGTGTTGTCCTGCCCGGGCACATACTGTATCATTTTTTTGCTATCGGGTGTGTAGCCGTTGTTGCTTACGTTAAAACTTACATCGGTACTAAAATTGCTGTAAGCCGGTATGCCGTACACATAGCGCATACCATCGGGGCGGGTAATGGTTATTTCGCTCAGGTGATTGCCTTTGTGGTTACCACCGGTGCGGCTTAATTTGTTTACCCCACGGCCTGCTACCACATCTACATCAGATGGTTTTATATCGGCTTTATAGCTGCGTATTTCTTTCTCCAGCGCATTGCTTACTGCCTGCCCGGCATTAAGGTAAGCAAAGTGTGTGTTGCGCGGTTCGCGATTGGTGCGCAAAACGTTGGCAGGGTTATAGGCAGTAAACGGATTGTTGTTGCCATACACCAGCGCACCGGTGGTAGTGCCGTTGTTGCCTACCACGGCACGTATAGGGCTGTAGCCCCCCAGGCTGTTAAACTGTGCGGGGTTAGCCATAGCGGTAGCCTCGCCCATGTTTTTAAAATACACCGGTTCGTACATACCGGTACCGGTGGCTTTAAACCCAAGCGGGTCGGCAAAGGTGTTGCCCTCCTGCCATTTTTTTGTCTGGCCTTTCATCAGGGTCAGTTTAATATCTACCCCTACTTTTACCAACTGGCCCAGGCCCACTTCGCCACCACCGCTTATGCCGGTGTTATCCTGTGTTTTAAGCGGGTCGTGCAGCATACCCACATCGCTGCGGAACGGGCGGAAACAACCACCCACACCCTGACCGGAAACGGTATATATATCATGTGTGAAAGCAGTAACCGGTAAGTTGGGCCGCTCGGCTATAAACGAACCGTCTTTCTCGCGGTTAAGATCCAGTAGCTCTTTACCACCGCTGGTGTTGTGCGAGTATATATACCCATAGGCAGGTACCGAATCGAAATTAGAAACAAGTTCCTGCACGCTGACGGTGCCTTTGGCCGAGCCGCTTAAGTGCATCAGCGGTACCTCGCCACCCAGTTTGAAGGAGAAATCGCCGGCAATGGTACGCAGGGGCATATCGTAAGCCGGTGAGTACGATGGCGATGAAAACGAAACCGGAAATTTAAAGTTCACATTCTGCGAACCACTACGTACGCGGTCCACCGTGTATTGCATTCCCTCTACGCGGTGGCGGCGGCCACCGTTTACACCGGCGTTGAACGATAACGATTTTACACCCTGGCGCGAGTTAACATCGAGCGATAAACCGGCACCTACACCGGCGCTGTGTTCACCCTCTTTCATTTTGCCACTCAGCGAGCCGCTGGCATCGAAACCGGCACCGCCTTTGTTGCTGATGCTTACCCCAAAATCGAGCGAGCCGCTCAGGCTGGCGTCGCCGCAATCGGCCGAAAATTTTTGAGTCTGGCTCATGCCCATACCTATTTCCCAGCCATCGTAGTTGCTGCGCGATATAGTAGTGCTTAACTCGTGGCCGAATTTTGCAAAATCGAAACCAACAAACTCGGTACTGAAACCGGTGGTAACACCTATTTCAACTTTCGGTTTTATGTTCATGGCTTTGGCCACTTTCTCTCCGTTAAAATCATCGGGCAGGCCACGCACATCGCGGCTTATGGCGCCTATATCCAGGTTCCAGCCAAGCCCTACACAGGTAGCGTCGGCTTCCATATTTACACTGTTGCTGTTGTATGATATAGATATAGGGTAGCCGCCTACATCCAGCAGCGGAATGTTATAGGTAAAATCGCCGGTAAACAGGTTTACCAGTTGTGGCTCGCCCGATTGTGTTAGCTGTTGTACCTCGGGCACCGAAGGCCCACCGGTAAGCGCATAGCCATGCAGCGGCCATATCAGTTCAAACAACTGTACGCACAACAGCAGTGCTGCTATTTTGCCCGCTTGTTTCCTTACACGTTTCATCTCTGTTTGTTTATTGAATGAATTTGAACCTTGCCTTTTGTATGTTTCCTTTTGCATCTATGGTTTGCAATACGTAGTAATTGCCGCTCTGCAACTTGCCTCCGGCTTTCATATCTATACTGTAGTAGTTGTAGCCGTAGCCACACTCCAGCACCTGTTTATCTACCTGTTGTTGCTGTGCATTTAATACCTGGTAGGCAATTTTATCCTGCTGAAAAGAGTTGATAAACACAAAACTCATTTTGCCATCGGCAATTACGCTGTAATCGGCACCGGTGCGGTTTTTCAATTCCATATAGGGTATGCCGGGTAGTGGCGGGTTTTTTACCTCCGGTTTTTTCTTAGCTGTATCGGCAGTGGTTGTCAGTTTATCTTTGGCAAATACAAAGCTCCATACCTCGCTGGTGGCTACGGTGTTGCCGTTTACTTCGGCCGATACTTTCCAGGCGTAGCGGTAGCCCTGGCGCAGGTTGCGGGCATTAATACCGTACTGCGTGGCCGGCATAGATATGGCTTTACGCTCGTAAAACGGCGCATTGGTTTGCACGGCGCTGAAGGCCGTTTGCATATTCTGCAATTCGTACAGGGTAAGCGTGTAGGTAAATGCCTGGCCATTATTGGGTACCGGTGGCAGCCAGCTAAAGTAGGGGTAGTCTTCGCGCACGGTATCGTTGTTTTCGGGTAGTATAAGTACCGGTGGTGTAAAGTAATCGGCTGTAAACTGGTAGCAGTTTTCGCCCAGTTCAGATGAATCTACAGCCGATAGTGCTTTAATACAAAACTCGTAATCGCCGGCGGGCAGTGCATTGGTGCGTATGGCATACTCGCGCAGGCTCTGGTCTTCGTACAGGGTATTAAACGGTTGCAGGCCTACATAGTATTGTGTGCTAAAGGTAGTAATGCCGGGCGGCAGGTCGCGCTGTTGCGATAGTACCTCATATACTTTACCGCGTTGTACTTCGGTTCCCAAACCATAAAAAAATACCCTGAGCGTTTGGCTGGTGGTATTGTTTACCACTACCTTCCATTCATCGCGGCGCGCCATGGTATATTCAGTGCCGGGTATAATGCTTATTTGCACCTGCTGGGCACTAAGTTGTAGCCCAACCAACAACAGCAAGGCCCAGAGTATATTTTTATAGCTGTACATGAGAATTAATTTAATACGTAAAAAAACTAAGGCTCCTTGTAATAATCTGCGTTGGTGTTGCCGGTATAGGTTACATTGCCCGGCACAGTAATGTCTGCTGAGTTTGAATTTACAAAAATACCATATGAACCACTATAATTAATGGTACAGTTATTAACCGTAAATGCACCCGACTGCCCCGCTGAGCCAGCCAGCAGGTTGCCTTTTTCGTTAGCACTGCCGCTATAGCTGGATGAACCACCATAGCTGATATCGGTGTACAATACTACGTTGTTACTGCTGCTGCTTACAAACGATATGCCTTTCCATGCGCCGGGTGTGGCGGTGGTGCCGGTTAGTGTAATGCGGTTGCCGGCGGTGCCCTCTATGCGCAACCACGAAGCGGTAGCGTAAGCACCTATACCCAGGCCGGCATCGGCCATAAACTCAACGGTTACGCCGGGCTGTATGGTCAGGCTACCATTATCGCTGTAGTAACCTACCGAGGTAAGGTCCTGTGCCTGGTAAGCCACGCTGTTTTTTTTCCATACATGGGTGCCATACAGGTTGCCACCGCGCAGGTGTATTTTATTAATGTTATTGTTTATGTATGTGCTTACCTCTCCATCCAGCGCATTGGCTACGGGCGCTATGGCCGATATGGGGTAGTTTTGGTTGCCGCTAAACTGGTTGGCAGCAAACAGGGTAATGGGGTTTTGCGAGTCAGAGTCCAGCCCATCTACATACAAGCCATCGTAACCGCTTTTGGCTACTATGCTATTTTGCAGTTTTAGTTTGGCGGTAAGCGCTACGCGTATGGCGGCCTTGCGGTTAAGGTTACCATCAAAACTGCTGTTGCCGGCGTTGTGTACTTCGCAGTAGTTTATTTCGTTTTCTACACTGCTGCTGTTTATGTATATACCTTTCCACACGCCCGGTGCATCTACATCGCCTTTCAGCACTATGTGTTTATCGGTAGTGCCAATGGCTTTGAGTGAGCCACCGGTGTTTACCAGTACACCGGCACCTGTTTTACACATAATTACCACGCCAGGGGCTATGGTAAGTTTAGCGTTTACGCCTATCACGCAGTCAATAATGTAATCTACCCCATCCCCGCGGTCGGCCCAGGTTTGGTCCACATCCACATCGTTGCACGATAGGGTTATTGGTGTAATGGTAGTGTTGTTGTTATCGCGGCGGCAGGCCGAGAGGAACACCGTCATAATCAATACACTAATAGCAAGAATACGCTTGCAGTTAACTGTTGCTGGTATCATCATTCGTTGTTTTTGATAAGCCAAAGGTGGTAAGAAGCAGGGGTGGCGGCAAATTGAAATTTCGTGGTTTGTGATAAAACCCTATTTTGCCAGAGGTAACACCCACCAACACGTATGAAAAACAGCAAGCTATTTACACTGGTAAGCCACCTGCCGGTTAAAGACCAGAAAACTTTTGGTGAGGCTATTGCCGTACATAAGCGCGGCAGCCTTAAAAAGCTGTACCACACGCTGCTGGCTGCCGGCAACGAAACCGAGCCCGCTGCTGCCGATGTATATAAAGAAGTATTTGGAAAGAAATACGCCAAAGCAAACGATTACCTGTTGCGTAATGAGTACCGCCTGCTGTACGATTGGCTACAGGAGCATATAGGCCGGCAGGCTGCACCCGGCGCTGGACCGGTGGTGTTGTTTATGGCCTACCTGTTGCAGATAAACGCTTACGATTTGTTTGAAGATGAATACAGCAGCGTGTGGAAGAAAGCCCAGAATGATGATGATATAGACCTGCTGGTACACCTGTGTGACCTTAACCTGCAATACTACCTTACCGGCAAGCCGCAAACGTTGCCCAATGCCGAAATGATGGCGCAGCTATCGCAGCAGCGGATTGATTTATTGCAACGCCAGTTGTTGCGCAACATACGTAGAGAGGAGATACGGCTTAAAATGGCCGAACGGATTATTACCGCTTACCGCAATGATAATGCACCTGCACCTAAGCTTACTACCATTAACCTGCAACTGCTGGAAGATGACGACCTGTATGCCCGCTACCTTAGCCGGCGTGCGCAGGTAAACTTTGCCCGTGGCCACGAAAAGATAAACCTGCTGCAGGATATACTGGATGAAGAACAGGTGATACATAAGTATGAGCCTGCACCGGAAGAGGCTATCTGTAGGTTTTTGGTAAACCTGGGGCAGGAGTACTACCTGAGCATGAATTTTGCCGAGGCTGTTAAGCACTATGCCCGCGCCTACAGCTATTGGGGTAAAGTGCCGGTGGCCGTGCGCGAAACGCTGATACTAAACTACATTATGTGCCTGATGCGGTGCGAAAACATAAAGCTGGCCGAAAGCCTGGCTGCCGAACACGCCGCGCTGATGCTGAACAGCCGCATACTGGCCAGCCGTGCGCCGTTTTTGCTGGCGGTGGTTAACCTGTATGCCCGCAAGGCCGATGCTGCCGAAAAGTATGTGGACTTTGATAGTAAAAAAGACGGCAGCGAGTTTTATTATTTTATGCGGCTGGTGTTATCTGCCGTGTATTACCTGCGCGGCGATGCCGAACTGGCCCTGCGCGAAGCCATTAACCTTGACCAGGCTGTAAACTACGAGCTACAACGCAGCAAAACCATACAAACACAAATCAGCAAGCCTATTATTACCTGGTTCCGCAGGTACTACACGCTGGTGCAAAGCAACAAGCCCGGCATGGCTGCCGATTTAAAAAAACTACTGCACGATATAGAGCAAACCGCTGTGCCTAATAACGATCAGTCGCCTAACTCTATGCTAACCCAATGGCTGGTGAAAGAGATACAGGGCCGCACTAAAAAGGCGAAGTAAACAGCCATAGCCTATTAATTACATAAGTGTTTTAACTTGTGCCCGTGCTGCGTGGGTTCTATCTTATTAGTTGTATGTTGCTGGCGGTTGCGCTTACGGCGCAGCACCCGTATTACTATACTATTAACGATGATAACGGACTGCCCAGCAACGAGGTGTACGACCTGGCACAGGATAGTTTTGGTTTTATGTGGGTGGGTACCAATGCGGGCCTGTACCGCTACGATGGTACCGATTTTACTGCTTACAACAATACCGCGCACCGCGGCAAGGCTATATCGCACCTGCGTGTAGATGGTGCCGGCAAACTATGGTGCCAGAATTTTACCGGGCAGATTTTTTCGGTGAGTGCCGATACCTTGAAACAGGAGTACGACTGGAGCCGCCGTATTAAAAATTTTCCGGTGTTTTGTTTCGATAAGCAAGACCACATTTGGATAAGCGGCGATAGCGGTCTGTACCTGTACAATGGCAAGGCTATGGTTGGTTATACCGGTTCGGCACAGTTGCGCTCGGTGCCGGGTAGTTCGGTGTTTGCAGATATGCGCTGGCATAACAACAGGTTGTATTTTTCTGAAAAGAAAGCTATAGGGTATATACAGAACGGTAAGATAACCATACTTGAAAAAACCGACAGGCCGGCGCGGGTGGCTGAGTTGTCGTTAATGTCGTCTTTCCACACCGTACAAAACCGCTTGCTGTTGCTTACCCGCACCGATAAAGCCAATACACTGTGGGAAGTACGAAACGATTCGGTATGCTGGCTTACCGAGTTGCCCGCTACGCTGGGCCGCGTGTACAGTATGCATAACGATGGGGCCGGTAAACTATGGATAGGGGGTAGCCTGGGCACACTTTGTTACGATTACAACCTGCAACCGCTATACAATGGTCAACTGCTATTTAAAGATAAAAGCATAAGCAAAGTACTGCTTGATAAAGAAGGCAACTACTGGTTTAGTACCTTACAGGATGGCATATACGTAGTGCCCGGTACCGATGTGTGGATATACACGAGCGCCAACAGCTCCCTGGCCGATACGCGGGTAAAACAACTAACCCGCGATGAAAACGGCAACCTGTACATAGGCTACCAGAACGGGCAGGTAACACGCTACCACCTGCAAAGCGGTAAGGCTACTACTATTACGCTGCCCAATACCCCTACCGATGTACAGGCTATGGAGTACAACGCAACTGCCCGGAAACTGGTGGTAGCGCAAAACAAAACATGGCTTATAAACACCGGTACTATGCAACCGGTACCGGTGCAGGGTATCAGCAATGTAAAAGCTATGGCGCAGGTAAGCGGCGATACATTTTTGTTTGGTGCGGTTATAACCTCGTGCCTGCTTACGGTTAAACCAAAGATAGATACCCTGGTTGTTTTCAGAAATAAACGCACCCGCGCGGTGTTTGCCGATACGGCCCGCCACCAATGGTGGCTGGGCCATACCGATGGGTTATGGCGCCGGGCGGGCGGGCAGCTTACAGAGCTTACCTACAAGGGCCATGCTATATCGGCTACCGATATTGTACAAACTACCAATGGTATGATATGGGTAAGCACGCTTACCGATGGGGTGCTGGGCTACAGCAACGGGCAACCGGTAATACAACTAAAAGATGAAACCGGTATACGCCACGGCTATGTACGCAAAATGGCAGCAAAGGGCAATGCACTATGGATTGCCACCGAAGATAACCTGAC
>CAYREY010000055.1:32588-34478 GCA_964423405.1 uncultured Chitinophaga sp. | reverse complement strand
CCGCGACCTCCGCCGTGACAGGGCGGCATTCTAACCGACTGAACTACCGATCCTTACCTCCCTTCCTTGCGAAAGGGAGTGCAAATATATTCGCTTTTTGTTTTTCTCAAAACCTACGGCAAAAAAAATGTGTAACTGCTTGTTTTTTATTCACCTGTATTGTTTTCTGCAGGGCTTTTATTGCTTGCGGCAAACAGATTCAAGCCCCACAAAATGTTAACCCACCCCCTGTTTAATTGCCTTAATATCAATTTGTTGCATTTTTTTGATGTTAACCCACCCCTGTTGTTTATTATATTGTTATTTAATTTAATATGTTTATTTTTAAAAAAAGGGCTACCGGCGCCGGTAGCCCTTACCTAATTCACATAAAACAGTTTACTGCACCAGCAGCTTGCCGCGGCCTACCGGTTGGTGGTTGCCGGTTATTTCAAAAATATAGGTGCCGGCCTGTAGGTTATCGTTGGTAATGGTAAAGTTATTGCTGCTGCTGTATAGCTGTTTAACCATACGTCCGCTCAGGTCGTAAACGCTTAACTGTAGCTTGTCAAAGTTTTCTCCTTCTACTGTTATGCGCGCACTGGCACTAAACGGATTGGGGTAGGCCTGTATAGTTACCGGCTTGTTTTTGTACAGGGTTTGTATACCGGTAGGCAATACTTTACCTATACGTACAGTAGCGGTATTCGTGGTTATTGGCGGGTTAAAGTCAAAGTAAATATCTACCTTATTATTTATTACCGTGCCGTTGGTGTTTCCCGGCTTTTGTTTAATGCGGAATTTCACAAAACCATTACTACCCATCTGGTTGGTGCCGCTGTCGGGCAGGTTAATATTGGCAAACGTAAACTGTAGCACATTATCGTCAATAAACTCTACGGTGTTTTTATGGCTGGCGGCACCTGTTACAATAGTAGCCGGGTCCAGAAAAGCCGCCAGCGTATCGGTTATGCGTATTACATAAGCAGTATCATTACCGGTGTTCTGAAAATACAAGGTGTATTCAAGCTCAGCTGTACTGTCTATCAGTTTGTCGGTACCTGCACCTTCCGGCGATACCACTTTTTCGTTAGGGTCGTAGCTATTGCGGATAATGCCACAAGCGCTGTAGTGGTAACCATAGTAGCCGTTAATAGGGTAATCCATAAAGTAACCCACGCTTATACCGCCCTGCTGGTTAGTACCCGCACCTTCTATGGCAGCCGTTACAAATTTCGAGTAAGGGTTATAGGCAGTTTGCTCAATAGTCCCCCTCCAGGTCGATCCGTTGGCAGGTAATTTACGCTCCAGGGTTACACCGGCACCCAGTTGCACCGGTGTGTGCAGTAGTATTACATTGTCTTCTATTACCAGCAGGCTTTTGGGCTGGCTCATGCCGCCATTGCCGTTGTTACGCAGGGTAAATGTTACACTATCTTCACCGGGCACATACAGGGCTTGTATCTCCAGGTTGCTCTGGTCCCATAGCGGCGATACATTAATTACAGTATCCTGTTCGGCATGGGCATCTATACAAACAGCGCGGTCCATTAAGGTAGGGTTGCAGCTAACCGTGCAATACACTTTCAGTGTGGCACACTGCATGGCATCTAACTGTGGCACTACAAAGTAGTACTTATTGCCTATGCTGGTTACTATCTGCGCCGATGCCGAATCTACATGCAGCAGGGTGTCTATTTCAATAATTAAAATACCTGTAAACGGGGCTGTGCCGGTATTGCAATATTGTGCGGTATAGGTAGTTGGCATACACACCCGTTGCCTGTCTATACTGCCGTTAATGGTTATGTAGGGGCTGTACACCACCGGTTTCAGTCCCAGCAGTATACTGGTATCGGTAGTGCCGGCAGGCAGGTTTAGGTTGCTTATGTTGCAGGCAGATGGTGCCCA
>CAYREY010000055.1:0-32488 GCA_964423405.1 uncultured Chitinophaga sp. | reverse complement strand
CGGTAGTGCCGGCAGGCAGGTTTAGGTTGCTTATGTTGCAGGCAGATGGTGCCCAGTAGGGCGATGGCGGGGTAACATGCACGGCGTAGTTTACAGGGTCTATACCCAGTGCAAAGTAACCCGAGTCGCGGCTAAGTACCGTAAACGTATCGGCGGGGTTGGTAAACGTAATAGCTACCGGGTTTATAAAGGGTTCATTAGCGTCGCGGCTACAGTTTTGGTTATCGTCAAAAAAGGTATTGCCGCCCAGTGTTATCGGAAATACGTTGCCTACACTATCCATTTTTATTAAAAAGGCACTGTATTGCCCGGGGTCGTTTTGTATCCAGCCACCCGACAGGTAGCCACCTTCGGCGGTAGCAGTAAAATTTTTGTAGCCCGACTGCAACAACCGTAAATTGTAACCCAGGTTGCCTATTGCTATTTTACGGAAAAGCTGTACCGTGCCGGCTGTATCAACAATGCAAAGCGAGAACCGGTCAATGCCATTGAGGTAACGCGAGCCCGATAGCGCCATTTTGCCATCGGCACGCTCTATTATACGGGTGTACCATACCGAACTATCCGGCAGCACCGGGTATGTTTTACTCCATAGCTCGTTGCCGTTCTGGTCAAGTTTCTGTAAGGTGTTTTCGCTGGTGGCGGCATTACTGCCGCATAGCCAGATGTTGCCATCGCTTGCTACAGAGGGGGTCAGGTACATGCTTTGCAGCGGCTTTTGCCACACTATATTGCCGGCACCATCTAATTTAAGCAACCGGTACAAGGCTGGTACATTGGTGTTGCTGCCCATGCTGAACAAAAAGCCGCCATCTTTACTGTTGCGCAGGGCCAGTGTATATTTCGATGAATCGGTATCGTAGTAGCTCCGTTTCCATAGGGTGTCGCCGTTGGCATCCAGCCGGCATACATACAGCTTGTAAATAGCTGTGCTGGTATCATACATGGTAAACGAGCACACAAAGCCCCCGTTATCGGTAGTATCTACGTCGGCATTGCCCAGGTTATTGTATTGTACTTTTGGGTGTATTACTTTTCTCCAAAGCACTTGCCCGTTAGCGTTGGTGCGCAGCATGCACCGGTTCTGGCTGCTGTCATAATATACTATAGCAAGCCCTTCATCCTGTGTTATATTGCTGAAACTTACCGATTGAATAGAATCAACTTCTCTTGCCCATAGTACCGAGCCATCGGGTTTTATTTTCATTATCCGTTGCGGGCCGTTGTTCAGGTTCCAGCCGGTGGTCAGGTAGTTGCCATCGGCTGTGTTGTATACCGATGTAACAGCCATCATCACATCGGGCGAGTATTTTTTCATCCAACCCTGTGCGTAGCCAGTTGCTGCCAGTAGTAACAGGCTGCACAGCAGTAGTGTTTTCATTTGTAATGCGCGTATCATATAGTTTGTTTTTGCTGTTATAGAAACTTTCACACTGCGAATGTGTAGCCAATAACAAGCAAAAAGAAGGTCAAATAATCTGTTTTATCGATAAAAATAGTGTAGCTTTAATTTGAATTTACCTATCAAAGGGGATTTAAAAAGTAGGTTTATTATCGAAAAAAATGACATTTACCGACAGTAATTTATTTCAGCTTTTCTCTTCGCTGGCCCCGCACGAGCTTAAAGAACTCGAAAAAGCGGTGCACTCGCCGTTTTTTAACTACCGGCCCGAAGAAGTGCGCCTGTTTAATTACCTGCTTAAAACAAAGAAAAGAAAGACCGGCACAGCCACCGCAGATGAAGCTGTTAAATATGTGTTTGAAGGCAAAAAAGCTACACTGGGCCAACTGCGCCATGTAATGACCTACCTTACCCGTATTATTACCCGCTACTTAACCATTGCCGAAATGGAGGCCGGCGCTGCAGAGCAAAAGCTATTGCTTAACCATGCGCTGCGTAAGCGTAACCTGGCTAAACAGTTTGCTGCCAGCTATACCGAAACCGGAAAATACCTGGAAGAAGAAGCGGAGCTAAACCCCGAACTGTACTACCATAAATTTCAACTGCACACCGGTTACTATATACACTCTATTACCAACCGGCGGGCGCAAAATCAAAATCTGCAACAATTACCAGCCGACCTCGATACATTTTATGTAATACAGAAACTGAAACACGCCTGCAATCTGTTATCGTACAAAAACGTATTTAAACTACCGCAGGCCGATACGCATATAGCAGAAACTATGGCCCTGGTGCTGCAAAAAAAGCTACAGGCTAATCCACTTATAAATTTGCTGTACCACAACTACCTGTGCCTTAGCGAACCCGACAACGAGACATACTTTTATCAGCTAAAGAACCTGCTGCTTAACCACACGCAGCGGATAGATACCCGCGAGCTGCGCGATATATTTACGCTGGCGATTAACTACTGTATAAAGCGCCTTAACACCGGCGGTAAAAAATACTACGAAGAAGTATTTGATATTTATGTGGCAGGCTTGCAACTGGCAGTATTTGAAGAGCAGGGCCAGCTATCGCCTTTTACGTATAAAAATATTTCGGCTATAGCCATAGGGCTTAAAAAATATAAGTGGGTGGCTGATTTTTTAGAGGCGTATCGCCCTAAACTAAATGCCGAAGTGCGCGATGGGTTTTATGCCTACTGTATGGCGCGCTATTATTTTGCTACCGGTAACTACAATAAGGTACAGCAGTTATTGCAAGAGGTAGAAATTAAAGAACAGTTTACCGACCTCGATGCCCGGGTGCTGCTTATAAAAACCTATTTCGAACAGGATGAATTTGGCCTGCTCGATTACAGTATTAATAACCTGAAACAACAGCTTAAGCGTAAAAAGCTGCAAACCTATCACCAAACGGTGTACAGCAATTTTACCCGTTACATATCGCGGGTGCTTCACCTGCGGCCATACGATAAAAAAGCACGCGCTGCCCTGCGCGATAAGATACAAGCCACCAATGCTATGGCAGAAAAAGAATGGCTGCTGGGTAAGATAGGAGAGAAGTAACAGGTGTTTTTTATTTGCAATCAAAGTCGGGTGTATACGTGCGCCTTTCTAAGGGCTTTAGCCCTTATCAAAACAGAGTAGTATTCCACTATATAGCCGTATGCTTTAGCTTACGGCTATAAATGATATTCAAAAGTCCAATACAGTATTTAGGGACTTCAGTCCGTGATATAACCTGCAACAATTCCGCTTTAAACCTGTGTACTTTAGCTCACGGCTTATCTATATAATTGCTTTGTTAGTAAATGGTTGTTAAACCAACCTGTAGAGGTGAAAATGTAACTACGCTAAGTTAACTTTTAATTAATTGTAATACAGTCTTTTAAGTTGCATTTGAATTACCAATATAGACTGAATCTAAACTTAGCGAAAATTCGCTAATACTTTTCCCGTCTGCCAAATACTCTTACATTTGCACCCGCAAATTACAATCGTAAATCAAAACCTAAAAATAAGAACGATGGCATTTGATATTGAAATGATAAAGAAGGTGTACGCCGAGTTGCCTTCTAAAATAGAAGCGGCACGCAAAGTGTTAAACCGCCCCCTTACCCTAACCGAAAAAATACTTTACTCGCACCTGCACAGCAGCCAAAAACTGGAAGATTTTCAGCGTGGTAAAAGCTATGTAGATTTTGCACCAGACCGCGTGGCCATGCAGGATGCAACTGCGCAAATGGCGCTATTGCAGTTTATGCAGGCTGGCCGCCCCAAAGTGGCAGTGCCTTCTACCGTACACTGCGACCACCTTATTACCGCCAAAGAAGGCGGCCGTACCGACCTTGCTACTGCCAACAGCGGTAACAAAGAGGTGTACGATTTCCTTGCTTCGGTATCTAATAAATACGGCATCGGTTTCTGGAAACCGGGCGCTGGTATCATTCACCAGATTGTATTGGAAAACTACGCTTTCCCCGGTGGTATGATGATTGGTACCGATAGCCACACCGTTAACGCCGGTGGTTTGGGTATGGTAGCAATTGGTGTAGGTGGTGCCGATGCCTGCGACGTAATGGCCGGCCTTGCATGGGAGCTTAAACAACCTAAACTGATAGGTGTAAAACTTACCGGCAAACTAAACGGCTGGACCTCGCCTAAAGATGTAATACTAAAAGTAGCTGGTATACTTACCGTAAAAGGTGGTACCGGTGCTATTGTGGAGTACTTTGGCGAAGGTGCCGTAGCTATGAGCTGCACCGGTAAAGGTACTATCTGTAACATGGGTGCAGAAATTGGTGCTACTACTTCAACTTTCGGTTACGACGAAAGCATGAGCCGTTACCTGAGCGCTACCGGCCGTGCCGATGTAGCTGCTGCTGCCGATGCAGTTAAAGAACACTTAACTGCTGACCCAGAGGTGTACGCTAACCCCGATAAATATTTCGATCAGGTTATAACCATTGATTTAAATACACTGGAGCCACACGTTAACGGTCCTTTCACTCCGGATCTGGCTACGCCAATATCTAAAATGAAAGAAGCTGCTGCTGCCAACAACTGGCCAACCAAAGTAAGCGTAGGCTTAATTGGTTCATGCACCAACTCTTCGTACGAAGATATCAGCCGTGCCGTATCGCTGGCTAAACAAGTGGCCGAAAAGAACCTGAAATCTAAAGCAGAGTTCAGCATTACACCGGGTAGCGAGCAGATACGCTTTACCATCGAGCGCGATGGCTTTATCGATACCTTTAATAAAATAGGCGCTACCGTTTACGCTAATGCCTGCGGACCATGCATTGGTATGTGGGCCCGTGCCGGTGCAGATAAAAAAGAGCGCAATACTATCGTGCACTCGTTCAACCGTAACTTTGCTGCCCGTCAGGATGGTAACCCTAATACGCTTGCGTTTGTAGCTTCACCTGAATTGACTACCGCTTTAGCTATAGCCGGCGACCTTACCTTTAACCCGCTTACCGATACGCTTACCAACGAAAACGGCGAGCAGGTAAAACTGGATGCACCTACCGGCGATGAGCTACCTACAAGAGGCTTTGCTGTTGAAGATGCAGGCTTTATTGCACCGGCTGCCGATGGTAGCGGTGTAGAGGTTAAAGTAAACCCAACCAGCGATCGTTTGCAATTGCTTGCTCCGTTTGCAGCCTGGGAAGGCACCGACCTTAAAGGCCTTAAACTGCTTATTAAAGCTAAAGGTAAATGTACTACCGACCACATATCTATGGCCGGCCCATGGTTAAAATACCGTGGCCACTTAGATAACATCAGCAACAATATGCTGATTGGTGCGGTTAACTTCTTCAACGAAAAAACCAACTCGGTTAAAAACCAGCTAACCGGCGAATATGGCGAAGTACCTGCGGTACAGCGTGCATACAAAGCTGCTGGTATTGGTTCAATTGTAGTAGGCGATGAGAACTACGGCGAAGGCAGCAGCCGCGAGCATGCCGCTATGGAGCCTCGTTTCTTGGGCGTACGTGCCGTACTGGTAAAATCGTTTGCCCGTATACACGAAACCAACCTTAAAAAACAAGGTATGCTGGCCCTTACCTTTGTAAACAAGGACGACTACAACAAACTACAGGAGAACGATGTGGTAGATATACTTGGCCTTTCCACCTTTGCCCCTGGCAAAAACCTTACCCTGCAACTAACACACGCCGATGGCACTACCGAATCGTTTGAAGTAGCACATACTTACAACGAGCAACAGGTAGAATGGTTTAAAGCAGGTGGTGCGCTTAATATTATACGTGCAAGCGTAAAAGCGTAATTACTACTACATTTACATAACTTAAAAGGCCTGTCACCCGACAGGCCTTTTTTATTGCCCTGTAAGTGCTAACATTGTACCATGTCACTGCTTGTTCGCCCCATCCAACCCGCCGACGATGCCGCCATCTGCCGCATTATTAAATCGGTGTTCGAGGAGCACGGCATTAACCGCCCTGGTACGGCCTATTACGATGAAAGCCTGAACCACATGAGCCGTGCGTTTGCTGTAGAAAAAGCAGCCTACTTTACCGGGCTGATAGATGGGGTAATTGCCGGTGGCGCAGGCATTTACCCAACTACCGGTTTACCGCCCGCCACCTGCGAGCTGGTTAAAATGTATCTGCTACCCGAGGCCCGTGGCAAAGGGCTGGGCCGGCTTTTAATAGAGGCCTGTATGGTGTTTGCCCGGCAGCAGGGGTACACCCATATCTACCTCGAAACCATGCCCGAGCTAAAAAAGGCCGTACACATTTACGAAAAACTGGGCTTTGTGCCATTAAACGGCCCTTTGGGTAATTCAGGCCATTATTCCTGCTCTATACACATGCTCAAAACGCTGTAAGGGGCTGTTTTGTGCGCAATTTCTTAACCTGATATAATTGCCTTTTTCCTTCTTTTTCTCCCCCGTTAAGTTATATTTGAATCCCTGTTTTTCAGAACCTGACTGACACACATCTGAAAAGCAGCCTATTTAGCTCTTAAATTAAAAACATTATGGTAAACAAATACGTACGCGTACTGGTTGTGCTGCTGTTATTATGTGGCACACAGCTATTTGCGCAGGATGCTAACCGCCAAACCTGGCGCTCGCTTATGCAAACCTGCCAGGTTAGTTTCAGTAATATTTACGAAACCTGCCCGCACTTTCCTGTTATAGATAGCTATAAGGACGACGCCTCATTTATTGCCGCCGTGCAAAAATGGCAGAAAGAGTACACCTTCGAAGAATCTGCTTTCTGGAAAATAGAGGGCGTACAAAAAGGTAACCCTTCGGCCTACTACCTGGGTCTTAGCGATGGTAAAAAGCCCGCTGTTTTCCAAAGCAGTATCTGGGAGTGGGTACACAACAGCAAAATAACCGATGAACGTTTAAATGCCCTTGCCTCGCATTTTCCTAAACCGGTACTTACCGGCAATGCAGAGGCCGACACCAAAACATACGAAGAAGCGCTTGAATACTGGATGAAAATTTATCCGCTGGAGTACGAGCACCTGTTTAACGCCCCTGAGCTTACTGCGCTTAACCCGGCATACGAAGGTTACCACAAACCGGTGCTTATACCGGCGTTTGTATCGGCCCCTATGCGCGAAACAAAACCTTACCGCGAGGCTTACTCTAACACGGCACGTGGTGAGTTAAGCTATCAGCTAAGTATCCGCGCCTGGTATTTTGTTTTCGAGCCGGAAACATTCACTAAACTGTATGGAAAAGATTATGAGTTTCCGGAGTGGTTCAGCCCCGAAAAATTCCGTGCCGATGTAAAACAAAAGTTTGAGTGGACCAAAAATCCACCTGCTGATGCAGTAAAAGCACATCCCGGTAAGTAATTCAAGTAATCGTAAACAGAAAATAAACATCACTCATGATAAAGTTGTTTAACCGTATTTCAGTGTTAATGGTTATAGTAGCAGGTTTGCTGTTAATAACCGTACAAGACACCTTTGCACAGACATTCAACGATGGCTGTATGCGTATACGCCCGTATGTGCGCGATACCTGGTTGCAGGAGTTTGAAGACCCCTTTGCCGAAGATGAAGTAGCGCTTTACTGGTATGCTGCTGATAACGCCGACCTGGATGGCCAGAACTGGCGTAACGATTATGGCTTCCTGTATTTTAACGGGCCTAACTATGTAGGCTGGCGTACCACTTTCGATGGTGGAGCCGACCAGGCGGCCACGCACCCCTTGGTAAACCTGTTCGACCAAACGTATGGTACAGTAGGTACCAGCAACACCAGCAACACACCACAGTACCTGCGCATACGCGGCTCTTATACCGGCGATGATTGCGGTAGTGCCAGTGGTTGTTCTTCAGGTGTACTAAACTGTTTTGGCGATGACGATGATTACTGCTACGATGATGTGTTAACTACCACTTTCAACTATCGTTTCAGCCCTCCTAACCAAAATATTGCAACTTCCGATGTTTATACGTTTAACCACGGTGGAGCACCTCCTACACTTTTTGCAGGCAGCAACTTTGGAGCCCGTGTAGCTGTTAATTGGTCATCACCCATTCCATTTGGTATCACCGCTTCTCCAAGCACCAGCGTTTGTGCCGGTGGTTCAATAGTACTTACTGCCACCGGTGGTGCGGTACAGGGTGGTAGCTATTCATGGTATACCTCTACCGGTACATATTTGGGTGCAGGTACTTCCATTACTGTATCGCCTATTGTAAATACCACTTACCGTGTTTACTGTAACAATGGTGGTATAGATGGTTTATGTTTTAAGGACATAAACGTATTTGCTTCAGGTAACCCTGTTACCAATAACATTATTACACCATCTAACCCTGTTGGACCTTTCTGTAACAGCGGCAACCCCGGTATTGTAACCGGCAACACACCTAACGTTACATTACCTACCTGGAGCTACCAGTGGGAAACCAGCACCGATGGTGGTGGTACATGGACCAACTGGGGCAACGTATCATCTGCTGTACTGCCTTATCAGTTCGACCCTGCCAATACTACGCAGACATTACTGGTGCGCCGTGTAATTTTTGCAGGTGGCTGCGATAACTCATCTAACATATTGACCTATGAGGTAGAGCAATCAATTAGTAATAACACTACTGCTGCCAACCAAACACTTTGTGGCACCAATACTCCTATCCCGTTAACCGGTTCGGTGCCTACCGGTGGTAACAGCAACTACAATTACCAGTGGCAGTCTGCAGCCAATCTGGGCGGCCCTTACAGCAACCTGTTAGGTGCAAACGGGCAAAACTATTCGCCTAATGCAATTTCAACTACTACGTATTACCGGCGTTTGGTAACAGGGGGCGTCTGTCCGCAATCTACCAGTAACGTTACTACTATAGTTGTAGAGCCTGTTATTTCAGGCAATACCATTACCGGCGATCAGAGTTTCTGTGGCAGTGGTAATCCGGGCGTGTTAACAGCTACCGGTGTACTGGCTGGTGGTAATGGTTCCTACTCGTATCAATGGCAGGAAAGCACCGATGGTGGTAATACCTGGGCAGTAGCGGCAGGTACCAGTACCAATGCTACTTACGATCCGCCTCTGTTAACTCAAACCACAGTTTACCGTCGCGGTGTATCATCGGGTACCTGTTTCGATAATAGTAACAACGTTACCATTACAGTTTATCCGGTTATTACCAATAACAATATCAGCGCCGATCAGGCCTCATGCGGAACCTTTACTGCAGCTACTATTTTAGGTACTACACCTAACGGTGGTACCGGTAGCTATACGTATTCATGGGAGTCGAGCATTAACGGTGGTGCTACATGGCTACCTATAGGTGGTGCTAACTCGGCAAACTACTCACCGGGCAGCGTATCGGTTACAACCCAGTACCGTCGTATTGTTACCTCGCTGCCTTGCAGCAACACCAGTACAGCTGTTACTATAACCATCACTCCGCCAATTACGGTTAACACAATCAGCAGCAGTCAAACTTTCTGTGTGTCAGGTACACCAGCCACACTTACCGGTCCGGTACCTACCGGTGGTAACGGTTTCTTTACTTACCAGTGGCAGTCATCTACCGATGGTTTTAACTGGTCGCCTATTGGTGGCGCAACCGGCCAAACCTATTCACCGGGTGTAATCACTACCACTACTTATTTTCAGCGGGTAGCCACCAGCGGTAGCTGTACACTGGCCAGCAATACAGTTACTATCACCATAGTACCGGCCATTATTTCAAATACTATTTCTACCGATCAGATTTTCTGCTCATCCGGCGACCCGGCTATACTAATGGGTTCTGCTCCATCGGGCGGTACCGGTTCGTATAACTACCAGTGGTATTCTAGTACCGATAATATTACCTTCAACCCTATTCTTTTAGCCACAACTCAAAGCTACGATCCGGGTCTATTAACGGTTACTACCTATTTCCGCCGCGAGGTTACCTCATCGGCCTGCAGCAGCAACAGCAACGTAATAACCATAACGGTAGTCCCTTCAATTAACGATAATACTATTGATGCATATCAGCGTTTCTGCGACTCGGGCGATCCGGTAACTATTAACGGCTCAACACCAACCGGTGGTACTGGTTCCTATATTTATAGCTGGGAGTCTAGTTCTAACGGTATTACCTGGACCCCAATACCGGGTGCCAACGGCCCAACCTACGATCCGCCGTTTACCAACGCTACTGTTTACTACCATCGTATAGTTACATCCAGCGTTTGTTCATCTACCAGCAACAGCAGCCGTGTGCTTATACTGGCTCTGCCACAGGTTACCAGTGCTACGCCTACTGCTGTATTGTGCAATGGTGGCAACACAGGTAGCATAGTGGTTACCGGTACTTCTACAAACGGTACTGCGCAATATGCCCTTAACGGCGGCACTTATCAGATATCGGGAACATTTAACGGGTTAACCGCAGGAAACTACAACGTTACTATTACCGATGATTCTGCCTGTGTGAATACTTACAGCGGCAATCCGGTGGTGGTTACCGAGCCGCCTGTGCTTGATTTTACAATTACGTTACAAAATGCAAGCTGCGATAATGTATTCGACGGTAGTATTACTGTAACTACTACCGGCGGGGTAGTGCCTTACACCTACTCGCTTAACGGCGGGCCTTCACAACCGGGCAGCGTGTTCAACGGCTTGGCAGCAGGCACCTACTTTGTGTTGGTGGTAGATGATAACGGATGTACCGATACATCTACAGTTGTGCTGGATACTGCCTATGCCGTTTACGCTAGTTTAGTATCGCAAACACCGGTATCTTGTTTTGGCGGTGTAGATGGTACTGTTACTGTGCAGTTAACCGGTGGCCTGCCTCCATACTCGTATTCAATTAACGGGGTACAGTTTGTTTCGTCGCCCACCTTTACCGGCCTGGCATCTGGCAACTATGTAGTTACCCTGCGCGACTCGAAGGGCTGTACAGACTTTGTAAACGTAACTATCACCCAACCGGGCCAGCTACAGGCACAAATAGATTCTATACTGAATATCGGTTGTAATGGCGGTACTACCGGCGGTATCTATATAAGTGTTAGCGGTGGTAACACACCATATACATTTAACTGGAGCAACGGTGCTACTACCGAGGATATAACCGGCCTTACAGCAGGTACCTACAACGTAGCTATTACCGATAACAAAGGCTGTACTACATCGGTGGGCGCTACCATCACACAACCGCTACCGTTATTCCTTAATATAGCTTCCTATCAAAATCTGCTGTGTTATAACGACTCATCGGGTGCTATTGATGTTACTGCCAACGGCGGTGTGCCTCCATATACTTTTGCGTGGAGCAATACAGCTACAACCGAAGATATATATGGCCTGTTGCCGGGTACTTACTCGGTAACTGTAACCGATGCCAATGGTTGCCAGAAAGATATAACCCAGGTAGTTACTGAACCTACCCAGCTTACCTCTGTAGCATTTGCTGTTCCTGTATTATGTGCAGGCGCATCCAGCGGTAGTGTAGATCTGGAGGTGACTGGTGGTACTACTCCATACAACTATGTTTGGAACAACGGACAAACCACACAAGACCTGGCCAACGTAAGTGGCGGTACCTACACCGTGGTGATATACGATGCAAACGGTTGTAGTATTACAAACTCTACAGTTGTTACCGAGCCGGCACCTATTACAATTTCGGTAGCTAAAACCGATGTGTTATGCAATGGTGCTGTTACCGGTGCAATAGATATTACTGTAAACGGTGGCACGCCTGTAATTACCTATGCATGGAGCAACGGCGCTGTTACAGAAGACCTTACCGCTTTGGCCGCAGGCACTTACAGCGTAACTATAACCGATGGCAATGGCTGTACTGCCAGCGCCAGCGTTGTTATTACCCAACCTGCCGGCCTGGTATTAAATGCTACACCTGTTAACGTAGGTTGCAATGGTGGTGCCAATGGCTCGGTTGATATTACTGTGCAGGGTGGTGTATTCCCTTATACTTTTGCATGGAGCAACGGTGCCGTTACCGAAGATATTAACGGATTAAGTGGCGGTACATACGGCGTAACTATTACCGATGCCAACGGCTGTACACTTACCGCTTCGTACACTATTACCGAACCTACAGCTATTGCTATTACTCTAACTGGTACTAACGTTAGTTGTTTTGGCGCAGCCAATGGTTCAATAGACCTGACAGTTAGTGGCGGCACAGCTCCTTACAGCTTCCTTTGGAATACCTTCCAGACAGTTGAAGACCTGAACGGAGTTAGTGGCGGCACTTATTTTGTAATAGTAACCGATGCCAATGGTTGCACTAAACACGATTCGATAGTTATTACAGAAGCACCTCAACTGGTATTATCAACTGTTGTTGCCAATGTGCTTTGTAACGGTGCCGCAACCGGTGCTATCGACCTTACTGTAGCCGGTGGTTCGCAGCCATACGATTACACCTGGAGCAATACGGCGACCACACAGGATATTAGCGGCCTTGTTGCCGGTACTTATTCGGTAACCGTTAAAGATGCCAGCAATTGTACCGCCAGTGTTTCGGCGGTTGTAACAGAAACTTCTGCAATTGTACTTAACTCATCGGTAGATAGTATAGCCTGTGCCAATGGCAATAATGGGGCTATAGATATTACTGTACAAGGTGGTGTGTTCCCTTACACATACTTATGGACTACCGGTGCAACTACCGAAGATATTTTTGGCCTTGTGGCCGGCACTTACACGGTTACAGTAACCGATGCCAACAGCTGTACTATTACCGCACAGTTTGTATTGTCTCAACCAAGTGGTATGTCATCTACAGTAGTTGCTACAGATGTAACCTGTAATGGCGCTGCCAACGGTGCTATTGACCTTACTGTAACAGGTGGTACGCTGCCATATACTATTTTGTGGTCTACCTTCCAGGGTTCAGAAGATATCTCTGGCCTGGATGGTGGTTTATACTACGTAATTGTAACCGATGCCAAAGGTTGTGAGATTAAAGACTCTGTTACTGTAAACGAACCGCAGCCTATAATACTAACCACGCAGGTTACCAATATCAGCTGCTTTAACTCTAACGACGGACAGATTGATTTATCAGTTACCGGCGGCACGCCAGCCTACACTTACCTGTGGAGCAACGGTGCTACTACCGAAGATTTGAGTAGCTTACCGGGAGGCCAGTATGTGGTAACCGTAACCGATGCTCAAAACTGTACCGCTACAGCTTCGGCTACTATTGTTAACCCGTCGGCTATCAACATTAACTTTATTGCCAAAAATCCGTTGTGTTATGGCGATACCAGCGGACGGGTAGATATGCTTGTTTCGGGCGGTACCCCATTGTATAACATTATATGGAGCAATGGTGCTACTACCGAGGATTTAATTAATGTAGGTGCAGGTACCTATATTGTTACAGTAACCGATTCGCGTAACTGTAGCCATGTAGATTCGGTAACCATAACCGAGCCGGGCCAGATATTTACCTCGGGCGTGGTTAAAAACGTAACCTGTGCAGGCCTGGCCGATGGCTTTGTAGATATTACTGCCTACGCCGGCACATTGCCATATACTTACCAGTGGTCTACACTACAATCAACGGA
Source organism: uncultured Chitinophaga sp. (assembly GCA_964423405.1). Lineage (GTDB taxonomy): Bacteria > Bacteroidota > Bacteroidia > Chitinophagales > LD1 > Bog-950. The sequence continues at coordinate 19,026 of CAYREY010000055.1, read as the reverse complement.
GGATATCTTTAACATCCCTGGCGGCGATTACTATGTAACTGTTACCGATGCTAATGGTTGCCAGGCTGTTTCACTTTATATTATTAAAGAACCACTGCCACTTACATCAAGCATAGTTAAAACCGATGTGCGTTGCTTTGGCCAGGCTACCGGTGCGGTAGCGGTGGTACCTGCCGGTGGTACAGTGCCTTACACTTATCTGTGGAATAATTTTGTAACCGACTCGCTTATTCAGGGTGCTACTGCCGGAAGGTATGTGGTACAGTTAACTGACTCGAGTGGCTGCTTTATTTACGACAGTGTTGACATTACACAACCTACCCAGATACTGATAGCCGGTACTACTACCGATGCCTTGTGCTTTGGTGCGGCTACTGCAGTAGTAGATGTTACTACTACCGGTGGTACTCCATCGTACACATTTAACTGGTCTAACAGTGCAGGTACCGAAGACCTTGTAAACGTAGTAGCAGGCACCTACACACTTACTGTTACCGATGGTAATATTTGTACGCAAACAGCCACGTTTACCGTAGGGCAAGGCGCACAGATTATATCCAGCCTCGGTACGCTCGACCCTATCTGTAATGGCGGGAATACCGGCTCTATAACAGCTATTGTATCGGGTGGTGCCGGGCCATACACCTATGCCTGGAGCAACAGTAAAGCAACTGTATCTATCGGTACACTGGTAGCGGGCACTTACACGCTTACTGTTACCGATGCACTTAGCTGTACTGTTTCTGCATCTGCTACTATAAACGATCCGGCGCCTATCAACGTTACGGCTACATCGTTTGGTGCCAAATGCTTTAACACGGCAAGCGGTATGGTTACAGCTAATGTTACCGGTGGTTTTGCACCATATACATACCTGCTTAACGGTGTGGGCCAATCTAACGATACATTTACCAATCTGTTGCCCGGCGATTATCTGTTAATTGTAACCGATGTAAACGGTTGCCAGGGTTCAGCTTCGTTTAGCGTATCATCACCTACCGAAATAAATGTAGACCTGGGCGTTACACAGCAAGTAATACTTACCGGTATGAGTACCCAATTGGTAGCTACTCCTACATCGCAGGTGGCTGTAGTTAACTATTTCTGGGAGCCCGATTCTGTATTGAACTTCGATGCCTGTGGCGATCCGCTTAATTGTTCTAATCCGCTGGCTGCTCCGCGTACTACAACTACCTTTACTGTAACGGTTATGAACGCAGACTCATGCTACGCTTCCGATACTGTTACGGTATATGTAATACCAGAACTTTCTGCTTTCATTCCTACCGCCTTTACACCTAACGGCGATGGGTTGAACGACCGTTTTGAGTTTGATATACTGGGAGCTAATAATGTAGAAGTTTCTGTATTCAACCGTTGGGGCCAGCGCATCTACTATAATCCAAATCAGCCAAACCGTATCGATAATCAAAGCGGTTGGGATGGAACACTGGATGGCAAACTGGTGCCTTACGATACCTATGTGTACATAGTTAATGTTAAGTATATACAGGATTACGTACTGTCCGAGAAGAGTTTCACGGGCACGGTAACATTGATGAAATAACCTGAAAGGCCCCCGCACAACGGGGGCCTTTTATTTTTTATAACTATATTGTAAAGGTATGTTATACGATGCCAGGTATTTTGTAGAAAAGTACAGGATGCAGGCGCACCCTGAAGGCGGCTGGTTTCGCGAAACCTACCGCAGCGATGAGACGATATTGGGCGAACATTTACCCAACCGCTTTGGTAACGGCCGTTGCTTTTCTACTGCTATTTACTTTTTACTGGAAGGAGAGCAGTTTTCTGGCTTTCACCGTATAAAAAGCGATGAGCTATGGCATTTTTATGCCGGCGGCCCGCTCAATGTATTTGTAATTACAGCTCAGGGCGATTTAGAAACAATAAGGCTTGGCAATAACCCCGATAACGGCGAGGTATTTCAGGCAGTAGTGCCTGCCGGTTGCTGGTTTGCTTCGCAGCCTGCTTTGCCACATTCATTTTGTTTTGTAGGGTGCACGGTAGCTCCCGGTTTCGATTTTGCCGATTTTGAACTGGCCAAAGCACAGGTGCTGGCCAAACAATACCCCCAACATCAATCAATAATTAATAAACTTTGCCGGCTATGAAAAAATTTGAAACACTACTGGAAGATAATAAGAAATGGGCGGCCGCACAGGTAGCTGGCGACCCCGAGTTTTTTAAGCGGTTAGAGAACCTGCAAACCCCCGAGTTTTTATGGATAGGCTGCAGCGATAGCCGCGTGCCGGCCAACGAAATTACCGGTACACGCCCCGGCGAGATATTTGTACACCGCAACGTAGCCAACCTGGTGGTAAACGGCGATGTAAACCTGCTTAGTGTACTTAAATACTCGGTAGAGGTGCTTAAAGTAAAACACATTATTGTTTGCGGCCACTACGGCTGTGGTGGTGTAAACGCTGCACTTACCAGCCGCAATTTTGGTGTGCTTAACAACTGGTTGCGCAATATTAAAGATGTATATCGTTTGCACCAGATAGAAATAGATACACTACCCGAATCGGAGAGGGGCGACCGCCTAACCGAGTTGAATGTACGCGAGCAGGTGCTTAACCTGGTTAAAACAGAAATTGTTCAGGGCGCCTGGAAAACCGAAAACCAACCACATATACATGGCTGTGTGTACTCGCTTAAAAATGGCATTTTAAAACAAATTATAAGCCTGGAACCTAACAGCGATATCAATTCTGTATATAAGCTGGATGTATAGTTAAAACAGCGTGCGGTTGCGCCCCGATGTATTGCCTTCGTGCTCCAGCAGCCATTGCTTGCGCCATAGCCCACCGGCATAGCCGGTTAGTTTACCATCGGCACCTATTACGCGGTGGCAGGGGAGTATAATGGCTATGGGGTTTTTACCATTTGCCAGCCCTACGGCCCTTACTGCGTCGGGGTTGCGTAGTTTATTGGCTATAGCATTGTAGGTAGTGGTAGTTCCGTATTCTATCTTTTTTAGTTCGCCCCATACCTTGCGCTGAAACAGGGTGCCCTCGGGTTTCAGGTTTACGGTAAACTCGGTACGCGTGCCGGCAAAATATTCTTCCAGTTCCTGTTTGCAATGCAGTAGTACATCGGGTGCCGGGGCAGAGGGTGTTACCTCTTCTTCTACAAACAGTACGGAAGTGATAAACGTATTGGTGCCCGATATTTCGAGCAGGCCAAGGGGGGTATCCAGGTAGGTGTGTATCCGGTCGGGCATATAACTAAGTTACGAAATATTTTAATGTACGGATTTCTTACTGAAATAAAAAAGCCGCTTTGCATAAGCAAAGCGGCTTTGTATTCTGCCTTTAAGTCCCCGCCACGGCGGAGATTTAGGGGTTTAATCAAACTTCAGGTCAAGGGCCAGGCCGCGTAACTCGTGCATTAACACGTTAAACGATTCTGGTATACCGGCTTCTGGCAGGTTATCGCCTTTAACAATGGCTTCGTAAGTTTTAGCACGGCCGATAATATCGTCCGACTTAACAGTAAGAAGTTCCTGTAGAATGTTAGAAGCACCGTAAGCCTCGATAGCCCAAACCTCCATCTCACCAAAACGCTGGCCACCAAACTGTGCTTTACCACCCAGCGGCTGTTGTGTAATAAGCGAGTAAGGTCCGATAGAACGTGCGTGCATTTTATCGTCAACCATGTGTATCAGTTTAAGCATGTAAATGATACCTACAGTGGTTGGCTGGTGGAAACGCTCGCCGGTTTCGCCATCGTGCAGGTAGGTAGAACCAAACTCTGGTAAGCCAGCCTGCTGTATGTAGTTGCCTATTTCAGTTAGCGATGCACCATCAAAGATAGGAGTGCCAAACTTAACACCCAGTTTCTGACCGGCCCATGCCAATACGGTTTCGTATATCTGGCCCAGGTTCATACGGCTTGGTACACCCAGCGGGTTCAGTACTATATCAACCGGTGTTCCATCTTCAAGGAAAGGCATATCCTCTGAGCGAACGATACGGGCAACAATACCTTTGTTACCGTGGCGGCCCGCCATTTTGTCGCCCACTTTCAGTTTACGTTTCTTGGCAATGTAAACTTTAGCCAGTTTCAATACACCGCTTGGTAGCTCATCACCAATGCTGATGTTGAATTTCTCGCGTTTGTATTTACCGGTTTCTTCGTTTACGCGCATGTTGTAGTTATGCAGCATCATTTTCACCAATTGGTTGGTGTCTTCGTCTTTAGTCCAGTTGTTGCCGTCAACTACAGCGTAGTCAAGGTCAATTAGCAACTTGGCTGTAAACTTGCTGCCTTTGCTTACCAGTTCTTCGCGGTAGATTGTCTGGATACCGGTAGTTACCTTGCCGGTAAGTACGCTCATCAGTTTATCGATAAGCACAGCTTTGATATCGCCAATTTTCTTGTCGAAATCTTTATCCAGTTTCTCCAACAGGGCTTTCTCTTTTACCTTGCTGGTTTTATCTTTTTTGGCGCGGCCAAATAAGCGTTTAGCTATTACTGTACCTTCTATTGAAGGTGGTACTTTCAACGATGCATCTTTAACGTCGCCTGCTTTATCACCGAAGATAGCACGTAGTAGTTTCTCCTCTGGTGTAGGGTCGCTTTCACCTTTAGGGGTAATTTTACCTATCAGTATATCGCCTTCTTTAACGCGGGCACCTACGCGGATAATACCGTTATCATCCAGGTCTTTGGTAGCCTCTTCGCTTACGTTAGGTATATCCGGTGTAAGTTCTTCTTCGCCCAGCTTGGTATCGCGTACTTCCATCTCAAACTCTTCAACGTGGATAGAAGTAAAGATATCGTCGCGTACTACGCGTTCAGATATTACGATAGCATCCTCAAAGTTGTAACCTTTCCATGGCATGAAAGCCACTTTCAGGTTAGCACCCAGTGCCAGCTCGCCACCTTGTGTTGCAAAGCCTTCGCACAGTATCTCACCTTTCTTAACACGCTGGCCTTTCTTTACAATCGGCTTCAGGTTAATACAGGTGCTTTGGTTGGTTTTAAGGAACTTAGGCAGGTTGTAAGTTACTTTATCGTCTTTAAACGATACCAGTCTTTCTTCCTCTGTTCTATCGTATTTAATGGTAATCTGGTTAGCATCTACAAACTCAATTACACCATCTTTCTCGGCATTTACCAGGTTACGGCTGTCAACAGCAACTTTAGCTTCCAGGCCTGTACCTACTATTGGCGCTTGTGGCTTTAATAGCGGAACTGCCTGACGTTGCATGTTCGAACCCATCAACGCACGGTTCGCATCATCGTGCTCCAGGAACGGAATCAACGAAGCTGATACACCCACAATCTGGTTAGGGGCAACGTCCATGTACTGTACGTCATCTGGTCCCAGAATTGGGAAATCTCCCTGAAAACGCGATTTGATTTTATCTGTAGTAAACAAGCCTTTTTCATCCAGGCCTACGTTGCTCTGTGCTATTTTTACTAAGTCTTCCTCTTCTGCGCTCAAAAAGTCTACTTTGCCTTTCAGGTTCACACGGCCTTTATCTACCTTACGGTATGGTGTTTCTATAAAGCCCATTTTGTTAACCTTGGCGTGTACGCAAAGGGTAGAGATAAGACCGATGTTCGGACCTTCAGGAGTTTCGATGGTGCACAAACGGCCGTAGTGGCTGTAGTGTACGTCACGAACCTCGAAACCGGCGCGCTCACGGCTAAGACCACCAGGACCTAAGGCCGATACACGGCGCTTGTTGGTGATTTCTGCCAGCGGGTTGGTCTGGTCAAGGAACTGAGATAATTGTGAAGTACCGAAGAACGAGTTGATTACCGAAGAAAGGGTTCTTGCGTTAATCAGATCTACCGGGGTAAATACCTCGTTATCGCGCACGTTCATACGCTCGCGGATAGTACGGGCCATACGCGCTAAACCTACACCAAACTGGGTGTAAAGCTGCTCGCCTACAGTACGTACACGACGGTTGCTCAGGTGATCAATATCGTCAATCTCGGCTTTCTGGTTGCTAAGGTTTACCAGGTACTTAACAATGGCGATGATATCGGTCTTTGTCAATACTTTGGTATCCATATCAATATCCAGCTCAAGCTTTTTATTGATTTTGTAACGGCCTACTTCACCCAGGTCGTAACGTTTATCCGAGAAGAATAATTTCTCGATAATACCACGGGCAGTTTCTTCATCAGGTGGTTCGCTACCACGTAGTTGTTTGTAAATGTGGTTCAACGCCTCAATCTCCGAGTTCGAAGTATCTTTATTAAGGGTGTTGAAGATGATAGAGTAATCTGCACCAACATTGTCTTTGTGTGCAAAAATGCTCTTGGTACCCGAGTCAACTATCAGGCCGAAGTTGTCATCGTCAATAATGGTGTCGCGCTCAAGCAACACTTCATTACGCTCGATAGATACCACCTCGCCGGTATCCTCATCTACAAAGTCTTCCATCCAGGTTTTAAGAACCCTTGCAGCCAAACGGCGGCCAATGGCTTTAGCGGCGTTTTTCTTGCTTATTTCAATTTCATCGGCAAGGTCAAACAGGGTAAGTATATCTTTATCGCTATCGTAACCTACCGCGCGTAGCAGCATGGTTACAGGGAATTTTTTCTTACGGTCAATGTACGCATACATTACATTGTTAATGTCGGTAGCAAACTCCATCCAGGCACCTTTAAAAGGTATTACACGGGCGCTGTATATTTTGGTGCCGTTCGGGTGGAACGACTGGCCAAAGAATACACCCGGGCTACGGTGTAGCTGCGATACAATAACACGCTCGGCACCGTTTACAATAAAGGTACCTTTAGGTGTCATGTAAGGTATATTACCTAAAAACACATCCTGTACAATCGTTTTGAAGTCTATGTGCTCCGGATCGTTACAAGAAAGTTTAAGTTTTGCTTTTAACGGCACGCAGTACGTTAAACCTCTCTCGATACACTCTTCAATAGAGTACCGTGGTGGGTCAACAAAATAGTCGATAAACTCTAACACGAAGATGTTACGGGTATCGCTGATTGGGAAGTTCTCGCGGAAAACGGTGTGCAGGCCTTCAAACTTACGGTTCTCAGGGGTTGTTTCCAACTGAATAAATTCCTTGAAGGTCTCTAACTGAATATCAAGCAGGTCCGGTTGCTCATCTGGTAGCTTAATCTTACCGAAATTGATTCTTTCAGCTTGTTTTTTGAGTGTTTCAGCCATGGCGAATTAAAATGTTGATCTAGTTAACTAATCTCCAAAATGCAATAACTTCACGGGTGTTTTTCGCTCTTAAAAAGAAACTAAAACACGGGTGAAATAAATATTCAATTATTGATATTTTGGAACCGGTTTTGCAAAACGGAGTGCAAAGATAGTTTTCAACGGCAGGTTTCCAAATAGTTGGCTAAGATTTTGCAGGGTAGATAGCAGGGGGGGCATGTGTCTGCTATAGATACTTTTATTTGTCTGCAAACCAATTACTTATGCTTCCATTCTGTTGTAGTAAGCAATTGCTAAAAAATTACAACCCCGGCCCTCTTCCCAACATATTAGGTCTTGTTGCAATTGTTGGCATTTTTATGTTAAAAATTTACTGGTAATTCTGCCAGCTAAACCCCGGTTGGGCAAACGGGTTTGCCAGGGCCTTGTTGGTTAACACACTGCTATCGGTAAAAAGCTGTAGCACCCGGCTAAAGTTTTTCTTATCGCACTCTTTCAACAGATTTTCTATCGGTTTTTGCAAAATATCGGTGTTGTGGGTATTAAATTGGGCTATGTGGCCGTTATAATGCTCCAGTATCTGCTCTACAGTAGTAAACCGGCCATCGTGCATATAGGGTGCAGTTAAAGTAATATTTATCAGGGTGGGGGCTTTAAAGCGGGTGCCTGGTACCAGCATATTATCGGCTATGTGTGCCCCACCATAGTTAACCCCGCTATGGCAATGGCCACACATTTGTGCAAACCGGTAAAACGAGCCTTTAACTGTTTCATCGTGGTGCAGGGTATAGGCCAGGTCGGCACTATCGGGCAGACCGTTGTAGCCGCGGGGTAGTAAGCTATCGGGTACGGTTACACCCCGGCTGGTAATGGTGCGCACAAATTGGGCTATGGCTTTGCTTACCGTAGCCATGCTTATGGTCTGTCCGGCAAAGGCCCGTTCAAATAAACGCGGGTAGTGCGCGTGGGCTTTCAGTTCGCGTATCAGCAGGGCGGTATCCTGCCCCATTTCTTTGGGGTTGGTTATAGGCTGTGGTATCAACTCTTCAATACTACGTGCGCGGCCATCCCAAAAAAATCTGTTATTCCAGGCCATGTTTACCAGGCTCATGGTGTTGCGCTCTACGGTATCGCCGTAGGTACCTATGGCCCGCGCCTGCCCATCGGTAAACGAGTACTGTTGCTGGTGGCAGCTACCACAACTTTGTTTGTTATTGCCCGATAGCAGGGTGTCGTAAAATAATAAACGGCCCAGTTCCACACCTTCTGTAGTTAGCGGGTTGTAATAGGGCAGGGTAGGGGCACCTAATTTTTCGTTATAGGTAAAAGGGTAGGGGTGTGTGGTAGTAACTTTAAATGCAAGCAGAAGTATTATTGATAAATACAATAAAATAATAGCCGCATTGCGTAAAGGTAAGTACAGCACAGTTGTATTTGTTTGGGTACTAAAACTAAAAAAGCGTTCCGCTTTTTTAGTGCGGAACGCTTTTTAATACTATAAATCAGAAAATGATTTATACTACTTGGTAGACGGGCGAGCCTCGTTTACCACCAGGTTTCTGTCCTGAAACGAATTGCCGTTAAGTTGGGCAATTGCTTGTTTGCCTTCTGCGTCGTTTGGCATTTCTACAAAGCCAAAACCACGGCTGCGGCCGGTTTCGCGGTCAGTGATGATCTTCACAGAAGATACTTCGCCGTATTGTTGGAATAGATCCTTCAATTGGCCTTCTGATGCGCGGAAACTGATGTTTGCAACGTAAATGTTCATGATGAATTAAGGGTTAAAAACGGTTAACAAAATATATAATGAAAAAAACGCTCCTGGAAGACAGGGAACGCTTTTCTTATTATCAATTAATAAAAAATTACAGCTTATTGTTTTGGCGGACGGGCCTCGTTTACTACCAGGTTTCTGTCCTGAAACGATGTACCGTTTAACTGGGCTACGGCTTGTTGGCCTTCCGAGTCGTTTACCATTTCTATAAAACCGAAACCACGGCTACGGCCTGTTTCACGGTCTTTTACAATTTTTACTGATGTTACTTCTCCGAACTGCTGAAATAAATCCTTTAACTGGCTTTCTGTTGCACGGAAACTGATGTTGGCTACGTAAATGTTCATGCTTTAAATTCTGATTACAAAAAATATTTTATTTAAGAAACTTTCACAAAGATAAACTAAAAATTGAATTGCAAAGTTTTCTATGAAAAATGATATGGTGGGTAGGAAACTGGTTGGTTTGGCAGGGGTTAAATTTTTACTAATTCAGGGTTGTTCTGCATAGCCTTTTCTATAGCTGTAAAGCTGGTTAACAACTCGGCTTTCACGGGTTTTACCACTAGTGTATGCTCAAAATGTACCGATGGTTTACCGTCCTGGGTAGCTATGGTCCAGCGGTCACGCTTGGTATAAACATCTTTGGTGCCCAGGTTTACCATTGGTTCTATTGCTATTACACAGTTTTCGGGTAGTTTGGCTCCGTCGCCTTTACGGCCATAATTAGGCACTTGTGGGTCTTCGTGCAGGGTTTTACCCAGTCCGTGGCCTACCAGCTCTCTAACGCATTTATAGGGGTGTTTACGCTCGCAATGTTCCTGTATGGCAAAACCTATATCGCCGGTGCGGCGGCCCACTGTGGCAAACTGTATGCCCAGATAGAGCGATTCTTTGGTTACCCGCATCAGGTCCTGTACTTCGGGCCTAACATTGCCTATACCTACGGTATAAGCCATATCGCCATGGTAGCCATTCATGTATACCCCGCAATCCAGCGATATTATATCGCCGTCTTTATATTCAACAGCAGTGGGTATTCCATGCACTACATCATCGTTAACCGAAATACAAAGTGAGTTGGGGAAACCATTATAGCCTTTAAACGAAGGTTTACCACCATGGTCGGCAATAAACTGCTCGGCAATTTTATCAAGTGCAAGGCCGGTAGTACCCGCTTTTACAGCTTTTACCACCTCTGCAAGTGCGTTGGAAAGCACTTCGCAGCTCTTGCGCATCTTTTCAATCTCTTCTTCTGTTTTAATCTTAATAGCCACAACCAATTCGTTTAAACTAAAAAACCCTCCTCGTAGTGAGAAGGGCTTTTCTATAACTACATACTTGCCGAAGCAATACCTTGTCTTCCTTTTATACGTCCCGATGTTAAACCATCGTAGTGACGGTTTAATAAATAAGTTTCTATAGTTTGCAGGGTATCCAGTATTACACCCACCATAATCAGTATCGAGCTACCACCAAAGAAAAGGGCAAATGAGCGGTTAACATCAAACAGCATTACTATAGCAGGCATAATGGCTACTACACCCAGGAAAATAGCGCCTGGCAGTGTAATACGCGATATCACCGTATCAATAAAGTCTTCGGTGCTTTTGCCTGGCTTAATACCCGGTATAAAACCGCTGTTACGTTTCAGGTCGTCAGCTATCTGCGTAGGGTTTACTATCAAAGCTGTATAGAAATAAGTAAACGCTACAATCAGTATAAAATATACGGCATTGTAAGGTACCGATGCTATATCGTTAAAAGCAATCAGGAAACTGCTGTTGGCATCAAAACCCGGAATAAACTGGGCTACAGTAGCCGGCAAAAACATGATAGCCTGTGCAAATATAATCGGCATTACACCCGATGCATTCAGCTTAAGGGGAAGGTACTGGCGTACACCACCTGCCTGCATCATTTTACCGCCTTGTACTACGTTACGTTTAGCGTACAATACCGGAATACGGCGGGTACCTTGTACCAGCAATATACAGGCACCTATTACCACTACCAGAAACGCCATTTCAATTACAAAAGGTATAGGGCCGCCTTTGGTTAAGCGGGCAGAAAACTCTTCTAAAATAGAGCCGGGGAAACGGGCAAGGATACCAATCATAATAATCAGCGATATACCATTACCAATACCTTTGTCGGTTATTTTTTCGCCCATCCACATTACAAACAGGGTACCTGCTGTAAGCACTACTACGGTAGATACGGTGAACATGAACGTAGAAAGTACAGGAAGTACAGCGTTGGCATCTGCATTTTTAAGGTACACCACATAGCCGGCAGCCTGAAAACCTGTTACCACTATGGTTAGTAGGCGCGTGTACTGGTTTATTTGTCTTCTGCCGCTTTCACCTTCTTTCTGTAGTTTCTGAAAATAAGGGATAGCTAATGTTAATAGCTGAATGGCAATAGAAGCAGAGATATAAGGCATAATACCCAATGCAAAAATAGAGGCGCGGGCAAACGCACCACCTGCAAAAAGGTTTACCAGGCCTAATATACCACCCGAACCCTGGCTCGATACATTATCAAGTGCAGTTGGGTCAATACCAGGCAGTGTAATATAGGTTCCTAAACGATAGATGAGGATAAGGCCCAGGGTTAGAAGTATACGCTCGCGTAGCTCTTCTATGCTCCAAATCTCCTTTAATTTCTGAAATAATTTCATAGTATTTTTAAGTAAAAAATCCCGATGGTTGATCGGGATGTGCCCTGTGGGGGCTTTAGTTTATTGCTTATTTCTTTACTATAGTTACGCTACCGCCCAATCCTTCAATTTTTGCTTTGGCAGCTTCGCTGATGCTATGCACGCTAACGTTAACTTTAGATGTCAACTCGCCGGTTGCCAGTACTTTCACCAGCGCTCTTTTGGCTACAAAGCCATTCTCGCGCAGGTTCTCTACTGTTACATTGGCACCAAATTTATCAGCAAAAGCCTGTAGTTTGCCCAGGTTAAGTGCAGTGTACTCCACACGGCTGAAGTTTTTGAAACCTACTTTAGGTAACCTTCTTTGCAGCGGCATCTGTCCACCCTCGTGGCCAAGCTTTTGTTTATAGCCCGAACGCGATTTGGCACCTTTATGACCACGGGCAGAAGTACCACCATCGGTAGAACCCTGGCCACGGCCTAATCTTTTTTTATTTCTTCCTATAGCACCTTTGGCAGGTGTAAGATTGTGTAATTCCATTGTTAGTTGTATTTACCTTAAGCTATTAAATGTTTTCAACCTTAACCAAATGAGCTACTTTGCGTATCATACCGGCAATGGCAGGTGTATGCTCTACTTCATTGCTAGAGCCTATCTTGTTTAGGCCAAGGGCTTTTATAGTCCTTTTCTGGCGCTCGTCTTTCTCGATAGTGCTTTTGGTTTTTGTAATTCTAACTTTTGCCATTGTATTTTAATTTATCTATGGTCTGTTATGTACTTGTATAAAATCTATTACCCTTTAAATACTTTCTCCATGCTTACACTTCTGTTCTTAGAGATAGTGTAAGGGTCGCGTAGCTTGCTAAGTGCATCAAGGGTAGCCTTAATTACGTTAGCCGGGTTGGCACCACCTTGCGATTTAGCCAATACATCTTTTATACCAACGCTTTCAAGTACTGCACGCATACTGCCTCCGGCTATTACACCAGTACCCTGCGATGCAGGCTTAAGCATTACTTTTGCAGCGCCAAATTTGCCATGCTGTACGTGAGGAATGGTGCCTTTAAATACCGGAACGCTCACCAGATTCTTTTTGGCATCATCTATACCTTTTTGTATTGCCTCTTGTACTTCGCGTGCTTTACCCTGGCCTTCGCCAACTATACCGTTGCCGTTGCCTACTACTACTGTAGCTGAAAAAGTAAAGGTACGGCCACCTTTGGTAACTTTGGTTACACGGCGGATGTTAACCACTTTCTCTTTCAATTCGAGTTCGCTCGCTTTGAGCTTTTGAACGTTCAGTCTTGCCATTTTATTTATTGGTTATAATAAGTTTGAATAGTTTGGGATTAGAATTTAAGGCCACCTTCGCGGGCTCCTTCGGCAACAGCTTTTACACGGCCGTGGTACAGGTATCCGTTACGGTCAAATATAACATCAGTAATGCCCTGGGCAGTGGCTTTCTGAGCCAACGCCATACCTACAGTTTTACCTTGTTCGGTTTTAGTGCCGTTGCGGGTAAAATCTTTATCGCGGGTAGAAGCAGCAGCTAATGTTACACCTTTGGTGTCGTCTATCAACTGTACGTAGGTTTCTTTGTTGCTGCGGAAAATGCTCAGTCTTGGGCGCTCAGCGGTTCCGCTAATCTTACCACGTATTCTGCTTTTTATTTTTTGCCTTTTGGCTTCTTTACTTATGGCCATCTTACCTTATATTTTAAAGATGAATTTTAAACTATCTGTTTTTAATTTCTATACCTAACTGCTACCTGTTATTTTTTAGCAGCGCTCTTACCGGCTTTTCTTCTTAGTACTTCGCCTGCAAACTTAATACCTTTGCCTTTGTATGGCTCTGGCTTACGTATGCTGCGTATTTTGGCACATACCAGACCCAGCAGATCTTTATCGCTGCACTCCAGCGAAATGATTGGGTTCTGGCCTTTGTCCTGTTTAGCCGAAGCTTTAATTTCTTCGGGTAGTAATACTACCACAGGGTGCGAGTAACCTACACTAAGGGTAAGCACGTTTTTGGCAACATCGGCACGGTAACCTACACCTACCAGTTCCATCTGTACATTATAACCGGTAGATACACCGGTAACCATGTTGTTAATCAGCGCACGGTAAGTGCCGTGCAGGCTGCGATGTCTTTTCTGATCGGTTGGCCTTTCTACATTCAGTGTACCGTTATCTACCTTTACGGTAATATCCGGGTCAACTGCCTGAAACAATTCGCCTTTAGGGCCTTTTACCTTTACAACGTTTCCACCCAATACTTCAACCGAAACTCCTTTCGGTAAGGTTATCGGGGCTCTGCCTATACGTGACATAATTTATAGTTAAATAAGTTATTAGTTAATTGAAATACCGAATACTAGAAGATTTCGCACAAAACTTCGCCACCAACACCCAATTCACGGGCTTGTTTTTCTGTCATTACACCTTTGCTGGTAGATACGATGGCTATACCTAAGCCGCTAAGTACGCGTGGCAGTTCGCTTTTGCCGCGATATTGGCGAAGGCCCGGTGTAGAAACCCTGGTAAGGCTTTTTATAACCGGCGATTTGGTAGCTGCATCAAACTTAAGGGCTATTTTAATAACACCTTGCTTGTCGGCAGTATCTTCAAATTTATACTTCAGAATATAGCCATGCTCATAAAGAATCTCAGTGATTCTTTTTTTGGTTTTAGAGGCTGGTATTTCCACTAAACGGTGACCTGCCTGCTGAGCGTTTCTTATTCTTGTAAGAAAATCTGAAATTGGATCAATAACCATTGTATTTCTTTTTATAAGGTTTATTTGTCTAACGTCTATATTCTAGCGTCTCTTATCTTTTTAATATTACCAGCTCGATTTGGTTACACCAGGTATCTTGCCTTCGCTTGCCAGGTCGCGGAATTTAATACGCGATATACCAAACATACGAACGTAGCCTCTGCCACGGCCTGTTAAGGCACAACGGTTACGCAAACGAACTTTAGAGCTGTTTTTAGGAAGTTTGTCCAGCAATTCCCACTGGCCGTTTTCTTTTAACTCTTCGCGTTTTGCAGCGAATTTTGCAACCAAACGTTCTCTTTTGCGCTGACGTGCTTCTACTGATTTTTTTGCCATTGTTACTTATTGTATTAGCTGGTAATTAGTATTATTTGTTATCTTTTTTGAAAGGCATACCCAGTGCTTCCAGCAGGGCGTATGCTTCTTCATCGGTTTGGGCAGTAGTTACAAACGTAATATCCATACCCTGAATACGGTTCACTTTGTCAATTTCCATTTCAGGAAAAATGATTTGCTCTTTTATACCCATGGTGTAGTTACCACGGCCGTCGAAACCTTTGTTGTTGATACCTTTAAAGTCGCGTACACGTGGAAGTGATACAGCAATAAGGCGGTCAAGAAATTCGAACATTCTGTCAGAGCGCAGGGTTACGCGGCAGCCTATTGGCATACCTTCGCGTAGCTTAAAGTTACTGATCGCTTTTTTAGCATGCGAGGCAACAGCTTTCTGCCCGGCAATAGCGGTCATTTCGTTTACGGCAATATCAACCAGCTTTTTGTCGCTGTTGGCACCGTTAACACCCTGATTTAAACAAATTTTGGTTAGGCGGGGAACCTGCATTACAGATGAGTAGTTGAATTTCTTCATCAGGGCAGGTGCAATTTCCTCCTTATAGCGCTTCGCTAAGCGCGGCGTGTATGTTGTAGTACTCATTTTATATGTTTTGGCACGATTCCCAACCGTGCGTTTTTAAAAAGGGACTGCAAAAGTAGAATTTACATTCACACTTCCAAACCTTTTCCACAAAATTTAGTTTAGAAATAAACAATGTGCCCGGCAGTTTTGGTCAAAAAAGGCTTTAAAATGCCTTATTTCGACACTAAAAGCTTTTCGAGTGTAACGGGGTTGAGTTTTTCGGTGGCCACCAACCGGCCTTTTTCGTACACCATACGGTTAACATAAGGTATCGATTGGCCTGCCTGCGTAATAAACCTGGTTTGTTTATCATAAACCACAAACCTCTCGTTCGGGTTTACTTCTGTCAGCACAGGCTCTTCATGTATAATAGTGCCGCCGGGGCAGGGGTACTTATAGGCTATACCTATACCTTGTCGTTCATATTGGTCTACAGGTTCGTATGGCTCTCCGTTGTAGTTTTTTAGCCGCATTTTAGCACAGGCGGTCATACTATCAACATAGGCCTCATACCTATAGTATAAATGCACGTCAGTTTCTTTTACCGATAGCAGCACCTTTAGTTGTGCCTGGTAGCTATTGTAAATAAACAGACTGTCGTTATGCCTGTCTTTTGCCGGATAGTCCTTCAAGGGTGCCGGGCCCATGCCCAGCAACACTAATAATATATGTATCATTCAACAACTATTAAGTGGGTGAACAAAAACAGGTAATGAAGGAGGTGTTACCTGTTTTCTGCTACACCGAATTTAATAGTACCTGTAATACGGTATGGTATCTGCCCGATTAGAAAAAACTTAGAATGTACAAGCAAAAGCTGGTAACAATAAAAAAGCCCCTGTGAAGTAATCACAGGGGCTTTGGTTAAATATCGGGCTAAATCTACTTTCTATTTTGTGGTGTAGCCGGGGTGTTTGCTTCGGTAGATGCTGCTACGCGTGGCTGTCCTTTTCTTGCCGGCCTTGCTGGCAGTGCCTCCGGGGCCATACTGTTAACCGGCTGTTGCACTTTAGTAGCAGTAGCACGGTAACGTGGTGCTCGGTTGGCTACCTCGGGTTTACTGTAATCAACAGCTTTGGCTGTAGTCGTAGTGCCGGTTTGGCTATACGCACTAAAGCCAAGTGTTAATGCAATAATTGAAATAAATAATGCTTTCATAACGTATACTCAATTATTGATTATTGAAATATCTCCAGGGTCATCCATGATTTCAGGTAGCTGTTGCCTGTGTCGCCAAGGCTAACTGCTGTACCAATACCCCAGGCTGGTCCTGCATGGGCGCCTCTTACATCTATAGTGTAAGTGCCGGCTGTAAGGGTCCAGGTATTTGAAAGCGACCAGGCTGCAGGTGTAAGTGCCATACCACTGCCGTAGTCGCGTATAGCTACGCGCTCCAGCACGCCGGTAGCGGCGTTATTCATAAACAACTCAAACTGGGCCGCCACATCTTCCTGTGTACCTACGTTGGCTGTAACACCAAATGCATGGGCTACTACTTTATAAGTAGAACCTGATGGAACGGTAATAGTGTAGCTAAGGCCGGGTATAGCTGTGTAAACAATAGAACCGCCTGGCTCACCTTGTGTTGTAGTTGCCGAACTTACCAGATTAACTAAAGTAATATTAGTTGTTCCGGCAGCACCGGTAGCGCCGGTAGCTCCCTGTGGGCCCTGTGCACCCTGCGGTCCTTGTGCACCTTGCGGTCCCTGCAAACCTTGTATACCTTGTGCTCCCTGCGCTCCTTGTAAACCTTGTGGGCCTGTAGGGCCGGCAGGCCCTTGTGCGCCTGCTGCACCATCGGCTCCGGTAGGTCCTTGTGGGCCAGCAGCACCTGCTGCACCTGTAGGGCCGGCAGGTCCTTGTGCTCCAGCCGCGCCATCTGCGCCTGTAGGGCCGGCAGGTCCTTGTGGGCCAGCGGCACCATCAGCACCAGTAGGCCCTTGTGGGCCAGCAGCGCCGGAAGGTCCTTGTGGGCCAACTGCACCATCAGCACCGGTTGGTCCCTGTGGGCCGGCAGCACCTGCAGGTCCTTGCGGGCCTACAGCACCATCAGCACCGGTAGCGCCATTAGCACCGGCAGGTCCTTGCGGGCCTGCTACACCGGCAGCACCGGTTGGGCCGGCAGGGCCTTGAGCACCGGCAGGGCCGGTAGCACCGGTATTACCGGCTACACCTTGTGGGCCTTGCTGGCCAGCTGCTCCGGCAGGGCCTTGTGGACCTTGCGGGCCGGTAGCGCCGTTATTGCCTGGCAAACCTTGCGGACCAGTTGGACCGGTTGAGCCTGCAACGCTGTTACCTGAATATAATGCATAAGGAACGCTCAATAACTGAGATGTTCCCATATCTACGTAGTTGCTGCCACCGGTAGGGTCAATTTCTACCTGTAGCCATTTTTCGCCGTTGCCCCAGTTTACAGCCGCCAGGTTAGAGGTACCACCAATAATCTGGGTAATAAGGCCAAACTGGTTGGTTACTGCGGTGTTTGTTTCGGTAAACACCACGGTACCGGTAGGCGATCCATCGTGAATGGAGAAACGTACCGTTACGTTAGTGCCGCCTACAATCGGGTTGCCGGCTGCATCGCGAACAATAGCCTGATAATTTAATTTCTGAGGTGCCTGTGCCGATGCTGCTGTAAACAGCGAGGCAAAAGAAAGGAGTAAAAGCGCCCTCCTGAAGCGCGGGTAGAGATTAGATACCATAGTGCAATTAAGTGTTTAGTGTACGAAAGAGCCGCAATGTATAACTAACTGATAAGAAATAATAATTTTTTATCCTAAAATAAATGGAGGGGAAAAGAAGTCCTTAGGCGTAAATTATTGTTGTAACAACAATAAGCGGCTGTATCAATACTAATAGCAGTGTAACTCCCTATTGGCCAGTTCAATCGGGGGTACACTGCTATTAAGGCAGGGGGACATTGAAAATATTTCTGCCCGCTTAAGGCTTATCGGTTATTGTCAGTGTTCTGTAAAGGTAATCGAGCGTAGCCGGGTTATTGTAGAACGTAACAGTAGGGCTGCTGGCCGATTCTGCCCACCATTGTATTTTTACGGTGGTAGAAACGCCCGCCGATGCTGTTAGCGGGTAGCTTATACTGGTGGGCCCTGTACCGTTGAAAGTATAGTTACCATAAGCATAAAACTCTTTTACCGGGTTGCCATCCTGCACAATCCTGAATTTTACACGGTGCTCATCGTAGTTGGTATTAGAATAGGTACAACGGGTAGAAAATTCAAGATTCAGACTGGTGTTAACGGGCGTTAGTGTCAACGACATTTGCGACATATCAACCCAGGTACCGCCGCCAACCAATGGTGCTGCCAGCGATATATCTGAAGTGCCTACAGCTTTGTAGGTTACTACGCCTGCGGCGCCTGTGGGGCCCGTAGCACCTGCATTACCGGTAGGCCCTTGGCTTCCGGTAGGTCCCTGAGCACCAGCTGCACCATCATTACCTGATGGCCCTTGCGGACCTGTTGGGCCTGTAATACCTACGCCTGTAGCACCTGCCGAACCAGTAGGTCCGGTAGGGCCTGTTATCCCCGCACCTGTAGCACCAGCAGGACCGGTAGGCCCTTGGGCACCGGTTACTCCATCAACACCTGAAGGCCCTGTTGGTCCTGTAGGTCCTTGGCTACCTGTAGGCCCTTGAGCACCTATTGCACCATCATTACCTGATGGCCCCTGCGGACCCGTTGGGCCTGTAATACCTACGC
>CAYREY010000054.1:3165-34795 GCA_964423405.1 uncultured Chitinophaga sp. | reverse complement strand
AACCCTTACTGTGCCTATGTTTGAGCATTATCAATTCATCCTTAGCTTGACGCGTCTGCTCTTCGAGAGGATGTCCGGTGGCTCTGCACCGGACGGGGCGTGTCTCGACGCAGGCGGATGTGTGGCGGTTTGGTTTTAGTCAATACCCCTAAAAACGTTAACCCACCCCATCCAAAACACTACTAATCAGCACATTGCAAAAATTCCATGTTAACCCACCCCCTGCTGGCACAGGCTCACACACATGTAATAAAAATATAATTTGTTTGATACTACAAGAAAGGATTGGCTTAAGCTGTTTGCTTGTTGCGCTGGCTAAACCACTTTACAACAAACGCTAACAGGCCCACCAGTACAGCTACCAGTATAACGAACTTAATACGCACACACCAGTAGTAGGTGTTATACGAACTGCCTGAAACTTCTGTTTCTGACAGGTACAGAAAATCGAGCAGGTGAATATTCTCAATAGCATCGAAAACACCGGGCAGTAAAGTAAGCCAGGCTATGTTTTGTGCCTTACCGCTTATACCCCGCCAGCCAAAGTAAAGGGTGGCGCTGTAAGCCAGCAGAAAAACAAAATCGAGTTTGGTGTTGGCAGCAATCCAGCTTACATCGCAGGCGGCTATACGTTGTTTAAACGCAGCAATATTGGGGTCCAGTTCAAGCGGTATGATTACCTTGCCACAACCGGCCTGTGCTTCTGTCCACAGCATACCGGCCATGGTTAGTAAAAACGCCGCAAAGCTGATAAGAAACAGATTTTTGTTACTCATACCACAAACGTATTTACCGCAAGGTAAGGTTAATATTTAACTCTGCCAGCGCGATATACACAGCTGTTGTACACAAAAAAAGCCGGGCTTTCGTTTTGGATGAGCTACATTCTGCCTCCGTCCGGCTACTACCGGTAGCTATACCGCCTCCGCCAGCAATAGACTAAATAAACGTACTTTCATTATGTCAAACTTAAACTATATCGGCGGCTGTTTTGTCCCCCGCTGGCGGGGGTGGTTGAGCGAAGCGAAACCGGAGGTGGATGTATTACAAACGCTGATAGCACTACTAAGCAAAACAATCAGTAACCACACAAAAAAAGCCGGGCTTTCGCCCGGCTTTACTATCAAACTAACACATCACTCTTACACTCCCGCCGGCTGCTCAGTACCGGCATTTATAAACACCAGCCCATCTCCAAACGAATCGATACGGATAGTACCGCGTTTTTCTATCTCACCGGCCAGTATCTTTTTCGATAACTGGTTTACTATCTCCTTCTGCACCACGCGTTTCAGCGGCCTTGCACCAAACTGCGGGTCAAAACCCTCCTCGCCCAGGTAATCCAGTGCATTGTCGGTCACTTCCAGCAGTATCTCTTTTTGTGCCAGCAATTGTTTCAGGTCGCGCAGTTGTAGTTCTACTATATCGCGTATCTGCTGTTTCATCAGCGGACGGAACATCACTATCTCATCTATCCGGTTCAAAAACTCCGGACGGATAGTGGTGCGAAGCCTGTTCATCACCTCTATTTTGGTGGTTTCGGTTACCTCCAGCACATTGGCCTCAGTCACGTTTTCAAAGTTAGCCTGTATAATATCGCTGCCCATGTTGCTGGTCATAATTATAATGGTGTTCTTAAAGTTCACCGTGCGGCCCTTGTTATCGGTCAGGCGGCCATCGTCCAGCACCTGTAGCAGTATATTAAACACATCGGGGTGCGCTTTCTCTATCTCATCAAACAGTATTACACTGTACGGACGGCGGCGCACGGCCTCGGTCAACTGGCCACCTTCATCGTAGCCCACATATCCCGGTGGCGAACCTACCAACCGGCTCACGGCATGTTTCTCCTGGTACTCGCTCATGTCTATACGTATCATGGCCTGGTCGTCGTTAAACAGCACATAGCTTAGTGCCTTGCTCAACTCGGTTTTACCCACACCGGTAGTACCCAGGAAAAGAAACGAACCAATCGGCTTGCGCTCATCCTGTAAACCGGCACGGCTGCGGCGGATAGCATCGGCTACGGCCACTATGGCTTCGTCCTGCCCTTTTACGCGCTCGCGCAATTTATCTTCCAGGTGCAACAGCTTTTCTTTTTCGCCCTCCAGCATACGCGCCACCGGTATACCGGTCCACTTGGCAACTATAGCAGCAATATCCTCGCTGGTTACTTCTTCCTGCAGCATCCGCTTCTCCGGCGATATAGCCGCCAGGTCTTTATCCAGTTTGGCTATCGCATCTTCGGTAGCTTTTATTTTGCCATAACGCAACTCAGCCACTTTACCATAGTCGCCCTCACGCTCATAGCGTTCGGCTTCCAGTTTAAAATTTTCAATCTCGCGCTTACGGGCAGTTATCATATCCACTATCTCCTTTTCGCTCTGCCACTTGGCTTTAAACTCGCCACGTCTTTCTTTCAGTTCAGATAGCTCACCATTCAGCTCATCCAGTTTCTTCTGGTCGTTCTCGCGCTTAATAGCTTCTATCTCTATCTCAATCTGCATAATGCGGCGCTCAATCTCGTCCAGTTCTTCGGGCATGCTATCCATCTCTAAGCGCAGCTTGGCACCGGCCTCATCTACAAGGTCAATAGCTTTATCGGGTAAAAAACGTTCGGTTATATAGCGGTCGCTAAGCGTAACGGCTGCTATAATGGCATCGTCTTTAATCTTCACCTTGTGGTGGTTTTCGTAGCGCTCCTTCAAACCACGCAGTATCGAAATCGCATCTTCTACCGTAGGCTCTTCAATCATCACCTTCTGAAACCTGCGCTCCAGTGCCTTATCTTTTTCAAAGTATTTCTGGTACTCGTTCAGCGTGGTAGCACCTACTGCGCGCAATTCGCCACGCGCCAGTTCGGGCTTAATAATATTGGCAGCATCCATAGCGCCCTCGGTAGCACCGGCCCCCACCAGGGTATGTATCTCATCTATAAACAGTATGATACGTCCGGCACTTTCCTTCACCTCTTTCACTACCGCTTTCAGGCGCTCCTCAAAATCGCCACGGTATTTGGCACCCGCCATCATAGCGCCCATATCCAGCGCATATATTATTTTGTCTTTCAGGTTTTCGGGCACATCGCCTTTTACTATCCGGTGGGCTATACCCTCGGCTATAGCCGTTTTACCCACACCGGGCTCACCCACCAGCAACGGATTGTTTTTGGTTTTACGGGTAAGTATGTGCATTACACGGCGTATCTCTTCATCGCGGCCAATAACAGGGTCCAGCTTACCGGCTTTGGCGCTGTTGTTAAGGTTAATGGCGTATTTATCCAGCGAGTTATATTTCGCATCGGCGCCCTGCTCGGTAACCTTGTTACCACGGCGCAGCTCTAGTATGGCGGCGCGTAGTTTCTTTTCATCCAGGCCGGTCTCTTTTAGTAGTTTACTGCTATCGTCGCCAATAGTCAACATCGAAAGCAACAACAGGTCCACACCTATATAGCTGTCTTCAAAATCCTTCATCACTTTATTGGCCTGTAGTATCAGCTTGCCAAACGCCTGCGAAGGCACTACATCGTTATTACCGCCCGATACTTTGGGCAGGCCTTTAATCTTCTCCTCAACCTTACCTAAAAGTATATTGCGGTTAACACCGGCCTTTTGCAGTATAAAGGGCAACGCATCTTCATCTGCCTCCAGCATACCTTTCAGCAGGTGCAGGGTCTCTAACTGCGGGTTGGCATTATTAAAAGCCTCTTGCTGTGCCTTACCCAGCGCTTCAAGGGCCTTGGTGGTGAAATTGTTTGCATTCATAGTATTAGTGTTTTTGTTTGCCGTTGGTGTATGTTCATCATAAACCATACCGGTTGCCACAAACTTGCAAACTACCTACCAAACCCCGCATGATACCAGTTTGTCAGCCAACTGAGCAAAATCAACGCCAATTTGGCTACAAAGGGCTGATTTTTAGTGACAAAATTGCGGAATGAGGTTAATATAGGCAATATCAATGTGTAAACCAACAACCCATTAGCTTTTTGCTAATATATATTAGATAATTTGTTAAGATTAAGTGGTTGAGTATATTTGAGGAACAACTGCCATGCTTGAAGATTATATAAATAGTAAAACGTACTAATGGAAAAATATACCAAAAGCATTGTATTTAGCGGGACCTTTCTATCTGTGAATGACAATGCTATAAGTATTGACGATTTCAAAAAAAAAATTCCGGAAAACACTTACACAATAACAGAAAATAAGCGCATCCATGTTTACAAATACGTTTATCAGGACAACTATTTAAAAATCACTTTTGGTGACGGCTCTGCGATGCCTAGAAATCCAACTGTTTATGATGTTGAAACAAAACAAACGTTGCCAAATCCTAGACAACCAAACCAAGCAGAACCCAAAGAGACATTTGGCTTAATTGACTTTACAACGAGTTTTCTATGGCTTAGTAATTCTAAAAAAAGAAACTCACTTCTTGACTTTTTCAGAACAAAACTTGATAAAAATTCTAAACTTGTTTCGAAGGATGTTTATGATGAACAAAAGTTTATTGAAACATTAAAAAAACTAGATGATATAAGGCTTTCATGTGTACCAAACCTTTTTAGCCAATCGGGAGTTCTAACAGAGAAGCTTGCAGAAGAAATTAATGGGTACGAAGCAACATCTGCTCAATTACATTTTCATTATCAAGAAAAACTTATCGGAAATAATTTAATCGAAAAAATCAAAAACATTTTCGAAAATAGAAACAACTTTAGTAGCGTTGTTATTTCAGGTAGAGATGAAAAGAATTTAGGTATGTTATTTAATACAGATGGCTTCTCAAGAAAAATTGAATTTAAAGCGCCTGTTGACGAAAACGAAATGTTTTTACCAACCGAAGTCTTCAACAAACTAATTGCTGCAATTCAGAATGAAAATCATTAAACCAATAATATCAGCTGTTCTATTTTTGTTCACAATTTCAATACTATCAACAGTATGGAATCTTGACAATTCAGGTGCGTTTGACACAGTTGCTACTTTTTTATCAATTACCATTGGTTTTACAATAACAGCCCTTTCAATCATTGCAACATCTTCTTTCTCAAAAGAACTTTATAAAACAGAAGATGAGAAAGATAATTCAAAAACTTTGCTTCACGTTCTAATAAACCTATTTAAGACATCAACGTTCATTTTTATATTGACTATCGGGCTAATTCTAGTCTATAAATTCATCAAAGTATCAAATCTAGTTGAACCATCGTGTAGTATTAAGTCCTATGAAATTACTCTTTCAGTTTTACTAAAAGCTGTTATATGGTATTTAACAATGGTATCCTTTTATTTTTTCATCAAACTATTTAATACTTTTTCAAAATTTGTAATTAAAACAGCGACACGTCAATAACCCTGCTGGCGCACGTCTTTGACGTGTGCCTTATAAAATCCCACTTTGGCCTTATCTCGTACCTGGCAAATACAAGATGTTTCACTTCGCAAAGCCTCGTTCAACATGACAAACGCAGGGAAGTCGTAAATAGTATTGTATTACCCCAAACTAAAAAAGCGCACCCTCCGGTGCGCTTTCAGGTAACCGGCAGCATGAAACCGGCCCTTAGTGTTTCTGTACTTTTTTAATCTCTCAACTTAAAGCGAAACGGTAATACCATCTGTACCCTTACCGGTCTGCCCTGTTGCATACCGGGTTTAAACTTAGGCATACTGGCTACTACGCGCACACCCTCTTTGCCAAAGCCGGGGCTGTCTTTTTTCACCACGTTTATATCGCTGATGCTTCCGTCTTTGTTTACAATAAAGCGCACATAGGCTTTACCCTCTATGCCCAGGTCGCGCTCTGCAATTGGGTAGCTGGTATTTTCGCCCAGATAACGCATCAATGCATCCTGCCCACCGGGAAACTCGGGCATTACCTCTGCTATTGTTATTACTGTTTCAATTACCGGTTCGGGTGCAGCAACTGTATAGGTAGCCTCGGTACCCCGCCCATCGGTAGCACCTATGGTATTGCCATTGGCATTGCTGGCCAGCCCTGCCTCCAGGTCGTGCCTGTCTTCGGTAGGTAAAAACGAATCTACCGTGTTGGCATTATCCACCACCCGCATCTCTACATCGCGGGTTGCGGCTATAGCCTGCGATTGTGGTTCTTGTGGTGGTTGCGGCACCGGTGGCTTGGCTTGCTCTATTTTAATATCGTCTTTAGGTAATTCAATGTCGGTCAATTCCAGCACGGTAGTGTGTTTGGTAATGGTGCTGGTGTGTTTCAGCATTTCGCCAAAATACTTAACCAGTACCACCACGGTTAGTACCGAAAGGGTATAAAAAATAGCCCGGCGCATGCGTACTTCGTACTCGCTGCGTAGTACATAGGCGCCATACTGTTTGTTGCGGTTTTCAAAAACCATATCCAGCATGGTTGTGTTGCGATAGTTGGGTGTCATAAAAAAGTGTTTAGGTTATTAAATGATTTACACCTTTATAATGCCACGGCTACAATTATTCCATAAAAAGAATTGTCATGGAATTGTCATAAAATAAAATGAGGTGGTATGCCGTATGTAATAGCAAACCTGCATGCACCGGCTGTTGCCAACCCGTGCAGTACGTGTTGCAGATAACTATACAAAAAGGGAACTTATGCTACGGGCAGCGAGGCTTTGGGCAGGGTAAAATAAAAAGTAGCGCCCTCGTTTACACAGCCTTCGGCACGTACGGTACCGCTGTGTTTTTCTATAATACGTTTTACCAGCAGCAGCCCCAGGCCTATACCTTCAAAATCTTTAGCACCATGCAGGCGCTGAAAGGCACCAAACAGGCGGGGGTAACCGGCCATATCGAAACCGGCACCGTTATCGCGTACAAAAAAAGTAATATCGCTATCGGTTTCGGTACAGCCCACCTCTACCAGTGGCTGTTCTTTTTTAGATGAGTATTTAACGGCATTGGAAAACAGGTTCACCAGCACCTGCTCTATCATCGATTTATCAGCCACTACTTCGGGTAGTGCAGTTACAATTTTCAGCCTGGCCTTGTGCGGCGAGGTAAACAGCAGGTTATCCCACACATCGCTTATCAGGCTACTCATATCAACCCTGGTAAGTGTTAGCTTTTCTTTTCCAAAGCGGGCCAGCGTAAACAAATCATCTATAATAGCGCTCATGCGCTTGCTGCTTTTTTCTATATGCCCAAAAAGCTCCTGTGCATCGGTATTCAGCGAATCATAGTGTTCGGTTTGCAATATTTTAGTAAACCCAATAATAGAACGCAACGGGGCACGCAAATCGTGCGATACAGAGTATGAGAAGGCTTCCAACGCCTGATTGGCTTCCATTAGTTCGGCAGTCCGCTTGGCCACCCGTTCTTCCAGTTCGGCATTTAACCGCAACAACTCATTTTGTGCCCTCACCTTTTCTTCGCGCTCCCGTGCCTCGGCTATGGCCCGTTTAAGTTTAGGCACCAGGGTAAACAGGCGGCTTTTTACCACATGGTCTACCACACCGGCACGTATCAGGTCAACGGCTACTTCCTCGCCCAGCGTACCCGATACCAGTAAAAACGGAATATGCGGTGCCAGTTCCTGTTTTATTTTAAACGCTGTTTCGCCATCCAGAAAAGGCTGGGTATAATCTGAAAGTATTACATGAGGGTTAAACTCATGTATCTGCTGCACATACTCATCTCGTGTTTTTACAACTTCTACTATGGCATTAATGCCGCTATCGGTAATTTCACTTTGTATTAATATAATGTCGGCACGGTTGTCCTCGTTAATCAGTATACGCACTTTATCGTCCATAATGTATTGCTAAAATACCCTTTTCAGGTTAGCGGTTATGTTTTACTAAACAACAGTACTCAACAAATCAACAGCTTATGCACCAATTTGTATTCCCCCACAAAGGGGATGGTTGGTTATTCGTTTTTGCGAAACCCAATTTATACATTTGAAGTATATAAGGCCAAACATCATTAACCAAAAGAATATTTATGAAAAAACTGTATGCATTATTTACTGCGTTGCTACTATGCAGCTACATCTTTGCCAAAGATGTAGAACTTAGTTACGCTATGCAGGTAGCCAAAAACTTTTACCTGCAAAACAACCCCGAGGGTAGCAACTTTACTATTACACTGGCTTATGAACTGAAAGCGCCAATGGGTGTAGGTTCATCGCTTGACGGGCGGCCGGTTTATTATGTGTTTGATATTTCGGACAACAAAGGCTTTGTAATAATAGCCGGCGACGACCTGGTAGAACCGGTACTGGGTTACAGCACCACCGGCAACTACCCTACCGGTAAAGTAAACCCGGCAGCCGCCAAGTGGATGGAGA
Organism: uncultured Chitinophaga sp.; assembly: GCA_964423405.1. Taxonomy (GTDB): domain Bacteria; phylum Bacteroidota; class Bacteroidia; order Chitinophagales; family LD1; genus Bog-950. The sequence continues at coordinate 26,491 of CAYREY010000054.1, read as the reverse complement.
ACTATAAAAACCAGATTATATACGTAAAGCAGAACGTAGATAAAACCACCGACGAGATTACCCGCAAGTGGAATAGCTACTACAACAACATACAGGTAGCCGATAACAGCTCGCGGGCTGCGCAGGCAGTTAACCCGCTGTGCCAAACCCAATGGAACCAGGCACCCAACGAAAACGGCCTGTGCCCGTACGATAACGGTTACGGCGAGCGCTGTGTTACCGGTTGCGTAGCTACTGCCATGGCACAGATTATGAAATTCTGGAACTACCCTACACAGGGTACCAGCTACCACTCGTATAACGACCAGCGTTATGGTAGCCAGTCGGCTAACTTTGCCAGTACTACCTACAACTGGGCCGGCATGCCAAACGTACTTAACAGCGCCAACAGCAGCGTGGCTACACTAATGTACCACTGTGGCGTATCGGTAGATATGAGCTACGGCGTAGCACAAACCGGCGGCAGCAGCGCCTATGTGGTGGCCAGTATGAGCCCCGGCCAGGCCTGTGCTGAGTACTCGTACAAAACCTATTTTGGCTACGACCCTGCTACATTGCAAGGTGTAGTGCGCAGTAACTATTCGGATGCCAGCTGGGTAAACCTGCTGAAAGGCGAACTGGATGCCGGCCGACCTATACAGTATGCCGGCTTTGGCCAGGGTGGCGGCCACACCTGGGTTTGCGATGGTTACGATAACAACAACTTCTTTCACCAAAACTGGGGCTGGGGTGGCAACAGCGATGGCTTTTTCAGCCTGAATAACCTGGACCCATCTGCGCTGGGCGCCGGTGGCGGTACGGGCGGCTTTAACAGCGGCCAGCAGGCAGTAATAGGTATTAAACCGCTTAACGGCGGCGGTGGTGGCGGTGGTGGCGGCGGCACCATCAACCAGGGCGGCATTCAACTTTATGCAGCTACTACTGTTAGCGCTAACCCTTTTCAGTCGGGTGGTTCGTTTAGCGTATATACCGATATAGCCAACACGGGCAGCACCAACTTTACCGGCGACTTTGCCGCAGCCGTGTTTGACAACAACGGTGTGTTTATTCAGTTTATACAGGAGTTTACCGGCGAAACAGCACAAGCAGGTTACCACTACAATGTAACCTTTACTACCAACCAGCTACAACTTATACCCGGCACTTATTACATTGGCATTTACTACAAAAACGGCAGTAACAACTACTCGCTTATTAACCAGAGCACATTTTACAACCCTGTAACCATAACTGTTACCGGCCCTTACAGCGATATACAAATGACAGGCAACACATCTACCACACCAGCTACCATAGTAAAAGGGCAAAGTGTAAACATTGCTACTAATATGGGTAACGCCGGCGGCAGTGCATTTAACGGCTGGCTATCGGCCGATGTATTTACACTGGAGGGTAACTATGTTGCCACGCTGGAGGAGTTTCAGGCTACGCTGAATGCACAGAACAACTATAATGTAAACTTTGTAAACAATAGCGTAAATATAAATCCGGGCACCTACCTGCTGGCGTTCTTCTCTACTACCGACCAGCAAAACTACGCACTGGTGTACGGACAAAGCTACCCTAACCCGGTAGAGATTACCATAGTAGAACCGGGCCTTAACCCCGACCAATATGAGAGCAACAATACCGAGGGTACACCTTATGCTTTCAGCCCATCGTTTAGCGGTAACAACGCCAGCGTGTTAACCAACGGCAGCAATATGCACGTAGGTAACGATTATGATTACTACACCGTAAACCTGCCCGGCGGTACCAACTACGCTATTACCGCACGCGTACAAGATAGCTACAGCACCAACAACGGACAGACTTACACCAACGATGTACAGTTTAGCTACAAAGTTAATGGTGGTAGCTGGAGCAACACTTACGACGATGTAATGGGCAGTGCCATAATAATACAAGGTGGTGGCTCGGTTACCTTCTTTGTAGCCGATTACTTTCAGGGTACTACCGGTAGCTACCTGCTGGACCTACAGATTGTACGCGGCGCCAACGTGGGCATAAACGAGGTAAACAAAAACAACATCAGCGTGTTTCCTAACCCTACACAGGGCAACCTGTATATAGATGCTGCTGATGCTACCGGCAACTACGACCTGCGCATTTACAACATACTGGGCGAGCAGGTTAGCGGACAGAACGGCACCTTTGCTGCTGATTTGATAAAAACAGATGTATCGGCACTGGTACCGGGTGTGTATACCCTGCAACTTAAAACAGGCAACGGCATTTCATCGTCTAAATTCATTGTTAAGTAATGAGCAGGCATATTATACTGGCAGTAACCATTGCGCTTGGCGCAATGGTTGGCTGCAAAACCAAACAGGCAACCGGTACCGCCAATACCAACAGCGGTCCGCCAACTGTGGTTTATAAAACCAAAGCCGACTACTCGCAATATGTACCGGTAACCCTTTCGGCCGATAAAAGCCAGATAGTAGCCTACCCTGCCATTACCGATATTTATTACAAAGGTAAACTGGCTACACCCGTTGCACTTGCAAACGGCTACTTGCTTGATAACCGCGGCATAGGCCCCAACTCGGCCTTTTTAGAGCTTACGTACGAAGAGTACAAAAGCCTGAAAGAAGTGCCGCGGCTGGACGAGTTATACAAACGGATAAAGGACAACGATCCGTTTACCGAGATATACAACCTGGGCGACCGCAGCCGGTTTAAAGATGAGGTGACAGAGATAAACCAGATAATAAGCAAGGGCGGACTGAAAAAATTTACCAGGGTTAAATAAGCCGAACTACCGGCAACTGCAACTTGTTATACATCCGTACACTAAACCTGTTAACACAGGCTTTGGTGTACGGATTTGTTTTTTATATCTTCCACTTACAAAAATCCAATAACTATGAGCATCCGCTTCCTTAAATATGCATCGGTTTGGTTTAGTATTACTGTAATTATGATATCGCTGCTGTATGGCGGCTGGTGGGTGTTGGTAGCACCACTGTACGTTTTTGGCCTGATACCGCTGGTAGAGTTGTTCTCGGGCGGCAGCCAGCAAAACATGACACAGGCCGAGGAAGAACTGGCTAAAAAAGACCCTACCTACGACCTGATAGTATGGAGCGTAGTGCCCCTGCAGTTTGCCCTGATGTTTTTCTTTTTAAACCGCGCTTACGACTACTCTATAAGCGTACCCGAAAAGATAGGGATGATGTTTGCCTTTGGTATTGCCTGTGGCGTACTGGGCATTAACGTAGCGCACGAGTTGGGTCACCGCAACACCTGGTACGAGCAACTGATGAGTAAGATGTTGCTTTCTACCTCGCTGTATATGCACTTTTTTATAGAGCATAATCGCGGCCACCACAAAAATGTATCTACCGATGAAGATCCGGCCTCATCGCGCTATGGCGAAACCATTTACGCCTTTTACTTCCGCTCGGTGCGCGATAGCTGGTTATCGGCCTGGCACCTGGAGGGTGAAAAACTGAAAAAATCGGGTAAGGCGTTCTGGAGCATACACAACGAAATGCTGATTTACCAGATAATACAGATAAGTATGCTGGTAGCTATTGCCGTAATATGGGACTGGAAAGTGATGCTATTCTTCGTAGGTGCTGCCACAGTAGGCTTTCTGTTGCTCGAAACAGTTAACTACATAGAGCACTACGGCCTGCGCCGCAAAAAGATAGATGGGGCTTACTACGAGAAGGTAATGCCTATCCACTCGTGGAACAGCAACCACCCTATTGGCCGTATTATGCTGTTTGAATTGACCCGCCACAGCGACCACCACTATATGGCCAACCGTAAATACCAGGTACTGCGCCACTTTGACCACAGCCCGCAAATGCCTACCGGTTACCCGGGCATGATGGTGCTGGCGTTGTTCCCACCACTATGGTTTAAGGTAATGCACAAGCAAATAGATAAGTACCGCGCCACTACAGAGGGTGCTGCATTGGCGTAGATAAGCCAGTATTATAAGCAAAAGCCGCTAAGAGTAATGTTTGCCCTTAGCGGCTTTTTTAGTGCCGTAAGCTAAAGCATACGGCTATCAGCGGAAAATTAATTCTATTTTAACCGTACTAAAACCAGTTAAACAACTACATACATAGTCCACAATAAAAAAGGGCGTTAAGAATTATATCCTTAACACCCTTTACTGTTATAGTAAGCTGGTATTATACTTTCGATATCAGCTCTACCTTACCGGCGCGGCAATCGTCAATTAGTTTATCTACTTTTTCTTCGGTTAAAAATTCGTGGTAGTAATCGCCCAACTGTAACATAGGGGCATAGCCACAAGCGCCCAGGCACTCTACCCCTTTTACGCTGAACATACCGTCGGCAGTTACTTCGCCCTCTTTTACACCCAGTTTTTTGCAGGTATAGTCTATCAGGTCTTCGGCACCGCGGGTTACGCAGCAACTGGTGCGGCAGTACTCCAGCATGTATTTACCAACCGGTTTCTGGTTGTACATGGTATAGAAAGATACCACCTCGTAAACCTCTATTGGTAATATACCCAGTGTTTCGGCCACTTTATCCATTGCATCTACCGATAGCCAGTTATCATTTTCATCCTGCACTTCGTGTAATACAGTTAGCAGGGCACTTTTCTTTTTATCGTCGGGAAAGCGCGATTTCAACTCATTAATACGGGCTACCAGCCTATCGCTGAATACTACCGGTTTGTTGCTTACTACCTCGTGAGACATCTTATATTAATTATCAATGTTCAATTACCAATTATCAAAACAATCTAAATACTCAATACTAACTACTCTGTACTATTTAAGCATCTAACTCGCCGGCTATTACGTTCAGCGAGCTCAATATCAAAATAGCATCGCTCAGGTAACCGCCTTTTATCATTTCGGTATAAGCCTGATAGTAAATAAAGCACGGGCGGCGGAAGTGCAAACGGTACGGCACACGGCTACCATCGCTTACCAGATAAAAGCCCAACTCGCCGTTGCCGCCTTCTACTGCATGGTATACCTCGCCTTTAGGCACCGGTATCTCACCCATCACTATCTTAAAGTGATAGATAAGGGCCTCCATATTGTTGTACACATCCTCTTTAGGTGGCAGGTAAAAATCAGGCACATCGGCATGGTAAGGGCCCGAAGGCATTTTATCCAACGCCTGACGGATAATACGCACACTCTGCCATATCTCGGCGTTGCGCACACAGTAACGGTCGTATGTATCGCCGGTTTTACCCACCGGTATGTCAAATTCAAAATCTTCGTAGCTGGAGTATGGTGCTACTTTGCGTATATCGTAATCTACACCGGCAGCACGCAGGTTAGGGCCGGTAAAGCCATAGCTAATAGCCTTGGCTGCATCTATGGGACCCACATTTATACAGCGGTCCATAAATATACGGTTACGCGAAACCAGGTCTTCAAACTCTTTAAACGCCACCGGAAAGTCTTTCATAAAAGCTTCCAGCTTGCGGAAACCGGTATCGCTCAGGTCGCGCTCCAGCCCACCTATGCGGCCCATGTTGGTGGTAAGACGGGCACCGCAAAGCTCTTCGTATATTTCGTAAATACGCTCGCGGTACTGCATTACATACAGGAAACCTGTAAACGCACCGCTATCTACTGCCAATATCGAGTTGCATATCAGGTGGTCGGCTATACGGGCCAGCTCCATCATAATAACACGTATGTACTGCGCGCGTTTAGGCACTTCTATGTTCAGTAGTTTTTCTACCGTTAACCACCAGCCCATATTGTTGATAGGCGATGAACAGTAGTTCATACGGTCGGTTAGCGGGGTTATTTGGTAAAACGGACGGTTCTCGGCTATTTTCTCGAACGCACGGTGTATGTAGCCGATGGTTGGTTCGGCATCCAGTATTTTCTCGCCATCCATTAATAACACGTTCTGAAAGATACCGTGAGTAGCCGGGTGCGTAGGCCCCAGGTTAAGGATAGAAAGTTCGCTTCCATCCTCGTTCTCACGCTGTTTTATCATTTCAGCGTATTTCTCTTCAATTGTTTTTAGTACTAATTCTGCCATAAGTATTCTTCTCTGTTATTAACGGCTGCCTATATTAGTTTGCACTTACTGGTATACGTCCAAAATATCTGTCGTCTTTATCGGTACGGCCCTGATCTTCCATAGGAAATTCCTTACGCATAGGGAACGAAACCATCTCGTCCATGTTCAGTATGCGTTTTAAATCGGGGTGGCCGGTAAAGCTGATGCCATAAAAATCATAAGCTTCGCGCTCCATCCAGTTAGCGCAGCTAAATAAACGGGTAGCTGTTTCTATTTCGGGGTTCTCGCCGTTCAGGTATGCCTTAAAACGTACGCGAACGTTATCTACCCAGTTGTGCATTTGGTACACCACCGAAAACTGACGCCCCACTTCATTATCGGGAAAATGGATACCACACATAGTGGTAAGAAAATTAAAGCGCAGGGTATCGTCATCGCGCAGAAACTGCATCAGTTCTATCGCTTTACCCGGCTCTACTTCAAAAGTAAGCATACCGTAAGGCTCGGTAAAATCCTTTACCGCATCGCCGAATTTATCGGCTATGCGCTGCTGTACTGTTGTATTATCTAATGCCATTGTTGTTGTGTTCTGTATTTACTAACTGTTTAATTAACCGTTATACCATAGCTGGCTAACAATGCTTTATACTCAGGCGACTCACGGCGTTTGTACTGCTCGTTTTTAACCAGGTCCTGCAGTTTCATAATGCCGTCCAGTATCTGCTCGGGGCGCGGCGGACAGCCGGGCACGTACACATCTACCGGTATCACTTTATCAATACCCTGTAGTACGCTGTAGGTATCGAACACACCACCTGAGCAAGCACAGGCGCCTACCGATATTACCCAACGTGGTTCGGCCATTTGCTCGTACACCTGGCGTAGTACCGGTGCCATTTTTTTAGCAATGGTACCCATTACCAACAGCATATCGGCCTGGCGTGGTGAAAAGCTGGGGCGTTCGGAACCAAAACGGGCCAAATCGTAGTTAGAACCCATGGTGGCCATAAACTCTATACCGCAACAGCTGGTTGCAAACGGCAACGGCCATAGCGATTTTGAACGGGCCAGGCCCACTATTTTATCAAGCGAGGTTAACTGAAACCCCGGGCCATTGTAGCCATCTGCAGTTGGTTGCAGTTCTAAATTCTGATTCTCTGCCATATCTCAAATTTTAGATTTTGGAACTGGGATTTTAGAATTACTCCCATCCAAAGTCGTGTATATGTTTTTCTGTATTCAATCCAAAATTTCACTTCTAAAATCCAACTTCAATTATTCCCACTCCAGTGCCCCTTTTTTAATAATGTAGAAGAAACCCAGCAACAGCAGGCCCATAAACATCATCATCTTCCAGAAAGCATCAATACCCATTTCGCGGAAGTTAACCGCCCAGGGGTACAGGAATATTACCTCTACATCGAACAATACAAACAAAATAGCAACCAGAAAGTACTTTACCGAAAACGGGATACGCGCGTTGCCGTGCTGCGGAATACCGCACTCAAAAGAAGCATCTTTGTTTTTAGAGGTACGGCGAGGGCCTATGTAGTGCGATAATGCGAGCATTACAGCTATAAAAACAGCTACAAATACAAACTGAATAAAGATGGGTAAGTAGTTAAGATTTGACTCCATTTCGGGCTTTGTTTTAGCAGGGGCTAAAATAGAAATAGTACCGACTAGTTTATACAGAAAACCGACAAACTATCAACACATTAAGTAAACAAAAAAACGGCCTGCACAAAGCGTTGTACAGGCCGTTTTTAACATATATTGAAACTACAGCGTAGTTAGTTCACCGCACTGTAACTGGCTACTTCCACCAAAAATTTTTCGTCGATGGCGCCCAGGTCTCTAGCCGCCTTGTTGCTTAGCTTAATGGTAACCTCGCTGGCAGCATCGGCTGGCGGCACTTTGCCCACTACTTTTACGTAAATGGTTTTATGGTTCATCAGGTTGGTAACCCGTATTACCGAACCGGTTTCGGCATTGCTGTAAAAGGCCAGGTTCTGGTTGCCCGATGTAGCATCTTCCATGTAATTGGCCGCCCCTTTGCTTTTGCGTATTTTATACCCATAGGTAGGGTATTGGTTAAAAATAGTGGGGTATTCGGCAGAATTGTTAGAGCTGGTACGCAGGCTGGTGGTGGTTACTACCGGCTTAGGCGCTACCACAACGGGTTGGCTAACAGCAGGTTCTGTAACATCAGGGGTGTTCATAGCTAGTTCGGCATTTTCCATGCTAAAACGTGGGCGAACATCCTCTTCGCGGTAAGGCGTATCGGGTGTAGAAGGCACCGAAACAGGTTTGTACAGGGCCACTGAATTGGCTTTGCTTACTATCAGGCGCTGGCCTACCCGCACGTTCAGGTCGGTTAACTGGTTCCATTGCTTAACAGCCGCAGCCGATACACCGTACTTTTTGCAGATTGCATAAAAGGTTTCGCCTTTGTTAACTACGTGTACTTTGGCCGGTACAGCATTAGCCGGAACCGATGGCAAAGCGGTAGCTTTTTTAACGGCAGCATTGCTGCTAACCACAATTTTTTGCCCTACTTTAATATTGGTAGTGCTTTGTAAACTACTGTTAAGGTCTTTAAGCTCGTTAACGCTCACATTGTACTGGCGGGCAATAGAATAAAGCGACTCGCCGGGTTTTACGGTATGCACACCCTCGCCTGCGCTGAGTGCCAAAACCGATAAACCAAAATATACGCTGAACAATACTTTCTTCATAGCCGGTAGCTTTACTTGTATAACGCAAAAGTACCGCTACTGGTATTGGTGCAAAGGGCTAAGTCACCACATACTAACATCTTTTAAGGGCTATTTGTGCATTATTGTGCACAATAGCTTACTCTACTATAAAAAACGGGCTGTATAAATCGGGCTTGTTGTAAACCACGGGCTGGCGGGTTTCGGCGTGTAGTACATTTTTGCCGGCATACAGAGCTACGGCATGTGCGGCGGCAGTGTCCCACTCCATAGTAGGGCCAAAGCGCGGATATACATCTGCGGCCCCCTCGGCTACCATGCAAAATTTAAGCGAACTGCCAGAGGCGCTGAACTCTACCTCTTTGCCCTCGGCGCGCAGGTTTTGCACAAAGGCTTCGGTACGTTCATCCAGGTGCGAACGGCTGCCCACTACTATTACTTTTTGCTTTTGCGAGTAATGAACCGTATTGCTGATAGGCGCTGTAACACCACCGGTAATTTTAAAAGCACCCTCGCCCTTTACACCGTAGTAGGTAGTGCCTTTGGCAGGGGCATGTACCACGCCCACTACCGGCACACCATCTTCTATCAACGCTATGTTAACAGTAAACTCGCCGTTGCGTTTAATAAACTCTTTGGTACCATCCAATGGGTCAATTAACCACAGCCGGCTCCAGTGCTGGCGCTCGGCATAGGGCGTTTGTTTACTTTCTTCTGATATAAAAGGTATTTGCGGATAAAGTACATGCAGTTTTTCAAGAATAACAGCATTCGATTTTTTATCAGCCTCTGTCAACGGCGATTTATCGTCTTTTACCTCAACTGTAAACGAACGGTTATATACTTCCATTATGGCATCGCCTGCTTCAACAGCTATGGCAACCAGTGCATCAATATCTATCTCTTTGTACTTCATTTCAGCAGTTTAATACAGGTGGCAAGGCTATCGCGCCAGTAGGGGATTTCAAGTGCGTAAGTATTTTTTATTTTTTTCTTATTCAGCACACTGTACTTGGGCCTGACCGCAGGTGTGGGATATTGGCTGGTTTCTATAGGCAAAATGCGCGTGGTTAGGCCGCCCAGGTCGCGTATGGCAATGGCAAAATCGTACCAACTGGCTACACCTTCATTGCTGTAGTTATATACACCGGGTTCCCATTCGGGCTGTTGCAGTATGTGCAGCACAGCAGCAGCCAGGTCGCGGGCATAGGTAGGCGTGCCCACCTGATCGAATATCACATTCAGCGATTCGCGCTCGCGGCATAGCCGCAATATGGTTTTTACAAAGTTGTTGCCAAACGAAGAGTACACCCAACTGGTGCGGATAATTAAGGCATCGGGGTTATGTTGCAGCACCAGCTTCTCCCCTTCCAGCTTACTGGCACCATACACCGAGAGCGGTGCAGTTACTTCATCTTCGCTATAAGGCACCGAATGTGTACCATCGAAAATAAAATCGGTACTAAAGTGTATAAACCGCACACCATGTTGCTTACACACTTTTGCCAGGTTACCGGCTGCGGTGGCGTTAACGTTATAGGCCAGTTCCTTTTCGCTTTCGGCTTTATCTACAGCGGTATAGGCGGCACAGTTAACCAACGCCGTAAAATTGCCATTGGCAACAAAAGTATTCACGGCAGCTTCATCGGCTATATCAAGGTCGGCGTGGCTTACAAACACAAAAGCGTGTGTTTCCAGCAACGACGATAAGAAGTTAAGCTCCATACCCACCTGGCCATGGGCACCGGTTACCAGTATTTTACTCATGGTTGGTACACAAAATTGTTTACGCAATCTTTAAACAGCGGTAAGCCTTTGTCTTTATCCGACACGATAGCTTCCGTAAGGTCTATACCCCAATCTATACTCAGTGCAGGGTCGTTATAGGCAATACCGCCCTCACTTTCTTTAGAATAAAAATTATCGCACTTATACTGAAAAATAACCGTTTGGCTTAACACCGAAAAGCCGTGCGCAAAGCCACGGGGTATAAACAGTTGCTTTTTGTTTTCGGCAGAAAGAAGTATGGTATATACCTTACCGTAAGTAGGCGAGCCCACACGTATATCCAGCACTACGTCCAACACTTCGCCCTCTACTACCCGCACCAGTTTGGCCTGGGCCATAGGGTCGAGTTGGTAATGCAGGCCACGTAATACACCGCGCTGCGATTTCGATTCGTTATCCTGCACAAAACGCGTATGGATACCGGCCTGGGCAAATACCGTTTCGCTGTACACTTCAAAAAAATAGCCGCGTGCATCACTAAATACGCGGGGTTCAAAAATTTTAAGGCCGGGCAAACCGGTTTCTATAAAAGGCATGTGCTATAACAGTGTTTTGTTCTTAAATCTTTCTGAGTTAAACAGCTTTTCCATGTGTTTAGATTGTAAACACGCCCGCAAGGTATCAAACTGCCCCAAATTATGCAGGTCGCTACCGGCAAATTCTACCAGCCCCTCGTTAATCATTTTCTCGGCGGTGTATTTGGCTCCGGCACCGTACTTGCCGGCCAGCGAGCCCAGGTTTATCTGAAAATAAACGCCGCGGTCTTTAAACCGTTTATACTGCTCAAAGCTCTCTTCGTGGTAGTAGGGGTAGCGTTCCGGGTGGGCCAGTATAAGGTTATAACCGGCTACCTGTAATTTGTATATCACATCGCCGGGGTTCTGGGGCTTGGTAAGGTACGATAGCTCCATTAAAACATAATTCTTACCAACGGTCAGCAGGTCTTTAGTTGCTATCTTTTCTATAAACAACTCGTCCATATAATACTCGGCTGCGGCATCAAACTGAATATCCAGACCCTGCTGCGCAATGGCCTCTCTAAGCAGGTCGCGCTTCTCCAGTATTTTGGCTGTGCTGTTTACATACCCTTCGGCCATGCTGTGTGGCGAGGCTACAACTTTTTTAAAACCCAATTGCTGAAAATTGCGGAGCATGGCTATCGAGTCATCGAGATTACGTGAACCATCATCAATACCCGGCAACACGTGATTATGGAAATCTACAAGCATACCACTGTAATCGGTAAGTGCCGATGGTGGTTCTTCCTCCTCTTTCTTAAATAGCTTGAGAAACTTATCGAGCAATGCTTATAAATTTCGGGCTAAGATATTCTTTTCGCTAAAATGATATTCTGCAGAAGATAAAGCTATCCACTACAGCTTATGGCATTGTACTATTGCGGTGGTTACGATTCGGTAAACTTATACCCCACCCCACGCACCGAATGGAAATGGCGTGGATCCGATGCATCTTTCTCGAAATACTTACGGAAAGTCATTATAAAATTATCGATAGTACGGGTAGAGGGGTTCACATCGTACCCCCATACAAAGTGCAATATCTGGTTGCGCGATACAACAGTCTCTTTACGTTCAATCAGAATTTTAAGCAGTTGTATCTCTTTTTTGGTTAGTTGTATCTCTTTACCATTGGCCGCCTTAGCCTGGTAGGTTACAAAGTTTATTACATTACCACCAAACTTGTAGGTATTAATAGCCTCTGATTGTTGCGTGCCACGTTTGCTGTGCTTAATAAGTACACGCACGCGCATCAGCATTTCTTCCAGGTTAAAGGGTTTTGTCAGGTAGTCATCGCCACCCAGTTTAAAACCCTGTAGTTTATCGGCGTTCGAATCTTTAGCAGTAAGAAACAGGATAGGGGTATCGCTATCGGTCAGGCGAATGTTTTCGCACACTTCAAAGCCATCTATTTCGGGTAACATTACATCCAGTATTATCAGGTTGTAACGCTGGCCTACAATTTTCTTAAGTGCTTTCTTGCCGGTGTCGGCAACCTCTACTTCGTAGCCTTCCAACTCAAGGTTAAGCTTTATGGCTTCGCGCAGGTTTTCTTCATCTTCTACTAATAGTATACGTGTGGTCATGTGGTTCGTTTTCAATGTAATTTTACAATTTATAAACCTAACAACTGTCACGAAATTGTAAAAAATAAAATAGTGTATAAATTAATATTACATATATACACTACCGGTGTACTATACAGCAGCTTTAGGAAACTTAAGATTAAAAACAGTGCCGCATGGCTTGTTATCACCAATACTTATCTCTCCTTTTCCTATCTCAACCATTCGCTTTACAATATATAAACCCAAACCGGTGCCTTTGGTTTTGCGGGTATCTTCGCTGCCCACGCGGTAAAATTTATCAAACACTTTTTTCTTTTCCATATCCGATATCCCCACTCCTTCATCGGCTATAGAAAGTAACACCTGCTGCCCGTCTTCTTTCAGGTTTACAGTTACGGTAGTGCTCTCGGGCGAATATTTAATAGCGTTTTCAATCAGGTTTATAATAACCGAAGTAAAACCAAGCATGTCGCCATTCAGGTACACATCGGCCTGAACATTGTGCAATACAGTTATATTTTTTTTATTATGCATAAAACGCTCGGCTACCGAGCGTACAATATCGCTGGCATTAATATCGTCGTATGCCAGTCCGGGTTCTTCGCGCTCTATTTTGGCAGCAAACAATATATTATCTACCAGCGACTCTAACCGGTCGAGGTCAACCAGCGAGTTGGTAATTAAGCGTTCCGATTGCTCAGGCTCCAGTTTACGCCGCCCCATGGTTTGCAGCGATAGCTTGATGGTAGAAAGCGGCGACTTAAGCTCGTGTGTAATAGAGAGCAGGAAGTTACGCTGCTGTGCCGCCAGTTCCATTTCGCGGAAGAAAACCTTACGCACGCGCAACAAGCCAACCAGCAACAGTACAATAAACACCGTACCCTCTGCAATTATCATAAACTGCTGGCGCCGGTATTTAGACATTACATCGCTGTATAACTTAGACTGGTGATAATCTCCACCGGGCTCCTGTGTAAGAAATGAAATGCGGTTCAGCTCTATCTTCTCCTGAAAGGCGGCTTCGTTTTTAGCATACAACAGGTATGCCCACCACATAGAGAAAGCTATGATATATGCAAACACAAAGTAAAATGTACTGGACGGATCGGGGTATGCAATTTTCTTTAACATGGCATAAAGTTACGCGGAATTTGGGAATCTGATTTATAGAATTATTATTTTCAAACCATGGCAAACAGAAAGAGGAAAAAGAAAAGTAGTGAAGAACTGGGCACCGAGAATGAACTGCTGAAGTTAAAGATGATGGCCGAGTTTGGCGGCGATTTTATGGGCAGCGAAGACCTGCCACCCGAGATAGAGAACCAGTTTTTGAAGCAGGTTATAAATTTTCATAAAAAGCACGACTCATCGGAGGTTATCAGTGTTTACAAATTTATAGGCGAACCGGAGTATAACCATGTAAACGACCTGAGCGATAAAGAGGTGGATAAAGAACTAAAACGCCTTACACGTATTATGAGCAAAAACGGGGTAGCCCTTAGTGTGCTGGCCGAAACGCCCAAACGCGAGGTGTACCGCTTTATTACCGAAGAACTGTTTAAGCACGAGATAGAAAATATACGCATGCGGGGCTGGGTAAGCCAGTTTATTTACGAGGAGTTTCACCCGAATGCCGAGTATGATGTGCGCTCTACCATCAGCACGTTTATACAAAGTGTTTTTACCAAGGGCAGTATGTTTTTCGATGAGCATTTTAGCGAGGAGATGAAAGACCACATTGGCCTATCGATGGAGCCGGATGAACTACGCGAAAAAATTACGGATTTCTGGGAGCAGCACTTTAACATACGGCTTACCGATTATAACTACCTGCAACTACACGTAGATAAAGAAAACGGGACCGGCCACGCCATTTGCACAGTTAACTACCAGGTGCAGGCCGAAAAAGGCAAGCGCTTTAAAAAAGCCAGCTGCCAGATAGAGGTAAACCTAAAGCGTAGCAGTATGATGGATAGCTGGTGGGAGATAGCACAGGTAATAACCGACCTGTTTTAGTTTTCGTTTTGCCAGGCTTTAAAGTAGGTACCGGGCGCTATACCCTGCTGTAGCAGTACGCCGCGCCGGTAATAATAATAAGCCACCGCCAGTGCTGTGTATAGCACATAAATGGCCACTACAATCCATTTAGAAAACATAATGGCGATAAGAAACAGCGAAAACAACAGTGATACCACAATAAAGGCAACCAGCAGGGGTTTACCAAAGCGGATATACGCTGCCGCATACTGCGCGGCATACCTTGCCGGTAACCGGTAGGCCGATATACTGATAGCTATAGTAAGCAGCATAATGCCCATAATAGTCATAAAGCCATAAAACTCTATTACATCGGTGCCGAAAAACGGCGCTATAAGCCCCAGACTATCGAGCAACTGGCCCAGTGCCATTTCAATCAATACAAACACAAAAAAGAAAGTAACCGCATTGGTAGGGTTGCCTTTTGTATTGGTAGCTGCAAACTGTTCGGGTAGCATCCTATCGCGGGCCATGGCAAATATCTCGCGCGGCAGGGCAATAGCCCCACCATTGTATGAGGTAAGGCCCGAGGTAATCATACCCAACTGCACAAACACCAGCACAGGTGCGCTCACAAAAGGCCTTACCGTATCGGCCAGTTTGGGTTTAAGGGACAGGCTTTCTATACCTACCACACCGGTGTAGGCCGAAAGCAGGGCCAGGTAAATAATAAAAATTACCACCGAACCGATAATGAGCGATAGCGGAATATTGCGGCCGGGGTTGTGCATCTCCTCTCCCATTTCAATAATAATCTGAAAGCCGAGGCAAAGGTTGGTGCAAAGTATTACAGCCATTAAAAAGCCATCGGTATGCGGCAGGCCAACATCCAACGATGCTTTACCTGCCATAGCTATGGGTATAAAATATAACAGCAGGGCCAGCAACATCTGCACGCTCATTATAATCTGCAAATCGCTCAGCACCTTTAAGCCAAACAGATACACAAAGTAGAACGAGCCGATAAGCACCATGGCACCTACGTGCAGCGATATTTTAAAAGGCAGATATGGGGCAAAGTAATCGACCAGGCCAATGGATATAAGGCATAGCGAACTGGCACCACCCAGCAGCGCCCAGAACGAAGTGACAGTGCCGGCCAGTGGAGAAATTAAGCGACTGGCATACATATAGCCACCGCCTGCTACCGGTAAGGCGCTGCTTATTTGTATAAGCGGCAGCACACTTACCACCGATACCAGCATGGCAATGGTTATAGCCAGCCAGGCAGCATTGCCCGCCTTTTGCGCAATAGATGGCACCAGTGCATAAGCCCCCATGCCAATTACGCCCCCTACTACAATAGCGATGCCACCAGCCAGTCCTATACGTTTTTCAAGTTTCATGCTTTGCTTAGTAGTTATCCGAAAATAAGCATTTCCATATATAACAATACATTTGCGTCTTATACTGTATGAAAGAAAATCAGCCAAACAATCTGTTACATGGTATTACACTTGAGATGATACTACAGCATTTGGTAGAAAAACACGGGTGGGAGAAAATGGCCCTATACGTTCCTATCCGCTGTTTTCAATTTGACCCAAGTATAAAATCAAGTCTTGCATTTTTGCGCAAAACACCATGGGCGCGTACGCGGGTTGAGCATATGTATATAAAAAGTATGCGCAGTAAAAAACAGTAAGCGGGGTTAATTTTTCAGCATACCTTTACGCAGTTTACGCCGGCGCATGGTTTTATGCTCGAAACCGGTTATTACACTGATGTTGCCGTCTTTCTCCAGCATAGCCAGGTTTACTTCGCTAATGTCTTTGGCGCCGTGTTCGCGTACGGCAGCTTTCAGTTCATCCATTGTAAGCATACACTCCTCCATATTTTGCTGTTGTACTTTGCCTTCGTATATCAGCACCATCGGTTCGCCTTCCAGCAGTTTATCTACCTGCGGAAAGCGCTTTAAAATCAGTTTAAGTACGTAGTTAATTACAAACAGGCCGGTGGCAGCCGCCAGCCCACCAAGCAGTGTATTGTCGGGGCCCACCATAGCATTTTGTACCGAGTTGCTGATAAGCAGAATAAACACCAGATCGATAACCGATAGCTGTGTCAGTTCTTTTTTACCAAACAGGCGGATGGCCAGAATGATAAACAGGTAGATAGCTATACTTTTAAAAACTATAAGCGCGAGGCCAGCCAAATCGAAGCCCATTGGTTGAGTTTAAGCCAAAATAAGAAATACCGTTACGAAGTACTAATTAGTAAAAATTCTTCATCCAGTAATCGGCACAGGCCAGGCGCCACACAAATTTGGCTTTACTGGTATCACCATTTTTATACTGCTCTACCGTTTCGCGTAGCTTATCGGCTTTCATCCAGTCGAAATTTTTGTAATCAATATCCAGCAGGTGTTGCAGCGGGCCGTTCAGCCATTGCACCTCGCCGGGGGTAACAAAGCCTTTTTTATCCTTACGCTCGGCAATAGCCTTAGGCAGTATGGGCCGCAGGGCCTCGCGTAGTATATATTTGGTTTCAGCACGGTCGCTAATACGGTCTTCGCGGTTAAGTGTAAAGGCAAACTCTACCAAGCGGTGATCTAAAAACGGCACGCGCGACTCTATACTAAACGCCATAGAGTTTCTATCCTCGTAATGCAACAGGGTTTGCAGGGTAGAGTTCATTAACAGGTGGTACAAAAAGTTATTGAACTTATCGCCGGTTACTGTTTTAAAATCAATATCCTCTACCCCATCGCCGCTCAGGTATTTATTAAGCGGCATCTGCTCCATATTATACACCCGGTTTTCATCGCTTACCGAGCAGAAAAGACTTTTCTTCAGTATATCATTACGTTTCTGTTTGCCAAAGTTTTCCATAGCCGTGTGCGCATCCAGCAGTTTAAGTCCTTTGCGTATGTTAAGGCTACGGAAATCCTGCCCTATAAGCCTGTAGAACGAATGCAGGTAACCGCCCAGGTATTCATCAGAGCCCTGCCCATCGAGCGCTACGGTTACCCCTTTGCTTTTGGCCAACTGCATTAAAAAGTACTGCGAAATAAAAGAAGAACCCAGCAGCGGCACATCGCTGTGAAAGGCCACGTTGTGAAAGTTATCCTGTATTTGCTGGTGCGATGGCGAAAAATAGTATGGGTCTATATTCGGGTACTTGTTTACCACCTCGCGCACAAAGGGGCGTTCATCTACATCGTTTTCGTAATAAATAGAAAACGATTTGATTTTGGAATCGGGGTTTAAGGTAGAGTACATGGAAGCTATGGCCGATGAATCGAGCCCACCGCTGAGGCAGGTACCGTTTTGCACATCGCTGCGCGAGTGCAGTTTAACCGACTCTTTAAACAAACTGAAAAACTTACCTTTCTTCTCTTCCCAACCCATTTTACTAACCGGTTGGGTAAAATCAATATCCCAATAGCGGGTTAGCTTTATTTTACCATTGCTCCACACCAGGTTATGGGCAGGCAGCAACGATTTAAGCATGGTGTAATAAGTTTCATCTTTATACACCGCCCACACCATTTGCAGGCCGCGGTTCATCTGCTCTACATTCAACTGCTTTTTAAACACCGCCACATCTTTCAGTGGCTTATACTCCGATGCGAAATAGAAGCCTTCGCCAAAAGTGAGATAGTAAAAAGGTTTTATACCAAAGCGGTCGCGCGAGCAAAACAGTTTCTTTTTAGTTTTATCCCACAGGGCAAAGGCCCACATACCCATAAAGTGCTTCACACATTCCTCGCCCCACTTTTTATAGGCAGCACATATTACTTCGGTATCACCCTGTGTACGGAACCGGTAGCCATGTTTCAGTAACTCTTCGCGTATTTCTATATAGTTATACACCTCGCCGTTAAACGCAATTACAATATCGTCGTACTCAAACGGCTGGTTGGCCTCATCCGAAAGGTCGATAATTTTTAACCGGTTGTGGCCCAGTGCCACGGGGCCATCTACATATACATTAGATGCCTCGGGCCCGCGGTAGGTAATTTTACTGAGCATACTGCGGGTTAACTCTACTTTCTGCTCATCGCTAAACCTGGGATTAATAAAACCGGCTATACCGCACATGCTTCAACAATTTAAAAGTCAAATTTATACTTCCGGCGCATAGCAGTGATAAAAAAATACTAAACAGCAACGCAGGTATGTTTTTAAAACAAGACGATAAAAAAAACGGCGGCAGGTAAACCTGCCGCCGTTACTGTATATAGAGGAAAGACACAGTCTGTTAGAATCCGTCGCCATCCAGCAGGTTGCCCAGGCCACCCAGTACGCTGCCTTCTTCTTTACGGTTAGGGCCCGAGTAAGCCACAATACGCGAAGCCAGGCGCGAGATAGGCAGGGTTTGTAGCCACACTTTACCGGGGCCACGCAGCACAGCATAAAAGAAACCTTCGCCGCCGAACAGGGTATTTTTAATACCACCTATCATCTGTATGTCAAAATCCACATCTTTAGTATAGGCTACCACGCAACCAGTATCTATATGTAATACTTCACCGGGGCCCAACTGGCGCTCTATAATATGGCCACCCGCGTGTACAAACGCCAGGCCATCGCCCTCCAGTTTCTGCATAATAAAGCCCTCGCCGCCAAACAGGCCGGTACCCAGCTTACGCTGAAAATCGATACCTACGCTTACGCCTTTGGCTGCACATAAAAAGGCATCTTTCTGGCAAATAACCTTACCACCCATCTCCTGAAGGTCCATAGGTATAATTTTGCCGGGATAAGGTGAAGCAAAAGCCACGCGTGCCTTACCGGCACCCTGGTGCGAAAAGGCGGTCATAAACAGGCTCTCGCCGGTTAGTAAACGTTTGCCGGCACCCAATAGCTTGCCCATAAAACCGGTATTCTCTTTACTGCCATCGCCAAAAATGGTTTGCATTTGTATAGGCTGGTCTTTGTACATAAATGCACCGGCCTCGGCAATTACTGTTTCCTGTGGGTCCAGTTCAATTTCTACGCATTGCATCTCTTCGCCAAAAATGCGGTAATCAATCTCGTGGTTTGTTCTCATAATTAATAGTAGTTAGTATTAAGTAGTTAGTAGTTAGACAATAAATAAAAAAACAAATCGCCTGCGAATGTAAAAAGGATGACGAAGCTGATGCTTTAAAATTTTATAACCTTATTGTTATTTGTTGTGTTTATTGAGCAGTTGTAGGGGGCAAGTTAATGTCATTGACTTAAGCACCACCTCGTCTCGCTTCGCTCGACCGGCTCCACCTTGAATGCACGCCGTGCGGCGGCGTAAGGAGGAGAAAAAACAGCCTAATACAGCTTAAGTCAATGATATTGCACGGCAAGTTACCCACAGGCCGGCAGGTTATTTAACAGCATCTCAGGGACCTACAAAATAAATTAAAATGCATTTCGTTAATTAGCACCAAAATAAAGCAGGTTGAAGCATTTATTTCTTTCTATATCAATGGTTTTATGTGTTTGGGCCAACCTAAACGCACAGATAGGTGGCGAAAACACGTACGAGTTTCTTACCCTGCCACCATCGGCGCGTATTATGGGTTTGGGCGGTACCAACATAGGCATTATGGACCATGACCTTACCGTACAACTGGCCAACCCGGCAGCGCTTAACCCGCGTATGAACCGGCTGGTATCGTTCAGCACGGTGGCCTACCCCGGCAAGGTTAACTATGGCAACGTAAGCTATGCGCACAAGTTTAAAATACCCGGCACGTTTGGTTTTGGCCTGCAATACATAGCCTACGGCAAGTTTACCGAAACCGACGAAGCAGCCAACATACTGGGCACGTTTAATGCCGGCGAGATGAACATATATGCCGGTTATGGCTACCAGTTTGGTAAAATTTTCTCGGCCGGTGTAAATGCAAAATTCATTTACTCGCAACTGGGGCCTTACAGCTCGGTAGGTATGGCCGCCGACCTGGCCGTAATGATAAACGACACGGCCCACAACGTAACCGCCAGCATAGTTGCCAAAAACCTGGGCGGCCAGTTTAAGCCTTATAATAAAGGAGTGCGCGAGCCTATGCCGTTTGACCTGCAGGCCGGGCTATCGTTTGGCTTTAAAAATGTGCCGTTCCGTTTCCATTTTACGTTTCACAACCTGTACCGCTGGGATATACGCTACAACAATCCCGCCGATGCACAGCAGGACAATCTGTTTACCGACTCATCGGAAACAAAACCTAAAAAGTATATTGCCGATAAACTTTTCCGCCATGTTATAATTGGTGTAGAGTTTAATATAAAGAAAGTAGTGCGTATAGATGTAGCCTACAACCACCTGCGCCAGCAGGAGCTTAAACTGGCAACCCGACGCGGTGTGCCGGGCCTGTCGCTAGGGCTGGGTGTGCATGTGCGCCAGTTTGATGTGGCATACGGTTTTCAGCCAATGGCACAAGGTGCTACAGCGCACCAGTTTACCATATCGGTTAACACCGCCGGTTTTATTAAAAAGAAAACTACCCCCAAACAAGAGGGTGCCAAAATGTAATGAAGCCGTTTTGCATTACGCTGGGTTTATTGATACTACTGACATACAGCAGTTGTAAAAAATCGGATATAGCGCCTGTATCGTTCAGCAATATTACCGTTACCGATGCCACCTGCTTATACATAAGCGATATTGATACCACCGACTGGGGCTACGATGAAGGCTGGTATAGCTACGAATACAACTTTATAAGTTTTAATGATAGTGTACGTATAACCGATAGCCTGGCTGGCTATGTACAGGTATCGGCGGTGTGCGCCAACCCTAACGATGGGCGCTTTACCTGGAACATAAACACCGGCCGGCAGTGTATGCTGCGTATGGCTATAGTAAATACCGATATGCAGATAGTGTACTACGCCGTAAAACGCCTGCCCGGCGGGCCGGTAAGCTATCAGTACGATTTCAGTGCCAATACATCTTTCCATAAAAATGAATACTACCGGTTGTACTATGGCTTTTACACCAGTAAAGATTCGCTTTACTACAAAGGCCACGGCGATATAAGGCTGGAATAACCGCTGTGGCGGGCAGTGTACACTTTGGGTTTATCCACCATTAGCAGGTTTGACTTATTACTGTGCAGCCTGTTTATTAGCTACATGAACGAACCAAAGAAAATAAGCCCGTTGCTGGCTATTTTCATTACCGTATTTATAGATATGGTGGGCATAGGCATTATTATACCTATTACGCCCAGCCTTTTTCTTAACCCGGCGCACAGCATACTACCGGCCGATTTCAGCCACCAAACGCGTAACATACTGTATGGGTTTATGGCGGCTACGTTCCCGTTT
Organism: uncultured Chitinophaga sp.; assembly: GCA_964423405.1. Lineage (GTDB taxonomy): Bacteria > Bacteroidota > Bacteroidia > Chitinophagales > LD1 > Bog-950. Next base: position 4,625 of record CAYREY010000054.1, on the reverse strand, counting down.
TTTCAGTTTTTTGGTGCGCCTATTTTAGGTACCCTGGCCGACCGGTACGGACGTAAACGTATTTTACAGATATCGCTGGTGGGTACGTTTATTGGCTATGTACTGTTTGCACTGGCTATACACTGGCGGCTGGTGGGCTTGCTGTTTTTTGCACGTGCGTTGCCGGGGTTTATGGGTGGCAACATATCAATAGCACTGGCGGCACTGGCCGATGTTAGCAAACCAGAAGAGAAGGCCAAAAACTTTGGCCTGATAGGTATGGCCTTTGGCCTGGGTTTTATACTGGGCCCTGCGTTGGGTGGTTTTCTGGCAAGCCCCGATGTTATCAGTTGGTTTACCCCCTCTACCCCATTGTGGTTTACAGCAATGCTAACGCTGGTAAATATGTTTTATGTGCGCAAGCAGTTCCCTAAAACATTTACACCGGGTACAGCCAAAGAACCAACCCTGCTGGCCGGTTTCCATAATCTGCAAAAAGCGTTTAAGCTGGTAAACATGCGGGTAATACTGCTTACTATATTTTTGCAGGCATTTGGCTGGAGCTTTTTTATGCAATTCAATCAGGTGTACCTGCTCGAGACGTTTCACTTCAGCGAAAAAGAACTGGGTATGGTGTTTGGCTACATTGGTATATGGGTGGCCATTACACAGGGCTTTATTATGCGTAAGCTGGCTACGCGTTTTGCGCCACCGGCTATCCTTCGTTTATCTATCATTGGCTTATCGGTAGCAATATTAATTGTGTTGCTACCCCACCAGGCTTGGATGCTGTATCTGGTAAACCCACTGGTTGCCATTTTTCAGGGGCTTACACAGCCTAACCAAACCAGTATAGTATCGTCGTTGGCCAGTAAAGAAAACCAGGGCGAGATACTGGGCATACAGCAATCGCTGCAATCGTTTGCATTTACTGTACCACCAGTACTGGCGGGCTTTATGCTGAACATAGATGTGCGCCTGCCTATGGTAGTAGCAGCATTGTTTACCCTGTTGGCGTGGGTGGTATTTTATTTTGGTTTTAAAACCTCCGATAAATCAACAGTAGGGGTAGCGGTAGAGTAATCGGTGGTATCAGCGCTTTTTAGCGGCAACCGGTTTGCAGCGGGCACATTTGCAGCCGTGTGGTTTTATATAAGTATCAAACATTTCTTTACCATAATCGTACGATAGCTCCTCTCCCTCCTTTATATTTTTGCGCGCTATTACCCATATATGCCCGGCCTTAATATCTATTTCGCAGTTTGCCGCCGATTTGCAGGCATGGTTAATATAGCGGGCGGTGTTATCGCGGGTTTTGCCATCTATCAGCCACTTACTGTTAAGCTCAAACAAGTACATGCCGCCGCGGCGGTTGGCCTCGTCAACTGTAATTTTCTCGCCGGTGTACTCTATAATTTTTGTGCCCTTGGCTATAGGCTCCATAGTAAATAAACCAAGGCCGGTGGCGGCCTTTTTAACCT
>CAYREY010000054.1:0-3065 GCA_964423405.1 uncultured Chitinophaga sp. | reverse complement strand
TTGGCTATAGGCTCCATAGTAAATAAACCAAGGCCGGTGGCGGCCTTTTTAACCTTCAGGTTTAAAGCGGGTTTCTTCATAGCTGCTAATGTAAAAGGAAATAGAACATGAGAAAATCATACTTATATTAAGTTGAGTATATTAGTGTGCACTACCTGCAAACAACAATACCATGGTAACAATTGATAACTACTTAGATAGCCACTACATACACCGCAGTAACTGGCTGCGGGCTGCTGTACTTGGCGCCAACGATGGGATTATATCTATATCGAGCCTGGCTATAGGGGTAACAGCCGCCAGCACCACCCGCGAGCCAATAATACTTGCTACTGTAGCAGGGCTGGTGGCCGGTGCATTATCTATGGCAGCAGGTGAGTATGTATCAGTAAGCTCGCAAACAGATACAGAGAAGGCCGATATAGAACGCGAAAAGAAAGAACTGGCAGAAATGCCCGATGAAGAACTACATATATTGGCACAGATTTACGAACGACGGGGCCTGAAAAAAGAAACAGCCATGCAGGTAGCTATTGAGCTAACCGAAAAAGATGCACTGGCCACCCACATACGCGACGAACTTGGCATTAATGAAATAAGCCAGGCTAAACCTATACAAGCTGCGCTGGCATCGGGGGCCTCGTTTACCGTGGGTGGGGTACTGCCACTGTTGGTTATACTTTTTGCCCCGGTTAAAGGAATGGAATACTGGCTCTATGGTTTCACTATACTGTTTCTTATAATTCTTGGTGTTACATCGGCTAAAACCGGCGGTTCCAGCATCTTAAAATCTATTGTACGTATTACGATTTGGGGCACCATTGCCATGTTATTATCAGCACTGGTGGGGTATCTGTTCGGGGTTAAAGTGTAGGTGATACTGTGTAGTTAATTGTGTTTCTTTAGTTATTGGTAAGCAAACGTTGCCGGCATGAAAAAAATCCTACTTACACTCCTACTACCCTTACAACTTTTTGCACAGCAGGATTTTTGTCGGTATGTTGACCCGCTGATTGGTACGGATGGTACGGGCCATACTTTCCCCGGTGCTACGTTGCCATTTGGTATGGTACAGTTAAGCCCCGATACCAGATTAAAGGGTTGGATTGGCTGCTCGGGCTACCACTATTCAGACCAGCGCATTTACGGGTTTTCGCACACGCACCTTAGCGGCACCGGTTGTAGCGATTATGGCGATGTAATGCTGATGCCTACCGTTGGCAAAGTGCAATTGAGCAATAAAAAATACTCCTCTACTTTTAAAAAGGAGAACGAGCATGCGGCCGTATCTTACTACACTGTATTTTTAGATAAACCCAAAGTAAAAGCAGAACTAACTACCACGCTGCGTACCGGCTTACACAAATACACGTTTCCCAAATCTTCTGCCGCCAATATTATACTCGACCTAACGCACCGTGATAAAGTAAAGGAAGGAGAGATAACTGTTTCGGGCAATAACGAAATTACAGGGTACCGTATCAGCTCATCGTGGGCGGGTAAGCAGATGCTGTATTTTGTTATCCAGTTTTCTAAACCGTTTAAAAATTTCGGAACAGCCAAAGCGGGTGTGCTGCGTAAAGGGGCCCGGCACGTAAGTGGCAGTTTATTAAAAGCATTTGCGCAGTTTGAAACCGAAGAAGGCGAAGCAGTTTATGTGCGGGTGGGAATATCGGCGGTAAGTGTAGAGGGTGCGCGTAAAAATCTGGAGGCCGAACAGCCTGCCTTTGATTTTGAAAAAGTGAAAGCGGATGGCATTAAACAGTGGAATAACCAACTTGGGAAAATAGAAGTAGAAGGTACCAACGAAAGTGCCATGCGTGTTTTTTATACGTCGTTATACCACTGTATGATTGCCCCTAACGTATACCAGGATGTAGACGGCAAATACCGCGGGCGCGATTGGCAGGTACACGAAACGAACGATTTTACCTACCACACGGTTTTCAGTTTATGGGATACATACCGTGCGGTGCACCCGCTGTTTACCATTATTGACCGTAAGCGGACTACCGATTTTGTAAAGAACTTTTTGACCCAATACCAGCAGGGCGGTTTACTACCGGTGTGGGAACTTGCCGCCAACGAAACTTTTTGTATGCCGGGCTACCACGCCCTGCCGGTTATTGCCGATAGCTACTTAAAAGGTATAGAGGGTATTAATGCGCCGTTGGCTTTACAGGCCATGCGCAAAAGCGCCGAGACCGATGAAAAGGGTCTGCAAAAAATTAAGGTAGCACCTACGTTATTGACTTTTGCCGGCTTGTACCGACACAAAAAAGGTATGAGTGGTTACTTTAAAAATGGCTATATAAGGCATAGTCTGTTCAGTGGCTCGGTAGCCAAAACGCTTGAGTTTGCCTACGACGACTGGTGCCTGGCACAAATGGCAAAAGCCATGGATAGCACGGCTGTGTACAATACCTACATTAAGCGCGCGGCCAATTACAAAAACGTGTACGATACTACCACCTGTTTTATGCGGGCACGCACCAAAAAGGGTTTTGTAAAAAGTTTCGACCCGTTTAAGGCCAGCCTTACAGTGTATTGCGAGGCCAATGCATGGCAGTACTCAAGCTATGTGCCGCAGGATATTTCGGGGTTGATAAAACTTAGCGGTGGTAAAGAGCGGTACAGCCGTTTTCTCGATTCGCTTTTTAATGCCTCTACAAAACTTAAGGGTATGGTTACACCGGATATGACCGGGCTTATAGGCCAATATGTGCATGGTAACGAGCCCAGCCACCATGTGGCGTACTTATACAATTACCTGGGGCAACCCTGGAAAGCACAAGCCATGACCCGCCGGATAATGACCGAACTATATACCACTAAACCCGACGGGCTACCGGGCAACGAAGATTGCGGACAGATGAGTGCCTGGTATGTTTTTAGTTCGCTTGGTTTTTACCCCGTTTGCCCCGGCAGCAACCACTATGCCATAGGCTCGCCGGTGTTTGATAAGGCTGTGATACATTTAGAAAACGGTAAAACGTTTACCATTACCGCCAGCAACAACACGGCTACCAATGTTTACATAAACAGCGCCACACTTAACGGAACCG
>CAYREY010000053.1:18761-35043 GCA_964423405.1 uncultured Chitinophaga sp. | reverse complement strand
TACACCAAACCGAAGTTTGGTTTTTAAGTTTTTGATTTAGTAGTAAAGTATTGCAGTTGTAGTTTTTTGTTGCCAAAGTTGTAGCTTAGGGCTATAAACTTAAAAGCAAACCATTATGAAAAACTTTCTGTTAAGTGCTGTTATATTAGTTTTTGCATTTGCTGCTAAGGCGCAGATTACATACGAGTTCACGTATCCAGGCCCCGCAACCTTAGAGTTGGCTCGTCCAGTGATTATTAATATGGGGAGAAGTGATGATTATAAAATCATGTATTTGGATTATAAAACAAACCAGTTAAAGTTATTTAATCTGGACCATACTTCTTTTGCTACTATCAATATTCCTATTTCAATGGTAAGCCCGAGTGAGTATACTGTTGGCTATGTAACATGGTCTTTGTTTGATTGTGATACTACAATGTTTGAGTATGCGATCTTGCCTGGTAGCTGGAGAAATACGCTATATATATAGAGAGAAGATGGGACTGTTTTATTTCAACGTGATAGCACTTTGGCTCCATACACTTACGGTATTTATTCTGGGTCGTACGAACAAAAGCCAGTATATAATACACCTAGTGGGGCAAAACTATTTTTAGCTAAAGCTGATTCCATCGGTTTGCATAGAACAATAGACGTATATGCACTGTGTGGTAAACTTCCTACTAACGATAAGCAGATTGGTAATGACAAAAATTCATTTGTCAAGGTTTTTCCGAATCCAACAAACGCGGTAGTGAATTTTGAAATTTTTGCGCCAAGCAATTTTGAGGAAGTAGAACTCTTGATATTAGACGGCTTAGGAAATGAGATTAGGCGAGAAAATATTGATAGCAACACAGGTAAATATGAGCTTACACTGAACGGGTCGAGCAATGGCACATATTATTATGTACTAATGACAAGAGGAATAATGCAGGAGTCTGGGAAATTTCTTCTCATCAAATAATTTGTTCATCATTAAACTTTAACCCCAATGAAGCAAAAAAGTATCATGCTGGTGCTAATGCTAGTTTACATCAGCTTAAATTGTGATGTTTTAGCCGTGGTTGGTGTTTAGCTTCATGTGAAAAATAAATAGAGCAGCGTCACCAACCACTTAATAAGCTTAACGTACATATTGCCACGATATACTATTATGTTTAAATTATGAAGTTTCAGCCGTGGTTGGTGTTTAGCTTCCATAAGAAATATACAGAGCCGCGTCACCAACCACTTAATAAGCTTAACGTACATATTACCACCATATACTATTATGTTTAAGTTATGAAGTTGTCAAATGCCTTACTCCCACCCAACGATAACCCCGTGCTGTTTTTTACGGCAACTATATTAAACTGGCAACATCTTCTAAAATCTGACGAGTGCAAGCAAATTATCATTTCCAGCTTAGCTTATATGTCGCGGCAAGGCCGTATGTTGGTGGGTGGATTTGTAATAATGCCTAATCATGTTCATTTGCTATTCAGGGTAGGGGTTAACGATACATTAGCAACTGTGCAACGCGATTTTATGAAATACACCGCACAGCGGTTAAAGTTGTGGGTGCTTAAAAATACCCCCGGGCAGCTAATTAGTTTTAAAAGCACACAACATGATCGTGCCTATCAAATATGGGAGCGCAGGCCATTGGCCATTCCATTATATACATACGAAACAATGTTTCAGAAACTAAACTACATACATAACAACCCCTGCCAGGAGAGATGGAAACTTGTTAATGATTATCTCGATTACTATTATAGTAGTGCCGGATTTTATGAGCGTGGTTATAATACATTCCCTTTCCTGGTTAACTATCGCGATATATAGTGGTTGGTGACGCGGCTCTATTTATTTCTTATGGAAGCTAAACACCAACCACGGCTATAAAAGCCCCGTTTTCCGGATGACAAGAGTGTGCTTTTAGTAGGGTAATTTCCAGCTACGGCGGTAAAATAGGTGTTTTAGCTATTAATATGTTTTATTTATTTAATATATAAGGGGGGTGGGTTAACATCAAAAAACCGCAAACTACTGATAGTTAGCTTTTTAGGTGGTGGGTGGGTTAACATGTAGTGGGGTAGGAGTGTAAGGCAAAATATAAAATGCAAAAAGGGGGCTATAAGCCCCTTTTTTTTACAAGCCATAATAAAGCCCGTAATGTACATACAGGCAAAATAACCTGTTTAATGTTGATAAAAACGCGGAGATACCCTTTGTAAAGGGGGTGTCGAAACAGTATATTCGTGCGCTTAAAATCAAGCTAATAGCGAAAAAGGATAAATGGCTAAAAGTTTAAAGGGTTAAACGGTAATACAAATACCGGCATTTGTCCTTTTAAACAGTTAACCCTTTAACCGTTTAAACAAAACAATATGGCAGATGAACTGAACCCGCCGGTACCACCTAACGATAACCCGGGTGGCGACGAACTTAAACAAACTCCGCGTATTATACCTATTAATATAGAGGAGGAGATGAAGACCGCTTACATCGATTACTCGATGAGCGTAATTGTAAGCCGGGCCATACCCGATGTGCGCGATGGCCTTAAGCCGGTACACCGCCGCGTGTTGTACGCCATGAACGAGCTGGGACTGGCACCCGGCAAGCCGTATAAAAAAAGTGCGCGTATTGTGGGTGAGGTGCTGGGTAAGTACCACCCGCACGGCGATAGCAGCGTGTACGAAGCCATGGTGCGTATGGCGCAAGACTGGAGCCTGCGCTACCCGCTGGTAGATGGGCAGGGTAACTTTGGTAGTATAGATGATGACCCGCCGGCAGCTATGCGTTATACCGAGGCACGTTTTCGTAAGATGGCCGAGGATATGCTGGCCGATATAGAAAAGGACACCGTAGATATGCGGTTGAACTTTGACGACTCGCTGGAAGAGCCTACCGTGTTGCCCAGCAAAATACCTAACCTGCTGGTTAACGGCTCGTCGGGTATAGCCGTGGGTATGGCTACCAACATGCTGCCGCACAATTTAACCGAAGTAGCAGATGGGGTTATTAAATACATTGATAATAAGGATGTAACGATAGAGGAACTAATGACGGTGGTAAAGGCCCCCGATTTTCCTACAGGCGGTACTATTTATGGTTACGACGGGGTGCGCCAGGCATTTATGACAGGCCGTGGCCGCGTGGTACTACGCGGCAAAGCCGAGATAGAAACGATGGATAATGGCCGCGAGCAGATTATTATTACCGAGGTACCGTACCAGGTGGTGAAGAGCGACCTGGTTAGAAAGATAGCCGAACTGGGCGATGAGAAGAAGATAGAGGGCATAAGCGAAGTGCGCGACGAGAGCGACCGTAACGGTATACGGGTAGTAATAGAACTGAAACGCGATGCCATTAGCAACGTGGTGTTAAACCAGTTGTTTGCCCTTACCTCGTTACAAACCTCGTTTGGGGTTAATAACATGGCCATAGTACACGGTGTGCCTAAGTTGCTGAACCTGAGAGATTTTATCCGCTACTTTGTAGATTTTCGCCACGAGGTGGTAGTGCGCCGCACCCAATGGGAGCTTAAAAAAGCCGAAGAGCGCGCCCATATATTAGAAGGCTTGCTGATAGCGCTTGACCACCTGGATGAGGTGATAGCCCTGATACGCAACAGCGTCGATACCGATACAGCCCGCGTAGGCCTGATGAGTAATTTCGGGTTGAGCGAGATACAGGCCAAGGCTATATTGGAGATGCGTTTATCGCGCCTTACCGGACTGGAAAGAGATAAAATACGTGAGGAGTACGCCGAACTGAAGAAAACCATTGAATGGTTAAAACGCGTACTGGCCGAAGAGCCACTGCGTATGGAAATAATTAAAAATGAAACGCTTGAGATAAAAGAGAAGTATGGCGATGAGCGCCGTACCAATATAGAGTACGCCGCCGGCGACTTTAACATGGAAGACCTGATAGCCAACGATGAGGTGGTGGTAACCATTACCCACATGGGCTATATTAAGCGTACGCAAAGCAGCGAGTACAAAACCCAGAACCGTGGTGGCCGTGGCAGCAAAGGCAGCGCCGCCCGCGATGAGGACTTTATTGAGCATATGTTTTTGGCTACCAACCACAATTACATACTGTTCTTTACCCAGCTGGGCCGTTGTTTCTGGCTGAAAGTGTATGAAATACCAGAGGGAGAGAAGACCGGCAAAGGCAGGGCTATACAGAACCTTATCAGCCTGCCTAAAGAGGATAAGATAATGGCCTACATACCGGTTAATAACCTGGAAGATGATACTTACCTGAACGATAACTCGCTGGTTTTCTGCACCAAACGCGGTACTATTAAAAAAACCACGCTAAAAGCCTACAGCAATGTGCGCTCGGCCGGTGTTAACGCCATAGAGATACGCGAAGGAGATGAGTTGGTACAGGTTTGCCTTACCAACGAGAAACAGGAGATTATAATAGCCACCCGTGCCGGCAAGGCTATCAGGTTCCCGATAAATGAGGAGACCGTTAGGGCAGTAGGCCGTAACAGTATGGGCGTGCGCGGTGTAACGCTGGAAGATGATAAGGATGAAGTGGTAGGTATGATAAATGTAAACCCTGAAAACAAGCAGGAAACCGTAATGGTACTTTCTGAAAAAGGTTTCGGTAAGCGCTCTAACCTTACCGACCCGGAAACCGGCGAGGACATTTACCGCATTACCAACCGGGGTGGCAAAGGTGTTAAAACCCTGAACATAACTGATAAAACAGGTGCTTTAAGTTCGATACTTAATGTAACTGATAACGACCATGTTATGATTATTAATAAATCGGGTATAGCCATACGTATGGCGGTAGAGCAGCTACGCGTAATGGGCCGCGCCGCGCAGGGGGTAAGGGTAATAAAACTGAACCCGAACGATGAGATAGCTGCGGTAGCCAAAATTGAAAACGGCAAGCTGAGCTACAATGCCGAGGAAGATGGCGAACTGGGTAAAACTGACGATACCGGGCAGGATGCCGCCGGCGAGGTGACACCAGATACTACAGAATAACTACCAAAGACGGGTGGGCCTGAAGGGCCTGCCCGTTTTGATTAAAGTCATAATAAAGTCAAAAATTTAAACGCAGATTTGAGAATTTAAGAATTGGTATAGTTTTGTCTATACATCATAAGTAAGCTCAAAAATTATTCATTTAACCCAAAAACATGAAAAGAATCTATTTTTTGATACTGGGCGCTGGCTTAACCTTAGGAGCCTATGCACAGGATGGTAACAATATTTGCGCGTGGAATGCCATGAACACCTTCGATAATGGTGGTGGTCCTGCGGACCTTGAAGCTGGCCTTAAATGTTCGGACGATGCATCGGTACATGAAGTAACCTCTGTAAAATCTAAAACCTGGTTTTACCGTGGACAGTTATATACTAAGGTTTTTCAGGAAAAAACATTGAAAGCCAAATACCCCAACGCCGGAGTAGAAGCAGCCAGTGCGTTTATTAAGTTAAATGATTTAAAAGACCCAAAATTTAAAGATTGGGAAGATGCAAACCGTTACATAGGGGCTATTTCAATAGACTTATACAACCAAGGAGCCGAGTATTATGATGCAAAAAACTATGCTCAGGCGGCAAAACTATGGACGTTTACAAGAAACCTGAATTCTGTATTAGAAATGCATAAAGGCACACAGGTTTTCAAAACATGCGATTTACTTACAAATATAGCTCAGGCGCTTGATGCTGCCAATGATAATGCAGCCGCCACCAGCTCAATGGAAGAGGCGTATAAATTATGCCCGGATAGCGTAAAGTATTTGCCTAACCTGATTTATCTGAATAAAAAATCGGGAAATAAGGAGCGTGCTATGGAGTTAGTAGACCTGGGTTTGAGTAAACAACCTACTAATGCCGCTCTACTATCAGAAAAAATCAATGTCTTTTTATCGAAAGGTGATGTGCTGGGTGGTTTAGCATTTGTAAATAACCTGATACTGGTTGACCCAAAGAACGATCAGGCATATGTAATAAAAGGTTTGGCGTATGACTCATTGAGCAGAAGTGAGTCGTTATTAGCCGCTAATAAGCTTACAAAGGATGCAGCCATTGACTCAATGGTTACTTCTTACAAAAAATCGATCGAAATTAATCCGGGTAACGCAACAGCAAATAATAACCTTGGTAAAATATTTATTGATAAAGCCAATGCACTGATAACTAAAAGCAATTCACTTGGCAATTCGGCGGCCGACACCAAACTTTATGATGAGCTACAGGTAAAAATTAAAAAACACTACGAAGACGGTTTTCCATATCTGGAAAAGGCTTATCAGTTAGATCCAAACAATCAGGATATTAAACGCAGCTACAATCAGGTTAAAATTAAACTAGGTAAATAGTAATGAACAAAGAAGGGGTCGTAGAGACCCTTTCTTTTCACATCATTACTATACATAACATTAATTATAGTAGAATTGTAGTAATGAAAACTAACTGAACAGGTACTGCGATTGTAAGATAACTGATTAAATATCAATGGTAAATAACAATTCTATAGCTAACAAACGGGCGGATAAAAAATAACGATAACTGTAAACAGGAAAAAGCAATACAGTGGCGATTATGGAATTTACAGGAAAGCGAATCTTAACAGGGCAGTAGCCGGCAGAAAATTTTGCAACAGATAACTGCGTTAAATAGATGATGAAACACTTACTGACGCTGGCCTTTATAATAGGGGGGCTCCTCTCCCATGCTTTGGGTACTATACATGTATTTGTACCCCTTTGCGATAATGTTAACCAGGGCATAGTAAAAGTGCCCGAGAAAATTGGCAACGGCCAGGACCCGGCTAGTAATCTGTACTGGGGCTGCGGCTATGGGGTTAAAAGCTTTTTTGCCAAAGCCACCGATTGGCAGGTTGTAAAAAAATGGGCTAAACCAGCGCCCAATATTTTAGAGCGGATACTATTTAAGCATAAAGCAACCGGTACGTATATGTTGGCCGATGCGTACGACGGGGCGCATATAAAAGAATGTACTATAGATTTTTTAAACGCCAGCGCCGGCAATTTCGTGTGCAATATTAAAGCTGATTCCGGGGCGGTTTTAAAGTTTGGCGGCGCGGCCAGTCTGCTGGCGTATACCGGCCACGATGGCTTAATGGATTTCAGTCTGGATGAATTGCCGGTAAAACAAAACAACAATAAGCGCGATGTTGTAATACTGGCCTGTTACAGTCGGTCGTATTTTACCCCGGCCATACGCAGTGCCGGCGCTAACCCGCTGGTGTGGAGCACCCACCTGATGAGTCCCGAGGCGTATACATTAAAGGCAGCTATTGACGGCTGGCTTAAAGCCGAAACGCCCGAACAAATACGGACCCGCGCAGCCCAAGCCTATAACCAGTACCAGAAATGCGGCGAAAAAGCAGCCAGGAATTTGCTGGTAACGGGTTTCTAAAAACCAAATTAATATTGTTAGAACACCGGTAATAGAAAACGGCACAATTTACCACACTATATATGCCATATAAAGCACAGTTATAAATTCAGATTATATTGTATTTAAAAATTGGTTTACATTCAGTACTGAAATACACTAAGCCAATTTCTCATGAAACACTATCTACGCTCATTTTGCCTGTTTCTGGCTTTTGTTTGCTCTACCTTTATAGCCCACGCACAATGGGTTACCATACCTGATGCCAACTTTGCGGCCTGGCTACATAATAACGGATACGATAGTTGTATGAACGGAAACCAGTTGGATGCCGCTTGTGCCGACTGGATATCAGTGCCGTATACGGAGCTTGATTTATCGCATCAGGGAATAAGTGACTTAACAGGTCTTGAACATATTCAGTGGCACGACCCAATGCAGCCATATCTTTGGCCAAGAATTAACCTGTCGCACAACAACTTTACAAGCTTTCCTTCACAATTGTTACCCATTTTAAACCACTTAACAATCAATTTAAGCTATAACCATATCGATAGCTTTACTTTTTCAAACGACCACTTTTCACTCATGAGTCTTGATTTATCGCACAATCATTTAAAAAGGATAAAGAAGGATACGGTGAATTTTAACCTGAACAGCTTGTCCTATCTTTTCCTGGATTACAACGATCTTGACTCTCTACCCCATTTATGGGCCAACAGTGGCACAGGCTTTTACCTGTATGTTCGCCATAATAAGCTCAAAAAATTTCCTAGTGGTAACATGCGCTATCTAGATTGTGGGGCTAACCTGTTAGACTCTAACAGTATTTATACCGGTTTCAATATTTATTCTATGGATTGCGATTCGAATGAGTTGACCAGCTTAGATCTGACCGGTGGGGGCAGCCTATGGCAATGGGGTCGTCTTAATTGCAGCCACAATAAGTTAACTAATTTGGTGTTACCAAGCAGAAAAATACAGAATATTGATTGTTCTAATAACAGGCTGGCCAATTTGCCTGAATTGGCTGATAGTATGGGGACGCTGGATATATCAGATAACACGGATTTGTATTGCCTCCCTAAGCTAAAAAAGATAAACTATCTTGATTTCTCAAATACCAATGTAAGCTGTCTGCCTGCTTATGATGGTATAAACAGCAGCAATCCCCCAATACAATCTATGGATCTTTGCGAACCTGGAAATACAAATGGTTGCCCTGTTTATTGGAATACCACAGGAATAGTATTTACTGAAAATGATGGCAACTGTTCTTTTAATAACGGCGATAACTCAGCTACAAATGTGATGGTTAAACTTTTGCGCAATGGCACAGTAGTGCAACAAATGGCTAGTGACTATGCTGGTCATTTTTCGGTAGCTACCGATACAACCGGCATTTATGATTTAGTGATAGACACTACCGGACTACCTTTTTCTGTAACATGTCCACCTTCAGGAATGTATGCGCTAAACATAACCCCGCAGGATTCTGTTCATGTAAATCGGAACTTTACGCTGAATTGTCTTCCCGGACACGATTTGGTTGCTCAAAGCATTACGGCAGTTTTTGTGCCCGGAAGAAAACGTGTTGTTTATGCAGTTGGCGGTGACCGCAGTAGTTTCTATGGGATAAACTGCCATGCTGGGCTTGGCGGCACAGTGCAATTAGTTATTGATGGACCGGCCAGCTACTATGAACCTGCCTTCGGCGCATTTACACCTACCAATGTTGTTAACGATACCATCACCTGGACAGTCTCTGATTTTACAACTGTTGACTTTTTAAATTCGTTCAACATAATAGCTGCTACCGATACCACTGCGCAGATTGGTGAGCAAGTGTGTTGCACCTTGCTAATAAACCCAATAGCAGGTGATAATTCTCCTGCTGATAACGTTCGCACCGTATGCTTTACAGTAGTATCATCATACGACCCTAATACAAAAGAAGTAAACCCTGCAGGCAATATTACGGATACTGTACAATGGCTAACCTATACTATCCACTTTCAAAACACAGGTACTGCTCCAGCACAGGATATACATATAACCGATACGCTTAGTAGCAATGCAGATGAAACAACGTTTAAATTATTGGGTTATAGCCATCAACCGGAAATCAGACTGACAGGGCGGGCCATACGTTTTAACTTTGCCAATATTTTTCTGCCCGATAGTAATGCCAATGAGGAAGCCAGCCATGGCTATGTGCAGTATAAAGTAAGGTTAAAACCCAACCTACCTGTTGGAACTGTTATCACTAACACAGCGCATATTTATTTTGATTTTAATGCCGCTGTAGTTACCAATACAACCAGTAATACAATTGTTACCGATACCCTTACATCGTTGGCAGAGGATGCGGTTTTAGCCATGGCGGTACGTATTATCCCTAATCCGGCATCGGGTGTTGTTGTAATAAGCACCAGCGATAACCTGCTTAACAGTGATTTACATATTTATGATATAACCGGGCGCATTGTTTATAGCGGCAGACAAGCAACAACCAACACAGCCATTAATACCGATAGCTGGGCAACCGGAGTTTACCTGTTAAACCTGCAAAACGGGCAGCAGGTAATTACAAAACGAATGGTGATAAACCATTAATAGTATTGTACTATCAGCCTATATTCGGTACAGCTTCTTATCTATTTTATATTACATATAAAATAAATATAAAAATATTGCCGGGTTGACAATTTAAAGGCAGGGGTGTTAACACAAAAAAATGCAAGCAATTAAAAATCAACTAATTATAAAATAAGTGGGTTAACATGATAAAAAAAACGCTGCGCAACAATCACCAGTTTTTCTTACCCAGCCAGAAATCTAACCGGTAATAAAATAGTGGTAAAAAGCCCAGTTGGTACACCTCGCGGGCGGGCTCCTGCGGGCTTACGTATTGTATGCGCAGTATGTTTTTATACATGGCTACGTTTACCAGGTCTATGCCTACTTCGTGCGTATAGCGTTTGGTATTGCAACGGTAGTTCAGCTTTACATCGAACCGGAAGTATGGTTTAAACTGTTTGGTGTTACGTTGTGCATCTATCACCACAGGGTCTTCGCGCTGCTGCGAAAGCAGGGTATCGTAAGGAGTATAACGCTGACCACCACCAAAGGTAATTTTGCCGCCAATACCTATTGTGTTAAGGCGCTTTTTACCCCATTTAAACTCCTTAGTACCTAGTGCATTTAAAATGTAGTTGCCGTTGAAATCGCTATTATACCACTTGCCGTTGCCACCCTGTAGGCGCGAGTCGTACACCGATGCGCTGAACATAAAGAACCAGTTGTGGGTAAAGAATTTTTCGAGTGTAAACTCGAAACCCATGTTGCGGCCAAGCCCATTGCTTTTTAGCTTACCGGGAAAGAACCGGTCGAAACCGCTGCCTTCATTCAGCATATTATAAGAGGTAGCGTAGGTATCTACCGGCAGGCTCCATAGCTGCTGAAAGTACACCTCTGTTTTAATGCGGATATCTTTTTTAAAGAAAACATCGTAACCGGCTACCAGATGAAAGCTGCGCATAAAGTCGAGTTTCTTATTGTATTGATAGCCGTTGTTATCCTGCAGGAAATACTGGTACACCGGTAGTAGCTGTGAGTGTAGCCCTGTACCGAATGAGAGGCTTTGATTTTGCCTGAACTGATACTTTATTGAAAAGCGCGGCTCCAGGCTCCATGAGTGGTTAAGTGTAAAGTACTGCGCGTGCAGGCCTACCACGGTGCTTACCTTTTCGCTAACGGCATATTTCCATTGCGCAAAAGGCTGGAACAACAGGTGCACCCCATCGCGGTTATTTAATCTTTTAACCCAGGTATAGTTGGTTACGCTGTTATCGAACCGGGGTTCTATCAGGTTGCTATCTACAAATACGGGTTGCAGCATTTCGGTAACCAGGCCATAGCGAACTGAGCTGCGGGCGCTTACTTTGTTGTTGCGGATAAACGAGGCGGTGTACCGTGTGTTTACAAAAAAGTATTCGAGTTTGCGGTACATACTGTCTAACACAAAGTTTCCCGAAATACTATCTACATGGCGGATAACCCTGTCGAAATGGTTTTTGTTGTATTGGGTAGATACGGCAAAAGACACCTTTGAATATTCGTGATCGTTAACCTGATGCGTATAGGTTAAGCCCAGTACAGCCAGGCCGGCGCGGAAATACTCATCCTGATCTTTACTGGCGTAGATATCCCGTTTCTCGGGCTTGGTGCGGGTACTGGTTATAAAGTTTATCTGCGAATAGCCCCCGATACCAAACACCGAAAGGTTATCGCCGTTTTTCATCGGAAAGTTCATTTTAAACTGCAGGTCCTCGTACTTGGGAATGGCCTCGGTACCTATATCTATACCCAGTTTTACCAGCCCTTCCAGTGTTGCGTAACGCGCATTAAATATGTAGCTCGATTTACCTTTTTTACTGAACGGTCCCTCGCCAAATAACTCGGCACCCATTATACCTAACTGAGCCGTGTATTCATGCCGCTGGTTGTTTCCGTTCTTCATCCGTATATCGAACACGCCTGCTATGGCATTGCCAAACTCGCCGGGAAATGCACCGGTTAAAAAGTCGGAGGTGGTAAGCATCCGGTTATTAAGTATGGCTACGCTGCCACCGGTGGCGCCGGCTACAGCAAAGTGATTGGGGTTGGGTATTACTATATTATCTACCCGGTACAGTAACCCAAATGGCGAGTTACCACGAATAACCAGATCGTTCCGGCTATCATCGGTACCGCTTACACCGGCAAAGTTACTGGCCATGCGGGCCGGGTCGCCACGGCTACCGGCATACCGGTCGGTTTCTTCTACCGAAAAAGCACGGGCACTCAGTACAGCCATCTCGTTAATAGTTTCGCCGCGTTTTACGCCGCTTATCACCACATCTTTCATGGTTTCAACCGAGCTTTCTACTTCTACCGTAAGCACAGCTTCTTTACCAGAACTAAGTAACAGATTGGGTATGTACACCTTTTTGTATCCAATAAGCGATACTACTACATCTACCCGGCCAACGGGTATTTTTTCTATGCGGAAACTACCAGTCTCATCGGTTGTAGTGCCGCCGAGTATAGTTGAGTCTTTGCGGACTGCAACCGTTACTCCCTCCAGCGGGCGAAGGGTTTCTTTATCGGTAACTGTACCGCGGATTGTTTGCGTAACAGATTGAGCCGGCAACAGATTACAACCGGCAATAATTATGAGCAGGAGCAGGTAAATTTTTTTCATACACTACACGTATTACTGATTACCAAAAACGCAGAATAGCCGAATGTAACTGCTGTTACTCTATCACCTTTACCCCGTCTACAAAGTATTTGGTTTCACCGTCCCAGAACATGTTTTTAACCACTTCATTATAATGTAGCGATACCTTTTTGCCTTCCATGGTCATCAGCGTATCTGCTACAGCTGCATCGCGTACCGAAAACTCCCAGTGGTTATCCATTTGCGCGGTGTTGGGTACATTGCCCAGGCCGCCTATATTCAGCTCGCCTTCGTACGTTTTAAATACGTACCCCTTTTTGCTGAATTTAATAAGTACGCCTGCCCGGTTACCCTCGCTGTAGGTGTAATTAAATATAAAGTAAAGTACAACCAGTACCAGGGTTAAAACCAGTAACAGGTACAATAAAATTTTCTTAACCGGTGATTTAGATTGGGTTACATCTGCCATAGTTGGTGTATTAGTTATATGAAGATAAAGTTTTGAATCAGAATTTAAGATAAAACTCTTTGGTTAGTTGTCGATAACTATCGGTAAAGTCGCCGTTGGTATGTTGTATAGTAATGCTATCGGCTACTACCCTGCTCCTCTCCTTTTGCAATTTTAGTAAAGTAACATAAGGCGGTTTGCCCGCTACCGCAATTACATCTGTACGGTATGTTACAAATAAACCTTTCTCTTCGGCCAGTTGTTGCAGCATATCGAAGTTAAAAGCAGGGATGACAATAAAAACGCTGCCACTTTGTTTTAGCAACCGGGCAATGCCTGCTACCAACTCGCTGTAAGTAAGTGCCGTGCTGTGGCGGGCAACGTCGCGCCGGTTATCGCCGCTTTTATAATCATCTACAAAATACGGTGGGTTAGAAACAATAATATCGTATGCCTTAGTGGCAACCATGTGCTGCAAACTGATATTGGCAGCATGCAGCCTTGCCGCCCAGGGGCTATTGCCAAAGTTTGCAGCAGCTTGAGCGGCAGCATTACTATCAATATCAATAGCAGAGATAGTTGCCTGTGGCATGGCCTGTGCACACATTAGTGCTATAACACCGGTGCCGGTACCTATATCCAACACATCTACAGGCTGCGTGGCGCTACTATGCGCAATGGCCCAGGCACCCAGCAATACCCCATCGGTATTTACCTTCATGGCGCATAAGTGTTGCTCAACCATAAATTGCTTAAACCTGAACATTTGAAATTTTACTTTCTGTAAGCAATGAAAAAAGCCGCGGTATCAGGCCGCGGCTCATTTTATTTTATACCGTTGTTACTTTGCTACTATAAACCTACCTATTCTGTACCGTACGCCTTTGGCGTTGGTTAAAGTGGCTACATACATACCATCGGGCATATCGCTTACAGGTATGGTTACCAGTTTGGCCTGGTTACCGCTTGTCTGTTTCACCTTCTCTCCTACCACGTTGTATATTTCTATAGCAGCATAATTATGTGTAACCTCATCGCTACTCCGGCTCATATCTATAGTAACTACACCTTGTGCCGGGTTAGGGTAAAGGATTACGCTGTTAAGAGTGACAGTAGCTATACCTTCACAATAAAATTGAGCGGTGTCACAAAAAGTAGAACTTCCAAACGGATTACTAACTGTAATACAAGCCTGAACATTTAAACCAGCATTAGATGGATTAGAACCGTAATAATGAACCTGGTTAATAATAGTATATGATGAGTCGGGCCCTACAAAATCTAAAGTTTTTACTACAAGCGTGGCATTGGCATCGTTAACTGATGTATTGGTAAACACAACTCCTTCGCAAGTAACTGGCTGCCATGTAAAGCCTGCCTCAGGTAAAAGCGCCGGATTTGCATTACTGGTTACCACCAGCATAGCAGTATCGCACCAGGTAGCATGGTCGTTATCGCACACTACATACCATATGGTATCGTTACCGGTAAATAACGAATCGGGTGTGTAGGTAATGTTATTGCAGCCGTTGATGGTAAATGCGTTTCCACCGCCATAAATGGCAGTTACACAAACCGGGTTAACCGGTGTTACATCATTTTGGGTAACGTTTACCGTTACACCATCGGGTTGCAGGGCCGTGCCGTTATCATTTACTGCGGTGGGGTATAAACCGGGGTTAGCCACTACTGTAAATATCAGCAGACCTGTATCGCATAATACCGGCAAGCCGTTATCGCAGATTGTGTACCAGGCTGTATCGGTGCCTACAAAATTGCTGTCGGGTACTATCGATACCATATCGCAGCTACCGCCTATGTACTCGGTAACGTAAGGCGAGCCCCAAACATCGGTCATACATAGCTGGTCGTTATCAGGGTCAATATCGTTGTTAGCTACATGGTATATGGTAATGCTGGTGGCTTGTGTAAGCGATACCGTATCGGTTACAGCAAACGGTGCGCTATTGGCTGCGGTAATGCCGTTTACAGTAACTGTTTCGCAATGCTGATTGCTGCCGGCTGTGTTGGTAGCAGTTAAACACACATTGTAGTTGCCGTTAGCGGCGTAAATGTGGTTTGGGTTTTGCAGGTTGCTTGTTCCGGCATCGCCAAAGGTCCAGGCCCATTGGGTAGGGGTATTGGTGCTTTGGTCGGTAAAATTAACCAGGCCACCGCTTACGTTTACCCACGCAAATTCTGCCACTGGTGCTGCTACTACATTGGTAATAGTAACCTGCTTGCATACCTGTAAGCTACTACCGCCCGCATTGGTAGCTATTAAGCAAACATTATAGGTGCCATTGGCCGCATAGGTATGCGATGGGTTTTGCTGGGTGCTGGTGCCGCCATCGCCAAAGTTCCAACTCCATTGGGTGGCGTTATCGCTGGCATCGGTAAAGTTTACCAAACCGGCTGCGCCTGTTACATAGGTAAAGTCGGCAACCGGTATGTTTGGTAACACGGTAGCCCAGGTTACCGATTGTAGCACGTTGCCTGTATCATAATTAAATGTAACTACACTTCCTTTTGCTTCTTTGGTTAAATAAGAGTAGCGTGTGGTAGTTTTGGTATCATCTGATACAGGATTCCAGCTCAATATAAATGCATCTATTTGAGTACGGGTGGTTTCCTTTCTTTTCTTACGAAGGCATTTGTAAGTGCCCACCGGTGTTTTAACTATTCCCCAGCCATCAATAGTATCGGTATAGGCTGTTGTTATAGTTAGTCTTACTTGGCTAACAAACGGCTGCCCTACCGAACTACCAGATACAGTCTTCTGCAAATAGGCATTGCCGCTAAAGTTAGATTGGTAGGTAGTGGGGAAACGGTAAACCTCGGGTTTATCGTATGTTGCATTATCGGTGTAAGATGCTGTAATAGTGTTGCCGGGGGTTAACTGCCCCTGGAACCCCTCCAGTATAAGCTTGTTATTTACGTTATCGGTGTTGGTAAGCAAATAGTTTATACGATCGTTTGTAGTTGCCACATCTGCCTGCGGGCATTCTGCGGTCTGGCTGGTGTTGGGGGTAAGAAACTCTACGGTATCGTATTTATACAGACTAAGATTGCTGAAATCGTAAAACTGGTTGGCGCCTTTGTTGCCAAAATTGATACTAGGCAGGGGTAATGTATCCATACCAACCCGCAAGGATTGGTTAGCTGCCGGTATATCGGTAATAGCAAACGTAATAGGCGATTGAGCCGAAAGAAACTGATAACAGATTAAGAGCGGGA
>CAYREY010000053.1:0-18661 GCA_964423405.1 uncultured Chitinophaga sp. | reverse complement strand
GCAAACGTAATAGGCGATTGAGCCGAAAGAAACTGATAACAGATTAAGAGCGGGAGTAAGAGTTTTTTCATCGGAAGTGGTTTGGAATCCGAATGTAGAAAAAAAAACAGCCCTGCATAGGGTGCAGGGCTATCAATAACGCTATAAGTTAACTGTTACAAACAGCTTATACACAACGTGCTAATTGAAGTACCGGATTACCCGTCGGCGGTTATCTGTGGTTATAAACTCGGCCAGGTAAACCCCGTGCGGTACCACAGGCAAGGCTATATCGGTTACATTTTCAGCTTCTATATTGGCGATCTGCTGACCCATAATGTTGTAAATTCTTACTTGTTTAATAGCCACACCTGCTTCTAAATCAGTGACAAAAACATGTCCGTTTATAATAATGTAGCCCATTTTAACCTCATGGGTACCGGCAATGGCATTGGGGGCTTCTACCACAATTGGTATTACCACCGAGTCGGATACAGGTTGTGTACAGATAGGCCATACCACTACCACATCGGGGCCGGGGGCAAAATATACGGGGTCTATTTCTACACTAAAAATGGAGGGCACTGTTTCGCCGGGGTAAAGTGTAATAGTATTGCCGTTGCTGTAGGGGGGCTTGTTGAACAAACCCGAGTTGCTGAGATTGTAATTTTGGGTGCGGAGGCCGAAATCGATAATGCCTGTAAAGGGCAGCGTATCGTGGTTGGTTACCAGTGCATTAATAGTAATGGTGTACCCGTAGCCAACGGTATCGAAGGTGTAATTTATGAGCGTGACCCCTATACCGGGTGTGCCTGCGGCCTTACTATACGTAAGCGCAAAACATATAAAACCCGTACACAGAAGCCTGAGTAGCTTTTCTTTCATAAAGTCATTTAGTCCTTTGACAGCTAATGTACACCGGCCGTTGCAAACGGCGCTAATTTTCATCTATTTTTCTTACGTATTCAAATTTAACTATCTTGCTTTGCATACCGGCTTTTAAATACAACCGCCGGCAGTAAATAAAACTCTTACTACGTACATTTAATACAAAGGTATATGGATATATTAAACAGCATGGTACAGGTAATGAACAAAGAAGAAGTGCGCAACTTTAAACTTTGGATAAACAGTACCAATGCAGGCAGCGACCGTAAAGATGTTGCCCTGTTTGACTACATACGTAAAAACGGCGATGGCTATAATGAAGATGATATTTTCAGGAAGTTATATAAGGGTTCGAATAAAAATGCTTTTTACCGGTTAAAGAACCGGCTTCAGGAAGATATAGGATACAACCTGGCGCTGTTGCATTTTGATAAAAATGAGACTAACAACCTGTACCTGTATATGTCGGTGTACAACATCTTTCTATCGCGCAATAAGCCCGATATTGCAATGTACTATCTGAAGAAAGCAGAAAAGCATGCGCGCAAGCTGGAGAACTTTGAATTGCTGGATATTATTTACGCCTCGTTTATAAAGCTAAGCAGCGACCATACCGGCATTAACCCCGAGGTATATATACAACAGCGGAAAGAGAACGCCACCCGGTTAAATAAAATACGGGAGGCCGACCAGGTACTGGCAGCCGTTACCTACAGGCTTAAGCTATCGCAAAACTATGGCAAGCGCGATGTGGGCCTGCTTAAAATGCTGGATAGCACCATCCGCGAGTTTGCCAATGATGATTCGATACGGCACAGCAAAACTTTTCAAACCAGGGTTTTCAGGGCACTAAGCCAGATTTTGATACAGAACCACAACTTTACCGAGCTTGAAAAATTTACCCTGACTACCTATAAGCGTTTTATAGATGAAAAGTGGTTTGACAAAACCAACCACGAAACCAAAATACAAATGCTGATTTATATTATTAATGCCACGTTTAAAAACAACAAGTACCACGAAAGCCTGGATTATGCAGAAACGCTGGGTGAGGAATTGAGTGCCTACAATAACCTGCTTTATGATAAGTACCTGTTTTTTTATTACAACGCGTTGGTTATAAACTATGCGCAAATAGACTTTGCCCGTGGACTGAAAGCATTAGATGAAGCCGAAAAAGAGATGAAGAGCCAGAAAAACAGCTATTATGAGTTTTTCATTTTATGGAATAAAGCTACCCTGCTATTTTACCAAAAACGCTATAACGAGGCTATACGCAACCTGAGCAGGCTGTATGTAAACGACCATTACAAAAAGGCGGATGTATCGCTTAAAATGAAAATTGCCATAGCGGAGTGTATTATGCAGTATGAAGCCGGGGATAATGACACAGCCAGCAAACGGGCTGAACAGGTAAAAAAAGCGTACGCAGCACAACTTGCAACAGATGACAGCAAGCGCGAACGGTTTATACTTAAACTAATACCTGAGTTGATTGAATACAAGGATATAAACAGTAATAAAAAGCTGTATAATGCTGTGCATAAGTTTGTAACCGCGCCAGTAAAAGGATCGGTGGAAGATGGAGAAGTACTACGCTACCGTGCCTGGCTGGCCCCCAAAGTAGGCATTAGCAGTAGCTATTTGAATACGTAAGAAAATTAGAGAAATAAACCGCTCACATACAACCATTAGGTATCTTTGAAGTATCAAACAGGTATATACAAACTAAAACTACAGACATGAAAACTTTCCGACACCTTTTGCTGCTACTGGTACTGGTTGGTGGAACAATGCTTGGCAAAGCCCAGTGTGGCATTGATGCTGACTTCTACCAGAACCTGAACCCCAACCAGGTTCCGTGGTTTCACGATACCAGCCGGGTAGATAATGGCTGGCAGATAACCAGCTACTATTGGAGCTTTGGCGATGGTAGCACGTCTAACCTGATGAACCCCACGCATGTGTTTCCGCATCCGGGGGCATATAATGTTTGCCATTATATAGTAGGCACCAATAATAACGGCGGCAGTTGTGTTGACTCGGTGTGCAGGCTTATTCAAATAGGCTGCACCAACATGGTGTACGCTAACATTACAGCATCGGTGCAGGGCAATATAGTAGTGTACACCGGTACCGGTTCATCTAACTACCCTCCTCTTACCTATGCCTGGTATTTTCCCGGGGGGCAGCCAACCACTTCATCAACTCCTGTTACCACAGTTCAGTACACTTCACCGGGGTCGCATCAGGCCTGTTTAACGGTAGCAGACTCCAACGGTTGCTCAACCACTATATGCCAAACGGTAACTACTACCGGCTGTACGCAGAATATTGATGCCAACTTTAACACCAGCGTAAACGCAAACCCTGTAGTGTTTGAAACTACCAACAGCTACTATTATCAGGAAACACAGTGGGATTTTGGCGATGGTACCACCAGTACCGATACATCATCACACATTACGCATACGTACCCATCTACCCCTAATGCAACAACCTACAACGTTTGCCACTACCTGAATATAATAGGCACTACCTGCCGCGATACGGTATGTAAAGCCGTAGTAGTACCTGGCTCCAGCAACTGCGGTACGGTAAACTTTACCTCTACTTACAATGGAAACGCTACTGTGCTTACTGCTACCAATACCGGCAGTGGCAATTTCTTTTACACCTGGAAAATTAAAAACAACGCCGGTACTACGGTGCTTACCGGCAGCACCAATCCGTTTAGCATTACCTCGCTGGCAGGCGGTACGTATAACGCCTGCGTATTTCTGTACAACAGCAACCAGCAACTTTGCGACTCGCTTTGCCAGACTATTACGGTACAAACCCAGCAACCGTGTGTGGGTGCAGTTGCCAATTTTACCTACACACTTAATAATACTGTTATTTACCTGAACGCGGGCACCAACTATCCCTCGGGCACATCGTTCCAATGGTGGTTAGATGGGCAAGCCACCGGTATAGCTCCTACATTTCAACAATACAATTACACCGCACTAAGCCCCGGTACGCATCAGATTTGCCTGTATGTGTACTCAAACAATGGTCAAATGTTTTGCGACTCGGCATGCCAGACTATAACTGTGATATCTTCCACATGCGGCACAGTTGCATTTACCAGCGCACAATCTGGCGGAATGACTGTACTAACCGCAACCACTACCGGCAGCGGCACGCTGTATTATAACTGGCGGATAAGAAACAGCGCCGGTACTACCTTGCAAACCGGTAGCGGCAATCCGTTTACCGTAGCACCAACTATGCCATCGGGTGTTTACCAGGCCTGTGTTTATCTGTATAACAATAACCAGCAGTTATGCGATTCTAGCTGCCAGAACGTAACGCTATGTAACCTTAGTGTGCAGATTATTGATAGCGGCATTGTGCCCGGCACTAGTAACCGCAGACTGACGGCTTTTAGTAACGAACAAAATGTAATTTATGTGTGGAGTGACGCATCAACCACTCAAAGTATTGATGCAATGCAAGGTGGCACCTATTGCGTTACTGTATCTTCTACCAATGCCAACTGCACAGCAAGTACCTGTAGTAACGTACCTGCTTGCGGCAATGCATCTTTTACAGCATCGCAAACCAATGCGGGTTTAGTGCTTACTGGCTATAATAGCGGCAATGGGGGTGTGTATGGCTGGTCTATACGTACACTTAACGGTACTGTTGTGCAAACTGGCTCGGGGAATCCATATACTGCTACCGGCCTGGCCAACGGCACCTACAGCGTATGTTTGATATTATACAACAATAATCAAACCGTGTGCGATGATACCTGTATGAATGTAGCGGTAACCAATGTAAACCCTTGTAACGGGTTAAACGCCGACTGGACACAGACTTACAACACCAACAACAGCGTTACATTTACCAGCACCAACCAGTTGAGCGGCGCTACTTACCACTGGAATTTTGGCGATGGCCACGACAGTAACCTGGCTAACCCAACCCACTCGTATGCTACAGGCGGCCTTTATAATGTATGCCTTATTGTAAACATACCGGGCACTGTATGTGCCGATACGTTCTGCAACAACATACAGGCATCGGGTGTTACGTGCAATGTAAGCGCCAATATTACAGCTACAGCATTAAATAATGGTGGTTATGAACTGGCGGCGCAATACACAGGTGGCACCGCCCTTACCTACAGCTGGAGTAACGGAATAACCACCGCCGGTTTTGTTGCCACCACACCGGGCACTTACTGTGTTACCGTAACAGGTACCAATAATTGTTCTGCCAGTGCGTGCTATACCTACGCCAGCACTTGTGGTACAGCATCGCTTAGCGCTACGGTTCAAAACAATATAATTAGCGCTACCAGTACATCTATAGGTATTAATGCAAATACGCATTACTACTGGAACGTATGGGGCAGCAATAACAACCTGATACAAACCCAATCGGGCACCAACAGTACATTTACATCTCAACAATTACCTACCGGTACTTATCTGGTATGCCTGTACTTATATGGCAGCAACTCTACTACCTTCTGCGATTCGGCTTGTATAACAGTAACCATAAGCGGACAAGTAAACTGCAGCAACCTGAATGCCGAGTGGACCAACACCTACGTACAGGGTAACGGGGTTAGGTTTATAGGTGTAAGCAATGCTAATACCATTACCCATTTATGGACATTTGGCGATGGCACTACTTCTACCAATGCCGACCCTACTCATTATTATACGTCTGCTGGCCTTTATGAAGTTTGCCATATAGTAGCTATACCGGGTACTGTTTGCCGCGATACATTCTGCCACAACATACAGGCCAATGCTGGTAACCCTTGTGCAGGTTTTAGTGTAAACATTAACCATGTAGTAAGCCCTAACAGCAATGCTACCGGTTTACAGGCTGTAGCTACCAGTAGCAGTACTACTACTTACTACAACTGGAGCAACGGCGCTACTACACAAACCATATACCCTACTACTGCCGGGGTTTACTGTGTAACAGCTTACAACAGCAGCCAGTGCACCGCTACCGATTGCGATACCATTACTGCCAATACACCGGCCTGCCAGGCTGCTTTCTCGTATGGATTTATTAACTGCAATACCATACAGTTTGCCAATGCATCTACCGGTGGCTATACCAATGTGGTTTGGTACTTCGGCGATGGCACTACCTCATCGGCCAGCAACCCGGTACATAGTTTTGCCGCAGGTACTTACACCGTACAACTAACGGTATATACTAACGGCGGCAACTGCCAAAGCAGCTATTACTCGGTAGTAACCGTACAGCCTTGTGGTGTGTACGATACTATCTGCGGTGTGGTGTTTAATGATATAAATGGAAACGGAGTACAGAACAACGGCGAAGCCGGCCTATCGGGCGGTGTGATATATGCCGGTAACTACAGTGCACAGGTAAATGCCAATGGCGAGTACCACCTGGTATTGCCAGCCGGCACTTACACACTTTATTATTGCGCACCATCGGGTTACTCGTTTACGGTACCGGTGGGTACACAAAACCCCAATAGCAATACCGTTAACTGTGCATCGTACACTATCAGTACACAGGGGGGCCAACACTGCGGCTATAACTTTGGTGTGCAGAACAACAGCGTAAATATTTGTGGTATAGTTTATAACGATGCCAATAATAACCAACAGCGTGAAAACACCGAAAACGGTATAGCCAATGTGCATGTAGTGCTTACGGGTAGCAATGGTACTGTTTACCATGCCTATACCAACCAAAGCGGTAACTATTGTGTAACCCTGCCGGCAGGTACTTATACTATTACTATTGTTTCGCCGATAGGCGGTACTATAACACCGGGCAGCATTACCATTACCACAACTGCGGGTAACAGCTATGGCAACAATAACTTTGGTGTATATACCCAACCCGGCTCGTGTAACCTGGGCGTTTATATAACGCCGCACACCACAGTAACCCCGGGTTTTGAGGCCTGGTACGATGTACGTGTATGCAATGTAGGGGCCAGCAACAGCACAGGCACAGTAAGCCTGTTCTACGATCAGGCGTTGGTGTTCGACCACTCCTCTCCTGCCCAAAGCTCGGTAAACGCCAGCACACGCACGGTAAGCTGGAACTTTAGTAACCTGGCACCGGGTGCCTGCCGCAATTACTGGGTAGTGTTTGATGCTTCTACTACAGTTACCGTAGGCCAGCACATATTTATGTTAGCTAACGTAACCACTACCAACTGTAACGAAACCGACTTTACCAATAACGTAGATACCGTACACCAGGATGCTACCGCCAGCTGGGATCCTAATAATAAACTGGTATTGCCTGCCGGCGAAGGTATAGATGGCAACATACAGGGCAATGAAGAGCTGACTTACACCATCAACTTTCAGAATACCGGTAATGCACCTGCGGTAAACGTAGTACTACATGACGAGATTGACCAGAACCTGGATTTAGCAACCTTTAAAATGCTGGGTGCCAGCCACGATTATAGTTTACAGTTTGAAGGACGTAAAGCCATCTGGAAATTCAGCGGTATAATGCTACCGGACAGCACCACCAATGAGGCTGAGAGCCATGGCCACGTTACCTTTGCTATTAAACCAGCAGAAGGCCTTGCTGAAGGAACCAGACTGAACAATACTGCCGACATTTACTTTGATTACAATGCCGCAGTAGTTACCAATACCACGGTAAACACTATCGATTACAAACTATCGGTAGAAGACTTGCAGAACAATGTAAACATAACCCTGATGCCTAACCCATTTAAGGATTATACCACCATACGTGTAGAGGGAGGAAACACCAGCTACCAATTGCGTATATTTGATATGATGGGGCAGGTAGTAAAACAGGATGTAACCACCAACAATGTATTTACCATACAGCGCGGAAGCATGGCTGCCGGTGTTTATATGTACGAGATAAGCAACAATAACAAAGTTATAGGCAAAGGTAAGATGATTGCCGCCGACTAATCCCCCGGATCGCTCAGTATTCTAATCCCGCTTCGTTGTACGGAGCGGGATTTTTTTTGAGACTGTTACAAAGTAAAATGCTTGTTAGATAGCCTCCAACTTGCGCGAAGCCTTAACATCGTAGGTTTGCTCTATACCCGAAATAAACTCGTGTATAATTTCGGTGGCGCGCTTAGGGTGGGCCATATGGTATAAGTGCTCGCGGAATAAATCGTATTCGTGGTGGTTGGTAACGTCCATCACCTCAATATTCTCGCCTTTGTACATACGTGGTACAAAACGGGCTACCCCATCACGTTCGCTTTTAAGTATCAGCACCGGTACCCCACGCTGTGGCAAATTAAGCAGCCCCTGCTGGTTATCGAACATAATACTTTGCTCCAGCGCGCTGTGCGTTTGTATAGCAAACACTTTAGCTGGTAAGCGGTTCAGGGCCCGCTCGATAGGAATACGGTTAAGGTGCGGTAGCGAGTCCATATTACTCATCAGGTACATTATACGCTCTTTGGCTGCGGCCCATATTTTATCGCGCATTTTACTGTCGCGTTTAATTAGCCAGTCTGAAAGCTGTATTCCGCGCTTGCGTACCCCATCTTTACTATCGATAGGTATAATACTACGCAGGGTAAATAACATGGTTTTGGCGGCAAAGCCATTCATAACCCTTACGGCGGGTAATATCACATTATCTAAAAAGCCAAGTATAGCATGTTTGCATTCTTCACCAAAAAACGGGTTGGCTCCTATACGGCCGCGTAGATATTTCTTTACAGCCGGGTATTTGTTCAACTCGCGGTCAATCATCATAAAATAGATGTTGCCCATGCTATGATCTAACAAATATACCGGATGGCCTTTGCTGCCAAAGTAGTCTACCACTGCATCAATATTCTGCGCTATGTGGTGTGAGTACTCTGAAGGAGGTAAATCGTTTGGTATAGAGCCATAGTGCATAGCCGCAGCTATGTACAGGTGCGAAGGTATTTCGGCCAGTAAGGCATCGAACGAGTTAAGCCCCAGAAAGCCGTGTACCATTATCAGTACCGGTAACTTTTTACGGGCATTGGGGTTGTATATGTTGGCCGTATCTACTTTTATAACACTGGGCCCATAAGGCGTTTCGCGGGTTATTTCAACCTGTGGCCAGGTAAGTGAGGTGTCATCCATAAACACCGTAAGGCGCTTTTGTACATTAGGCAGATAGCGTAAAAAGCCGGGGCTTTCGTTTTCGTGGGCGTGGGCTGCATACAGCCAGGCAAGCGGGCGGCGTTTATCGGCACGGGTAGCTAAAAATGCTATACGGCGCGAGCGTAACAAGAAAGCCGGTGTACCGGTCAGTTCCTTTTCTTTACCTGTATTTACAACTACGGCAATTTCCTGCGAGTTAAATGCTTCAGAATTTCTTTCAATAGCAGCTACCTTACCGGTAGGATCGCAGGAAAGGAATACATAGTCAAAACCTTTTTTATCGTGCTCTGCAAGATAGGCAGAAACCGATCGGTTAAAATCTACGGCATAAGCCTCCAGGCTTTCGCGGTTAAAATTATGCCCGATTACCTGTTCGCGGTTAATTAAGCCCGAGCGAAAGAGAGTACGAATAAACATACGGGCATCCATAACACCGCTACCCATCAGGTTGCGCTGATCGTGTAAGGGTGAGTTTACGAATGTGTAAAGTATGTTCTCAGGCTTTACTATCTCGTTATAATGCTCAAAAATGTATTTGTAAGCACCAGCAGGCGAACGGCCGTGTGTAAGTGCCACTAAAAATTTTTGGCCTTTCTCCAGTGTGCGGTTGGCGTGTTTAATAAAATCGCTACCTACCCCTTTATCGAATTTCTCGGTGGTTAAAAAGTGTTTCGTTTCCGGTATTGCCGGAGTAACTGTACCGTATGGGTTCTGCGTTTCGGTTTGCAGTTTAATATCTTCTTTACTCAAGGTTGATAATTGCGTAAACAAACAGCCTACGATATTGCAAAAAAAAAAATAGCTGTGGTAGTATTTTATCTAAAAACACTACGCTGCTCATTGAATTTTAATGCATTACAAGGCAAGGGTTGTCACACAAGCCACTTTTAAGCCTGTTGTAACAATCTGTTATTGATATCGGCGATTAGTTGCGGCCCTTTGTAAATAAAGCCCGAGTATAGCTGTATGAGGTCAGAACCGGCGTTTAACTTCTCTACACCATCTTCGGCAGTCATTATACCTCCCACTCCAATCAGCTTAATACCGGTGCCGGCTATTTGCTGATGAATACGTTTGATAACTTCGGTAGAGCGCTGAGTGAGCGGCTTGCCGCTTAAGCCTCCCATACCTATTGCCTCAATTTCCTGCTGGCTGTAGCTAAGGCCTTCGCGTGAAATAGTGGTGTTGGTGGCAACTATGCCCTGTATTTTTGTTTGGCGCACTACCGATACTACGTCATCTATCTGCTCTTTGGTTAAATCGGGTGCTATTTTAAGCAGTACCGGTTTTGCCTGCGGTTTGGTATGGTTAATATCCTGTAAGGCATTTAATATACCCAGCAGCGAATCTTTATCCTGCAAAGCCCGCAGACCCGGTGTGTTGGGCGAGCTTACATTTACTACCAAATAATGGGCGTGTTCAAACAATGCCTTAAAGCAGATAACATAATCGTTGATAGCATCTTCGTTGGCAGTAACTTTGTTTTTACCAATGTTGGCCCCTACTATAATATCGGTTTTACGGCGCTTTAAGTACTCGGCAGCAACTTCTACACCCACATTATTAAAACCCATACGGTTTATGAGTGCCGAATCTTTTACCAGCCTGAACAGCCTTGGTTTGTCGTTACCGGGTTGTGGGCGGGGGGTAACCGTTCCTATCTCTACAAAACCAAAACCCATGCGGCCCATTTCATCTATTACATCGCCGTTCTTGTCCAGCCCGGCTGCCAGGCCTACCGGATTTGGAAAATCAAGGCCAAACAGATTACGGTGCAGTTTAGGGTGTTCTACCTTACCCGATACCAGATTAAGCAGAAACGGAAGTTTACCGGCCAGCTTAAGATTGTGAATAGTAAAATGGTGTGCTTCTTCAGGATCGAGCTTGAAGAGTAGTGGTTTAAGCAGCGGATAAACGTTCATGCCGCAAATAAAATCGGTTTTATTTAATAAGCGTTACACTACCCTTGCGGAACAGTGCATAGTCTTCGCCGAACAGCCCCAGTTTAAATACATATACATAGGTGCCTGGCTGAACCGGCTTGCCTTTATAGGTACCATCCCAAGGGTAATTGCCTTCGTGTACTTTTTCGCCTATGCGGTTAAATACCTGGAACAGCAATACTTTAACCCCACTCTGCGATTTTATGTAAAAGTCATCGTTATTGCCATCGCCGTTTGGCGTAAATGCATTAGGTATAAAGTAGTTGTTAGGTAGTATTACGCGTATTAAAGCCGAATCGGAAATGGTGCAGCCGCTGGCGTGAACTACCAGGGTATAGTACTGGTCGCCTTGTGGTGCTGCCATCGGGTTAGGACAATCGGTACATGATATATTAAGCGAAGGCGACCACATAAACGAATCGACAATGGCCGAATTCAGATTGAGGTCAGTTGTAAGCATTACGCTATCGCCATACATTATAAGTGTATCGGGAAACACATTCAGCGTAGGCACAACAATGTTAGATATAGTAATAGTGTTGGTGGTATCTTTACAACCATTGGCATCGGTTACAATGGCAAAATAATCGCCGGCCTGATTAACATTAACAGACTGAGTGGTGCTGCCGTTGTTCCACTGATAGGCCGCAAAATTACCTGTTACGCTAATAGTTACATTCTGGTTAGCACATACAGTTGTAGCACCGCTGGTATCTATGGTGGCTACCGGGTTTGGTGTGGTATAAATGTAAACCGTATCGGTACGGAAACAGTTGGTATTTGATGCCCTTACCACATAAAAGAATGTATCTATAACCCCTGCCGGTATAACCGCAACCGGGTTAAGCGAGTTATTGCTGGTAAGCCAGCTGGTGGTGGTTGCATTATCGCCACTCCACAATACGGTGCTACCGGGTGTAGTGGTAGGTGTACCACCCAACTGAACAGTACCACCATCGGCACATAAACGGGCATCGGCACCGGCATTGGCCGGCGGTGTTGGTATTACATTAACGGTTAAATCGTTGGTAATTACCAGTTCGCCGCAGGCATCAACTATAGCACATGAAACTATCAGGGTATCCTGAGGACGTACTACAAAATTTGGAGTATCATAGATAGTGGTATCTGGCAAGTTAGTAGCTGACCATACATAGTGATATGGAGGCACGCCACAATTTGGTATAGCTGTAAAGGTAACCGGTTCATCGGCGCATACCTGTGTTTTATCTTGTGTAATGTAGCCATCTACACGGCAGGCCTCAATGGTCATACGCCACATATTGCCGCGCGCACACAGGTAGCCACACTGGTCGCCGCAGATAGAATCGCGGTTAAGCAATGTAAAGCCTATAACATAATCGGGGCATTGAGGAGAATAGCATGCCAGATAGTTAGGCACAAAACTATTAATACGTAACGCACTTGCACCGGGTACCAGGTTACTATCGGTAGTACAGGTACCGGTAAACGGAGGGCTGGCCGGATTACATACCAACTGGCCGGTAGTGGTATTACAAACATCGCTGCGCACCTCCATAGTAGCCTGGCTAAAGGTACAGAATGGCGGAGGCAATGGCGGGGTGCCGCACATGTTATCGTAGGTTAAACTATATTCTATATCTACATACGCATTGGTGATTTGGCTTTTGCCCGGTACCTGAACGTTCATAGTGTATGGGCAGGCACCCAATGCCACCGTGGTAAAACCCATGCTGGCAGAAGGTAAACCGGTTTGGGTAAAGTCGCCTATTTTGGTTGAACCAGAAACAACCGGGTCTATTAACAGCGGATAGGTATTGTCCTTTTTATTTAGCCATTCTACCGGTATCAAAATTTGCAGCGTATAGTCATTACCGACTTTTTGTAAGTTGTAGATACCATGCATACCCCAGGCTTTACCATCAACATATACGGGCTTTTCGTATGTAAAAAGCACCTCTCCTGCAGGGTTGGTAATTACATAATCGCCCCTGTAATAATTACCCTCGGGCAGGTGTGTGCCGGTTTTGGTTTCTTCAAACTTATAGCCTTCCGGCAATGTAAAATGGTCTTCTATTACCATCCAGCCTTTGGTTAAGGGTAGCTGCAACGGGGCCGGTATTACAAAATTGGTTTTTATTTCGCCTACCCTGAAAATCTGCTCCATATCAATACCCGGAAAGATATTGGTTACATACAAGCCCTCTTCGCCAACTGTGTGATTTTGATAATTACCTGCTTCGCGTTGTGTGTAGAGCGTATTATCATCGAAAAAGTAAATCGATAAATTTTTATTGAATTCGAACTCAACACCTTTTACAGTAAGTGAGGTAGATTTATTATTCAGGTTACAACGCGTAGGCACTGGTTGGTTGGGTGCTTCGTAAACGCCTGGAGTGGCAGTTGGGCGCAGGCGCTGGTCGATTGTGTGCCAGATATCGTTCTCGCTTTTTTTATAGTGAAGCGGGAAGAATGATTTTTGAGAATAAATGTGGCCGTTATCAAAGGCATCTATAAACAAACGCGAATCGATGGTTCGTTTATCAATCAATTCTACACAGCCCATACACTGTGCGTTGTATGGGGTGATACCATACTCCGGATGAGCTTTGGCCGCTGCAGAACTTTCTTTATCCAGCAGTTCGGTGTTCTCTTTTTTATCGGTACGGAAATTAGAAAAGTTGGGTTTCTTAACGTGCATTTGCGACGATGCCCCTAAACAGGTGAAAACCAATACCAGCAGAAGTAAACTTCTATTATTCATAAGCCGACAAATATAATAATATAGGTAAGACGCAATACGCCACCCTACAGGTTGTGCATATACCAAAAAGCAACGCCAATCTACTGATTATCAGGCAGATTAGCGCTTACAATATATTTGACGGCTGTTAATCTATCAACTCCATATCTATACGGCGCAGAATAATATCGGCCGACAGCAGTTTTACTTTCACCTTATCGCCCAATTGGAATTTACGGCGTGTACGCGAACCTATCAGGCGGACTGTTTTCTCCTCGAAGATAAAATCTTCATCGCCCATCATCTCGGTGCTCACCATGCCTTCGCATTTGTTCTCAGCCATCTCTACAAAAATACCGCGGGCAATAACGCCGGTAATTACACCGTCAAACTCACCTCCTACTTTATCCTGCAGGTACTCTATCTGCTTGTACTTGGTAGCTTCACGTTCGGCATCCATGGCCTTACGCTCCATTAATGATGAGTTTTTACAACGGGCCTCCAGCTCGGTTTTATCAATAATCACATCGTTTTTATCGGCTATCAGGTTAAACAGCAGTCGATGTACCAGCACATCGGGGTAGCGGCGTATAGGCGATGTAAAGTGCGTATAGTGTTCCATGGCCAAACCGTAGTGGCCTATGTTTTCGGTAGTGTACTCGGCCTTGGCCATACTGCGTATAGCCAATGTTTCCAGTGCATTTTGTTCGGGGCGGCCTTCTATTTTCTTTAACAGGGTATTAAAAATTTCGGCTGCCTGGCGTGGGTCATCAAAGTTAATGTTGTACCCAAAGCGGGCCGCTACGGCGCTAAACATCTCCAGCTTAGCCGGGTCTGGTTTATCGTGTATACGGTAAACAAACGGCTGCGAACGCTTGCCCTTTTTAGGCTGGCCACCATATCTGGCAACGGTTTCGTTGGCTAACAACATAAAGTCCTCAACCAACAGGTTGCTATCCTTACGTACCTTTAGTACTATACCAATGGGCTTACCGGTTTCATCCAGTTTAAAACGCACCTCAGCTTTTTCGAAAGCTATGGCACCCTTTTTAAACCTTTTAGCACGCAGGTGCTTGGCTATTTTATCAAGCAACAACATCTCTTCAGCATAATCGCCCTGGCCGGTTTCTATACGCTGTTGGGCCTCTTCGTAGGTAAAGCGGCGGCGCGAGTGTATAATGGTTTTGGCAATAGAGTAGTTAACGATGTTAAACTTCTTATCAAATTCAAAAATGGTAGAGAAGGTTAGCTTATCCTCGTTAGGCCTTAGCGAACACAACAGGTTCGAAAGCTTTTCGGGCAACATAGGGCAAACCCTATCGGGCAGATAAACCGAGGTGGCTCTTTTCTCTGCTTCTTTATCCAGTTCGGAACCTTCGCGCACGTAGTGCGATACATCGGCAATGTGTACACCAATTTCGTAGTTGCCGTTTTCGAGCGTACGAACTGAAATAGCATCATCAAAATCCTTTGCATCTTCAGGGTCGATGGTAAAGGTTAGTATATCGCGAAAATCGACACGGGTAGCTGCTTCCTGTGGCGGAATCACATCGGTGTATTTTTCAAGCTCCTTATAACAGGCCGATGGAAAATCGATACTAAAGCCATTGCCTATCAGTATCATCTTCATATCCAGGTCGGCCGATGACTTATCGGGCAGTAGTTCAACCACTTCGCCAATAGGTTTTTTGCCGTCCTTATTCCAGTCGAGTATACGTACTATTACGCGGTCATCGTTTTGGGCTCCGTTAAGCGAGGTTAATGGTATAAACACATCGGTGTTTAGTTTGCGCTCATCGGCAACAAAAAATGCGAACTTATCCAGCACATCTACGCGGCCGGTAAAGTTATCCTGCGAGCGGCGGATAATTTCTACTATTTCCCCCTCGGGCCGGCGGCCAAACATGGTAACCCGCACTTTCACTTCGTCGCCCTGCATGGCATTGCGCACAAACTTGTGGGGTATAAAAATATCGTTCTCCATACCCTGTACGCTTACATAGCCGGCACCGTTGCGGGTAATATCAACAGTACCAAATACAAACTTAGCGGTCCGTCCGCTATCCAGTTTGGTTTTAAACGATTGAAGGGTTTTTATTTTTCCTTTCTGCTCCAGCTTGATGGCACCTTTGCGCTCCAGTTCATACAAAGCCATGATGATTTCTTCCTGGCTCATTTTCTGCAATACTTTTGGGAACAGTGTTTTAAGGCTGGCATCGCGGCCCAGGGTTTGTATTAAACCCAGTATGTAATTGGCATGACCCGATGTGTGTGAACTCTTTTTCTTGTCTTTACTTCTTCCTTTCTTTTTTTCTTTACTCATAATTCAATGTAATACTAAAATGTCAATAATCCTTAGTAAGGCTGGTTATAGTTATACAGGCGGGATAAAACAAACCAGCGATATGCTGTAGGCGGGATTGATAATGCAAATATAGAAAAGATTTGAAACAACCTAATTTAATACCTCATTAACCATTAAGAACATTAAGGCAATTAAGATTTTTTAGTGCCAATACATTATATATAAAGACAACACGAGTAAAACAAACTACAAGTAAAATTAAGTATGAACCAATGGAGGGCGACTACAGCCAATGGGAAACACTAAGCAAAAAATACAAAGCGCTAAAAAGACAAGGTTATAATATTGCCTTGCGGTAAAACATTTTAAATAAATATAATATTAAAGATGCAGGGGTGGGTTAACATCAAATTTTCACAAAAACCTAATAACCAACTACTTAGTCAATGGGTGGGTTAACACTTTTAGGGGGTACGGGCGAAACAGACGAATTTGTTACAGGTATTCTATACGCACTTTTAAATCGGCAAAGGCCTTAACCATGGCGGTAACGCCACAGTACTTTTCCTGCGATAGATTAACGGCTTTTTCCATCTTGTCTTTATCGGCCGGGTTGGTAAGTTTAACGTAGTACACCAGCGAAACGGTATGGTATATTTGGGGATGGTCGTCGGTAAGTTCGCCTTCCACATCAATCTTAAACTCAGTAAACTCTACCCGCATTTTGCGTAGTAGCTCCACCACATCTATAGCAGTACAGCCGGCCAGTGCCGATAGTATAAGTGCCTTGGGGCGCACACCGGTAGATACCTCTTCGGGCGCAGCATCTATACGGATAGTTTTACCGTTTTGCAGTACATCAAACTTATCTTCCCCCAGGTGTGATAGTGATATTTTGTGGCTCATACTTCGTTATGATTACTCTGATAAATACAAATACATGATTGCGCGGATACTATTCATTTCACTCATCGATTACGCCGATAAAACCAAATGATTACACTGATAATACAATACAAGTGGAATGGCTGTTATCCGCGTAATCACCTGTATCTATCTGAGTAATCATCCACTACAGTGGAATGTTACCGTGCTTTTTGCGTGGTAGTTTAACGGCTTTATTCTCTGTCATTTTAAACGCACGTAGTAGCTTGGCACGTGTTTGCGAAGGTTCAATTACCTCATCAACAAAACCACGTGCTGCTGCTTTATAAGGGTTGGCAAAGTTCTCGGCGTAGTTATCAACTACTTCTTTCAGTTTAGCCTCAGGGTCGGCGGCAGTTTGTATCTCGCGTTTAAATATAATCTCCGAAGCACCCTTGGCACCCATTACGGCTATCTCGGCATTAGGCCATGCGTAGTTCATATCGGCACCAATGTGCTTGCTGTTCATTACATCATAAGCACCACCGTAAGCCTTGCGTACAATCACCGTAATTTTAGGTACAGTAGCCTCGCTAAAGGCATACAGCAGTTTAGCGCCGTTGGTAATAATAGCATGCCACTCCTGATCGGTGCCCGGTAAAAAGCCCGGTACATCTACCATTGTAAGCAGTGGTATATTAAAGCAATCGCAGAAGCGTACAAAGCGGGCTCCTTTCTTGCTAGAGTTAATATCTAACACACCGGCCAGTACAGCAGGCTGGTTAGCTACCACACCAATGCTGCGACCGCCCAGGCGGGCAAAGCCTACTACTATATTCTCGGCATAGTCTTTATGCACTTCGTGGAAACTGTCGCCATCTACAATACCGGCTATCACATCGCGCATATCGTACGGCTGGTTAGGGTTAGCCGGTATAATATTGTTTAGAGCGGGGCGGCTTTCATCGCCTTCTTCGTAATCTACCATTGGGGCCTGCTCGTCGCAGTTTTGCGGCATATAGCTTAGCAGGCGCTTAATGGCGTTGATACACTCCACCTCGTTAGCATAGGTAAAGTGGGTAACGCCGCTTTTGGTAGCGTGTGCCTGTGCGCCACCCAGCTCCTCGCTGGTAACCTCTTCGTGCGTAACCGTTTTAACTACGTTAGGCCCGGTAACAAACATGTATGAGGTTTGCTCTACCATCATAATAAAATCGGTAATGGCGGGCGAGTAAACCGCACCACCGGCGCATGGGCCCAGTATGGCCGATATTTGAGGTATAACCCCGCTGGCAACTGTGTTGCGGTAGAATATATCGGCATAGCCCCCCAACGATACAACGCCCTCTTGTATACGTGCGCCACCCGAATCGTTTAAGCCGATAACCGGTGCGCCGTTCTTCATGGCCAGGTCCATTATCTTACAAATCTTCTCGGCATGTGTTTCGCTCAGCGAACCACCAAACACGGTAAAGTCCTGAGAGAATACATATACCAAACGGCCACTTACAGTACCGTAACCGGTAACCACACCATCGCCCAGATATACTTCTTTATCAATACCAAAATCGCGGCCACGGTGCTCTACCAGCATACCTATCTCCTCAAAGCTACCTGCATCCAGTAGCAGGTCTATACGCTCGCGGGCAGTTAGCTTACCCTTTTTATGTTGGTCGTCTATACGTTTTTGTCCGCCGCCCAGCAACGCCTGTTGCTGTTTACTATTTAGCTTTTCTATCTTCTCTTTCATGCTTACAATTTCGTTGGCAACAATAACCAATTATCTGCTATGCTAAGGGTAAAACAG
>CAYREY010000052.1:32776-35534 GCA_964423405.1 uncultured Chitinophaga sp. | reverse complement strand
ACCATCTACCCTCGTAAGCCGCATATCGCCGGTGAAGGCAATACGGTTTGAGTAGGTTTGCGGTATTAATACATTTTAAAATACTATAGTATATTTAGCCTGCTATGGCTAACACATATACGCAGATCCATCTACAATTTGTTTTTGCAGTAAAAAACCGCAACGCCCTGATTAAAGCCGAGTGGGAAAATGATTTATACAAATACATTACCGGTATAGTTACCCACCAGGAGCATAAACTTTTAGCCATCAACGGCATGCCCGACCATTTGCATTTGTTAGTGGGTATGCGCCCACATCAATCAGTATCAGAATTGTTACAGGATATAAAAGGGGATTCATCTAAATGGATTAATCAAAACAAGTTGACCCCATATAAATTTGAATGGCAGGAAGGGTATGGCGCATTTTCATATGGTGCATCGCAGGTTGATAATGTAATTGAGTATATACATCAACAGAAACAGCACCACAGCAAAAAAACGTTTTTGGATGAATACCGCGATTTCCTGAAACTATTTAAAATAGATTACGACAACAGGTATATTTTTAAAGACCCCGAATAGGCATATCAGGTCGCGTCCCTACGGGACGCAAATACACCAACCTATCTTAGCTACCCATATACGGTGCCTACGGCACCAAATACATTAAGGCATATACACTACAACCCACCATAGAATATTGCACAATGAAGAACATCTCCTCTATAGCAAACTCAATGGCTATTAATGGTGCCGTAGGCACCTGATGTGTGTAGATAAAAACAAACCCATTCTTATAGCGTAACGGGCTATAAAAAACTATCTCCGTAATGTATGGCTGTTAATGGTACCGTAGGTACCTGATATAGGTAGAAAAAAGTGAAAGAAGGTTACGCGTCCCGTAGGGACGCAACCTATACCACTGGCCAAACAACACCATCTTTATTACAAACTCAATAGCTATTAATGGTACCGTAGGTACCACATATAGGTAGAAAAAAACAGGGGAAGGGCTTATCCGTCCCGTAGGGACGCAACCTATACCACTAGCCAAACAACACCATCTTTATTACAAACTCAATGGCTATTAATAGTACCGTAGATACCTGATATGGGTAGAAAAAAACAAAAAGAATTTACTGCGTCCCTAGGGGACGCAACCTAACCACCTACGCC
Organism: uncultured Chitinophaga sp.; assembly: GCA_964423405.1. GTDB lineage: Bacteria > Bacteroidota > Bacteroidia > Chitinophagales > LD1 > Bog-950. Next base: position 34,374 of record CAYREY010000052.1, on the reverse strand, counting down.
ACCGCCCCTACAATAACCCCAACTGCAAAAAGGATAGAAAATATAAACGTGCTGATGGCAAGCTGTTTCAGCAGCGGGTCGAAATCTGCCGGGTTCTGTACCCTGCTTACGGCTACTAAATGGCGCCTGAAAAGAGGTACGGTTAATATAAACGCCAACTGCATGGTAGATGTAAAATTAACCGCCACAAAAATGAGCGATGCAATAAACCCGCTCCATATAAGCGACCGGTGATATTTACGTGCATTCTTCTCTCCTATTTTTACCACCAGCGAGTTCTTGCCTGCTTTGGCATCACTCTCGCGGTCGCGCATATTGTTCAGGTTAAGCACACCCGAGGCAAATGCACCAATACTATAGGCCGGCAACAACACCGATAGATTACTACCATGCGACAGTAAATAGTAACTACCGCATACCCCTACAATACCAAAAAACAACAGTACAAATACATCGCCCAGCCCCATGTAGCCATAAGCGCCCTGCCCTACGGTATATTTAATGGCAGCTGCAATAGCCCCCAGCCCCAGCAGAAAAAAGAACAGACCATAACCTAAATCAAGGCCCTGGGTGGCAAAGTAAATAAGTAGTATGCCCGATATAAGCGATAGTAATACGGTTACCACAATCCCCCTCTTAATTTCGGCAAACGACAATAGCCCCTGTTGTACGGCACGTTTAGGGCCAATACGTTCGTCGTTATCGGTACCTTTTTCGCTATCGCCGTAATCGTTGGCCAGGTTGCTTAGTATTTGTAACAACAGGGTAGTAACCAGCAACAGTACAAACACTACTGGTTTAAACAGTTCGCGGTTTTCGGCAAAGGCCAGCGCACTACCGGTAATTATTGAAGAAAACGCCAGCGGTAATGTACGCAGCCTGAACGCGTACAGCCAGCTTTGTAATTTTGTCACTTGCCGGGTTTCAGTTCCTGATGATAAAAATGGCCGGTAACCTGTAGGTAGCCTAATATTAAATGCACTACTGCTTCTACTTTCTTTTTAGGTAGCATCACCTCAAAGTTGTTGCGCAATTTGGCTACCACATGCGCCACCAGTTCTTCTTCTTTTATCAGCTGGCCGGCGTTGTTATCCCACTTATCAATAAAAGCATTTAATATGGTATATGCTTCATCTTCCGAAATATGGAAAGGTATATGCTTGTACACATACTTCACCGTATCGAAATAATCGGGTTTATCTAAAACGGGTGGCTCCCATTTGTCGAGTATTAGTGCCATATAGCCGCCAAAGTAAACCAAAAAGGCCAAAATGGCAAACGGCAATAAACAGAATAATTAGCATTTTAGCCACCTGTAATTTATTAAAGTTCTCTCAAATATACAACCTTTGCAGCTATCAACTTAACTCTGTATAGAGGGTCTCCCCTCTCCAAATGGAGAGGGGAGATGCCAAAGGCAGTGGGGTGAGGCCTGAAAAAGAGTTTCTGATACAGAGAATAAACAAACAATTAAACCAACCTTGGCTGCCCATACTTTTACCGACCAGATGAACCGACAGGTAAAAATACCTGAAAATCCGGCGCGGATAATATCGCTGGTTCCATCACAAACCGAGTTGCTGTTCGATTTGGGTTTA
>CAYREY010000052.1:27008-32676 GCA_964423405.1 uncultured Chitinophaga sp. | reverse complement strand
GCGGATAATATCGCTGGTTCCATCACAAACCGAGTTGCTGTTCGATTTGGGTTTAGATAAGGAGATTTGCGGTATTACCCGCTACTGTATCCACCCGGCCGGTAAAGTTGCCGGCATAGAAAAGATAGGCGGCACCAAGCAGTTTGATATTGAAAAAATTAAACGCCTGCAACCCGACCTGATAATAGGCAACAAAGAAGAAAACTACGAGGAAGGAATTGCTGAACTGGAGAAACACTTTCCGGTATGGATGAGCGACATTTACACACTGGAAGATTCGGTGAGCATGATACAGCAAGTGGGGCTGCTGGTAAACCGTACCGAAAAAGCCATGCAGCTTTGCAACGAAATAACCACCGGGTTTAATGAGTTTAGCAGTAAATTGCAGGGCAAAAAAGCAGCCTACTTTATCTGGCGCAAACCCTATATGGTGGCAGCCAACCATACTTTTATCAACCAAATGCTTGCTAAACTGGGAGTGGCAAATGCGTTTGAAAAAATGGGGCGCTATCCGGAAGTTACCCTCCGGCAATTGGCAGATACCAACCCCGATTTCATTTTCCTGTCGTCGGAGCCCTACCGCTTTACCACAAAGCACTACGAGGAGTTTAGTGCAGCCTGCCCTACTGCTAAAGTACTGCTGGTAGATGGCGAATTATTCAGTTGGTATGGCAGCAGGCTGCGGCATACCACTGCCTATTTTAAACAATTGCAAAAACAGCTAACCAGCCCTGCCGATACACCACTTGTTTAAATCGCTTTTAGCATATTTACCCCAATGATACGATTAACCCTCACCGTAGTATTACTTACTATTGGCATACTGAACGCTCAGGACATTACTGTACTACAGTTCCCCCCGTACCTTAAACCCGGCAATGCCGGCCCCGCTATAGGCGAACTGCTGACCGATACACTATGGAACACCGGCAAAACTCCGGTGCGGTTCTACTTACAGTTTAACGGTAAAATTGCAGGCACTTCACCGTTAAAAAAAGACCTTTTAAAAAGCGATGCCGCACATGCCAAATGGCTGAAAGCACAAAGCAACAGCACCAACCCCAATGAACGCCGCCTGCAATATGTGCTGGCCGAAGCCCGGCTGCAAAAGGCTTTTCATACACGCGGGCCGCTGATTGCCGACCCCGAACATGTAAGCGATGTAAAAGCCGGTTTTAGTTTGCTGCAAAGCACTACCGGTTCTGCATTATCTGTACAATACAAGCAGGGTAAAATGTACAGTTCGCAGGTGCTGGCCAATGTTACGGCACTGTCCGCTACCGATAGCGCCTGCCGGGCAGAGTATTTCCGTATTGTATCGCTACCCAACCTGCACCTGGTAGAGGTAATGTATAAGGGCAAATGGGTGGCGGTTGACCCTAACAGCGGCACTTTTGCACTTATCTTCAAAAACAAAAACGGTGGCTACTACGCTACCGAAGAGTTGCTGCAAGACACCTCGCTTATCTACCCCAACTACACGCCGGTAGATGTAAACGGGCAGGCGGTTTATACGCTTTTTGCCGGCGATACCAGCAGGTACCGTATGCTGTTTGATAAACGCGAGGTAATAACCACCCCCTACGAGGCAATAGCCACCGCACCCGTTAGCGGCGATTTTATATTGCCGCCGGGGGCAGGTATAGTATTTACTTACAAAAATGGGCTTTCGATAGATACCTCTACCGCAGCAGGCAAGCAGTACTTTAAACGCCTGTTCAGCCTGCAAAAAAGGTGCACCGCGGCTACTACACAGTATTGCGATTCGTTTTTGAACCTGATTGCCGTTAATGAAGGCGTATCGCTTACCGAAGCAAAAGATGCCGTGTATGAGGGGAAAATTACCTTCTACAACGGCCCCGCAAATTTCCAGCCTTTTCGTTTTGAGGCCGCTTACAGCTTTCCGTTTGCACCAACCGTACAGTTGCTGATTCCTCCACACGACAAACCACTGATAGTAGGGCGCGATATTAAAGCCCCGCTGCTGGCACTGGGGCCGGGCTTTACGTTGTGGAATGATAAGATAATACCCGCTGTAGCCAAAGAAACTATCAGTTATATCGACAATGGCGAAATGCCACCATCTGCTACCCCGCAGGCACTAAACGCCGCTATTAACCTCAACACCGTTAACTGGTTAGGCGGACTTACTATCTGCCAATACGGCAATATGAACAGCCTGGCCATCACCCGTCGCAATGCCCGCCCAAAAAACACGGCAAAACAATTACGCGCCGAAAGTGTTTCCACAATATTTCCGGTACTTGTTAAAAATAAATAGGCAGGCTGTACGCAACCACTTTTGTTTAAAATACTTCTATATGCAGGTATTTTAAATTCAAATGGTTTCACGCATATTCGCCTGTCGCAAACAATTCACGCTCATGCAGAAAAAATGTTTACTCGCTGTTTTGTTGTTTTTGGCCTTTCAGGTTTCTAACGCACAGCCGTTTGGTTGTGATATACAAGCCATACGCAATGCCTTTACTCAGGCAAATTATGTAGAGTTACAAGGTGTACAAGGCCAGCCTTGCAGTATGTATTTTATTAACCCCACCTCGCAGGATGCTAACCTTTCGGAAGCTGACGCGCAGCAACTTGGCGCCCACCTGGTAGTATTTAACGATGCTGCCGAAAACGCTGCCGTGGTAGCAGCACTCAATGCCAGCGGTATCATCTCCTCTACCGATGCGGTATGGGTTGGCTATACCGATAATGCCAACGAAGGCACCTGGGTTACCTTAGATGGTAGCCCCATGAGTTACCTTAACTGGGCAGGTGGCGAACCTAACAACAACGGACAAGGCAGCAGTTGCTGCGGCATACCCGATTGGTTAGGCGGCTGCCAGAGCAGCGAAGCTTTCCGCTGCCAGTACGGCGAGGACTGCGCACAGATTTATTCATCGGGCCAGTGGAATGACCTTCCTTGTAGTCGTAATAGTGTATCGGTAATAGAAGTTAACCTGTGCCCGCAAATAACAGTTACCGGCTCCAGCACACCGGTTTGTGCAGGCTACCAAACAAGTGCATCGGCTACTACTATACTGGGCTCTCTACCGTACACGTATGTATGGAACGAGTTGCCATCGGGTACGCAAATAGCTACTACCTCGGGCATTAATATAACGCCCAGCGGTACTACCAACTACCAGGTAAAAGTTACCGATCGTTATGGTTGCTACTCGTTAGATACTGCCACCATTGTAGCACAGGTATGCACCGGCCCTCCGGGATGTGACCTTACAGCCCTGCGTAATGCCTTTGCACAGCAAAATTATTTAGAGTTACAAGGCGTAGTTGGCCAGCCTTGCAGTTTATATTTCATTAATCAGCAATCGCAAAACGCTAACAACAGCGAGGCCGATGCCCGTGCATTAGGCGCGCACTTAGTAGTGTTTAACGATGCCGCCGAAAATACAGCCGTAGTAAACGCCCTTAACGCATCAGGTATCATCTCATCGGTAGATGCTGTTTGGGTAGGTTATACCGACCAGGCCTCTGAGGGTAACTGGGTTACATTGGATGGCACGCCCATGAGCTACCTGAACTGGGCTGGTGGAGAACCGAACAACAACGGCCAGGGCGCTACCTGCTGTAGTTTCCCCGATTGGCTAGGTGGTTGCTCAAGCAGCAACTCGTTCCAATGTGCTAACGGAGAAGACTGCGCACAGATATACTCTTCGGGTACCTGGAATGACCTGCCTTGCACCCGTAACAGTGTATCGGTTATAGAGGTTAACCTGTGCCCGCAACTATCATCCAATGCAGATGTTACCCAGTGTGCCGGCAACCCAATCAGCCTTAACGCTACCACCCTGCTGGGCTCTACCCCATATACCTACACCTGGAACCCCGGTAACAGTAGCTCAAACCCTTACAACGTAAACCCGGTGCAAACAACTATGTACACCGTAACGGTGTTCGACCGTTGGGGCTGCTTTGATATAGATACCGTTAACGTAACTATTAACGGCGGTGGTATACAATCGTTTACCGTGTACCCTAACCCGGTTTGTATTAACCGCCCTACTACTGTAACCTACACCGGCACCAGCGGGCCATCGGCCAACTACACCTGGGGCTTCGATGGCGCTACTGTAATAAGCGGTAGCGGTCAGGGCCCATACGAAATTATGTGGACCACCGGCGGCACCAAAAACGTTACGCTGGATGTAAACGACAACGGTTGCATTGCCGCACAGGTATCGCAACAGGTAACCATAAACAATAACCCCGTAGCCGATGCCGGGTCGGATATTACGGTCTGCTCGGGTGGCTCAGTACAATTGGGTACTGCCTCTACATCGGGCTATACATACGATTGGTACCCGGCCAACGGCCTATCTAACGATACTATATCCAATCCGGTACTAACCACACAACCTAACCTTACCGGTTCGCCGGTAACGGTGCAGTATGCGGTGGCTGTAACGCAGTTTGCCTGCTACAATACCGATACCGTTAATGTAACGGTTAACCCACCGGCAGCTACATCTATCAGCGCCAATGGCCCTATACCGGTTTGTTCAGGTGGTAGCGTAACCTTAGCTACCGATACCGCTTATGTACAATACCTGTGGAGCGATAACAGCACCGGCAGTACACTTACTGCTACTGCACCTGGTAGTTTCTTTGTGGCAACTATTGCAGCCAACGGTTGTCAGTATATCAGCAACACTATCAATGTTACATACGCGGCACCGGTACCATCTACCATCAGTGGCGGCCCGCTACCGGTATGCGCCGGTGGCACCGTAACACTCACCTCCGATTCGGTATATGTATCATACCTTTGGAGCGACAACAGCACCAACAACGCTGTTACCGTTTCGCAACCCGGTAGTTATACCATGACCGGTACCGATGCCAATGGCTGCGAATACCAAAGCAATACCATTAACGTAACATTTAACCCGCCGGCACCTACTACAATAACTGCGGGTGGCCCGGTTAGTTTCTGCCCGGGTGGCAGTGTAACACTTACCAGCGATTCGGTATTTAACACCTACCTGTGGAGCGAAAACAGCACCACTAACAGCATTACCGTAACACAAACAGGCGACTATACCCTAACCGGTACCGGTGCAGGCGGTTGCCAGTATGTGAGCAATACCATTACAGTTGTACAAAACCCCAATCCGGTTTTAAACCTGGTACTATCTAACAACGAAAGCTGTTTTGGAGCAGGCGATGGCTCTATCACCGTTAACTCAACGGTTGGCTCACCACCGTTTAGCTACCTGTGGAGCGACAGCCAAACAGGCGCTACTGCTTCTAACCTTTCGGCGGGTACCTACTCGGTTACCCTTACCGATGGTAACCAATGCAGCACCACCGGTTCGTATAACATCACAACCCCGGATGAGTTGTTGCTAAACCTGAACACGCTGACCGATGCTACCTGCTTTGGCTATACCGACGGCAGCGTTACCCTTACCATAACCGGAGGCACTACACCCTACAACTATAACTGGAGCGATGGCAGCACCGGTGCCGCCCTGCAAAACGCAGGAGCCGGTAACTACAATGTTACCGTAGCCGATGCCAACAGCTGCAGTGTAAGCTCTACCTTTACCATTACCGAACCGGCTGAGATTACCTTTGCATCGCTGGTGTTTGATACCGTTAAATTTGGTACTACCATATTAATAAATCCCGATGTACAGCC
>CAYREY010000052.1:0-26908 GCA_964423405.1 uncultured Chitinophaga sp. | reverse complement strand
ACACGGGCCGTAAGGCCGGTAAACTCTTTGGTATGTTTTTTAAAGTTGCGGTCGTAGTACTCTATTTTCAGTTTTTCCTTACGGAACACATCGGCGCGTATGCCGGGTATGCTCAGGCAACCTTCTTCGTAATCCCACTCTTTACCCAGTTCATCAATAATACGTGCATTAATAAACACTTCGCGTATGCCGTCGTTCTTTTCGTCCTCATCGTACATGCGGGTAGAGTCGATTACAAACAGGCGGATAGCCTTGTTTATCTGCGGAGCGGCCAAACCAACACCACGGCTTTTCTCCATGGTTTCGTACATATCATCAATAAGTTTTTCCAATCCTGGATAATCCTTATCAATATCTTCTGCCACTTTTCTTAACACGGGGTCGCCGTATGCTACTATAGGAAATACCATTATTCGAATTTAGATTTTGGAATTGCGATTTAAGATTTAAACCCAAAATTGCTGATACAAATTAAATACAAATTGAGCAATTGGATAGAATGATAAAATACAGGTCAGCGGCTTAACGCTTCATTTCCATGTAAGTTTGTAAAATAATATTAGCCGATATGGCATCTATATTCTCCTTTTTACGGCGCTCTTTTTTGTTTACCCCACTCAGCAGCAGCGTTTGTGCCGCCATGCGCGATGTAAAACTCTCATCTATTTTATGCACCGGCTTATCGGGGTATAGCTTGTTAAGCTCGGCTATAAATTTATCTATGTGTTTAATTATATCGTTTTCGTTGTGGCCATGCGCTACGGGGTAGCCAACCACAAAAGCTTCCACATCTTCGGTAGCGCAATACTGTTTAATAAAGGGGTATATGTTGGCGTTGGGCACTGTCTCCAGCGTGTTGGCAATAATCTGCAACGGGTCGGTTACGGCAACCCCTACCCTACGTAACCCAAAATCGAAAGCAAGCACACGTGGCATAAATAGTAGTTAGTACAGAGTATTGAGTATTGAGAAGAAAGCAGATAGCTTATTTATCTTTGGGTATTACGGTAGATTTTACGGTAAGCACAATTTTAGCAGGGCTGGTGTTGCCGGTTAGGGTGACCGTTTTTTCGTTCTCACCCATTTTGCCTTTACTATCAAAGGTAACCGTTATTTCTGCCGATTGGCCTGCCGCTATTGGGTCGCGTGGCCATTGCGGCACAGTACAACCACAGGAGCCCTGCGCATCTTCTATCAGGTAAACAGAGTTACCGGTGTTTTTAAACTTAAACGTAGTAGTTACCACATCGCCCTGATTGATACGGCCAAAATCGTGCACTGTTTTGGCAAACTGTACTGTTGTAATGGCCGGTGGCCCATCTGACTTACCATGCAGCGGGTCGTGGTTAGGGTCGCTGAACGGGCCGGGTTCTGTACCGGCCTGTGGACCGGTATTTACCGCCGGGCCGGTAACCAGCCCCTGGTCTTTCTCCTGCTTCAGTTCATTCAGTTGTTGACTAATCCGGTAGTTTTGGTAGGCCAAACCACCTGCCACCAGTACCAGTATAACTACCAATGCTATAATTACTTTATTGCTCATTTACCACCTTGTTTCGCGCGCTAAGATAACAGCCAACTGCATAACTTAAGCCTGTTAAGCAAATTTTACAGAATAATGACTATTGGAAATATTTATATTATTTAGCTTAACAATAATATGAACCCATGAACCTAAAAAAGATTAAGCTAAAAGAAATATCGGAGATAGTAGCCCGCGAAAGAGAAGCCGGTAAAACCGATCAGGAGATATATAACCAACTAAGCCCGGTATACGACAACAAAAAAAGGCTGGCATTGGCAATAACAGGTACTGTAACAACCGAATTGAAAGAAAAATACAAAGTATACAATAACCTTTTAATAGGCTTGCTTACAGTAGGGGCTATTACTAAAGTGCTTAGTGTATTGGGATTGGTTGTTAATGCTGGTTCGCCCTGGTTTTTATTACTACTATTTATTGCACCGTTATTGAACTTACTTTTTGCCTATTATGTAGCACAATATCAGGCACATATATACAGGGCGTGTGGCTTGCTAATGCTGATTAATAGCATGCAGATTTTAAACATGAAAGAGGTTACACCTACAGGTATGGTTATTGCACTACTGTTTGCCGGATGTATAGCGGCCCTTTCTTTCTTCCTCGATTTTAAAATGTTTCCGGATTTTAAGCCGAACAAATTGCAAAAAGACAGCAACGGCGAGTACATCCTCCCCACTTCTTAAATACATATTACAGCCCTGCCGGTGCTATATACTCCACCTGGCAAGTGGTTCGGCATCTTGTGTACTAAAATCGCTGTTCAGGTATTTGTAGTGTGCAGCTATGGCAATCATAGCTGCATTATCGGTACAATACTCAAAAGCAGGTATGTGGGCTTTCAAGTTGTTCTTTTCGGCTAATGCGTTAAAACGTTCGCGCAAGCCACTGTTGGCCGATACCCCACCGGCCAGGGCAATTTCTTTTACACCATATTTATTGGCGGCTTTCTCCAGTTTTTTCAGCAGTATATCAATAATGGTTTTCTGAATAGAGGCGCATAAATCGGGCAGATTGTTCTGTATAAAATCGGGGTCTTTTTTTACTTCTTTCTGCAAAAAGTAAAGCACCGATGTTTTAAACCCGCTGAACGAAAACTCTAACTCGCCCACCTGTGGCTCGGCAAAAAAGAACCGGTTGGGGTCGCCCTGCCTGGCGTATTTATCTATCAGTGGCCCGCCGGGGTAAGGTAACCCCAGCAGCTTGGCCGATTTATCGAAAGCCTCGCCGGCGGCATCGTCCATGGTTTCGCCAACCACTTCCATTTGCAAAAAATCTTTAACGAGCACTAATTGTGTGTGCCCCCCCGAAACGGTAAGGCACATAAACGGAAAGGCCGGTTTGTTATCAATAAAGTGCGCCAGTATATGCGCCTGCATGTGGTTCACTTCTATAAGCGGCAAATTAAGCCCCAGCGCAAATGCCTTGGCAAAGCTTACCCCTACCAGCAACGAGCCTATAAGCCCGGGGCCCCGTGTAAACGCTACGGCACTCAACTCGCCGGGTAATATACCGGCCTGTTTAAGAGCGGCATCTACCACCGGCACTATGTTTTGCTGGTGTGCCCGCGAGGCCAGTTCGGGTACTACCCCACCCCATTGCTCGTGTATTTTTTGTCCCGCAATAAGGTTGGCAAGAATTTTGGCATCTTTGACCACAGCGGCAGAAGTGTCGTCGCAGGATGATTCGATAGCTAGTATGGTAACGGCCATGGCGGCGAAAATCGAATAAAATTCATAAACTGCGTTCGTTTTGTATAAAATAGAAGTTTGCTAAAGAAAACAGGGCGTATTCTTCTTATTGTATTGTTGGTGCTGGTGGCGCTTTTAGTAGCGTTGCTGGTAGCGCTACGCTACCCGGCAGTGCAAACATACCTGGCACAAAAGGCAACCGCTGTGATATCCAATACCCTGCACACCAAAGTTTCGATTGATAAGGTAGAAATAAAGTTTTTTAACAGTGCCGACCTGGTTAACTTTTACATGGAAGACCTGGACCACGATACGCTGATTAGTGCCCGCAACCTGAACATAAAGTTTAAGCTGTTTGAACTGTTTGATAAAAAGGTTGCAGTAAGCAGAGTGTACCTGGACGGTGCCAAAGTGCACATACACCGTAGCCTACAGGGCAAAACCAACATAACCGAGGTATTTAAAGCATTGGCATCTAACCAACCCAAACAGGATACCACCACCAGTAAAATAAGCTGGGTGCTTGACCTGGATGACCTTGACCTGAAAGATACCGATTTTCGCTACCTGGATGAGAAAGGGAATGTAGATGTAAAGGTGTTTGTGCCCACACTGGCAGTTGACCTTAAAAAACTATCGCTGCAACAAAAACTGATAGATATAAGTAAGGCACGGCTGGATGGGGTGATAGTAGGTATAGACCTGCTGAAGCATGTGCCGGGGCCACCGGATACCAACATTATGCAGGTGCATTTTATGCTGGGCGATATGCGGGTGAAGTTTGATGAGTTTGAACTGACGAATACTACCTTTAGGTTAGATGACCACAACCGCGACACCCTGCTACCCAGTGGTATGGATTTTAAACACCTGCTGGTAAAAGACATCAATATTTTTGCAGAGAAAGGCACCGTGGTAGCCGATAGCGTGCTGGCCAAAGTAAACCACCTGAGTGCAAAAGAGCGCAGCGGCTTTGAACTGGTAAAGCTAACCACACAGGCACAGGTTACTACCAAAGATATTACACTTGAAAAACTGAACCTTAAAACGCCCGACAGCGAGATAAAAGATTACCTGAGTTTCAGGTTTAATGCCTACCACGATTTTAAAGACTTTATTAATGCCATGCGCATAAAGGCTAACCTGACAGATAGCCGGTTGATGCTGAAAGACCTGAACTACTTTGTGCGCAAGCTGGATAAAGTAGCACACAACAAGTTTACTATTAACGGGCAGATAGACGGACGGGTAAACAACCTGAAAGGCCGTGGCATAGAAATACGCACCGGTAGCAATACCATGTTTAAGGGCGACTTTTATACACGTGGCTTACCCGATATTTACGAAACAGCACTTAACCTGCGGGTTAACAGGCTATCTACCACTTACGCCGATTTAAAACGTTTTTATCCGGAGCTTAAACTGCCGGCCAACATCAACACACTGGGCCTGATACACTACAGCGGTTCGCTGGATGGTTTCGTTACCGACTTTGTATCGAACGGTAAACTAAATACCAGTATAGGTTCGGCTACTACCGATGTGAACTTTAAGTACGATAAGCAACGCAATAAGGCCGCATACAAAGGTAACCTGGCGCTGAATAATTTTGACCTGGGCAAATACTTTAACGATGAAGTAAACCTGGGCAAGGTATCTTTACAAGGTAAAATAGATGGCGCCGGCCTTACACTGGAAAGCCTGAAAGCAGAACTGGAGGGAACCATATCCAGCATTACACTTAAAGGTTACGAGTATAAAGACCTGCAGGTGAACGGTTACATACTGCGCAAATCGTTTAATGGATTGCTACAGATACACGATGATTACCTGGATATGGATTTTAATGGCCGGGCAGACCTTTCGAAAGCGGTGCCGGAGTTTAGGTTTGATGCCGATATACGCCGGGCGGCATTAAAAAATCTGAACCTGACTAAAGAAGACATCCGTATTTCGGGCAAAGTAAAATCCGATTTCAGTGGTGCAAAACCCGACGATATAGCCGGTACTATATCGCTTAAAGATGTGCTGGTGTTTCGCGATACCATCAGCGCGCGCGTAAAATACCTGAACCTTGATGTGCTTAAATCCAGCGGTACCAAAAAGGAAATTAAACTGAACTCGGACTTTGCCGAGGCAGAAATGGCCGGCAACTTTACGCTGACTAACCTACCGAAAGCATTGCTGGCATTTGGCCGGTATACCTTTACCAAAGATTACAAAGATACCACCAGCATAACGCAGGATTTTACAGCCGACATACGCATTTTTGAACCGGGCAACCTTACCCGCATTATACATCCGGAGTTTAAGATGATACGCAACTCGCATGTGGTAGCAGGTTTCAGCAGCAATAACCACCAGCTGAGCCTTACAGCATCGGTACCGCAGTTAATGTTTGGCAGCTACGATGCCAAACGCATAGAAGTAGATGCCGCCTTCAACAAGGGCTCGATAGATTTTAAAACAGTAATAGATAAGGTATATAATAACGATAGCCTGATGCTGGATACCCTATCGGTAACTACCCGCACACAAGAAAACAGCGATATACGGTTTGATGTATCGTTAGCCGATAAGAAGCGATACAACTATGCCAACGTAACGGCTTTTCTTACCCCGCTGGTGGGCAAAGCCGTTATACGCCTGGAGCCCTGCGACATAAAACTGGCTAACTACAACTGGCATTTTTTACCCAACAACAATATAACCGTAGAGGGTAAAAAGATTACCACCCGTAACCTGGTATTTAAAACAGAAGACCAGACCATATACATAGCCAGTTACCTGAAAGGCGATACCTCTACCTGCTTTAAGTTTACACTTGACAATACAGGGGTAGGCGACTTTACCGGCATTTTTACCCAAAAGATGAAAGACCTGAAAGGGGCTATAAACGGAAAGGTGATTGTGGAAGATGTTTTTTACAAACCTAAAGTACTGGCCGATTTTGTAATAGATGAGTTTAAGCTGGGCAACCAGTTAATTGGCGATGTTAACATAGAATCGAGCCTGGATGATGTTGCCAAAAAGCTGAACGTGTATGCATCGGTAAAAAGCGTAAACAACTTTTTAGAAGCGCGCGGCTATATATCGGTAGACCCCTTACACCCGGGCCTGAATATAGATGTAGATGCTCCAAGGCTGGGGTTAAACTTTTTGAACTATAAGTTTTTTGAACGGTATGTAAAAGATTGTCGCGGCTATGCACGCATAAAAGCCAATGTACACGGCACCCTTAAAAAGCCATTGCTTGGCGGCCATGTGTACCTGGGCGATGATACCGTAACGGTATCGTTTTTAAATACTACGTACCACATTAAAGAACTGGACGCGGAACTGGATGACCATGGTTTTAACTTCCGCGATTTTTCGCTGTTTGATATTAACAACAACATTATATATGCCAGCGGGCGTATTAACCACGAGAGCTTTAAAAAGTTTGCACTGGACCTGAAAGTAAATACACCTAACGCACAGTTTTTAAATACTACCCCTAAGCAAAATCCTAATTTTTATGGGGTAGCGTATGGCAAAGGCTCGGTAACCTTTAAAGGCGATATCAGCAGCCCCGTAATACGTGCCGTGGCCGAAACCAGGATAGGTACCCATTGCAACATACCGGTATCATCATCGTACGAAACCAACCGGTATAGCTTTTACAAATTTACCGACCCTACCAAAGCTTACACCACCATTACAGATCCAGCACCGCAGTTAAAACTGAACGGGGTGAACTTCTTTTTGACCTTAACAGCAACTACCGATGCACGATTAGATATAATACTCGACCCGATATCGGGCGATATACTAACTACCTATGGAAATGGTTCGCTGGATATAGTACTACCCAAATCGGGTAATATGACCATAAACGGCAACTATGATATTGACCGCGGTACTTACATGTTTACACTGCAAAGCATCATCAACAAAAAATTTGACCTTACCAGAGGTTCTATCCACTTTAACGGCGACATATACAAAGCCGGTATTAACGTAGATGCCGCCTACAGCATACGTGCCACCGTTACCGATTTATTTGACAGCCGTACGCTGGAGCAAATGGGTAACACCGCCAGCAGTGCAGCCCGCGCACGGGTACCGGTTAAGCTGTTTCTTAACCTGAGCGGTGTGCTGGAGAAGCCTACTATCAATTTCAGCATACAGGCGCTGGACCTGGATCCTTCTATACGCAGTTATGTTGACCAATCGTTAAACCTGTTGCGCACCAACGAATCTGAAATGAACAAACAGGTATTTGGCCTGCTGGTAATGAACCGCTTTTTACCAACCGGCAGCACCGGCGATGTACTGGGCCGTGGTAACTATGCCGGTGCTACAGCAGCTAATACAGTTAGCGAGTTTTTATCATCGCAGTTAAACAACTACCTGGGCAACCTGCTCGACTACTCGGGTAACGATGCGCTACGCAACCTGGATATAAAAATAGGCTACCAGCAATACGACCAGCAAACTACCCGGCAGGATATTAACGGCCCTACCACCGATACCCGGCGCGAGTTACAACTGGCGCTGCAACAGCGCCTGCTAAATAACCGACTAACCATTAATGCCGGTACTAATATTGATTTTGGTAACAGTACCCAGTACGACCCTAACAACCAAAGCAGCAGTTCGCGCTCGGTAATACCTACCGGCGATTTTCAGATACAGTATGCCCTTACACCAGATGGACGCTGGAGTGCCAAAGCATTTAACCGTACCAATTACGATTACTACAACTCGCGCAATACCAACCGCACCGGTATAGGTATTACGTTCCGTAAAGAGTTTGATAAGCCATCGGAGCTATTTACACGGCGCAACAAAAAACCGCGTAAAGACAAAAAAACACAGGAGGCAGCCCCTGCCCCTGCCCCGCAAGACGATAAAAAGAAAGAGTAAACACAACATGTTGTAAGGTTTGTGGCATAGCACCGTCTATACAAGCATTACTAACCAAACAACATGCATTGTATGAAAAAACTACTTGTAGCAACCGCGTTGCTGGCTATAATAGCTGGTGCAAACGCACACAGCATTGGCCAACAACACCAGGAAAACAAAAAGGGGAAAGCCAAAAAAGAAATGAAAAAAGGGAAAGAGCACACCTGCAACAGCAGTTGTACTAAAGAAGCCCATGCCTTTAAGCATGGCGAAAAAGGGCACACCTGCACCGAAGCCTGCCACAAAAAGAAATAGCTACTACTTACACTTTAGCAGCAGGCCGCCGGCATTGCCGGGCCGCGAGTGAAGGATTTTAGATGTCATGGGCCTGGGAGCGCGGATATCTTTTCTGGCGGCCTCGCTGTTATCGTACACATCTATGCGCAGGGTATTAAGCCCGTAGCGGCCGGTGTTCCAGGCTTTGGCAATAACAAAATTATCGCCGGTGGGCGAAAGCGTAATGTTGCGCTTTATAGCACCATTTTCTTTCACGCGTATCATTTCGCGGTTTACAATTACCTCGCCGTTAAAAATGATAGATACCGAGTCATTATCTTCTTCCCCGTCATCGTATATCATAATAGTAAGCTCGCAGGCTTCCAGTGTGGCCTTGTGTTCGTAGTGTACCGAGTCGGAGCCCAGTTCCAATTCGGCTTCAATTTTTTGTGGTGGCAGATATGGCCTGGCGGTTGGGTCTTCGCGCACTATTACACTGTACACGCAGCGCTCGCTGTTACCGGCTTTATCATAAGCCTTGTAAATAAACGGGTGTACCCCCAGTTGCAGAAAGCAGCCATCTTTAGGCCCTGCCAACTGTACCACACTATCCAGCCCTACGTTATCGGTAACTGCCGGTGCTGTGTAATGGTAAATAAGCCCTTTGCGGTTAGGGGGTAAAAATATGGTAGTATCGGCAGGGCAATCAAACTGTGGTGCTTCGGTATCGGCAGCCGGTAATGTAACGGTGTTTACATCGGTTTTCTTTTCGGGTACCGGTTCATTCCTTCTCTCCGGTTTCTTTTCAGCTTTTATTTCCGGCTCTGGTTTCTTTTCAGGTTTTTTCTCTGCTTTTACTTCCGGTTCGGGTTTCATAACCGGTTGCTTCTTTTCTTCGGGGGTAACCAGTAAGGTAGGCACATGCGACTCGGCCGGGCTGGTGCGGTCGTGCTTCTCTTCTTCGTAATATACAACGGGCTTATCGGGCTTTGCCGGCGAGGCCGTTTCGGTAACAGTTACATTGAAACTGCATTGGCTTTTGTTGCCCGAGGCATCGGTGGCTTCGTACTTAAGTGTGGTTTTACCTATGGGGAACACCGCGCCCGATTTTAAACCTTCCAGCAGTTCAAGTTTAAGGTTGGGGCAATTATCGGTAACCGATAAAGCCGGATAATATACCTCTACACCCGCAGTACCGGGCCTTGCCTGCGCTACCACATCGGTAGGGCAGTTAAACACCGGCACTTCTTTATCATATACGGTTATCTGAAAACTATCGCGTATCAGCCTTTCGCCAATGGTGGTTTCGTACACCATGTTGGTGCGCCCCACCTTAAAAAGCGAGCCGCTGGGCGAACCGGCTGTTTGCTTTAGTACCTCCGAGCCACAACCCATGGTAACAGTAGGTTCGGTATAAAAAACTTTGGCCTGGCAGGTGCCTTTCTCAACGTTCTTTTCTACGCTTTTAGGAAAGTTGAGTGTTATGTTATCGCGCACCGTTTTACCCGATTCATCTTTATACAACTCGTTTAGTTCGGGTACCGAAAGACCACGGTTATATATGCGCAGGTCGTCAAGCAATCCGTTGAAGTACTTTTTACCAGCCACTATATCGCGGCCTATTTCCAACGCAAAATCGTTTGGCACCAGCGGCTTGTTACGGGGGGCCTGGCAAATAAGTTTACCATCCATATACACATGCACAAAGTTTTCTTCGTACACCAGTGCTACAAAATACCATGTATTAAAATCAATAGGATGGCTGTTGTAGTTACGGTCTTCAAAAGTAAAATCGCTGCTTAGGGCAACGGTGCTGTACGAATCGCCAAAAACCCGTTTTATATTAAAACAATACTGTGGCTTAACCTCAGCGCCCGACTCTATGCCCGGCTTGGATAGTAGTATCAGGTTGATATCGTTAGAGGACTGGCTGTTTTTTTCGGGCCTTACCCAGGCAGTAATGGTTAGCGCAAAAGTGGGCGACTTTAACGTAGCTGAATTAGGTACTGCTATATAACACCCCGTACCTATAAACCTGAAAGCCCCGCAGGGGTTACCAAACCTATCGGCGGCGGGGGCGATAGCACCGTTTATAGCCCCATGGTTGTTGTTACCGCTCTCATCGTTGGCACTACTGTTAAACGGGTAATACGCCACCAGGCCCGATGAGGGCAACTGGGCTGTTGCCGCCATACACATACCCATCAGCACCCCCCACAACAGATGTTTCATTGCATTACAATTGGCTGTAAAGTTAGCGTTTTTAAATGTGGGGGGCATTTTTTGATATTTCCCGGGTAGAGATTTAGTAGATAAACGAACTGGATTACATTTGTGTTTCAATAATTATAATATGAGAATGGCGTTTTCTGACTTAAAAACCAAACACTTACTTGTTTTTACTTTTCTGCTACTAAGCGGGTATTGTTTTGCGCAAACCCCACCGGCTACCTTTACTGCGGCCATTGGCACACCGGCCAACGGTGCAGCCCACTATATAAACCTGAACTGGAGTACCGTAGCCGGTGCTACCAGTTATGAGTTACAGTACTCTACCGATGGCACTAACTGGAACGCCCTGTACAACGGCACTGCACTTACCTATAGCCACAATACCGGTGCCCTGGGCAACAAGCCCTTTTACTACCAGGTGCGCACGCTCGTAAACAGTACACAAAGTACCTGGCAACAGGCCACCCAATACCCTATATACACCGCCTGCGATGTAGCAGCCTTACCCCTGCTTAGCAACGCGCAGCCATTTAGCATGACCCTGGCCCTGCAACCTGAAGCACCCGATACCAACCCCGCCTATACTACTTACGCTATATACTGCCCTACTACCAGCCAGTACATACAGGCCAATGGCACATTGGGGGCTACCGAGGTTTACCAAACCCGCGCAGCGTGGGGCAACGTAAACGTAAACGGACTAAATGCCAGCACCAGCTACTGCTTTTATGCCAAAGCCAAAAATATGGATGGCGATGTGCGTGTAGGCAGTGGTGCTGCAATAGGCAGTGTAGAGACCTTTACAACCAGCAGTAATTTTGCAACAGGCACATCTACCACCACCAAATTTTATTCTCCGTCTACTTGCAATAGCAATTCCGCACTAGGCGGTCTTGTGTACAATGCTAGCGGTGGATGCACCGACGGTTATATAGGATATTCCCGTGCTTGGAATGACTACTGGGGGTGCTACCTACGCACACCGGCCACTAATTGCACCGGTAACTCATCGGTGGTGTTAAACTTCGATTTATCGAACTCATACATAGCCAGCCACGTGCAAACCTCGCCAAGTAATAGCGATGCTATCCGCTTTTATATGTGGATAGATAACGGGTACAAACAGGCATCATCTATAAAAATAAACGGCGTAGAAGTAAGCTCGGTAGATATTAATGGCTATTGGCTTAAATATGATGTATTGAGAAACTGCGTAAACGTAAGTGTAACATTTGACCTTAGCACCAGCACCAACTTATCGAACGTGCTGTTTTACCTGGAGCCCCAATGCAGCTATCACGACTCGCAGGTGTGGAGTACCAAAATTGATAACGTAAGCATACAATCAAGCGCTACGCCTACAGCCTGCCTTAGCACTACAGCCTGTACAGCAGCCGGCATACAAACACAGCCCACCAACCGTACCATTTGCGAGGGTAGCAATACCACCTTTAGCATAACTGCTACCGGTGGTGTAGCGGCCTACCAGTGGCAGGTAAACAATGGCGGTGGCTGGGCCAACGCTACCGGTGGTGTATATAGCAATGGCAATACGGCTACACTTAGCATAAGCGGTGCTACAGCCGCCATGAGCAGCTACCAGTACCGCTGCCAGGTTACGGGTTCATGCTCGGGCAACCCGCTATCTAACACCGTTACGCTTACCGTTAATGCCCTGCCGGGCGCGGCGGGTACTATCCAATCGGCCACAGGCGATGTTGTTTGCCAATCGCAAACCGGTGTTACATACACTGTCAACTCGGTAAGTGGCGCTACCGGTTATAACTGGACCCTGCCGCAAGGGGCCACCATAAGCAGTGGCAGCAATACAGCTACTATTACAGTAAACTATACTACCAATGCACTATCGGGCAATATAGTGGTAACCCCTACCAACAGTTGCGGCAATGGCACAGCATCGCCGCTGTATGGGGTGGCCGTAAACAGTGTACCGGAGCTAACTGCCGGTATTGCCGGAAGCACAACGGTATGCGAGTTTTTTGATGAAACATACAGCATTTCACCGGCTGCCGGTGCAACCGGCTATACCTGGACCTTGCCGGCAGGCTGGATGGGGATAGCAAACGGCACCAGCATTACCGCTACAGCCATGGGTACAGGCGGCGATGTAATGGTTACTGCCGATAATGCCTGTGGTAGTTCGGCACCGGTAACCCTTGCCGTAACTATAACACCGGTACCCGATATGCCCGGCACCATTACCGGTAACAACCAGGTATGCAAAAGCAGCACCGGCAATAACTACAGCATAGCAGCCGTAGCCGGTGCCACCAGCTACACCTGGACCCTGCCTAATGGTTGGAGCGGCACCTCTACCACCAACAGCATAGCTATTGATGTAGATGCCTCATCGGGACAGATAGAAGTTACTGCTGATAATGCCTGTGGTAGTTCGGTGGCGCAAACTAAAACCATTACCGTGCTGGGTGAACCCGATGCACCGGGCGCAGTTACCGGCCCTGAGCAAACCTGCGAGGGCGATACCGTAACCTACACCATAGCCGGTGTAGCCGGCGCTACCAGCTACGAATGGAGCGGACCGGTAAGCCAGGTAATAGAAGATAACGGAGGAACTACGTACACCTTTATTGCTACCGCCACCGGTGCACCGGTAACGGTACTTAGCCGTGGCGATTGCGGCGCATCGGCCGAAACCAACAAAAGCCTTGCGGTAAACCCGTTGCCGACTGTAGATTTTACCCTGCAACAGTTTAACTACTGCCAGAACAGCAGTGTGGTTACATTAAGTGGCGGCACACCGGCAGGTGGCATTTACAGCGGACCGGCGGTAAGTAATAACAGTTTCGACCCATCGCTGTTGGCAGCACCGGCCAATTACATATTGCAATACACCTATACCGATAATAACGGCTGCACCGCACACGATACCGCTGCGCTAAGTGTAAGCATTTGCTCGGGTATAAACGATATAGCCAGCAGTGTTACAAGCATTTACCCCAACCCGTTTGGCAACCAGCTTACCATACAACTGAATAATACCACCACCGCCGTGGCCACACTAACCGATATAACCGGCCGTGTAGTAGAGCGTATAAGCATTAACAACAGCACCTACCTCTGGAACACCACTAACCTGGCCAAAGGGGTTTATACCTTAAGCATAGGTACCGGCAATACCACCACTGTAACCAAAGTGGTAAAAAGCGAATAATTATACCCGCAGCTATAAAAACAAAAGCCCGGTACACCATATAGTGTACCGGGCTTTTGCATTTCAATCCAACAATCGACATAAAAATTTGATTATCAGCAAATTAGAACATAAACAAATTAAATTATTATATAAACTATAATTAACTAATTATCAAACACTTACATGAACGCCCAGAAGGGGGTTAACACCATTTTTTTGTATATAACTAATAATGAAGCCATTAACCAGGGGGTGGGTTAACGTTTTCAGGGGGACTATAGGCCACTGTTATACACCGTGCGGAACGGGTGCACCGTGGCGGTCATTACCCCATTTATTACACAAGGGTCGCCTTGCATTATAGCATTGGCAGCAGCAGCATCAGCGGCCTCAAAAATGGCAATGCCGCGGTTATCGGGGTGCTCTACCCCATACTCGGTTTT
This sequence comes from uncultured Chitinophaga sp., assembly GCA_964423405.1. GTDB lineage: Bacteria > Bacteroidota > Bacteroidia > Chitinophagales > LD1 > Bog-950. The sequence continues at coordinate 12,661 of CAYREY010000052.1, read as the reverse complement.
ACCTACAAATTTCACCACGCCCTGCTCGTACAAACCGGTCAGGTAAGCAAAGTGCTCTCCTACTATGCGGTTATCATCATCGGTCCAGTTTTCGGGCCTGGTATAGTTAGGTGTTAGTTGAAGGATGTAGATGAATTGGGGCATGGGGTTATGTTTACCTGTTATAATACTTAGCCGATGCAACAAACCTGTTGCCATTATATACAGCTACTACCACCATTTGGTTATTTACATCTAACGGGTACCGGCGCGATTGTTCTGGCTGGTCTATTTCAAGTAGTTTACGGCCATCTATACCGAAAACAACAGCTTTATTAAAACTACGGGTATCGGTAAAAACAATATCGTTGTTTACAAGTGTAGCTAATAAGTGTGGAGTAGCAGATAAATCATTAATACCGGTAAAATCTCCGGCCTCAATGGTTTGGCCTGCTACATCCTGATAGGCATACGATATTACGGTAAGTATGTTTGAATTACTTACTGAGAGATAAAACCATGCGTAAAAGGTTTGTCCGTTTGTATTATTAAACTTAACCATAAGGTATTTATACTCATTTTTGAAAAAGCCCGCAGACCCTACATTGGCTGCTAATATTCCGGTATCTTTAGCCCACTGATAGGAACCCAAAGGTGAGCCGGCATCATACGCCTTGGGCATATTGTTTGCGTCTGCTACAAAATAACTGGTATTTTTTAGCCCTATAACCACCAGGTCATAAGCTGCATTTCGCCCAAAAGAAAAATCATTATCGCCGTCTCCATCAATATCTATATCAAGGGAAAAGCCGGCTACAATTTCATCAACGTAGGTGTATTTAACTTCTGCAAATAATAAGTTTACAGATAACGCTAATAATGCAAGTGTAAGTACTTTTTTCATAAGGGGTAGTGTTTATAATTTAAACATAGCCATTATTTTTTTGTTGCCAAAAACAAAGCCGGTATAGCTAATACTACAAAGCATACAATACCTTCTATCGGTATACGGGTGTAATTACATTACCGGTATCAGCTACCCTGCATACTGCGTATAAAATGCTCGTTACTGAATATCCCTTTCTTTTATGTATTTTTGCTATTCATCAAAAAAGGCACCCCGGCCTTCAACCGTGGGCAACAGCTATGAGCAAAAAAGGCAAAGTATTAGTCGCCATGAGTGGCGGCATTGATAGCACCGTAACCGCGGTGATGTTACACGAACAAGGATATGAGGTAGTAGGTATAACCATGAAAACATGGGACTATGCCAGTAGTGGCGGCAATAAAAAAGAAACGGGCTGCTGCTCGCTGGATAGCATTAACGATGCCCGCCAGGTAGCGGTAGATTTGGGTTTCAGCCACTTTATTATTGATATACGCGACGAGTTCGGCGATTTTGTAATAGACAACTTTGTAAACGAATACGTAGCCGGCCGCACGCCTAACCCCTGCGTACTTTGCAACACCCATATTAAATGGGAGGCCCTGCTAAAGCGCGCCGATATGATGGACTGCGAGTTTATAGCCACCGGCCACTACGCACAACTGCGCGAAGAAAACAGCCGCTACGTTATAAGCAAGGGGCTGGATGCCAATAAAGACCAGAGCTATGTGCTGTGGGGCGTAAGCCAGCAGTGCCTTAGCCGTACTATGTTCCCCGTAGGTAAGTTCCACAAGCCTGATATAAAACAAATGGCCCGCGATATGGGTTATGTAGAACTGGCCAACAAAGGGGAGAGCTACGAAATTTGTTTTGTGCCCGATAATGACTACCGCGGCTTTTTAAAACGCCGCCTGCCCGACCTTGAAACAAAGGTAGATGGCGGTAACTTTGTAGATACACGCGGCAAGGTGATAGGCAAACACCACGGCTATCCGTTTTATACCATAGGCCAGCGCAAGGGGCTGGGTGTGGCATTTGGCAAGCCTAAGTTTGTAACAAGTATAGACCCCGATACGAATACAGTAGTGCTGGGCGATGAAGAGGACCTGGAACGCAACGGTATGTGGGTGGGCAAGCTAAACCTGCAGAAGTATGAAAAAATAGACGGTACTATACCCGCTATAACCAAGGTGCGTTACAAGCACGATGGCGAAAGCAGCCTGCTTACACAGGTGGGCGACCGGGTAAAAGTAGAGTTTATGGCCAAGGTATCGGCTATAGCACCGGGGCAAAGCGCCGTGTTTTATGAACAAAACGATGTGATTGGAGGAGGGGTTATTTTCTCCAACTTCAATATAGAATAGCGTAATATAGACCTATGATACGTTTGAAAAAATCTGCTGTATTGGCCCTGGTAGCCTTACCTGTTGTGCTATGCCTGTTGCTTACCGGTTGTAAAGACAATACGGATAGCACACCGGTAGCATTTAATTATGAATACTACCCGCTGGATAGCGGCAGGTATGTGGTGTATCAGGTTGACTCCATATCGAGCTACCGGCAGGATTTTAAGAAAGATACGGTCAGCTATCAACTGATGGAAGTGATAGGTGATACGTTTTATGACAACCAGAATGAGTTAAGCTACGAGATAGACCTTTACAGGCGGCCCAATAGTTCATCGCCGTGGACCTACGACCGCAAATGGTATGTAAAACGCACAGCCACCAATCTTCAGAAAGTAGAGGATGATATACGTTTCATAAAACTTGTTTTTCCTGCTAAAGAAGATGAAAGCTGGAATGGCAACATTTTCATACCAGCCTCGGCAGACCCATATAACGATTTTGAAAACTGGGACTACCACTATACAGCAGTGGATGTACCCACCACCATAAACGGCTTTAACCTCGATAGCACACTGGAAATATCGGGTATAGAAGATGAAAACTTTATTAAGCGCCGTTTGTTTAAAGAAACATACGCCAAACACATAGGCATGGTTTACCGCGAGTGGGATATACAAACCGGCTCGGGTATTAACTTTTGGGAAGGCCCCCAGTGGAATGGCTTTAAAATTAAAATGCAGTTAATAGACCATAATTAAGTGGGTAATCTGGCGTTTTGTGTGTTATTTTGAGAGACTATGAAAAAATGTGGCTTACTGGCTTTATTGTTAATCTGTATGGGCCTGCTACCTGCCCAAAACAATAAGTACTGGATTAAGTTTAAAGATAAAGCCCATAACGGCCACTCGTTATCTACCCCTACTACTTTCCTTTCTCAAAAATCGCTCGACAGGCGCAGCCGTCAGGGCATAGCTGTTAATGAGAGCGACCTGCCTGTTAGCCAGGTGTACATAGATAGCCTGGTGCCATACATAGGCCAGCTTAACCACCGTATTAAGTGGTTTAATATGATAGTGGCAGATATACCGCAAATTATAACCATGCGCACCGATACCACTACCTGGTTACGCGACACCATCTACACAACCGATACTTTTTCGGTAACTATATACGACACAGTTATTTTTCATAATTACATAGAAGTTGACGGGGCATCTTATACCTACAAGCAGGATATAATAAACCCCGACCCGGTAATAATACACGATACGTTTATACATAATGGGCCAATTTATTTTCGTGATACCATTATACTAACCGATGTAATTACCGGTAATCTGCTGGATAGTATTAAGCGGTTATCGTTTGTCGATTCGGCAGGGCCTATATACCATAACCCGCTGCGCCAGAAAAAAGACAAATTTGCCGCCACGCAGCAAGTAGATCAGCGTATAAGCTACCCAAGCCGCTACGGCGCTGCATACCACCAAACCAATATGTTGAATGCCGACCTGCTGCACCAGATGGGTTATAGGGGGCAAGGCATCACTGTTTCGGTTATGGATAATGGCTTTTATAAGACAGATGTACTGGAGGCTTTTGATTCGGTAAGAAATAACATAACCGCCACCTGGGATTTTGTAAATAATGAAGCTAACGTTTACAACGATGGCAGCCACGGCGAAAACGTGTTTTCGTGCATGGCAGCCAACCAACCCAATAAATTTGTTGGTACAGCCACCGGTGCCGAGTATTACCTGCTGGTAACCGAAGATGATGGCGACGAATGGGTAATGGAAGAATATAACTGGGCGGCAGCGGCTGAGTATGCCGACAGTGCCGGCGCACAGATTTTTACTACATCGTTAGGCTACACTACATTTAACAGCGATAGCGGCAACCATAACTACGCCGAAATGAACGGCAATACCACCGTTATTACCAAAGCCGCCAATGCCGCCTTTGGCAAAGGTATACTGGTAGTTAACTCTGCCGGCAACGAGGGTGCCAGTAGTTGGCGTTATGTGGCAGCCCCTGCCGATGGCGATAGTGTAATGGCCATAGGCGCGGTTGACTCTACCCGCCGTATTGCCAACTTCAGCAGCCGTGGGCCTAACTCTGCCGGCAGAATAAAACCAGATGTATGTGCGCAGGGGAACAACGTTTTTATTGTTAACCCCAGTGGTGCAGTAGCAATTAGCAATGGCACCTCGTTCAGTTGCCCTATAACCGCAGGTTGTGCCGCCAGTTTATGGAGCGCTTTCCCCGAAAAATCGGCCCGCGAGATATATGACGCCATTATCATCAGCGCCGATCGTTTCTGGTCGCCCGATACCAGTTATGGCTACGGCATACCTAATTTCTACAATGCCTATCTTTTTCTAAAAACAAATTACAATAGCAACATTCTGCGCATAAACGACAATGCCGTAGTATACCCTAACCCTTTTACCAGTCAGCTAAACATTTCATTCTTTAACGAAACAGCCGGAGAACATACGCTGGAGTTGTTTGACCTGAACGGAAGCAAAGTTTACAGTAACACCTTCTGGATACGCAATAAAACCTTTGAAATAGTAACTATTGATGCCGGTACATTAAACACCGGGGAGTATGTATTGCGAATAGACGGCAATAAAAACAATACCCGCAGGCTTATCAAGTTTCAATAATCAGGCCGTAGAAACTACAACTGCTTCGCGGGCGGCAGCCTCTGTTTGTTTTTGTATAACAACAGCCTGCTCTATCCCTTTTTTAGAAAACATCCTATAACTGGTGTATGCAAAAAACGGGGCAGCTACTACATCGGCTGTATAGTGTACCTGCTGCCATACCAAAAAAACCGCGCATAGTATGGCACATACTATCATAAAATACCTGAGCGGATTGTAGCGTACACAGAAAATAAAAATGCACAGGTCGGATATATGCCCCGAAAAGAAGAGGTCGTTCATTATCTCGTTGTTGTTACCAACTATCCAGTTAAGTACCGGGTCATTAAGGGGGATAACTGTTTCGGGTGGCGATAACGGAACCATGTATATAAACGAGAACCGCAGAATAAAAACAGCCAGAAACGAGCGAACTGCATAGTAAAACTCACGTGGCCGGGGAAGTATGTACAATACATAGGCTACTATACACACGTATGTAAGTACAAAAATGTGTAACGACAAATCGACGGGGCTAAACAACCGCTGTATAGGGTCGGTAAGTACAACGCCCGGCCTGAACCTGTTTTGAACCAGCAGGTTGGTAAAGTACATGTACAGCGCATAACATACCACCAGGTTAAACAGCCATTTGAACCCGAAGTATTTCTCATCGAGCAACTGCCACCAGTTACGTTTAAAAGTTTGTAGCCACCGCATCAGGGCACTAAGAAATCAAATTTCCAGTTGTTTTCCATAAGCCACTCCACTAAAAACATCGGCACTGGGCCGTTTACGCCTGTCGCGTGTTACCAGGTCGGTTTCATACAGGCCAAACCGGAAAGTAGGCCCCAGGTCCCACTCAAAATTATCGAACGTGCTCCAGAAATAGTACCCTTTTATATCTATACCGGCATTAATACAATCATGCACAATTTTTAAGTAGTCTTTTATAGCCTGTACGCGTACGCTGTCATCTTTGGTACACACACCGCTTTCGGTTATTATAACCGGCAGCTTATATCGGTTCCAATACCGCTCAATGGCCAGTTTCATACCTTCGGGGTAATACTCCCACATATCATCGTGCGGGCGGCCCAGTTTTTCAAGTTTTTCTGGTGTATCCAGGTAGGTAATAGGCAATGGGTCGTGCGACATTTTAGCATAATAGCTTAACCCGAAAAAATCGAGCTTACCGGTAAATGGTTTCAGGCAATGCTCCATAAACCACCAGTCAGATATTTTAGCTGGCACAACTCCCAATAAGTTTTCATGGGTAAAGTGAACCGTGTTATGGCTGATGCCTACCGGATGAGAAGGGAACTTTTGTTTAATGTAATCATACACCAAATCGTGTGCATGGCCCATGTTACGTATAACCCGCATGGCCAGCAAAAGCCGGTGCTTATGCGGAGGGAAATTACCCATTACCCAGCCACAGCTGGTATATACATTGGGTTCGTTAAATGTATTCCAGTAGCTAACGTAAGCACCAAAAGTATCTACCACGCGTTTGGCAAAATCTACCCACATGGCTATGTTGGTGCTCTTCTCCCAACCACCACGCGAGGCAAACCACCAGGGGTTTGTAAAATGATGTAACACCATCATAATATTTACACCACGCGATTTCAGGTCTTCGATAAATTTTCTGTATTCAGCTACTGTATCGCTATCAAAATCGCCAAAAGGGGCGCGCTGTAGTTTACTCCACATCAGGCTCATTCGGTAATTAGGAGCACAATGGGCAATTATAGCTGCATCTTCTTTAAAACGTTTCTCATGGTCGCTGGTGCGGTTAAACACATGGCCATCGCGGGTTTTCTCACCCTGCCAATCGTGTTCAAAAGGAGTCTCAATCTGGTAACTGGCTGTAGAGGTACCAAAGAAAAATTGTTCGGGGAACTTAATATGCATGTGTTTCGTGTAGTGTTTTTTCTATAGGGTTATTGCTTTAAGCAGCAGGTTGTTCACCTCTGCATGTTTAGTCATATTCATGATATGTGTACCGCCATCTACCAGCCATGCGTTGCTTATCCGCGTATGTGGAAACAGCTGGTCGTTAGTACCATGTATATGTATAATATCATTACGGTGCGTAGCAGGTGGTGTCCATTTTACTACTGCATCTACCGCCCATTCTATAAAGCCGGCGGGTATATCATTCATCATGGCCATTATTAGTGCAGCCGCCTCGGTATCATTTCTTCCATCAAGCCGTTTAGCAGCCAATTTATTAAACCGCTTATAGCCATCACCCGATATACTGCGGTGTAGTTTAAGGTACTTCATCGCCCTTATAAACAATGGTAATTCGGTTCTGTTCTTTACTGATGATATCAGAACAATACGTTCCGGGTTAAGTATTCTGGATAATTCCATCGAAACCATTCCACCCAATGAGGTACCGATTAAAGCAAAAGGACCTGTGGTATCAATTTTACCGGCCATTAAACCGGCATAGGTACCCAAGGTGGACCCGGCCGGCGGAACGAAATGCTCCAACACTTCTGCATTGGGAAAAACCCGCAGCTGGTGCCGGTACATTCTATAGTCGGCACCAAGGCCGGGTATTAAATAAATCTTCATCTGGTTAAAGTTACAGCACTACTACCGGAATTTAATATAGCAATTTTCACATTTAATAGAAAGTAAAGTAAGTTTATACCAAAATTTAACCTACCCCGTTGTGAAAAAGAACATACTTATTTACGGATGCTATGGCTATACCGGTAAACTAATCAGTGAACTGGCAGCTGCACAACAATTGCCGGCTATACTGGCTGGCCGCGATGAGCAAAAAACAAAAGAACTGGCCAACCGGTTAAACATGCCCTACCGGGTATTCGATTTAAACAACGAAACCGATACTACCAAAGCGCTTAACGACGTAAAAGTAGTATTGCACTGCGCCGGGCCTTTCCGTTATACAGCCGGGGCTATGGCGCATGCCTGCCTGAAAACAAAAACACACTACCTGGATATAACCGGAGAGTATGATGTTTTTGAAAAGCTGTTTGGTATGGATACCGAGGCTAAAAATGCCGGCATACTGATAATGCCGGGGGTAGGGTTTGATGTGGTACCTACCGATTGCCTGGCAGCCTATCTTAAAAATAAAATACCCAATGTAGATACGCTGGAGCTCGCACTGATGATGAAAGGCGGATCGCTGTCGCATGGTACAGCTATTACCGTAGCCGAAAACCTGGGCGACAATACACTGGTGCGGCGTAACGGAAAACTGGAAGAAATACCCAACGGCAGCCTGGTAAAAGATATTTTACTACCACAAAACAGGCGTAAAAAGGGGGTAGCAATTTCGTGGGGTGATATATCTACCGCCTACCGTACTACCGGTATACCTAACATTACCGTGTACAACTGCCTGCCCGAGCAGGTTATTAAAAGCATGAAATGGAGTAATTACATGGGTTTTCTGCTCCGTAACCGATTGGTTAAAAACTTTCTGATTAAACGGATTAAAAACCGCCCGGCTGGGCCTAACGAAGAAATGCGGCAGAAAGCTACATCGGCAGTATGGGGCGAAGTGCGTAATAACCTGGGCGCTAATTTCCGCGCTATGATAGAGCTACCCGAAGGTTATACCCTAACCGCACTTACCGCTGTAAAAATTGCCCGTAACATTACCGAAACAGAACCACCACATGGCACCCGTACACCGGCCAGCGTGTTTGGCGCCGACTTTATTTTGCAATTTGATAAAGTAAAGCGGATAGATTTATAAGACTACTTAAGTTTACCGGCAATAAACAGCCTTAGCATGTTCATAGCTGCGTTGCTAAACACCCGTATGTTTTCCATACGTGATGGGAAAAACTGAAACCTACGCACTACTATATTATCAGCCGATGCTACGGCAATCCATACCGTACCTACCGGTTTATCATCAGTAGCACCACCAGGGCCGGCAATACCGCTTACCGCAATACCATAAGTAGTCCCGGTGGCCTTTAACAACCCTGCTGCCATTTCGCGCACACATTCTTCGCTTACAGCGCCATGCTGTTGTAAAGTTTCGGGCTTAACACCCAACAATTTTTCCTTTACTGCATACGAGTACGATATAATACTCCCCTCAAAATATTTAGAGCTACCGGGTACCGATGTAAACAAATGCGATATATAACCGCCGGTGCAGCTTTCGGCACAACTGATGGTTTCGTTACGTTCGGCAAGCAATTTACCCAGCACGTGTTCCAGTTTCTCCTCTCCTTCGGTATAAAACAAATCGCCAAGCGTGGCTATTAGTTTTTGCTTTTGTTCTTCTACTTCATGTTTAATAGCATCTGTGTCTCCGCGGCCGGTTAAGCGTAGTTTAAGCAACCCAAGGTCGGGCAGGTAAGCCAGTTTAATAGTAGCCGGCAGGTTGTTTTCAAAATCGGTAAGCAGGTTGGCTACTACCGACTCGCCGGCACCGGCAGTCATTACTGTGGCGTGTACTATTTTAGGAAATGAAAATTTTTCTTTCAGCCGGGGTATCACCTGTGTTTCCATCAGGTGCTTCATCTCGTGCGGCACACCGGGCATAGACACAAACACCACCCCATCGCGCTCAAACCACATACCCTGTGCCGTACCGCGCATATTGGGCAGCATGGTACTGGCTTTGGGTATCATGGCCTGCGAACGGTTTAGCTCCAGCACCTTCAACCCGCGTTTCTCAAATATCACTTTCATTTTCTCCCACACTTCCTCGTTCAGTTCCAGCTCTGTATTAAAATACTCTACCAGTGTTTTCTTGGTAATATCATCTTTGGTAGGGCCCAGGCCACCGGTCATTAATATTATCTGCGAAGTAGTGGCTGCTCTGTCAAGCGCCGAAACAATCTGAGTTGCCTCATCTCCTACAGATATTACTTCGTGTAACTTAACCCCCAATGCCGAAAACTGCTGGCCTATCCAGGCGCTGTTGGTATCAATAATCTGGCCTATCAGTATTTCGTCGCCTATAGTTATTACGGTAGCTTTCATACTACAATACTAACCACAGTTAGGCATATATGGTAATAGCTACCGGTTTATAACCATAATCTGTTTTTGGCGCTTTAATTTATATGTTTGGCATATGGACCTTTCGTACATACTTAACCACCTGGGCGAGGAACGCGAACAGTACTTTGGTGCGGTTGCTCCGCCCATAGTACAAAGCAGCAACTTTTACTACCGCGAGGTAGCCAGCCTGCGCAAAGCGTTTTTACAAGAGCAACATAGCCGACTGTACACCCGTGGCAATAACCCCACCGTAGAGATATTACGCAAAAAAATTGCAGCTCTGGCAGGTGCCGACGACGCGTTGGTATTTTCTAGTGGTGTGGCAGCTATCAGTGCAGCTGTACTTAGCCAGTTAAATGCCGGCGACCACGCTATATGTGTACGTAAACCTTATGGGTGGACCCACCGCTTGTTCAACACCTTTTTACCACGCTTTGGTGTAACAGCAACTATGGTAGCGGGTACCGATGTAGCAAACTTTGAAAAAGCTATACAACCCAACACCCGTGTTATTTTTTTAGAAAGCCCCAATACGTTTACATTCGACCTGCAGGATATACCTGCCATAGTTAAACTGGCAAAGCAACATAACATAGTTACTATTATAGATAACTCCTACTCTACCTCGCTGGGGCAGCGTTGTATAGAAATGGGGGTAGATATAGAGGTACACAGCGCCAGCAAGTATTACGGTGGCCATAGCGATGTGGTAGCAGGCTATGTACTATCCAGCCACAAAATTATTAAGCAGATTTTTGAATCGGAGTTTCTTAATCTGGGCGGTATTATATCGCCCAATGATGCCTGGCTGCTGATACGCAGTCTGCGTACATTACCACTGCGACTGCAACAGAGCCGCACCAGTACCGAAAAAATAGTAGCCTGGCTGGAGCAGCACCCACAGGTAGAAAAAGTGGTGTACCCATTTAGCAAAACATTCCCTCAGTATGAGCTTGCCCAACGGCAAATGAAACATGGCAGCGGCTTATTTACCATGCTAATAAAAGCCCGCGATGTAGAACAGGTAGAACTGTTTTGCAACAGCCTTAAAAAGTTTTTAATGGCTGTAAGCTGGGGTGGTCACGAATCGCTGCTGATGCCCGCCTGTAGTTTTCCGGTACAGCAACACTATAAAGATGACGTGTACCCTTTTAATCTGATACGCTTTTATATTGGGCTGGAAGATGCCGACAGCCTGATGGAGGACCTTAGCCAGGCTTTTGACAAAATAAAATAGAGCTTATGCGCCTGTTAACCTGTTTACTTTTTGGCTTACTGATTATAAACACCAATGCACAGCACTACAACTCGCTGGCCGATGCCCTGAAAAATGCGCAGGGTGCCAAATCGCTGATATTAAGTGGCAAAAACCTGTCCGTATTATCAGAAGATATAGGCAAACTGGTAAACCTGGAGCGGCTGGATGTTTCAACCAATAACCTGACGGCCTTGCCCAAAGCACTGTTTACATTAAAAAAACTAACCTACCTGAATATAACCGCCAACAAACTAACTGTATTACCGGCCACCATTGGCAACCTTAAAAACCTGGAAGAACTGGAAATTGGTTTTAATAAATTTACCATACTACCCAAAGAAATTGGCAACCTGACTAAACTGCACAGGCTTACCGGTGCAAGAAACAACCTTAAAGACCTGCCCGCAGAACTCAATCAACTTACGGAACTGAAGATTGTAGATTTTAGCTACAACCTGTTCACTACCGTACCAACGGCGTTCACTCAAATTACCGGCTTAGGTACGCTCGACCTTAGTTTTAATAAACTGCTGGCCAGTTGCCCGGATGATATCAAAAATCTGAAAGTATTAAAACTGCTCAACCTGCGTGGCACCAAAATAAGCGCCAAACAGGCCGATGACCTTACCTGGCTAATACCCGATTGCCAGATAATATTGTAAAAGCCCGTCCGGCTATTATTTACTAAACAGAATTAGCAGGTAGTAAAAACATTATCTATTTTCAAAAGATGAATGAAAAGCTATTGCACTTCATCTGGCAGTTCAGATTGTTTAACGCAACAGACCTTACCACCACCACCGGCGAAACTGTAGAACTGGTTAAAACCGGTACGCTTAACAGCGATGCCGGCCCCGATTTTACAAACGCCAAAATACGAATAGGCAAAACCCTGTGGGCAGGCAATGTAGAAATACATATAAATGCTAACGACTGGTACACACACAAACACCAGCAAGATGAAGCCTACAACAACGTAATACTTCACGTAGTTTACGAAGCCGGCATACGTACCGCCAACAACGCCAAAGGCGAACCAATACCTACAGTTGAGTTAAAAGGAAGGATTAACAACAACACACTTACCCGATATGACGAGTTAAGTAAAAAACGGGCATGGATACCCTGCGCCGGTTATATAAAAGAAGCAGAAGAGTTTACCATCAAAAACTTTGAAGAACGGCTTTTAATAGAACGGCTGGAAAGTAAAGTTGAGTACATTAATGAGCTATTGGTAGCCTCGGGTAATGATTGGGAGAATGTGATGTTTCAGCTACTGGCGCGCTACTTTGGTGCCAGTGTAAACAAAGAACCATTTTTTCAACTGGCAAAATCGCTACCGGTTAAAGTATGGGCCAAACATCAGGATGATATACTACAACTGGAAGCCCTGCTGTTTGGACAAGCCGGTTTTTTAGAAGATAAATACGATGACGAATACCCCAATCAACTGCGTAAAGAGTATCTCTATCTTAAGCGCCTGCATGGCTTACAACCTTTACAAAAGCACCAATTTAAATTT
>CAYREY010000051.1:11924-36669 GCA_964423405.1 uncultured Chitinophaga sp. | reverse complement strand
AAAAAACGTTAACCCCATGCCATTAACTTAAGCAGAAATTGGTCTTTGGCTGTTTATATTTTCCCCTCTTCGAGAGGGGTGTCCGGTGGCTCTCACAGGACGGGGTGTGTCTCGCCGCAGGCGGATGTGTGGCTGTTTGGCGTATATCAATACCCCCAAAAATGTTAACCCACCCCACACCTAAAATGGTAATTATCAGCATATTGCGAAAATTTGATGTTAACCCACCCCTGTTACATTAAATATATAATACATATTAATTTTGGGGCAGTAAAAAGCCGCTACCAAATGGCAGCGGCTTTAATAAAAATTTATAGGTCTTACTAAAACTTAAGCTCGCATACTATACCGTAATGGTCCGAAAGAAAACGTTTGCCTTTCTTTAGTACGCTCACAAAACGCTTGGTGGTTTTCATTTTAGCGCCGTTGTTACGTACCAGTATGTAATCGTAATTCGTCTTTTTGTTTACGCCAAAGCTTTGGGCCAGCGGGTTATTCTCACCATCGTAGCTGCATTTCTCTACACTACTTATGTCTCCGTCTTCGGCGTTCAGGCAATCCAGCATAGAGCAGTAGTGCGCTTTCATTTCAGATTCGGTATTCATATCGCCGCACAATATTTGGGGTACCCCTTCTTTTTTGTATTCGGCCAGCAGTTCCATATAAATCTGGTCCATCTGCTTCTCGCGTATCTTATCAAACCCATCGGCCTGCAGGTGGGTACCTAACACCTGAAAAGGCTTGTTGTTCCATACACCTTGCAGCAGCATAGCGCCTTTGCGGGCAAAGCAATCGTTCAATGCACAGTTTTTAAACTGTACGGTATTAAGCAACGTAAGCTCTATTTTGCTTATAACCCAAACCCCACTGCTGGCGCGTATGGTAAAACCACCGCTGTTGGCCGGGCCGTAGGCGTAAGGATATTTATCTTTCAACCCCTCGCTGATAATGGTACGGGCATCGGTTAAAAAGGCCTCCTGAAAAACGATGATGTCGAAACTATCTTTCTTCAATTCTTCAACTATGGCATGTGCCCTTTCCAGTTTCGATTCTTTACCCGGTACTATATTAGGCAGCATGTATATATTCCACGATAGTATCTTCAGGTTTCTGCCCTCATCGCCGGTAGTAGTGTCTGTGCCTTCGCCCGTTTGCACAGGTGCAGCACCGGCAGGCATAAAAACAAGCATGGCTATCAGTAAAACAAAAATATTGCACAGCGTTTTCATATTGTATTTTTATGTCCCGAAGATGATTAACAAAAGTAACCTAAACGTTCTGTTATAGTTAAACAAACGCGAATAATTATTTTTTATTTCGCAGCGAATATTCCGCATGAACAAACAGCAGTTAACTACTTTTATTAAACGCGAAGCCACCCGTTTGGGTTTCGATAACTGCGGTATTTCTAAGGCTGAAAAACTGGATGAAGAAGCCCGCCTGCTCGAGGCATGGCTAAACCAGCACAGGCACGGCCAGATGCACTACATGGCCAACCATTTCGATAAACGCATAGACCCCCGCCTGCTGGTAGATGGGGCAAAAAGTGTAATCAGCTTTTCGCATAATTACTACAACCCGGCCACGCAGGCACCCGATGCACCCAAACTGGCTATGTATGCGCTGGGTAAAGATTACCACGATGTAATACGCACCAAGCTAAACACGCTGCTGGAACGCATACAGGAAGCCGCAGGCGCTGTTAATGGCCGTGGCTTTGTCGATTCGGCACCCGTGCTGGAACGGGCCTGGGCTAAACGCAGCGGTATAGGCTGGCAGGGTAAAAACACCAACCTGCTTACCAAACGCTCCGGGTCTTATTTTTTTCTGGCCCAGCTAATACTGGATATAGAACTGGAATACGATGGCCCGGTAAAAGATTACTGCGGCACCTGCACCAAATGTATAGATGCCTGCCCTACCGGTGCTATTTACGAACCATACAAGGTAGATGGCAGTAAATGTATCTCGTACTTTACTATCGAGTTAAAAGACGAAGCCCTGCCCGCCGATATGAAAGGCAAATTTGAAAACTGGATGTTTGGTTGCGATATATGCCAGCAGGTATGCCCTATCAACTCGCAGGCTACCCCGCACCACGAACCACAATTTGAACCCGCCCCCGGACTACTCGGCATGACCCGCCACGATTGGGAACAACTAAGCGAAGAAACCTTTGGTAAACTGTTTAAGGGCTCACCGGTTAAGCGCACCAAATACAAAGGCTTAATGCGCAACATCCGGTTTTTGAAATAACAAACAGCACATATACATTTTTTTACAAAACAATGACACGGCAAATTTCATTCTGCCGGTGCGCTGCTTTATCTTCACACTACGTATATAAAAAAAGCGTATTCGTTAGCAATAAACACATGAACGGACGTTTTACAATATCTACTAACCACAATGAGGGCAACTACTGCAACTATACTTCTATTGGGCCTGTTGGCTGTTTGCTGTAGCATTTGCCATGCACAAATAAGTATAGATTCGGTTATTACCAACCCAAGTACCTGCACCAACAATGGTAGTGTTACCCTATTTGCACATAGTAATGACTCTACCCTGCTTTACAGCATTATCGATGGCCCTGTAACCGTACCTGCACAAAGCAATAATACTTTCTATAGCCTGCCACAGGGGGTATATCAATTACAGGTAACCAACTTTAGCAACGATATAGCCATGCGCTTTGTAGCGGTGTATGGCAACTATACTTACCCACAGTTTACTACCGCCTTTAACCCACCCACCTGTAGCAGCAGTGCCGATGGCCGTATAGTGGCTACACCTGCCCCGCAAACCGGTTGCCCGCCATTTACCTGGCTGCTAACCAATAACCAAACCGGGCAGGTTACCACACAGCCCAGCCGTGTATTTACAGGGCTGGCATACGGCAGCTATACCATTTCGCTTACCGATTCGTGCCTTAACAGCACCACACAAACGGTTACCATACCCAATAACAATACCGGTATAGAATCGGCCATGCTATCGTACTACACCATTCACGATTGCTACAACACCACTATCACCTTTAATGTAAGGCAACTGGATAACAGCCCACTGCTTACACCGCTTACCATGCGCGTTTCTACCAAAAACGGCAGCTATACCCGCACCCCCAACCTTAATGGCGACCAGATTATAGAAACGGTTACCGGGGCAGGCTTTGCCGATACGGTAAACATTACGGTTACCAACAGTTGCGGCGATAAGCACACCTACACACACTACATCACCCCTTTCGAGTTTATACCATCGGCAATTACCCTACCGGTTAACTGCAATGCACAGGCCACTACCGCATCGGTAGGCATATACGGTAACACTATTATTGCTATTCCGCTCAACTACACCCTGCGCGACTCGGCCAGCGGAGCAGTAGTAGAATCGGGCACCGTGCGCGATACACGCACTATAGCCTTTGCCAGCCATATAGGTAACCGCGCCTATACTTACACAGTTACCGATAGTTGTGGCAATAGCTACAGTGGGCATTTTTTCTGGCCTGCGGTTAGCATACCACCCCCATCTGTAAGTTACTACACTACCGCACCGCATTGCCTCGATTCGTCAGCCACTGCTATTATAGTTCCGCACAACTTTACCGGCACCCCGGTTATGAAAATACTAAGCGGCCCTGCACCAATAGGCAGCAGCAAACCCGGCTATAGCTATACCGACAATAACATATACAACCAGCCTATAAATTTACTGGGTGGCGTATTTAGCATTTATAATCTGGGGGCAGGCACTTACCAGTACGAGGTGCGCGATAACTGCGGAAACTATGTGCGCGACTCGTTTACCATTACACCGGCTATGATTGGCGACGACAACTACTCGCTTGAGTACATAAAAGGTTGCCCGGGGCAAAACAAGCTTGTATGCAATTTCTTTACCCGCGCCGATACCTCTGAGTTAAGTATGGCCATGGGTAACTATACTGTACAAAACCTTACCACCGGCAATACGGTGGCCAACCAGGCTTACTTCTACTACAACTCTACAACAGTACCACTACGTACCGATACTATCCGTAACCTCGATGCCGGCACCTATTTAATAACCATACAGTACCATAGTAACTTTGGCGGAACACAGGGGCATTTTCCGGCACAAACGCACCAGTGCTGGCTTATTACAGATACGCTGACTATACCACCTTACCATCGCCCGCAGATACAACAGGCGGTTACACTGGCTTGCCATGGCAATTCGTACATCGAACTACAACCAGATAGCGCTTACGGCGTTGCACCATATACCTACCAAATTATAGCCGGCCCGCAAACCCTACCGGCACAAACCGGCAATACGTTTGTACTTAACACTACCGGCACTTACCTGGCGCGCATAACCGATGCCTGTGGCACCGCTAATACCACCAGCTTTAGTGTAGATACGGCTGCGTTCCCTCCTATCGGTAAGTTTGGCTCATCGTGCACCGGTGGCACCACCCTGCTTACCTACCAGCACTCACCATACCTTACCTACCATTGGAAAAAACCAAACGGCACCCTGTACACTGGCGATACATTAATCCTATCGCCGGCTACCTTAGCCGATACCGGTACGTATATAGTAACTAAAATTGTTTCGGTAAATGGCTGTACAGATACGTTTACAGCCAGCTACAATCTACAGCAAAATGCCATGCACTACAGGTTCGATACTATATGCCACGGCAGCAGTTATACTTTTGGCGGGCATACTTACTACAGCACCGGTATATATACCGATACTATACTTACCACCGGCTGCGATAGTATTGTACTACTTAACCTGCAGGTACTGTACCAATACGATACAGCACAGCGCACCTTATGCCCGCAGCAGGTATTAACCTTAAATGGTAAAAACTACAGCAGTGCCGGTTTGTATTACGATACCCTTACCGGTACCGGTTGCGATACCATACTGGTTATAGACCTGCACTACAACAACTACACCTATGGCTCACAACTGGTAACCAATTGCCCGGGTAGCAGCTATGTATGGAACGGCCGCACGTATAACCAGGCGGGCATATACCGCGATACACTTGCCACCACTGCTTGCGATAGTATAGATATACTGTACCTGGATGTACCGGAGATACCACACGAAGTGTATTACGATACTATTTGCAGCGGTGAAACATACCGCTTTGGAGCACACAACTACGGTTACACTGGTGTGTATAACGATACGCTACCTTTTGCGCGCTGCTATAAAACACGCGAGCTGAACCTGTATGTAGCCGAACCACCTGCCGGCGATACAGAAGAGCAAAACTACACCGTACAATTTTACGATTCTGTTACACTTACTGCCTGTATACCAGGCCTTACCTACCGGTGGAACTATGGCGAATGTTCCGGCTGCTCAACCGTAACATTAAAACCCACCGAAGAATACAACTATTACCGCTGCGAAGCCATTAATGAATATGGCTGCATAGCTACCTGCCACTACACAGTTATGATAGAAGGGGTGTATGGCAATGTGTTTATGCCTAATGCATTTACACCTAACAACGATGGTAACAATGATGTGTTTAAGCTGTTTGGTAAAAACATACGTTTTCACAGCCTGCAGGTATTTAACCGGTTGGGCGAGAAGATATTTGACACCGATAACGAAAACAATGGCTGGGATGGTACCTATAAAGGCGAGCCACAACCGCCCGGTGTATATATTTACATGGTTAAGTACTCGCCGCTGTATAATGCCGAAAGCCGAAATATTAAAGGAAGTGTAACGTTATTACGGTAAGCTTTGTATCTTCATAAATATAAACCAGCACATGAAAAACATACTTACCCTTTTCATTTTTACTACCCTTATTACCCTTAGCGCCTGCAATGGCAAAACTTCTGCTACGGTAGAAAACCTATCGGCCAACCAGAAGGTATATATTAAAATAACCGGTAGCCGGGGCAATGCCCTCGACCCCTTTAAAACAGAAATAAGCGTAAAGGCTTACGACCTTAAACCCGGCAAACTGATTATGGAGATTATGGCACCCGACCTGAACAGCGAAAATGTAAAGTTTAACTGGCAGGACGATAACCACTGCACCATTACTATTACCGAGCAGGATGACCACACACGTACGTTTCAGCTTATAGCCGACGAAAACCAGTTACAACTGGCAGAGGTTTAAACCCTACCTATCGAAAAAGTGGCGCTCTTCTTCGCGCTCTTCCAGGTCAAACTCGTGTGGTGGTGGCAAATCTAACCGGCGCAGAAAAAAGGCTATAATAATACCACTGATGGCACCAAACAGGTGCGATTGCCACGATACACCCTGCTGTGGTATAAAACCGGTAACCATACCACCGTACAGCAAGGCCACAAAAAACGATATGGCCATGGCTGTCCTGTCGCGCCTGAACACGCCCGATGCCAGCAGAAAAGAGGCAATACCATATATAATACCGCTAATACCTATATGCACCGTATTTTCAGGTGCCAGCGCCCACACCATGGTGTTACTTACCAAATGAACAAACACCAGCACTATTAATGCATGGCGCGGATATGCGTTAAGCAGCACGGTTAGCAGTACCAGCATAGGCAGCGTATTCGATACCAGGTGCTCCAGACTACCATGCAAAAAGGGCGAGAACAAAATACCACGCCACCCTTCGGGGTCGTGCGGATGGTTACCATAAGCGTAGCTGTTAATTATACCCAGTTGCTGCAGGGCAAACACAAACCACAGTACCGATATCAAGGCAAAACCTATCGTTATACTCCTCCAGAAACTTATCCTATCCACCGACATACACCGAAGAAAATGATTTTGAATAATTAGACGGATAAAAACAGCCCCTATTTTATATTTTTAAATTGCAAAGCCGTAAAAGCAACACTCATTAACAACACACCTGCATGAAATCAATCAAATTTATTTTCTCTCTACTGATTACTACTGCACTGGTTTTTGCCTTTAATATCAAATTAGGAGTAGCACCACCGTTTGGTAAATTTTTAAATCCGTTCACCGGTTTCTGGCAAAACGCCGAAAACAACAACACCTGGAAAGACGGCAACGAAAACCTGACCGGTATTAAAGAAGAGGTAAAAGTATATTTCGACGACCGGTTGGTACCGCACGTGTTTGCCAAAAACGATGAAGACCTTTACTTTATGCAAGGCTACATTACCGCCAAATACCGCCTGTGGCAAATGGAGGTACAAACACACAACGCTGCCGGTCGCGTATGCGAAGTAGCCGGCGAAAAAGCATTGGAAAACGACCGCCTGCAACGCCGCATAGGCATGGGCTATGGTGCCGAGGCAGCTATGGAGTATATCAACAAAGACCCGGAAAGTAAAAAGCTCGCACAGGCATATTGCAATGGTGTAAATGCCTACATCAAAAGCCTTAGCCCGAAAGACTATCCGCTGGAGTATAAACTGATGGATTACACGCCCGAAGAATGGCAACCTGTTAAAGTAGCACTGCTGCTTAAAAACATGGCCAATATGCTGTCGGTGTACGAGTATGATATTGAGAATACCAACTTTGTAAATAAGTATGGCGAAGCTGATTTCCGCTACCTGTACCCCGACTACTGGCCCGGCGACGACCCAATTGTACCCGTTGGTACAAAGTACGAAACTGGAACTACGAAGTCAGAAACAACAACTAATGCAAAAACAGCAACTACACAACAGACTACCGGTTTATATGCTAACGCCCTGCGCAAGCCCGATGACCTGAACGGCAGCAACAACTGGGCGGTGGCCGGCACCAAAACAAAAACCGGCAAACCGGTTTTGTGTAACGACCCTCACTTACAACTAATGCTACCCAGCATCTGGTACGAGATGCACCTCGTATCGCCCAGCATGAATGTATATGGTGCTACGTTGCCCGGTTCACCGGCGGTTATCATAGGCTTCAACGATTCTATATCGTGGGGCGTAACCAACGCCGGCCGCGATGTGCGCGACTGGTACCGCATTAAGTTTAAAGACGATAGCAAAAACGAATACGCCTACAACGGGCAGTGGCTTAAAACCGAGCGCCGTTTAGAGAGCTATAAAATACGCGGCAAAGGCGAGTTTGTAGATACCGTGCTGTACACCCGCTTTGGCCCGGTAGTGTTTGATGATAGCTTTGGCGTAGCCGATAGCAAAAAATACCTGGCCATGCGCTGGACCGCCCACTTGCCCAGCAACGAGTTTAAAACCTTCTACCTGCTTAACTGTGGTAAAAACTATAGCGATTACCGCAACGCACTTAAAAACTACTCGTGCCCTGCACAAAACTTTGTGTTTGCATCGCGCAGCGGCGATATAGCCTTGCTGGAACAGGGCCGCTTTGCCATACGCAACAAAGCCACCGAGCAGGGTAAGTTTGTAAGCGATGGCACTACCGGTACCGATGAGTGGACCGATTTTATACCCAGCGAGGGCAACCCGCTTAGCTACAACCCGCCACGCGGTTTTGTAAGCAGTGCCAACCAGCACCCTACCGATACTACCTACCCCTACTACTACCCCGGTGTGGGTGTGTACGAGCAGTTCCGCAACCGCCGTATAAATAAACTACTGGCCGAGGGAAAAGATATTGATGTGGCGTTTATGAAAAAGATGTTGAATGATAATTACAATCTGCTATCGGAAGAAGCACTACCGGCTATGCTGGCCTGCGCACAACGCAAAGGTGTAAGCGCCGATAAACAAAAAGTGCTGGAGCAATTACAGGCATGGGACCACTTTGATAACCCCGACTCTAAACCTGCTACGTTTTTTGAAGAGTGGTGGACAGCCCTGCGCGATATGCTGTGGGATGAAATGAGCGACCCGAAATTTCCACTTAAAAAGCCGAACGAGGTTACTACCATCCGTTTATTAAACACCGATAGCACCAGCCATTTTTACGACTACCTGTTAACCGATATAAAAGAAACCCGCGACGAGTTGGTGCTTATGGCTTTCGATTCGGCTATAAACAAACTGCTTATAAAATACGGCAACCTGAACAGCATACCCGACTGGGGCACACACAAAGCCACCAAAGTAGCGCACCTGGCCCGGCTGGATGCTTTCAGCAGTCTGAATGTATATAACGGTGGCAACCGTGGCATTATAAACGCCACTAACTCTACACACGGCCCCAGCTGGCGTATGATAGTAGATCAGGGCGATATGAAAGGCTATGTGGTTTACCCCGGT
Organism: uncultured Chitinophaga sp.; assembly: GCA_964423405.1. Lineage (GTDB taxonomy): Bacteria > Bacteroidota > Bacteroidia > Chitinophagales > LD1 > Bog-950. The sequence continues at coordinate 27,489 of CAYREY010000051.1, read as the reverse complement.
GGGCAATCGGGCAACCCCGGTAGTAAGTACTACGATAACATGGTTAAAACCTGGGCCGAAGGCAACTACTACGAAGCCAACTTTATACATACCGCCGATGAACTGGGCAGCAAAAAATTATTTAGCATCACCTACCAACCTAAATAAATTAAGCGCGTCATTGCGAGGAGGCTTTGCGACGAAGCAATCTTTTACTTAACAGCAGGTATAAACACCTTAATACAACAATAAAACATGAGAAACTTTATCATATCTACCCTGCTTACCGCAGCCCTGTCGTGCCTGTTACAATTGTTTTTACCCTGGTGGATTGTAGCACCGGTAGCCTTTATAGTAGCGGCATTGGTTAAACAAAGCGGTGGCATGGCCTTTCTGGCGGGCTTTACCGGTGTGTTTTTATTATGGATAGGCTACGCCCTTATACTTTCATCGGCCAACAACAATGTACTGGTACCCAAAGTAGCAGAACTACTGCGGATGCTTACACAGGGCAGCACGGTAGTAGTATTTGCCTTAACCGGTTTAGTAGGCGGCCTGGTAGCAGGCTTTGCAGCGCTTAGTGGTAGTCTGGCAGGTTCATTAAAAGAGTAATGCAGGCGGGCTTAATCATCATCCTTACTCCTAACCTTCTCTATACCACTCTCCCGTTTATTGCCTTTGGCGAACGCTGCTAAATGCAGCTTAAAGCCCACATTAAACAAACGCCCCTCCAGCGGCGCATATATCTCTGAAAAACGCGGGTGCGCATACGTAGGGTTAGGAAACACCGTAGGCCCGTAACTGGTTTGCCGTATATCGGCTATGTTTTCAAAATTGGCAAACAGCAAAATATATTTAAACGAGTATTGTGCGTTTATACCCACCTCCCATATACCGCGCCCCATGCGCCCATCGGTTAACTTAACGGGGCTGTAGTAATAAACATCTATCCCCACCGAAAAACGCTTCACCTCATACCCTGCTAAAAAAGATACAATATGCTTTGATGTAAGCGGGGCTATACTGCGCACGCCGTTAATCTTTCTGTTATTATCGGTGTAGGAATATGCCACCGATAAACCAAAGCCCCGGTATGCAATACTGATACCGCTTTCTATTCCACCGGTACGCATATAGCCACGGGCATTGGCATAGTTTAGCTTATCGCAGTCAAGTGCATGGCAACTGGTGTCGGTTAATACTTCGGGTAACAGTGGCTTAAAAATATGGTTTACAAAATACGCCTGATGGATAGTTACATATACCCCGTTAAAGCCCGGTAGTTTTACTTTCCAGTCTATAGTACCCCCCAACGATAGCTCTGGCCGCACACTATCGGCAATCTGCAACACATTCAGGTAGCGGGCCTCTTCGCTCTCATCCTGAAAAACAGTTGGCAGTTTATAACCCATGCCCACATTCAGGCGGGTAGAGAATACGGTGTTCCACTTGCGGCGGATGGCCAGGTGCGGTAATGGATAGGCTTTGTAGCGGGTGTTGTAATCTACACGCAACCCGCCTTCAATGGTTGTCTTTTCATCAAAGTTGTAAATGTATTGTACAAACGCCCCTACTGTAATAAACGAGTAGCTACGGCTTAACACCGATGAGTCAACCCCTTCATCAAACTTATCGGTACGCACATCTACACCTACCACCACATCATGGCGTTTGCGCACAAGCCGGTAGTTAAGTTCGCTGGCGGTAGCCAGTTGCTTACCGCGGAAATAGTAATACGGTATTTTTAAATCGCGGTTAAAATAGTTAGTGGCATTCTTTAGGGTAAGCTTACCGTACTGCTCAAAGTCGTACTCAAACTTTATATTACCTGATGCATGATCCGAAAGGTTTCGCTCAAAATAACTATAGTTAGTATCTACCTTGCCTTTAATATACTCCATAGCCCCACCGGTTCGGTTTTCGTGGGTGTAGTTGCCGCCAATGTTTAGCCGGGCATGTTTACCTATTTCAAAAAACAACTGCGGGGCTACATAATAGCGTTGCAGTTCGGGTGTCTCGGTAAAGTGGTCGCCATCCCAGTCTTTGGCAAACTGGTACCGGTACATACCGGTAAGCGAAAACGCAAACCACTTAAACTTTTGCGATGCATAGGCACCGGCGTCGTAAGCATTTGCACTTTCGCCGTTAAACATAATATCGTACACCGGTTGCTCATCGGGCGTTTTGCTTACCATGTTTATTACGCCGGCTATCGCATCGCCACCATACAGGGTAGATGAGGGACCTTTAATAATCTCTACCTGTTTTAAATCAAGCGGTGGTATTTGTGTTATACCTATTACATTGCTAAACCCGCTAAACAACGGAAATCCGTCTTTAAGTATCTGTACATACTTACCCCGCAACCCCTGCAACCGTATATTCATAGTGCCGGCAGTAGCCGATGTACGTTGCACCTGCACGCCCGGCTGCTCGCGTATTATATGCGATACATCCGATGGCTTATCGTGCGACCGCTCTTCCACTTCTTCTTCGGTTACTACTTCAACCCGTGTGGGCAGGTATTCGGCTGTCTGGTAATTTCGCGTGGTGGTAACCACCACTTCTTCTATCTCTTCGGCCTGCGATTGCAACGTAACCACCATTGGCTTTGCACCATCCACTACCGGAAACTTTACTTTTATGCGCTTTTTAAAATAACCGGTATAGCTAATCTCTATCACCTGCTCGCCGGCAGGTATATTTTGCACCTGCACCAGGCCGGTACTATCGGCCATACCACTTAAGGTAGTATCTGCCACGTGGGCAATAGCACCGGCTAGTGGCTCATTGTCTTCCTGGTCGGTTACTATAGCCGTAAAAGTATGCTGTGCACCGGCACCAGGTGTCAGCACAAGCAGCAATAATATGAGCAGTAGTTTATTCAAGTAGTTGGTATATCCCGAAGATATTTAAAGCCCACGGCTTTGCAAAAAGCCTATTTATTCAACACCAGCTTTACGGCAAAAGCTATATCGTCGTAAATAAACTTATCGGCCATGGCACCCAGCACACTCTTGCTTTTGTAGGTAATGCCCCATTTGGTACGGTCAATGGTAATATCGGCAGTAGCGGTGGCACCTTTACCACTTACAGCAACCTGGCACGGAAACGTAATCTCATTAGTTACTCCCTTTATGGTCAGGCTTGCTGTGGCAGTATAGCTACCGGCGGCACCGGCTTTTTCAAATTTCTTTACAGCAATGGTAGCAGTTGGGTACGTAGCCACCGAAAAAAAATCGTCCCCCTTCAGGTGGTCGGCCAGTTTTTTGTTACTGCCCGCATCGGTCACATCGGTTACCGTTATCGAACTCATATCCAGCACAAATGTACCGTTCACCGGTGTGCTGCCGTCAAAATTTAAAGTGCCGCTTTTCAAAAATATATCGCCGGTATGCTCACCGGTAGTTTTCTTAGCCAGCCATTTTACCTGGCTGCTTTTAACGTCGGCCTGGTAGGCTACCTGTTTGGCGGTAAAAGCAAGCAAGGCCAGCAGGGGTAATACAAAAAGTAATTTCTTCATAACAATGTTTTGTTTTTCTAAGGTTCAAAAAAAATCTACCAATAGCTTACACCGGAAATTCGCCGGCACCCTCACGTACCAGCACCGCCTCGGCACCGGTATAATCTATAACCGTTGAGGCTACAAGCCCTCCGGGGCCGCCGTCTATTACTATATCTACAATGTTTTCGTATACCTCGTACAACTCATCGGGGCTGGCTATATACTCCAGCACCGTATCTTCATTTTTTATAGATGCCGATAATATTGGCGCACCAAGTTCGTCAACTATAGCCCGTGCTATCGGGTTATCGGGCACACGTATACCCACCGTTTTTTTATTGTAGCCGTATATTTTGCTCAGGTTGTTGTTACCGTTTAGTATATAAGTATAAGGGCCGGGCAAACTGCGCTTCATCATTTTATATACCGGTGTGGGTACATTCATGGTAAAGTCGGTAATATGGCTAAGGTCGTAACACACTATCGAAAAGTTAGCCTTGTTCGGTTTAATGTTTTTTATGCGGCAAACCTTTTCGTAGGCATCGCGGTGGGTAAGGTCGCAGCCCAGTGTATATACGGTATCGGTTGGGTAAATAATTACCCCGCCCTTGCGCAGGCAGTTTACCACCTGCCATATCAGGCGGTCATCAATGTTATCCGGGTTTATTCGTAGCAACATATAGCTATCTGTTAGGTACCTTTTTATTGTTCATTGTTGCGCAATCCCGGCTCATAAGCAGTAATACGCTCACGTATGTTTTCGGGCATGGCTACACTTTTATTGGTTTTATAATCAAACATTACCATGGTGGTGTGGCCGGTGGTGGTTAACTCCTCTACCCCTTTTACAAAGCTGGTTATCATATAATGCAGCTCAAAACTTTTGTTACCCAGCTTGCTGGTGCGCAGGTAAATGTAAGTAGGGTTAGGAAAAACCACCGGCCGTATATAATCTACATGTGCATTTGCCAAAATCGCGCCAATCTCTTTCCAGTTCCATTCACAGGCCTCGTGAAAGTAAAATACCCGGGCTTGTTCAAAATAAGTAAGGTACACCGCATTGTTAACGTGGCGCATTTCATCCATATCGCTCCAGCGTATGTCCAGTTTCATGTTGAATCTGAACTTCATTTTCTCTTGTTCCAGGTTAAGCATAGTTAATATTGGTAAGTAAGGTTAAAATAAAAGTGGCGAAAGTAACAGCAAAACCGTATTGCCAAAAACCCCATTATATTTGTTGAGCAAAAAATTAAGACTATGGTAGCAATTCCTCTGTTAATACTGGCTTTGGCGGCTGGTGTTCATTTATTGGTAAAAGTAAAGCGCGACTTTATGGGTGGTGCTTTCGAGGCTCTGGCCTGGCTGGTAATAGTACTTTCGCTGGCGGCAATAGGTTTTACGGCCACCCGCTCTTTTACCCATGGCTGTAAAGAACACTGTGGCAAAGCCAAACAATGCCATGTAGAAAAAGAAGTTGTAATTAACCAACAAGGCCACGGTGGCTGCTCTGCCCACGGTGCCCCCGAAGCCAATGCTGCCGGCTGCTGCAAAATGGCCGGCGATAGTATAGTACTTGAACAGGCTACCTGCGAAAAGATAATGGGTAAAGAGGCCTGCGAAACCATGCGTAAAGAACGCGGCCAATGCATACTTAGCAAAGAAGAATGCCAGAAAGCCTGCAAAGCCAGCGGACAAGCCTGCTGCGCTGGTGGTGCCGAAGCTAAAGCGGCCTGCTGTGCAGGTGGCGAAGCCAAACCCGGCTGCAATGCACATGGCGAAGCACCTATGTGCCACAAACCACAACAATAAGCTATTATTGCCTCTTAGAATAAACTGCAAACAGTGAGTACTGATTTTGAAATTTACCTGCGCCCCACTGCTTTTATTGATAGCAACAACCAGTCGGTAATTGACTATGCCCATACAAAAACCTCTTCAGGTAAAACCGATAGAGAAAAAGTAGTAGACCTGTACCTGGCCGTACGCGATGAGATACTATACAACCCCTATAACCTGATACTGGTACCCGAAGAAATATCGGCGTCGCTTACACTAAAACGTGGCAGTGGTTATTGTATCGAAAAATCGCTGTTGTTATGTGCCGTAGGCCGTGTACATGGTATTCCATCGCGCCTGGGTTTTTCTATTGTACAAAACCACCTCTCTACCCGCAAATTTGTAGAGATGCTGCGTACCGATAAGTTTGTTTTTCACGGCTATAACGAATTTTGGATTGACGGCCGCTGGGTTAAATGCACACCAGCCTTTAATAAAACCCTGTGCGAAAAATTTGGCACCAAACCGCTGGATTTTGACGGCGAGCATGACTCAATTTTTGCCGAATACAACGGCGGACAGAAATACATGAACTACCTGCATGAGTACGGCCAGTTCGATGATTTTCCGTTCGACCTGTTTGTGCAGGAGCTGCGCATACACTACCCGCACCTGTTCGACGAAGCCAATGCCGACGCCATTAGCTGGAAAGTATAAGTTTACCAGCAGTTACTTGTTTACCACAACAGCCTGTAACCTTTAATTAGAGGTTGTTTTTACTACTTTCGCGCCCGTATGAAAACTTTCTCAACCTTACTGGCAATCATCTGCATAACCTGTATGGCTTTCAGGGCCGACGAAACAACCTCCTTTTCGGCTACGCTCGATGGTAAAGTGTATCAGTTAAAGCAAGATCAGCTACTGCGCGGCGTGGTAATAAACAAAACCGGCTCTATGGATGGCCGCACCCCCACCCGCACGCTTATCAGCGCTACCTTTAACGGCCCATCGTACGATGCTGCCGAAGGCCGTCTGTTTAACGAGAACATACAGTTTGAAATACTATACGAAGCCGATAAAACCGGCGAGCCCTCGTATTACCTGGTAGGTATGCAATACGAGTCGGGCAACTACCACAACATTAAAGAGCAGAGCAAACTTACTATTACCAAATTTGAGTGGGAAAGCGATAAAAAACACTTTAACCTGTCGGCCGATTTTAACTGTAAACTGCGTAGCTGGGGTGCCCCCGCCGATGGTAAAAAAGATATACTACTAAAAGGTAAAATGACAAATATCCGTATAACAGTGCCTAGCTGGGTAACAGCCAAAAACTAGTTATTGTCGGTAGCAGGTGGCGTAGTGGCTTGTATAAACTCCTTTGTTTTTTCAAAGGCCTCAAAAATCTTATCAAAATCTTCCTGAAAAATGCGCACCGTGTGGCGAATGTACTCGCCATCGTTGGCACGGCTTTCGGTAAACTTAATATAACGGTGGCCCTTGTGGTTTTCCATTACATCAAAAAAGTACGTTCGTTTACCGGCCGGTACTTTCTCAGTAAACAAATTTTTGTCGTCTTGCATTGCGTTGTTATTTTGCACAACAAACCTAAATGAATTTTAGAAATAGGAAACAGATTTTAAAAAAATGATTTTGAGGCTTTTCTGATTACCAATTGATGTTACAACCGGTATTTTAGCCTGCAAAATGCAACTCTACAACCATGCAAAAAAAGATTATGCTGCTGGGCAGCGGCGAACTGGGAAAAGAATTTGTAATAGCCGCCAAACGCCTTGGCCAGTATGTAATAGCTGTAGATAGCTACAACGATGCTCCCGCCCAACAGGTGGCCGATGAACGCGAAGTGATAAACATGCTGGATGGCGATGCGCTGGATGCTATAGTAGCCAAACACCGCCCCGATATTATTGTGCCCGAAATAGAAGCCATACGCACCGAGCGCTTTTACGAATACGAAAAGCAGGGCCGCCAGGTAGTGCCCAGTGCACGTGCCGCCAACTTTACCATGAACCGTAAAGCCATACGCGACCTGGCCGCTAAAGAACTGGGCCTTAAAACAGCCAACTACCGCTATGCTACATCGCTGGAAGAACTACAAAATGCCGTAAAACAAGTGGGCATACCCTGTGTGGTTAAACCGCTGATGAGCAGCAGCGGCAAGGGGCAGAGCACTATTAAAACCGAAGCCGATATTGAAAAAGCCTGGCACTACTCGCAAAGCGGTAAACGCGGCGACCTGGCCGAGGTAATAGTAGAAGCCTTTGTAAAATTTGATACCGAAATAACCCTGCTGACTGTTACACAGAAAAACGGGCCAACATTGTTTTGCCCGCCTATTGGCCACCGGCAGGAACGCGGCGACTATCAGGAAAGCTGGCAGCCTTGCGCCATTAGCCCCGAACACCTGAAAGAAGCACAAGACATTGCCGGTAAAGTAACGCAGGCACTTACCGGTGCCGGTATATGGGGGGTAGAGTTTTTTCTGGCACAGGATGGTGTTTATTTCAGCGAGCTATCGCCACGCCCGCACGATACCGGCATGGTAACACTGGCCGGCACACAAAACCTGAGCGAGTTTGAGCTACATGCGCGGGCAGTATTAGGTTTACCTATACCACAAATAGAATTACTAAAAAACGGCGCCAGCGCCGTGGTACTGGCCGATAAAGAAGGTATTAACCCCGAGTACACCGGTGTAGCCGATGCTATCAGCGAACCTAAAACCGACATACGCATATTTGGCAAACCTACTACCCGACCCTACCGCCGCATGGCCGTTACGTTGGCTTACGATGAGCTAAGCAGCAATGTTGACGAAGTAAAACAACGCGCTATTGATAATGCTAAAAAAGTAAAGGTACATAGCCAGGGGCCGGCTGCCTCGGCATAAAACAAAAACGGGTGCTGTTTAACAGCACCCGTTTTTGTTTATCACATTACCATTATTTCATCGGCTCCATACCCCACTGCGCCCATTCTTCGTAAGCAGGGCCATAAACACTGGTTACGCGCAGGCCTTGCAGGCGCATAATAATCTCTAACTGCCCGCGGTGGTGCGCCTGGTGCTTAATAAGTATACCCAGTGTAACGCCACGCTTCCACTTCTCGCCATACATTTCATCTTGTTTTTCCAGGTCGGCATCGGTCCAGTTGGCCAACTGCTGCACAAGGCTATCGCTCGATTGTTTGTAGGCATCATAAATTTCTTTAACGGTTTCGCCGTTGTAATCGGTCTGGTTTTTACCGTCAATACTCAATCCGGTTTTCTCCATCATTTCTTTTACCGTGTGGGTAATGTGCCATGCCAGAAAACCAGCTGTGCGTACCCGCTCGTGTACTTTCGTATCCAGCACCTCATCGGTAAGCAATGCAAACAGCTTTAAGGTGCCTTCGCTTTCGTATTTCCATTCGTTTAAAAAATCCTGAACTCTGGTGTACATAGTGTGTGGTTATTTATTTTTTAAAATATTTTCAAGTATAAAAGTAAACTCGCTGAGCATAACAGCCGTAGCCCCCCATATTATATGCCCGTTGTAATGATAGGCCGGCACATGCACGGTGTTACCATCAAATATTTTTATCTCGGTCTGCATGTTTATGTTGCTGTAATCCATAAAAAAATCAACCGGTATCTCTACTACTTTTTCCACCTCATTTTCCTGCGGCACAAACTCAACTCTGCCGCCGGCAAAGCCTACCGTAGGTTGCACTAAAAAATTGCTGGGCGGTATATACAACTCACTCAGGCTGCCCAATAAATCAATCTGGCTGCGCATTACACCCACCTCTTCTTCTGTTTCGCGCAAGGCAGTTTCTACCAAATCTTTATCGGCCTCATCTTTCTTCCCCCCCGGAAAACTCATCTGCCCGCTGTGCACACCCTGGTAAGTTTTACGCTGTGTAAAAGCAAGGTTCAATAATCCATTTCGCTCATACAACAGCACCATCACCCCGCTTACACGCGGGTTTTGTTTACTAATATACTCGCGTGTAAAGCGCTGGCGGTAAGGTGGTGCCAGCCGGTATTGTGCATCTTCGCCCGGTAAAGGTTTGGCCAACTCCATTCTTAATATCTCAATAAACCCCTCTTCAAATTTCATTAGGCAACATTAACTTTTCTATTAAAATCCAAATTACACTTTTAGCCGCGAAGAATTATCTTTGACGTCCTTAAAAATACGGACACAAAAAAAATTACTACAATGCTATCGCGATTTACTGCTACAGGCGTAACTGCTGACGAGAAAGAAGTTGTACTTGCTTACCAACTGAACGAAGAAGAATTTAAAGTTAATCTTTACGTTGTTCCCCGCCTTGCCCTTAAAGGCGAAGCTATGGAACAACTTGAAAAAGGCTGGGTAGAGGGACAGGCTTTTGAATTTCCGGAAGGAACTACCGAAGTAACACCCAACCTGAACGCCGAATCGTTACTACCAGATGATATCCGGTCGGACGAAGTGGGCAAAATACGTGCTAAACAAAATGAATGGGCCTACACCCTGCTTACCGCTAAATTGTGGGAGAGCTACCTGAACGAACTGGAAGTATTGAAAAAACGTGGCGAAGAACTGGTACAGTACGACCGCCAGTTGTTTGATGAAGCCAAATCGTTTTGGGAGCGTGTGCTGGAACACCGCAAAGAGCGCGACATTAGCCAGGAGCGCCTCGATAAAATAAAAGATGATGTAAACTCGGTTTTCGAAAAACTGAAAACATTCCGCAAAACCGAAAGCGCCGAGTTTGAAGCGGCATCGGCTAAAGTGCGCGATGAGATAGTTGCCAAAATTGAAGACCTGAAAAAACGCGCCAACGAAAAAGCAAACTTCAAAGCGCTGTTAGAGGAATTTAAAGCCCTGCAAACAGAAAGCCGTAAAAACCGGTACAGCAAAGCAGATGACACCCTGCTGCGCAAGCTGTTCGATTCTGCTTTTCAGTTTATAAACGAGCAACGTAACCATTTCTTCAGCGATATGACAGCATCGCGCGTTAAAGGCCTTAACGAGGTGATTGATAAAATGACCCAAAGCCTTAACCGCGACCTGAAAGACCGCGACTACCTGCTAAAGAAAAGCGAGAGCAGCCGCGCTACTTCGCTGGAGGTACAGCTTACCAAAGTAAAAATCAACATGCTGAACGAGACCATCGCCAGCAAGGAAGAAAAGCTGAAAGATATACGCGCTACGCTCGAAAAGCTGTTGAAACAAACCGCTAAAGGCAAAAAAGCCGATAAGCCCGAAACTACCGAAGGTGCTGTAGAAACCACTACCCCGGAAGTAACCGAAGCACCGGCCGATGCAGCCACCGAAACACCGGAAAGCAGCGATAACGCTACTCCAACTGCAGGCGAATAGACTTGCGGCTGTTGTTTACCGTAATAACACAATTATAAACTCCCTTTGCAATGTCGCCGATGTTCAAAGGGAGTTTTTGTTTGCCGGCACTATACTGCTGGTTGCACACTTCTTTTACCAATGCACCTTTCATATCCAGCAGGGCTATGTTCACCTGCTGTGGTTGTGTCAGTTCAAACTCTACCAGCACCTTACCGGTGGTAGGGTTGGGGTAGCAGTAGTAATTAAGCACAGCGTTGCTTATTTCTTTAACAGCGGTAGGTACTTCAATTGTATCCAGGTACACTTCAAATACCCGGGCGCTGGCAAAACTAAGCGATGGGTCGGTGCCGCTTATGTTTAACTCGGGGCTTTCTATACCACCTACTATGTAACCTATGCGCTGGTGGTGCGGCAGTTGGTTCAGGTGTATAAAGTGTTTCCGGGTAATAGGAATGTTCATCTCGTTAAAGAAATAAGCATTAGTACCCAGCAGTGCCGGCATACGTATACCGGCATCTATCTCGTGGTAATTCATATCAATATCACGCGCCACATTGCTTATGGTTTGTACAAACGGTATCAGCGAGTCGGTTACCGTTTGGCTGGTTACAGTATCCATATAGTACATACTCATACCACCAAAAAACAGGTTATGCTGCAGGTAGTTTACCGAGTCGTACATACTGCAAACAGCACTGTGGTACTGGCTCAGGTTCTGGTTAAAATCATTGCGCACAAAAAAGGTGTCTTTGTAAATCTCTATTGGTGTAAAGTATGGCAGGTTGGCCTCTTTGCGAAACACACCGCTAAAGGCCAGCAGGCCCTCGCCGCGGTAAGGGTCATAAAACGGCACCAGGTTATAGTCGCGCCGGCGAAAGTTGGCGGTATCGCGCACAGCGCGGTAGTTGTATATACCCAGGATAGTGCCATCATCGGCTATCTGAAATTTACGTATCTCGTGGCTGTACTCCTGCCTGAAAAAACCAGATGTATCTGACCGGTCGTAGTAACCATCAAACCGGTGGCCAAACACCAGGTAATAGGTAGAATCCATTTTTTGCAGGTGTGCCCCGCATATAGCCATAGTAGTATCGGTATACTGCCTGAAATAGCTCTCTATAGATGTGCCGCTTATCACAGCCTGCATCAGGCCTTTCATATTAATAGCAGTAAGCGTAGGCCAGGTTACAAAGTTCTCAATCGCATCTTTCCAACCATAGCCACCTACCATATACAGCATACTATCGCTCAGGTAAAACTGCATATTGCTGCTGGTAATCGGTTCGCGTATGCTATCGGGCAATGTAAATGCATCGGCGCTCCAGCTTTGGTCGGTGGTTGGGTCAACTATATAAATGGTACTGTTTACGCCCGAAGTTTGAAACGCAAACGGCGGTTGAAAACCATGCAACCCGTTTTTGCGGCCACCTATAAAAAACCACTTGCCGTTGTACTCGCCAAAAGCCCCCGAGTGTACCGCCGGCGCCGATGAAAAGGTAGATGGCACCAACCGTAATGTAAACCGCTGCTGGGCAGGCAACAATAAAACAAACAAGATATAGACAGGTAACAGTAACAGTTTCTTCATTTGCCAAATGTATAATCTTTCTATGGCAATACAGGTTGCTTACCCCTGCTTACTGCCTAACAGGTATGTTATTTTACCACCCCCTAAAAACGTTAACCCACCCACCGGTTAATTTGTTCGTTTTGAGTAAATTACAAAAATTTGATGTTAACCCACCCCCAAACACCATTATAAATAGCTACTAATCAATAAATTATAAACATACATTTTTCAACCCTACAGTAAGTAAGTTAAACTCATATAACAAATTGATTATCAACACAAAACACAAATTACTAAATATTTTACCAAAATTATTAGCAATTTAAAAATAACTTTTACAGCTTTGCATTCTAAACAAATGGAACAATGAGCAAGTTAATTTACAGAACCCAGAACCCCAGCAAAGCACTCGAACTTAAACTGGAACAAGAAGCCGGCAATCAGTACCATATCTTCCTGTCGGGCATTACTGTAAACATGAGCAACTGTAGCGGCAGCCGCTGCGGCGATGCACAGTTTATTGATACAGAAACCTATATATCGCAAACGTTCCCTACCCTAAACCTCGCTACTGAGGTGTACAACAACTACAAAGAGTTATACCTGGATTAATAAAAATACGGCTGACCCGGCCGTTAAAATCTCCTTTCCCAACGGATAGCGATTTAGGGTAAATCCGGCTGTTAAATATCCTTTTTAGGGGAGATTTAGAAGGGCCGGGGCTTGCTGTTGGATGGCGGCTTATACATAAAACAAGGACAGGCCCCGTGCCTGTCCTGTTTTTTATCAACAGGGTGGAGTTGTTGATTTCTACTCAGTTTCTACATTCGCGCCTCGTTAATTTCACGTGAGTTTTTTTGAATGCGCAATTTCAATGCGCTGCACCCTAACAATTTCGAATTATGGCTAAAGAACAGGAAGTAAGGTACACCGAAGATGATGTAAGAACCCTCGACTGGCTGGAGCACATCCGCCTGCGCCCCGGTATGTACATTGGTAAAACCGGCGATGGCAGCAGTATGGATGATGGTATCTACATTTTGCTGAAAGAGGTGGTAGATAACTGTATTGATGAATACCAGATGGGCTACGGCAAAAAGGTAGATATAACCGTTACCAAAGAGAAAGTAACCGTACGCGATTACGGCCGTGGCATACCATTGGGCAAACTGGTAGATTGTGTTAGCCAGATTAACACCGGTGCAAAATACGATAGCAAAGCATTTAAAAAATCGGTGGGTTTGAACGGGGTGGGTACCAAAGCAGTAAACGCCCTAAGCATTTACTTTAAAGCCTATGCCGTACGCGATGGACAAAAGAAAACCGCCGAGTTTGAATGTGGCAAGCTTACCAAAGAAAGCAAGCTTGAAAAAACCGACGAACCTAACGGTACGTACATCGAGTTTTTACCCGATAACAAGATATTTAAAAACTACCACTACATACACGAGTATGTAGAAACCATGGTGCAGAACTACACCTACCTGAACACCGGTTTAACGTTTTACTACAACGGTGCAAAGTATGTAAGCCAGCGCGGCCTTTTCGATCTGCTTAGCAAAAAGAAAGAAAACTCCGACCTCATCTACCCTATCATACACCTTACCAGCGAGGATATTGAGATAGCGCTTACGCACAACCACCAGTATGGCGAGGAGCACTACAGCTTTGTTAACGGACAGTACACGGTACAAGGTGGTACGCACTTATTGGCGTTCCGCGAAGCAGTTGTAAAAACCGTGCGCGATTTCTACAAAAAAGATTTTGATGCTGTAGATATACGCGAGGCTATGGTAGGTGCGGTATCGGTACGTATACAGGAGCCTGTTTTCGAAAGCCAGACCAAAACAAAACTGGGCACCGATAAACTGCATGGCGAAGAAAAAACCATGAAACAGTTTTTGCTGGAGTTTGTTAAGGAAAACCTGGATAACTACCTGCACAAAAACCCGCAAACCGCCGAGGCTATGCTTAAACGCATACTGCAAAGCGAACGCGAGCGTAAAGAGATTGCCGGTATTAAAAAACTGGCTAACGAACGCGCCAAAAAAGCCAACATACACAATAAAAAACTACGCGATTGCCGCGTACACTTTAATGATGTAAAAGCTACCGAGCGCTTAAATACTACCCTGTTTATTACCGAAGGTGACTCGGCCAGTGGTTCTATTACCAAAAGCCGTAACCCCGATTTACAGGCCGTATTCAGCTTGCGTGGTAAGCCGCTTAACTGTTTTGGCATGACCAAAAAAGTAGTGTACGAAAACGAAGAGTTTAACCTGCTGCAACACGCACTGAACATAGAAGACAGCATAGACGACCTGCGCTACAACAACATTGTAATAGCTACCGATGCCGATGTGGACGGTATGCACATACGCCTGCTGCTACTTACGTTCTTCCTACAGTTTTTCCCCGATGTAGTACGCAACGGGCACGTAAAAATACTGGAGACACCGTTGTTCCGCGTGCGCAACAAACAAAAAACCATTTACTGCTACAGCGAAGAAGAAAAACAGGCTGCCATTAAAGAACTGAAAGGCAGTCCCGAGATTACGCGCTTTAAAGGTTTAGGAGAAATATCGCCGGATGAGTTTGAAGGATTTATTGGTGAAGATATGCACGTAAGCCCCGTTATTGTAGAAGACCGCATTAAACTGGAAAGCCTGCTTAGCTACTACATGGGCAAAAACACCGAAGACCGTCAAAAATTTATTATTGATAACCTGCGGGTAGAAAAAGATGAAGTAGAAGGCGTAGCAGCCGAAGAAGCTGTAGAGGCATAAATGCGAATACTTTTTACTCAAAGAGCGAATATGAATTATTCAACCACCACAAAAAATGAAAACGAGTTATCTAAAATAGTTTTCGATGCTGCGTTGAATGTTCACCGAAATCTTGGGCCGGGCTTATTGGAAAGCAGCTACAAGGAGTGTTTGTTCTATGAACTAACAAAAGCAGGAGTACGGGTAGAGAAAGAAAAGGCTTTACCGCTGGTTTATGAAGAAATAAAACTGGAAGTAGGTTATAGAATTGATTTGTTAGTTGAAAACAAATTGATAGTAGAAACCAAAGCTGTTGATGCCTTAAATGATGTTCACTTAGCCCAGGTGCTCACATATTTAAAGCTATCGAATTGTAAACTAGGCTTGCTGATAAATTTCAATGTATCACTTTTAAAAAACGGTATTAAAAGAGTAATTAACGGAAGATTAGAATGAAAATATACCCACCATGAACACTAAGAACGCACAAAGAACACCATAGGCTAAACCCTTTGTGAACTTCGTGCAACCTTTGTGAACCTTGTGGTAAAAAACATAACAACTATGAACACTAAGAATACACAAAGAACACCATAGGCTAAACCCTTTGTGAACT
>CAYREY010000051.1:10138-11824 GCA_964423405.1 uncultured Chitinophaga sp. | reverse complement strand
TTGTGGTAAAAAATGTATTGACAGAAAAATGAAAGAAAAAGACGATAACAACAATCAGGGCCAGGGTACCGACAACATCCACGTAGATGGTATGTTTCAAAACTGGTTTCTTGATTATGCCAGCTATGTAATTCTGGAGCGTGCCGTACCGGCCATAGAAGATGGTTTAAAACCCGTACAGCGCCGTATTTTACATGCCCTTAACGAAATGGACGATGGCCGCTTTAACAAGGTAGCCAACGTAATAGGCCAAAGCATGCAGTACCACCCGCACGGCGATGCCAGTATTGGCGATGCGCTGGTTAACATGGGTCAGAAAGAACTGCTGTTTGACACGCAGGGTAACTGGGGCGATGTACGCACCGGCGACTCGGCCGCTGCACCGCGTTACATAGAGGTACGCCTTAGCAAGTTTGCCAAAGAGGTAGCCTTTAACGCTAAAACCACCGAGTGGCAGCTTAGCTACGATGGCCGTAAGAAAGAGCCGGTAAACCTGCCTATGAAATTCCCTTTGCTCCTGTCGCAGGGCGCCGATGGTATTGCCGTAGGTTTATCTACCAAAGTATTGCCGCATAACTTTATAGAGCTGTGCGAAGCCAGCATTAAACACCTGGAGGGTAAAAACTTCCGCCTGCTGCCCGATTTTTTAACCGGTGGCTTTGTAGATGTAAGCGAGTACAACAAAGGCGAACGCGGCGGCAAAGTAAAAGTACGTGCCAAAATAGAAGTAGTAGATAAAAAGACCCTGGCTATACGCGAAATACCCTATGGCACTACTACCGAAAGCCTGATAGAAAGCATACTGAAAGCCAACGACAAAGGCAAAATAAAAATTAAGAAAGTAACCGATAACACTGCTAAAGATGTAGAGATACAGATTGACCTGGTGCCGGGCACCGACCCTGATGTTACCATAGATGCACTATACGCCTTTACCGATTGCCAGAACAGTATATCTACCAACGCCTGTGTAATTGTAAACGACAGGCCGATGTTCCTTTCGGTGAACGAAATATTACAGATAAGCACCGACCGTACCAAAGAGTTGCTTAAACGCGAACTGGAAATAGAGCAGGCCGAACTGAATGAGAAATGGCACTTCAGCTCGCTTGAAAAAATATTTATAGAGAAACGTATCTACCGCAACATAGAGGAAGCCGAAACCTGGGAAGAGGTAATTGAAACCATCGACAAAGGTTTAAAGCCATACAAAAAACTGTTCCGCCGCGAGATAACTGTTGACGACATTACCCACCTTACCGAGATACGGATTAAGCGTATATCTAAATACGATTCGTTTAAAGCCGATGAAGAGATTAAGGCCATAGAGAAAGACCTGAAACAGGTAGCGCACGACCTTAAACACCTGACCGAGTTTGCTGTAAACTATTTTCAGGAGCTGATTAAAAAATATGGTAAAGGCCGCGAGCGCCGTACCGAGGTAAAAGGCTTTGAAGAGATTGAAATTAAACAGGTAGCAGCTACCAACGCCCGCTTATATGTAAACCGCGAAGAAGGTTTCTTTGGCAGCGGCCTGCGTAAAGATGAGTTTGTATGCGAGTGCAGCGACCTGGATGATATTATTGTGTTTACCCGTGGTGGTAAACTAATGATAAGCCGCATGGGCGATAAGAAGTTTGTAGGTAAAGACATTATACATATTGCCGTTTGGAAAAAGAACGACGA
>CAYREY010000051.1:7317-10038 GCA_964423405.1 uncultured Chitinophaga sp. | reverse complement strand
GGCATTAAAATATGGCTGGATGAGAAATTTGGCCGCCTGGTTACCGAAGAGAAAGACAAAGCCGTTTATCTGGGCGAGTTTAACACCGGCGACCAGATTATAGTAGCCTACAAAGATGGCAACATAGAACTGACCAACTTTGAGTTGACCAATAAGTACGAAATGGACGATATACTGAAGGTGGAGAAATTTAGCCCCGAAAGAATATACAGCGCCGTTTACTATGATGGTAACAACAAAGAGTTTTATGTAAAACGCTTTAAGGTAGAGCTGAAAACCGAAAAGCTTAAGTCATCTATTGTTACCGAACACAACAACAGCAAGTTACATGTATTCAGTGGCCGCGATGAGGTACAGGTTAAATTCAACGCGCTGAAAGGCAAGAACAAAGAGAAGGCAGAAGAAACCGCTACCCTTAACCAGATTATTGATGTAAAAGGCTGGAAAGCCCTGGGCAACCGCCTTACACAATACGATGTATCGGGTAAAGTAAGCGAGATAGTGCCTGCAGGTAAAGAACAACCGGAAGATGCCCGGGCCGGTAAAAAAACTACCGAGGTTAAAATGGGTACTACCATAGAGTTAAACATTAACCCTAAAGCCGGCAAAAAAGGCAACCAGGGCGATTTGTTCTAACTATCCAATATCCCAAAACAGAAATGCCACCTTAAGGTGGCATTTCTGTTTTAATAAATTTCGGCAACAACTATCTGAGAAATATTTGTTGGCTTATCGCTCGCAAATACCTGCAAACTCGCAGTGGATGCAGCGTTCGGTGTCGGTGGTTTTGGTAAATACTACTTCGGGGTTCAGCATTTCGGTTAATACGGCAACCAGTTTTTCTTCAAAGCGGTTTATTACATCTGCCCCCAGTATATCGTTGGTTTTATCTATGCGCAGTGTATCCAGTCCGCGGCTGCTTTCGCGGAGCCAGTAAATACCCGAACGCACCGGTATCTCCTTACCGGCCATACGGTTATACAGCCAGGCATACACCAGTAGCTGTACCGGTTTGGCATACGCCGGGTCGTTGGTAAGGGCTTCCCATGTTTCCTCGTTCAATATAGGTATGGTAGATAGCTTGGAGGTTTTATAGTCGGCAATCTGCACTACGCCATCTACGCTTTCTACACGGTCTACCCGGCCGGCTATTTTTATTTCTCTGCCGTTTACGTTCAGCGTATAGGTTAGCTTGTCTTCCAGCATTACTATCTGTAAATCGTTGCCCCATTCGCTTAGTTGCTCAATAACTTTTTTCTCGTTCTTCAGGTATTCCTCGGTAAGCTTTACACATACTTTGTACAGCAGCAGGTTTTTGCCGCTCTTCAGGTTTTCGCTTTCAAAGCGCTCGGCCAGGTGTTCTTTTATAAGTTGTTCTATACGTGGTTTGTTTTTTAGCTGCACATCTATAAACGCCGCCGTAACTACCTCGCCAACCTTTTCCTTATAAATAATCTCCAGCGCATAGTGTACTGCCGAACCGATAGTAGCGGCTTCCATATTTTCTTCCATATCATCCTGCTCGCGCAGACCTGCTATGTAGCGGAAATAATACTGCAGCGGACAGTTGATATATGTATTAAGCGCCGACGGCGAAAGGCCCGAGGTGGTCATTATCTCCAGCATCTTGCCCACTATGGCTTCATCTTTTGTAATGTTGATAGCCGTTTCTTCAATACCGGCAGGCGGGTCTATGGCAAATATCATATCCTGAATCTGCGCCTGTGGGTTGACCGGTTTAAGTTCCTGCTCCAACTGTAAGATAAAGCGGCTTTTTTCGCCACCGCCCAGTTCATCCGGCTCAGTATTATAAAGTATAAATACATTTTCTGCCTGGTGCAGTAACCGGTAGAACAGATACGCCGTTGCCGCATCGCGTTCGCGGTGCGTGGTTAAAAACTCGTACCGCATTTCGTAAGGGATATAGCTGCGTATGTTTTTACCACCGGGCAGTATACCCTCGTTGGCCGATAGTATGATAACGTTTTTAAAATCGAGTGCGCGGGTCTCCAGTAAACCCATTACCTGCAAGCCCTGCACCGGGTCGCCCTCTAACGGCACACGCGTGTTGTAAAAATCATCTTTTAATAACTGTGTGTAGGTTTTTATGCTGATGTTTTCGCCGGTGGTAAAAATACTTTGTGTGTTGTTGAGTATGGTTAACAGCTTAAGCGTTATCTCTGCATCGGGGGCCAGTTGCTGGTTGCCTTCGCGCACACCGGTTACCAGTTTGTTTAGCAGGTTATTGATGTGTATTTGCAGATAGGCGGCATATTGCAGCGTATCGGTACCCTCGAAAAATACAGCTGATGCTGCACCGCCCAGCGCCCGTTCCAGTTCTTCTTTGCGAATTAGTACGCGGTTCTGTTTTTTAAGTGTTTCAATAAACAGGCTGGTATCAATAGCACCAAACAGTAAACTGAAATAGCTGTGCTGCAACAGGTCGAACACATCTTTATAATAAAAACGTTGCGGACGGTTTTTTGATTGATATTTCTGTGAGTTATGGTACAGGCGGAATAATATATCGAGAAACGATGCCGGATTACTACCTGTAATGGTTAAGCCCATCGTTATATTAAGCGATGTAATATTGGCCGGTATGGCAGCTATCAGCGGGCTTAGTAGTTTTTCGTCGGGTACTACTATTACAGTTTCCAGTGCATTGGTTTCATTCAGCTTTAACCGGTTCTGAAGTATATCGGCGGTTACCTTTACCTG
>CAYREY010000051.1:3094-7217 GCA_964423405.1 uncultured Chitinophaga sp. | reverse complement strand
TGGTGCTAATACCATCGGTAAACTGTTTATCGCCGGCGCGTAGTTTGTTTTTATAGTCACGAAAAAACTGCCCGGCCTCCTGCATTTCATCGCGTACGTAATACGTATCGGCATCCCACCACACAGTAGCATTGGTGTTGGTAAGCAGCCAGCTAATAATGGTCTCTTCACTTTTATTCAGGTGGCTAAAGCCTGTTAAGTAAACAAATGAATCACCTGTTAATATATTTTTAAATACCTCGGTATTTTCTGCTACATGGCGCAGTACCATGCCGGTATAACCTCTGCCGCTTGCTAATAATTTTTCGCGTAGCAGGCGGTACAGGCGGCCGAAATCTTCCCAAAATTTTTTGTATTGCAGTTTATACTCCGATGGTACTTCTCCCGGTTCGTAAATCTTCATGCTTTGCAGCATCTCCAGATTTTTGAAGAACAAACGGGCGTTCGTCATCTGCTGGTCCAGTTCGCCAAAGTCGTTCAGCATAACAGTGGCCGTGCCCATAAACTCATCCAATGTTTGGCTACCGCCAATCTCTTTATGGCAGGTGTACAGTTCGCGCACCAGTTCTATATTATCTGCTACTACCAGTTCGCTTTGTTGCAGCATCCAGTCGGTAAGGGGTACAATCTCCGGCGATAGTATGGTATGCGCGGCCTGTTTGTGTAACTCGTTACGCAGGTATGTACACGAACGTTGGTTGGGCATAAGCACCAGTACACCGGCCATGTTTTGTCCGTGTTTGGTAAGTAGTGCGGCAGCGGTGCGTTCTAAAAACTTTTTCATTGCACCACCTCCTTCTGTTTATCGGCAGTGTAGAAAATGAATTTCTCTTTAACCGGTATGCCTGCTTCGGTTAACCAGCGGGCATATTTTTTTAACTGCCATTGGTGTGCTTCATCGCGTACACCGGTTTTATATTCTATAATGGTAGCCTGCCCATTACCGATAACTACCCTGTCGGGTATGCGTATGCTTTCGTTTTGTTTTAGCAATGGCCGTTCGTTAATAACCTGCAGGCCGGTTTTGTAATACACATTCATCTCCGGATGATAAATAACTGCCTTTAGTTCCTGTAACAGTATATCGGCTTTGTCGCCATCGGCAAGGCCGACGGCTTTCATTTTGTTTACCACCTTTTGCTCGTCGCCCTCGTAGCGTATTTGTTTAAGCGCTTCGTGCAATAGGTTACCGGCATCTATACGTCCGCTGGTTTCCTTGCTCCAGAAAGTATCGGCTTTCATTTTTACCTTAATAGCAGAGGCCAGCAGGTTGGCCGATTGGGTAGGTTCTTTTTTATATAGCGCAAACTTTTGCTCTTTCTCTTTTTTATCGCGGGCATACTCCGGCTCGCCGAATACGTATTGCTGAAAACCTTCCCATTGGTTAATGCTATGCAGAAAGTTTACCAATAGCGCCGTTACCGAGTTGTTGCTCTCGGGTAGCTTATCTAATTCTTCCGATACTATATACAAGGCATCTTCGGGGCGGGTGGTGCCTACGTACAGCAGGTTTAGTAAATCTAAAAACGATTGTTCGTCCTCGCGTTCGTACAGGCGGGCAAATTCTGTTTGCAGTACCTGTTTGTTGCGCGGCAGCAAGCCTATATTAAGTTGTGGTAAATATGTTTTTTGTAACGGAATCCAGAAAAAGCTTTTTGTCATTTTCTTTTCTTCCACTGCATCTGCCAGTATTACTATTGGAAACTGCAACCCCTTCGATTTGTGAATGGTCATGATTTTTACAGCATCCAGACTTTCGGGGTAGATGATGCTCTTCTTATGTTTTACGCCATCCCACCAGATGAGGAAATCGTTGATGGTGTTGCCGTAACGCGATGTGTACAGCAATATCTCATCCAGCATAAACTGAATAAAAGGGTCATCATCATTAACACCAAACACCCGTATTATCTGCTGACTTAAATCTGCCAGCCTGCCCACCGATAGTGCAGAAGAGCTAAAGTCGATACCAGTCTGTTCGCGAAAATCAGCTTCAAAATCAGCAGTCTCTTTTGTAAAGTCTATCTGTTCAAACCGTGCCAGTTTTCCATGCAGCAATTGTGCATAGTGCAATATCTCGGCACGGGCAATGTGGTCGTCTTTACGATTGATATAGCGCAATACAGAAAGCAACAACTGTACTTTCTGCGATTGGTTAATCAGCAAACTCTCCGGCGATATAACGCGGATATTTTTCTGCACCAGGTACGATGCAATTTCGCTGGCGCTCAGGTTGCTGCGGGTAAGCACGGCAATGTCGCTCCAGCTATAGCCATGTTCCAATGCTTCTGTAACAATAGCTTCTACGCGTTCGCAACGTATTTCGGCTAACGATTTTTCTGCATCGGGTTTTAAAAACTCTATACTAACAAAGCCGCCGGTTTTAGGTTTACCCTGCTTTTGATAAAAGTCGGCGTAAATGTCTTTGTTCTTTAATTCCGGTAACTCCAGCGCATGCGCATAAAATGCATTATTAAAGTCAATTACTTCTTTGGTGCTTCGGTAGTTGCTCTCCAGTAGTTCTATTTCGGCGCCATAGTTGTTTACTGCTATCTCGCGCTCTTTTAACAGCTCATCTTCTTCGGCGCCGTATATGCGGGGCAGTACAGCAAACTGCTCCACCTCTCCACCACGGAAACGGTAGATAGCCTGTTTGCCATCGCCTACTATCAGGCTGTCTTCGTTTTTAAACTGCGAGTTTTCTATCAGCGGTAACAGGTTACGCCATTGTATTACCGATGTATCCTGAAACTCATCAATCAGTATGTTGTCGTATTTATCGCCAATGCGCTCGTATATCACCGGTGCGCTTTGTTCTTTCACTATATCGAACACCTTGTGGTGAAAATCGCCGATGTACAGAATGTTGTTGTCGGCTTTTATCTCATCCAGTAGCTTTTGTAAATCGGCTAACAGAATAAACGCATAAAAGTTTTTCAGCAGCAGGTCGCACAGATAGTAATCGGGCCCCTGAGTATTCCATATATCGCTTAAGCGGTTATAGTGCTGTATCAGTTGTTGTTTCAACCCTTCGGCCAGTGCATCTTTTTTGCCCCATTTGTTTTCTACCAGGCAAGCACGTACATAGGTGTTACCCAGTACATCTTTCGGAAACTCGCCCGAAGCAAACTTGCTGTAGTAGCCAAACACACCTTTTACACCCTGATAGAAATCGTTAGCGGTAAGCCCGTTGTTTATTATCAGGTCGTATGCTGCTTTACCTTCGGCAAACATTTTGTTTTCTATCAACTTTATCTGCGCATGTAACGATGAACGTGCCTCGCGCAGCTTATCAAACTCTACAAAGCTTAGTTGTTTTATATACGGCAGTGCTTCATCTATAAATAACTGGTTACCCAGTTTCTGTATTTCAAAATCCACGTTCCAACTGTTGCCGTCTTCAATCTTTGTTTCGGCAAACTCCAGTACAGCCTGTGTTATCTGTGCATCGCTTTCGTCCAGACGGTCCAGCAATAAATCTACTGCGTTATGCAATAGCTTTTTGCTGTCCATTTCTATATCAAAATTCATAGGTATGCGCAGGTCGTAGGCAAAGGCGCGCACTATGCGGTGCACAAAACTATCGATAGTGCTAACCGATATATCGGCGTAGTTGTGCAACATGCTGCGCAGTATAACCGCCGCATCGCGTTGTAATTCGCTTTGGCTTTTACCGGTAAGGTTGCACAGGTCGTTAATCAGCGTTTTCTGTTCGTTATCCAGTTTGCTGATGCCTTCCAATGCTTCTATAATCCGGCTTTTCATTTCGGCGGCAGCCTTATTGGTAAAGGTGATAGCCAGTATAGCGCGGTAGCTTTTCTGCGGGTCGCGAAAGGCAAGGCGCAGGTACTCCCTTACCAGGGTGTACGTTTTGCCAGAGCCGGCCGATGATTTGTAGATTTTAAGCACCGTGTTTAATTACTATTGGACAAATTACTAATTACAAATTGAGAAAGGCAAATAAAGTTATGATGATATAACCACCAATAATGATAGATTGCTTCGTCGCAGAGCCTCTCCCGAGATAAACCCGGGACCTGCGGCTCGCAATGACGCTATATTTTTATGGCCCGCAGCATTTCGCGTTTGCCGGGTGGGCCGGGTGTTTTTTCAACGGTAAAGC
>CAYREY010000051.1:0-2994 GCA_964423405.1 uncultured Chitinophaga sp. | reverse complement strand
TCAAACGTGTGTTCAGTTACCGAGGCGTTTATTTTTTTGAAGTTGAAGTGAGGCGTTACATCGTGTGCTTCGTTCCAGCGTACCAGGTGCATTGAGTGGTAAGGCCCGTAGCAGTACTCGTAGCCCAGTTGCTGCGTGTAGTTCAGTTCTTTAATGGTAGCTATATCAACCGGATATAGTTCGATGGTAGTGTAGCTTATTTTCAGGTTGCGTTTCTCTGCCTCAATCATTGTAAGCAGGGCATTAAGGCCGGTGCCGAAACCAATCTCCAGTATAGTGGCAGCCTCTCCCTCTAACTCCCTCTCCAAAGGAGAGGGAGGACTAACAGCCAATGGCTCTTTAATTTTATGTTGTAAAACATAGTCCAATCCGGTTTTGATAAACACGTGCTGGCTCTCTTGTATAGCACCGTGGCGACTGTGGTATATTTCGTTAAACTGTTCGGCAAACAAGGTGTGCGAACCGTCTTCGGTTGTTATAATTTGCATAGCATGGCAAACCTACACAAATGTGTTTAATCGTTATTGTTATATTTGGTAAAAGGCTAATGCCTGTTAACTATGCAAGCACCTGACCGCGACGATATACATATCATCAGCCGCCACAGCAACTGGAACAGCGATGCGGTTGAACAACGTTTGCAAACCTATGTGCACCCCACCGCCGATGGCTGGAAGAAGTTTTTAGAGCTATTTTTGTTAGGCGCCGGTGTGGCCTTTACGGTGTCGGGTATCATTTTCTTTTTTGCTTACAACTGGGATAACCTGGGTAAGTTTGCCAAAATGGGTATAGTAGGTGGTGTACTATCGGCTACGGTGCTGGTGGTGCTGCTAACCAACCTAAGCGATTTGGTAAAGAATATACTACTGACCGGCGCTGCCGTATTGGTGGGTGGTTTGTTTGCTGTATACGGACAGATATATCAGACCGGTGCCGATACCTACGAGTTGTTTCTGGCGTGGTCGGTATTTGTAACCATTTGGGTACTTGTATCGGGTTTTGCCCCGCTGTGGTTTATGTACCTTATATTGCTTAATACCACCGGCGCGTTTTATTTAGCGCAATACCATAGCGATATGCAGGGGCTTACTGTACTGCTGATTGATTTTGTGTTTAACAGTGTTTGTTTGATAACAGCATTGGCAATTAACGCCATAAACGGCAGGCCGGGCGCACCTAACTGGTTTACTAATTTGCTGGCAGTGGCTTGCGCCAATATTGCTACCAGCGGAGTTATAGCAGGTATAATAGAACATCAAAATTTAATGCCCGCTATGCTTATGGTAACTGTTGCGGCTTATGCTGCGGGTTTGTGGTATGGCTTTACACAGCGCAAGGTGTTGTACTTTGCATTGGTAGCTTTTAGTGCTATCTGTTGTGTTGCTGCCGGTATGATCAAGCTATCGCACGAAACGGGAATGTTTTTACTGGTTAGCCTGTTTATAATAGGCGCTGTTACCGTAACGGTTCAACAAATTATTAAACTGCAAAAACGCTGGGCCAATGTATAAACCAACCGATATACCACAGGTGGCAGAGCAGTTGCGACAAGCAGACCCTGCCCTGGTGCTGAATGAAGAAGCAGTTATAGCAGAATATCAGCGTAGTTATGATAGCCGTTCGGGTATTGCTGTTAAAGCTTTAATTGTACTGGGTGGTTTTCTGGCATCACTATCGTTTGTAGGTTTTTTAATGCTACTGCAAATTTACGAAAGCGGCACAGCCATGTTGGTTACAGGGCTTGGCTTATGTGCCGGTGCCGTTTTATTAAGCCGCGCTTATGATAAACTGGTGCTGGATACCATGAGTATCTCATTGTACTTATCGGGGTTAGTAATGACCGGGGTAGGTTTTGAAGTGCTGTTTCATAGCACGATACCTGTGTTGTGCTTTTTTTATATGCTGATAGCTGCCGCCACTATTATAATTAGCCAGGGGTATGTATTTGCTTTTATAGCTGTACTGTTATTTAACGGTAGCATATTGGGTATAATGGCCGATGCAAAGGCGTTTGAACTGGTGCATTTGTATATAGGTGTTGTATCCATAGCATTGGCCTGGTGGATGCTGAATGAGGCGAAGCTGATTACTACCTACCGTAGCTTTGCCAGATTATATACGCCTGTTCGGGCAGGTTTAATGGTGTCGTTATTAGCAGCGTTGGCAAGTGTGGGCAAAAGAGGGTTGCTGGATATTTCTATGAATTACATCTGGTTATCGTCGGTGGCGGCTATTGCCATTACATTGTATGTAGTTAAACATATACTGGTGCAATTAGGTAAGGCCGATTATCAGTATAAATGGGTAATATATCTATCGTGCATGCTGTGGCTGTTGCCTACGGCCTTTTCGCCGGCTATAGCGGGCAGCGTACTTATATTGCTGCTGGCGTTTATGGTTAACTACCGCCCCGGTGTGGCTATTAGTATTGCCGCGCTGGTGTATTTTATAGGCCAGTATTATTACGACCTTAATTTTACACTGCTGCAAAAATCTATTCTTCTGTTTATACCGGGTGTATTGATGTTGCTGTTTTATTTTTTCACTGCCAAAGTACTTGCCAATGAAAAAGTATAGAGCACCATTAATAGCCCTTAACCTGCTGGCACTGGCTGTGTTTTTTATTTATTCAGTATTGCATAAAGAGCATACCCTAGCAAGCGGACGACTTATTTATTTAGAGCTGGCGCCTGTAGATCCGCGCTCGTTGATGCAGGGCGATTACATGCAATTGCGTTACCGGTTAATAAGAGATATAGATGACAATGTTAACTGCCATGCAGGTTTGTGTTTGGTTACCTGTAACGATAGCAGTATAGCTACGGCGATAAACTTTGTTGGTGTAAACAAAAGTAACCTGAGCAAGCAGGAGTGTTTACTTAAATATGGTTGCAACGGTAACGAAGTGCACCTGGGTGCTGAGTCGTATTTTTTTGAAGAAGGGCAGGCTGCTAAGTACGATAGTGCCCGCTATGGCGGCTTACGCGTAGATGA
>CAYREY010000050.1:4415-37320 GCA_964423405.1 uncultured Chitinophaga sp. | reverse complement strand
TGTGGGAACTACTGGGTTCGAACCAGTGACCCTCTGCTTGTAAGGCAGATGCTCTGAACCAACTGAGCTAAGCTCCCTTTCTCCGTCTTGCGGAGCGCAAATGTAAAAGCTGATTTCGTATTTACAAACTAATTTCAAAAAATATTTTGCAACTACTTGTTTAATAGGCATCAACAACTGTTTTGCAACTATTTTCTGCGCTTTTCAAGCACATCCACCACATCGCTTAATCGTTTACCTTTAGCCTGCAACAATATCAGGTAATGAAACAGCAGGTCGGCAGCTTCATTCATAAACAATTCATCGTTGTTATCCTTGGCTTCTATTATTACCTCGGTGGCCTCCTCACCTACTTTCTGCGCTATTTTGTTGATACCCTTTTTAAACAGCGATGAGGTATAAGAACCATCCTCGGGGTTTTGCTTGCGGGTAGCAATCACGTGTTCCAGTCCGTTTAAAAAAGCCAGACTGTTGGCCTGGTTTACCTCGCCCCAGCAGGTATCGGTACCGGTGTGGCAAACCGGACCAACCGGTTTTACTTTAATCAGCAAGGTATCGTTATCGCAGTCGGTAGTAATGCTTACTACATTTAAAAAGTTGCCGCTCTCCTCTCCTTTGGTCCACAACCGGCTTTTGGTGCGACTAAAAAAGGTAACGCGGTTTTCGGCAACAGTTTTGGTAAAGGCGTCTTCGTTCATAAAGCCCAGCATCAGCACACGCAGGGTTTCGGCATCCTGTATTACAGCCGGTACCAGGCCATTTAGTTTTTCAAAATCGGGTTTCATAAGCGTACGGTTACCCCGCTGGTATGCAGGTATTGTTTTAGTTGTTGTAAGTCTACTTCTTTAAAATGAAAAATACTGGCTGCCAGTGCCGCATCGGCTTTACCGGTGGTAAACACCTCGGCAAAGTGCTGCATGGTACCCGCCCCGCCCGAGGCTATTACCGGAATGTTCAGCGTTTCTGATAGCTTCCGCAACGCAGCATTGGCAAAGCCCGCTTTGGTGCCGTCGTGGTTCATAGAGGTAAACAGTATTTCACCCGCCCCCAATTTTTCGCCCTCAGCCGCCCAGCTATATAGCTCCTTATCTACCGGTTTGCGGCCACCACCGGTGTACACCGTCCAACGGCTGTTTTCTTCTTTCGCATCTATAGCCAATACCAAACACTGACTGCCAAACTTATCGGCAATATCCTGTATCAGCGTAGGGTTATACACCGCCGCCGAGTTAAGCGATACCTTATCGGCACCATTCTGCAACAGCACATACACATCTTCTACGGTAGAAATACCTCCCCCCACCGTAAACGGTATGTTTATAGCCGAGGCAATACGCGCCACCAGTTCGGCCAGTGTTTTGCGTTTCTCATGCGTGGCTGTAATATCCAGAAACACCAACTCATCAGCCCCCTGTTCGGCATATAGCTTTGCCAGCTCTACCGGATCGCCGGCATCGCGCAGGTTTTCAAAGTTTACGCCCTTTACAGTGCGCCCGTCTTTTATATCCAGACAGGTTATAATCCTTTTTGCAAGCACTTAATTAAGTTTAGATAGTTCGGTTAACGATATAGCTCCCTCGTAAATGGCCTTGCCTACAATGGCACCATACAAACCGGCATCTTTCAACCGTTGTAAATCGGCCATGCCGTTTACACCGCCGCTGGCAATAAGCTTTAACTGCGGAAACTGTTGCAGTACCTGTTTATATAATTCTATCGATGAGCCCTGCATCATACCATCTTTTGCCACATCGGTGCAGATAACATATTGCAACCCATGAGGCAGGTAACTTTGTATAAAAGAGAATAGATCCACCCCGCTACTTTGTTGCCAGCCGTGTGTGGCAATCTGCCCGTCTTTTACATCGGCACCCAGTATAATCTTCTCCGGTCCGTATTGTTGTAGCCAGCGCACAACCGTATCGGGCTGTTTAACCGCTATGCTACCGGCCGTAACCTGCGCTGCGCCGTTATCAAACGCTATGGCAATATCCTCGTCGGTTTTTACACCGCCACCAAAGTCTATTACCAGTTTGGTATTTGCACTAATACTACGTAACACCTGATGGTTTACTATATGCGCGGCTTTGGCACCATCCAGGTCAACCAGGTGCAGGCGTTTTATACCAGCGGCTTCAAACTGCAAAGCCACCTCCAGCGGATTGCTGTTATACGTTACCTGCTGGTTATAGTCGCCCTGTGTTAGGCGCACGCACTTGCCATCTATTATATCTATAGCCGGTATTATTTCCATGTATCTTCAATAAAGCGTTTTAGTAATTGTTCGCCGGCGGGCCCACTTTTCTCCGGGTGAAACTGCACCCCTGTAAAGTTATCCCGCCGTATAGCCGCCGAAAAGGTTTCGATATAGTTACAGGTATGTGTAGTATATTGGTTGGCCGGTACATAGTAGCTGTGTACATAATAATGCCACTCGCTTTTACCATCGGCGGCGGTAGTGGTGTTCCAACCTACGTGTGGCACCTTCAGTTTGGGTTCAAATAGCTTTACCTCTTCATTAAATATACCCAGGCAAGCAGTATCGCCTTCCTCGCTGTGCTTGCACATCAATTGCATACCAAGGCATATACCCAGCACCGGTTGTTGCAGGTTAACAATAACCGTATCCAGCCCCTTGCTGCGTAGTGTTTCCATAGCCGGTTTGGCATGACCCACCCCGGGAAATATAACCCGGTCGGCACCGGTTATTATACCGGCATCATCTGTCAATACCGCCTGTACGCCTATACGCTCCAGCGCATACTTAACCGATTGGGTATTGCCCGCTCCGTAATCTATTATTACCACTTTCATATTACAGCATACCTTTAGTAGTGGGCAATTGCATATTGTTTAAATCGCGGCGCACGGCCATTTTAATAGCACGTGCAAAGGCTTTAAAAATAGCCTCAATCTTATGGTGTTCGTTCGTTCCCTCTGCTTTCACGTTCAGGTTGCAGCGGGCCGCATCGGTAAACGATTTAAAAAAGTGGAAAAACATTTCCGTGGGCACATCACCCACCTTTTCGCGGGTAAAGTTAGTCTCCCATACTATCCAGTTGCGGCCACCAAAATCTATAGCTACCTGCGCCAAAGCATCGTCCATTGGCAAACAGAACCCATACCGCTCTATACCGCGTTTATCGCCCAGTGCTAAAGCAAAAGCCTCGCCCAGTGCAATGGCGGTATCTTCTATAGTATGGTGCTCGTCTATATGCAAATCACCTTTGGCAGTTATATCTAAATCTATACTGCCGTGGCGGGCAATCTGGTCCAGCATGTGGTTAAAAAAGTGCAGACCGGTATCTATACCTGCCTTACCGGTGCCATCCAGGTTAAGCTTAATGGCAATATCCGTTTCGTTGGTTTTACGGCGATGTTCCGCCTCGCGCAAACCGCCTTTCAGGGTACGGTAAACGCTCTCCCATCCGGTTTCGGTAGGGATAATATTATTGGTAGAAACAGTAGTACTCACCGTCCACAAGTTGGTATTATTCGTATCTATTTCGCTAATGCTGTCTACTACCTGTACAAACTTCACACCCTGATTGTCGAGTACAGGCAATAAGGCCGTTACATCAACTCCACCGGTTACCAGCACAGCCTCGCTATCGGTTTCGCGCAGCAGTTTGCCCAGCCAGTAAATTACACCGGTTTGCAAACGGGTTAATAGTTCACCTGTACCGGTATTTAGTAATCCGCCGTTCAGGTCAATGGACAGTATCTTTTTCATACACCAAAAGTTTTAAGTGTGTTAATCAGGTTTTCGTTTTCGGCAGGTGTGCCCACGGTAATGCGCAGGCACTCATTGCACAGTTCTACTTTGCTACGGTCGCGCACTATAATACCGGCTTGTACCAGATAATCGTAAGCAGCCTTAGCACCGGTAAAGCGGGCCAGTATAAAATTGGCATCGGTAGGGTACACCTTTGTTACGCAAGGTAATGCAGCCAGTTGTTCGCTCAGTTGGGTACGTTCGGCAATGGTAACCGCAATATGTTCCTTTACCCAGTTTGCATTTTGTAATGCCTGTAGCGCCAGTTGCTGCGTAGGTTCGCCAATGTTATAAGGTGGTTTTACCTTGTTCAGGTAGCCAATCAGTTGTTCGCTGGCAAAGGCCATACCCAGCCGCAAACCGGCCATGCCCCAGGCTTTAGAGAAAGTCTGCAATACAACCACATTACTATACTTACCAATAAACTGCGTAGCCGATGGCTGCGTACTGTAATCAATA
The DNA here is from genome assembly GCA_964423405.1 of uncultured Chitinophaga sp. Lineage (GTDB taxonomy): Bacteria > Bacteroidota > Bacteroidia > Chitinophagales > LD1 > Bog-950. The sequence continues at coordinate 33,086 of CAYREY010000050.1, read as the reverse complement.
TACGCTTCATCTACTACTACCAGCCCGTTAAACTGCTGTATCAGTTGTTCAATCTGCGCAGCGCTGTACGCATTACCCGTTGGGTTATTGGGCGAACAGATAAACAGCATACGGGCATTGGGCCGAGGTTGCAGTATAGTATCTATATCCAGTTCGTAATTCTCCAGCAGGTTAATACGAACCACAGCTACATCGTTTATAGCCGCGCTAACCTCGTACATACCATACGTGGGCGGACAAACAATTACCTCATCTACACCCGGGCGGCAGAAAATGCGGTACAGTAAATCAATCGCCTCATCGCTGCCGTTGCCTAAAAATATGTTGCCCGCCGGTACACCTTTCAGCGTACTTACTTTTTCTTTAACCGCCTGTTGCAGTGTATCGGGATAGCGGTTGTAGTTTTGCGGCAGCGGCGAACCAAAGGCATTTTCGTTCGCATCTAAAAACACCGATGCCTCACCTTTAAACTCATGCCTGGCCGATGAATAAGGCTTTAACCCACGGATGTTATCACGTACTATAGTTTCTATATCAAACACTATCTATTTTTTTAGTTTTTGTAAACGGATGGTAACTGCATTTTTGTGCGCCTGCAATTGTTCGGCGGCGGCCATGGTTTCTATTACCGGTCCCAGATTTTTCAGCCCTTGCGAGTTTATCTGCTGGTAGGTAATTTTCTTTACAAACGCATCTAACGATACTCCTGCATATACCCGTGCATAGCCATTGGTAGGCAGGGTGTGGTTGGTGCCGCTGGCATAGTCGCCCGCACTTTCTGGGGTATAGTTGCCTATAAACACCGACCCTGCATTGTACACGTTATCGGTAAAATACTTCACTTTTTTAACTGCCAGTATCAGGTGCTCGGGGGCATAGCGGTTTACTATTTTTACCGCCTGCGTTTCGTTTTTTACCACTATTATTTTCGATTGTGCCAATGCCTTAGCCGCTATATCGCGGCGGGGCAAAGCCGCCAGTTGTTTCTCTACTTCTGATTTAACCGGTGCTACCAGTTTATTGTTCAGTGCTACAAATATTACCTGCGAGTCTGGCCCATGCTCTGCCTGCGATAGCAGGTCAGCCGCCACAAACGCCGGCACACAGCTATCATCGCCTACTACCATCACCTCCGATGGGCCGGCGGGCATATCTATCGCCACGCCCATATTCTGCACCAGTTGCTTAGCCGCAGTTACATACTGGTTACCGGGGCCAAATATCTTATCCACCCGTGGTACGCTTTGGGTACCAAATGCCATAGCGGCTACAGCCTGCGCACCACCGGTTTTATATATGCGGGTTATACCACAAAGCTGTGCGGCAAACAGTATAGCCGGATTAATACGCCCCTGTTTATCGGGCGGCGTACATAGCACTACATTTTTGCAGCCCGCTATTTGTGCCGGTATGCCCAACATTAGCACGGTGCTAAACAACGGGGCACTACCACCGGGTATGTACAAGCCTACATTTTGTATAGCCCTGCTTTGGCGCCAGCAAACCACACCTTTGGTGGTTTCTGTTTTAGCTTCCTTCAGTTTTTGCGCCTTGTGGAATTTGGCAATGTTGCCATAGGCTGTTTTTATAGCGCGCTTTAGTGTGGCATCTACCAGCGCAACAGCTTCTTTTACCTCTGCCGGTGTTACCTGCAGGTTGTTCAGTTTTACTTTATCAAACTTAGCTGCATATTTAATGAGGGCTGCATCGCCGTTACGTTTTACATCGTTCAGTATCTGCAACACTGGCTTTTCAATAGCTGCCAAACTGCTAACCGGCCTGGCTAACAGGGTATCTAAATCGGTGGTTGATGTGTATTTTACTAGCTGCATTACAATACCATTTTTTCTATAGGGATAATTAAAATGCCTTCTGCGCCCAGTTCTTTCAGCTTATCAATCTTCTGCCAAAAGGTATTTTCATCTATTACAGAATGTAGCGAGCTCCATCCCTTTTCGGCCAGCGGCAGTATGGTAGGGCTTTTCATACCGGGCAGTTGGGCTACAATCTGGTCTAGTTTATCGTTGGGGGCGTTTAGCAATATGTATTTGTTGTTGCGTGCCGCCAGCACGGCATTTATCCTGAACACCAGCTTGTCCAGTATCTGCCGGGCTTCGGTGCTGATGTTGTTACCGGCTATCAGTACCGCCTCCGAAGTAAACAAGTGCTCTACTTCTTTCAAGCCGTTTTTAAACAAGGTAGAACCGGTACTTACTATATCACAGATGCCATCGGCCAGGCCAATATTGGGAGCAATTTCTACCGAGCCTGATATCTCGTGTATCTCGGCATTAAGGTTTTTACTGTTTAAATAGTTGCGCAGCGTGTTGGGGTACGAGGTAGCCAGTTTTTTACCGTTTAGCCAGGTAAGGCCGGTATAGTCTTCATTTTTAGGTATGGCCAGGGCCACGCGGCATTTACCAAAGCCCAGTTTACGTACCACACTTACCTGCCGTGGGTCCTCCTCCAACAGGTTTTCGCCCACTATGGCAATATCGGCCACGCCATCGGCCACATATTCGGGTATATCGCTGTTACGCAGAAAGAACACCTCTATCGGAAAATTACGGGCAGTTACCTTTAGCTGGTCTACCCCGTTATCTATGGCTATGCCGCAGTCCTTAATAAGTTTCAGCGAGTCCTCGTTCATCCGGCCCGACTTCTGAATAGCAATACGCAGTTTAGTTTCACTCATGGTTTAAAAATTAAAAAGCCCGCTGCGGTTAAACAGCGGGCTTTAGGTTATGTTTTGGTTTTACACAATAAACATCACGCTACTCGCTGTGCGAATAGTATATGATGGTGATGTGCGAAACGGATCATTATTTGCTTTGTTGTGGTACGAAAATAAAAACAGAATACACATTTACAACAATTGGCGCTTAAAAAGGTTCAATTTTTCAATAAAAACCGGTTGTTCCAAGCGCCGTAGGCTGGCCTGTAGCCAAAAAAGGCAACGTAAAACAACTTCTATAGCAGTCCCGGCACAGTTAATTACACAATCAAACTAACCAATTGCACTATCTTACTTTGAAATTAAAATGTATAAATAAAATAAACACAAACTATACTTAGCTTTTTTATCTATTTAAAATAGGTAATTAACCATTAATGCCCACTTATCATCATTATATAGATTAAATGCAGCATCCTAAGCATATTTAGCAAGATACCACTTTGTGTTTATGTAGCTGATTTAGTTTATTCAAACTAAAATTCAATTTACTACAATTTTTATTTTGCTTTAAGCGAAGTATAAATTGTAGTACTATAAAATTTTGATTCAATATTTTACACTACCGGTTTAGTTAAAATTTGGCGTAACCGGCATATAAGACTATTTATATTGACGATTACTGTGCTAAAACGCGCAAAATATCATCATCAATCTACTGCTTATCCTGCTAAATACTTTGTAATTATTGTAGCATAAATTCAGTTTTTAGTATTTCTAATCGAATAACACAATCAGTTATTCACATTTGTTAGAAACAACTGAAGCAAATTCAATTCACAATTTGCTTTTTCGCCACCGGATGCTAAAAACCCTAACCGGTATAAGCATCCGGTACACTATTACTGAATAAACTAACTGAGCATATATGTTGCAATTAAACCTGCAGCGCATTTTTACAGCGCGGGGAATAGACCAGCCCTACAAGTTTCTGGTTAAAAACGGCTTTGTGCCGTTTACAGCACACAAATACAAAAACGATAAGGTAGAGCAGATCCGTCTGGACCACATAGAAAGGCTATGCACCGTGCTTAATTGTACGCCCAACGACCTGTTTGAATGGCACCCCGATACCCTGCTGGACGACCGGGCCGACCATCCGCTACAAAAAATACGCCGCCGCGATAAGAAGATTGAGATAACCAAAATGCTCAATAATGTGTCGTTAGAGAAACTGGAAGAGATAGAAAAGCTATTATTGAACAACAACCTACAACAAGTTTAAACCATGCAGCTAACAACGCTTGAAATAAAGGGCTTTAAAAGCTTTGCAGAGAAAACCACCATACACTTTAATAACAAGATTACCGGTGTGGTGGGCCCTAACGGCTGCGGCAAATCGAATGTAGTTGACAGTATCCGCTGGGTGCTGGGCGAGCAAAAAACCAGTCAGCTCCGTTTAGAAAAAATGGAGAACCTGATTTTTAACGGTACCCGTAACCGTAAACCCGCCGGCATGGCCGAGGTATCGCTTACGTTCGAAAACACCAAAAACCTGGTTAGCAGCGATTATAAAACCATTACCATTACCCGCCGCCTGTACCGCGATGGCGAAAGCGAATACCGCCTGAACGACGTACCCTGCCGCTTAAAGGATATTACCTCGCTGTTTCTGGATACCGGCGTTAGTCCCGATAGCTATGCTATTATAGAGCTGGGTATGATGGACGAGATACTAAACGACCGCGATAACAGCCGCCGTAAGTTGTTTGAGCAGGCTGCCGGTGTAGCCAAATACAAAAAGCGCAAAAAGGAAACTATAGATAAGCTGAAAAGCACCGATGCCGACCTGGACCGTGTAAAGGACTTGTTATTTGAAATAGAAGGCAACCTTAAAACCCTGGAAGCGCAGGCCAAAAAGGCTAAACGCTACTACGAGTTAAAGGAGGAGTACAAACAGCTAAGCCTGTTGCTGGCGCGCTACAACCTGCAATCGTATAAAGAGACGTTTAAAAACCTGGAGCAATCAAAAAAGCAGGAAGAGGATAACAAGTTTGAACTGGAAGCTGCCATAGCCCATGCCGAAGCCGCACTGGAAAAAGAAAAGCTCAACAACGTAGAGAAAGAGAAATCGCTTTTCGAGGTGCAGAAAAAGCTGAACACACTGGTAGCCGGTGTAGGCGAAAAAGAAAACGAGCGTAACCTGCTTAACTCGCAGATTAAATACGCGCTGGATAAGAAAGACACCGCCGAAAAGCAGATTATTGAGGCTAACGAATCGGTAGAGAAGTTAAAGCTATCTATTGATAAACTAACCGTTGACCACCAGAGCGAAGCCGGTATATTGGAAACCCGCAAAAGCGAACTGGCTGTGCTGGAAACCGAACTGGCCGAAATACGCACCCAGCACACTACCTTAAAAGACACCCTTACTGCCGAGCAGAAACAATACACCGAAAAAGAGCGCCAGATAATAGAGCTTGAAAAGAAACTGGCCGTAAACCGCAGCAGCAACGAAAGCCTGCAGCGCGACCTGATAAACAGCGATGAAGATGTGCAGCGCAAACGTCAGGAGTTGGAGCAACTGCAAAAAAGCTTTGAGCAACTGAAAGCCGAGAAAGAAACGGCAGAGGTAAAACTACAAAGCCTGATTACCGACGAGGAAAACCGCCGTAAAGAGATAGCAGAGCTGGAAACATCGGTAGAAAAAACCCGACAGGAGCTTACAGCCGAAATACGTACGCTGGATGCCAAAAAGAACGAGTACGACCTTACCAAAAGCCTGGTAGATAACCTGGAGGGCTTTCCGGAGTCGATTAAGTTTTTAAAGAAGAATGCGAAATGGAGCAAAGAGGCTCCTCTCCTTTCAGATGTAATTTACTGTGCCGAAGAGTTTCGCGTATCGGTAGAAAACTACCTGGAGCCTTACCTTAACTACTACGTGGTGCAGAACATACAGGAGGCTGTAATGGCCGTAAACCTGTTGAACGATGCCGCTATGGGCCGCGCCAACTTTTTTATACTGGATGAGTTTGAAAAATACGAACCGGTATCGCCGCTGGCACTTAACGGCCTTCGCCCGGTTAGCGAGCTGGTAGAAATGGATGCTCAGTACAAAAAACTGGGAGCCTACCTGCTTGATAAAGTATATATGGTAGACGACCAGCCCGGCTTTAACATTGCAGAACTGGATACACAAGGCAACAAGGTGGTGGTACTATCTAAAAGCGGTCGTTATATCCGTAAAGACTTCTCGCTTAGCGGTGGTGCCGTAGGCTTGTTTGAAGGTAAAAAGATAGGCCGTGCTAAAAACCTTGAGAAACTACAAGAGGAAATTAAAGCACTTGAACTTAGCACCTACAAACTGCACCAGCAGGTTAGCGGCGCGCAAAGCAAAATTAATCAGCTTAAAGGCAGCAGCGTAGCCCGCGATATTGATGCGCAGCGTAATCTGGTGGGCCAGTTGAATAGTAAGTTCTCGGCAGCACAGGCCAGCATAAATAGTCTGGTTAAGTTTTTAGAAAGCGCCGATGAAAAGAGCAAAGCCATTGCCCAGCGGTTAGATAACCTGAAAGCCGAAGCCGAAAACATAAATACGGAACTTACCGGCCTGCGCGAAACACAAGGCGCTGCCAAAGCCATACTTGAAAAAACCGATAAGGAGTTTGTAGAGCTTACCAATAAGCTAAGCGAGGTTAGCAGCCGCTACAACCAAAAAAATATTGAGTTTCACCAACAGCAAAACCGCGTTAATTCGCTTAGTCAGGAGTTGGGCTTTAAAAAAACACAGGTAGATACGCTTACCAGTCAGCTAAGCCGTAACAACGAGGTAATACTGGAAAGCCAGATACAACTGGAAGAAAGCCAGAAAAAGGCCAAAGAAATTGAGACGCTGTTACTGGCCAACTATGCCGATAAGGAAAGCTACACCGCCGAAGTAGAAACTGCCGAAAAAGCCTACTACGACTCGCGCGCGCAGATAAATGAGTTTGATGGTAAAGTACGCGAGCTTAACCGTAACCGCGATAATGTGGTAAACCTGTTAAACAGCATCAGCGATAAATTCAACGAGCTAAAGCTTTCGCTTACCAGTATGAAAGAAAGGCTATCGGTAGAGTTTAACGTAGATATTAATGTGGTGCTGAACGAGGAGTTTGAAATGGTACAACCCGTAGAGGAAGTACAGGCCGAAGTAGATAAAATTAAAAAGCGCGTAGAAAATTTTGGCGAAATAAACCCGATGGCGTTAGAGGCTTTTGAAGAAATGAAAAAGCGCTACGACTTTATTATAGTACAACGCAACGACCTGGAGAACGCCAAAAACTCGTTGCTGGAAACTATTAAGGAGATTGAGGACAGTGCCAAAACACAGTTTCTGGATGCGTTTTACAAAGTGCGCGAAAGCTTTATCCGTGTATTCCACACCCTGTTTAGTGATGATGACCAGTGCGACCTGTTTTTGGTTAACCCCGATGACCCGTTAGAGAGCAAAATTGAAATAGTAGCTAAGCCTAAAGGTAAACGCCCTACGGTAATAGACCAGCTATCGGGTGGTGAAAAAACACTAACCGCTACGGCCCTGCTGTTTTCGCTTTACCTGCTTAAACCGGCACCGTTCTGTATTTTCGATGAGGTAGATGCGCCGCTGGACGATGCCAACATTGGCAAATTCAATAAAATCATCAGCGAGTTCTCTAAAGAGTCGCAATTTATTATTGTTACACACAATAAAATGACCATGAGCGCCGTGGAAGCCATTTATGGTGTTACTATGGCAGAGCAAGGTGTTTCGCGTGTAGTACCGGTTGACTTTAGAAGCCTGAATTAAAAAACGGATGAAGGATTGGAAAGGCCTGCTGGCCACTGTTATTATTACTACCGGGGTATTGTTTCTGTACTTCTGGTATAGCATTATTAATGCCGATACATTAAGTATAGGTAATGGTGGCGATGCCTATAAAAATTACTACACACTTGCCTACTACCTGCGTAACGATACCGGTACCCACTTCACCGGTATGAACTACCCCTACGGCGAGCAGGTAATGTTTACCGATAACCAGCCCCTGCTGGCATGGATATTAAAGGCGCTTACCAAACCTTTTCCCGGCATAGTATATCACATACACGGCATTATCAGCTGGCTTATTTTTCTATCGGTATTAATCAGCGCCGGATTTATTTATAAAACCTTGCGCAAACTGGCGGTAGAGGTAGTGCCAGCTGTTGCCTTTAGCATTTTAATAGCGGTATTGTCGCCGCAATTCTTGCGCTTTATGGGGCACTTTTCGCTGGCATATACCTGCGTGTTGCCTATGGTATTTTACTTTCTTGTTTCGGCGTTTCAGCAAAAGCAAAATAACCGGTACCCACTACTTATAGCTGTAACGGTAACGCTGTTTTCGTTCATACATCTATACTATCTGGCACTATCGGGCATGTTTATTATGCTGGTGGCTGTGCTATATGCATTGGTACATATCCGGCAGTTTAAAACCGAGTGGCTGTTTCCGGCAAAACTAATAGCCAGTGCCATTACTCCCTTTGTTATCCTTAAAGGATTTCTGATTTTAACCGACCACATTGCCGACCGCCCTACCGCCCCGTGGGGTTTTGTGGCAACCCGCTCCACCATATCCGATATTTTCATTGGTTCTTACTCATTTACCGGACAACTGGCCGGCGATCTTTTTCCAACAGCGCCGATAGTGCACAACTTTGAAGGCTACGGTTATATAGGCCTTATTGCCACCTTGTGTTTTGTTGGTGGACTTATTTACGCTATAGTACAGTTGGTGCGTAGAAAAGCTCCCCCTATCCCCTACCCTTTCAATTACTTTTTACCGGCAGGTATGGCCATTCTGTTGTTCGCCATGGCTTTCCCGTTTTGTATCGACCAGTTTGAAAAGTACTATGTATTAATGCCCGGCCCCATCAAACAGTTCCGTGCTTCGGGTAGGTTTAACTGGGCCTTTTATTATACCATTACCCTGCTTTCGGCTGTGTTCATTAGCAGACTGGCGCAAAGCAGCAAGCGCAAATGGGCACAGTATGCATTGCTGTTGATTCCAATAACTGTTTGGGCGGTAGAACTAAATATGATATCGGTTCGCAATGCCCGCGATTTTAAAATAGTAGCAGGCATATCTAACGAGAGAGAAGAAGAACGCGCACTGCATGATAACCTGCACCGGTTAGGCAAAAAGGCTACCGACTATCAGGCTATACTGGCCCTGCCACTGTTTCTTAATGGCTCCGAAAAACTATACATAGAATCTGAAGCGGCCTTTGCAGCTATGCAAAGTTCGTTGTACGCCAATCTGCCGTTAATTGATTGCGAAATGTCGCGTACCTCGCAAAGCCAAACATTCAACCTGGCTAACCTTTTAGGTGATCCACTTACTAAAAAAGATGTTCTTAAGCTTTTCCCTAACCCAAAGCCACTTCTGATGATGTCGGTTGGTGGTAGACTTAAACCGGCCGAATGGCGTTTAATGGATAAAGCTAAATACCTGTTTCAGTATGGCGACAGAACTTATTTCGAGTTGCCCCTATCGGCATTTACCGATATACAGGACTCTATTAAGCAACAGGTAGCTGCCAACATAAATAGCTATTACCGCCACGGCGATTATATGAGCACCGATAGCCAGAATACCATATTTGTTAAAAACTTTGATACCGAAACCACGCCTTACGCCGCATTTGGCAAAGGTGCCTGGTACAGCCGACGAGATGACGCATTTTTGTTTTTCGATACACTACCAAACGCAAAAGACAGCACAGAATACGAAATATCCATCTGGTTTTATGCCGATAAACGCCGTCCGGCATTTCCGGTTATTTATTTTACACAGCTCGACTCAGCCGGAAATGAAATTTTTAAACGCGATGCCAACGGTAAATTTTCTACCAATACTTACAACGGCTGGGTGCGTAGCGATTTTACGTTTACTCTCCGCAATAAAAATGAAAAACTATTCATTAGTGGTAACGGCGAGTTTGCATCGTACGATGAACTAATGATACGCCCTGTAAAAACAGATGTAATAACGCACTACGAAAACGCAGGTAAGTTTATGTACAACAACTACCCGGTGTACCCCGACCGGTAACCTACTTAGCCCAGGTATTGTACTTAAGTATGCAGTACAGCGCCCTGAAACCATCGCGCCAGCCAATTTTCTTACCCTCCTCATAAGTGCGGCCATAGTAGCTGATGCCAACTTCGTATATGCGCACTTTAGGGTAACGGCTGATTTTGGCAGTTACCTCAGGTTCAAAACCAAACCGCTTTTCTTCAAGTTTTAGCGACTTTACCATATCTGCCCTAAACATCTTATAGCAGGTTTCCATATCGGTTAGGTTAAGATTGGTAAACGCATTAGAGCAGAAGGTAAGAAACTTATTCCCTATAGTATGCCAGAAAAATAAAATACGGTGTGGCCTGCCTCCCATAAATCTAGAGCCAAAAACCACATCGGCAAATCCGTCCAGTATTGGCTTTAACAGTATGTTGTATTCATTGGGGTCGTACTCCAGGTCGGCATCCTGTATTACTATCACATCGCCGGTAGCTTTTTCTATGCCGGTGTGCAGGGCAGCACCTTTACCTTTATTAACCTCGTGTTTATAGTACTGTATGTTTACATCGGGGTTAGCCGCGCTGTAATTTTTAACTGCCTCTTCTGTATTGTCCTTCGAACAATCGTTTACAATTATTACCTCTTTGCTTATATTATTGTAAAGGGCTACTTCCTTTACCTTATTCAGTATAATGTGTATAGTAGCCCCTTCGTTATAAGCGGGTATTACTATCGAAAGCTTACGTATCATTAAAGCGCAATATATAAACTATTGCCACACTGCACAGGTAAAATTTCTATCTTGCCCGCCGCTTTAACTGTATTAAATGACCCCGCTTTCGTTAACTGTAGTGCTACCATGTTACAACCCTGTAGAGGGTTGGGCCGAAAATATTATTGCATGCTTTGGTGCTATTAAAAGGCAAATACCCGGCACCCGTTTACTATTGGTTAACGATGGCAGCCTCACTATTAGTACCGAAGCAATAAAATCTGCATTTGCAGGCCATACCGATATTGAGGTAGTAAGCTACGCCGAAAATAAGGGTAAAGGATACGCGCTAAGGCAGGGTATTGGCAAAGCCGATACCGACCTGATAATCTACACCGATGTAGATTTTCCGTACACACACAACAGCTTTACAAAAATATACACCACGCTTGCAGCTAACCATACAGATGTGGCCATAGGCATACGTGGCGAAGAATACTATACGCACCTGCCCAAGGCCAGGGTGCGTATATCTAAACTGCTACGCTGGTTTATTAAAAAATTTTTGCGCATACCTACCGATGATACACAGTGTGGGCTGAAAGGCATGAACCGGGCCGGCAAAGATGTGTTTATGCAAACCAGTATTAACCGCTATCTGTTTGATCTGGAATTTGTATTCCTATCGGCACGAAAAAAACTGGTTATTAAAACCGTAGAGGTACAATTACGGCCAGAGGTAGTACTATCCCGAATGAATTTTACCGTGTTAAGCCAGGAGTTCGGTAATTTTTTGAAAATATTTCTGAAGAGCATTTTCGGCGCGTAATAAGTGGCTATGAAAAATACGAACCGTAGTACCGTAATACTGCTTGCTATTATAGCTATACAGCTGGTGCTGCTGAGTATTGCTTTTAAAGAAACCATAGCAGAAAAAGGAAACCTTATTTTTTGTAACGATTACGATGGGTTAAAAAACTACTACACCCTGCATACATATATAGCAGATACCGCCGGTAAGGATTTGCGGCAGTACGGTTTTATGAACTACCCCTACGGCGATTGTGTATTTTATACAGATAATACACCCTTGTTTGCCATAGGATATAAAGCGCTGGTGCTTAAATGGCCAACGTTAGCCGCTTACGATTTTCAGGCGTTTCATCTGTTGCTGATACTAAATATACTGCTGGCCTCGGTACTACTTTACTTTATACTTACACGGTGGGTAAGCTCAACCTTGTTATTGATAGCCTTTTCGGTTGCACTGCCCTGGGTATGCCAGATGTTTCTGAAGCTTACCAACTGCATGAACCTGTCGCTATCCTCTTTAATTGTATTGCATTTGCTGCTACATATTAAACTGTTTGAAAGCAGTAACAACAGCCGCCGGTATTATATGCTGGCTGGTATGGCAACTATGCTGCTGGTAGTTTCATTTTTTATACATGGGTATTATCTGTTTGTATTGGCGTTCACATCGGGTTATCTATTGTTTTTCGAAGCCGTGGTAAAACTGCGCCTGCGGCCATTAATTGCCGCAATTGTAATTCCTGCATTGGGGTTCGGCCTATCCATGTTATCCTTGCGCTTGCTCGATTGGCAATTAGACCAGCGCAGTACTAACATTATTGGCTACGGTTACGATGGCTGGGAAGCAAGTTTTCTGGCTTATTTTACACCTTACCCGCAAAACAATATCCGTTTTGGGGTAGCCCCCAACGATTATCCCTTCAGTTTCGAAGCGGCGGCCTATGTAGGGGCAGGCTTTATAGTAGGTGCCGGCATTTTGCTGCTGGCCTGGCTGGTTAAGTGCGTAGCACAACGCAGAGTGGCATTGTTTTTTTTAAACAGCCACAATAAGCTACCGCTGATAATGTTGCTGGCCGGTTTTTTCATTGCGGCCATGTCGTTTGGTACCGATGGTAGCTTTTTCAAATCCAAACATCAGTATCAAAATATTCTGAATCCCATTTATTACATACAAAATATAATTCCGGAGTTTAAACATATCCGGTACACTACCCGGTTTAACTTTCCTGTATTTTTTATTGCCAATATCTTATTGGCAGGGGCCTTACAACAGTTTATAAACCGCACCTCATTTCAATGGGTTAAAATGATGCTGCCGGTAATAGTAGCCATACCGCTGGCCAGCGATACACGCGATGCGGTAACCACCTTTTACACAAAAAAGAACCTGCTTTACAGCAAGTATTTTAATGAGTCTATAAAAATACCTCAGTTAAACTACGCTTCATTTCAGGCCATACTACCGCTACCCTATTATCATGTAGGCTCGGCAGATTGGGCGCATACCATGGAAACCGGCGAAGACTATTTCAACCGCATACTGGCCGTTTCATCCAATGTTCACTTGCCGCTAATGAGTTGCAAAATGAGCCGTACCCCCGATTACCAGAACAGAAACCTGGTTAACATGCTTCTGTACGATAGCATCAGTACCGATATTTTAAACCGGCTGAATGATAAGCCCATACTTATTATAGTAGATAAAACGTACCAACCTGCCGATGGACTGGCGGAACATACTGTTGCGTACCTGGCAGCAAAAGAACAGGATGCTTTTATCAAGCGCAGCAAGGCCCAACTACTTGCCAGCGACGAACAGTATGCCTATTATTGCTGGTATCCTAAAAAGTATAACTTACAGACCAAATAACCCTTATGGCATACAAACTGAGCACCGTACACCCTAACAAACGCGCATTTATTACCGGAGCAGGCGGCGGCCTGGGCCGTGCACTGGCACTTGCTTTGGCTAAAGATGGATGGACAGTTGGTATTACCGATATAAAAGATGAACCGCTGGCCGAATCGAAAAAACTGATAGAGGACGCAGGTGGCAAAGCACATACCTATAAGTTTGATGTTGCTAAAAAGGAAGATTACAAAACAGCTTTTGATGACTACCTGGCCAAAGCAGGCGGACTTGACCTGATGATAAACAATGCCGGTGTAGGCGATGGCGGACTGATAGGCGAATATGACCTGGAACACTGGGACTGGATAACCGGCATTAACCAAATGGCGGTTATATACGGCTCGCACTATGCACTGCCGGTACTAAAAAAACAAGGTAGCGGCCATATCATATCTATAGCCAGTGCTGCCGGTATAGCCAATATGCCCAACATGGGCATGTATAACGTAACCAAAGCGGCTGTTATATCGCTTATGGAAACCATTTACGCCGAGGCTAAAGGATTTGGAATAAATGCCAGTGTGGTGTGCCCTACGTTTTTCCGCAGTAATATTATGCAGCACCACAAAGGCGATGAAAACTCAGCTAAAATTGGCCAGACCATTATACAGCGTGCCAAATTCTCGCCCGATGATATAGCGCACTATATACTAACCGAAGCCGGTAAAGGTACTTTTTACGTACTGCACCCATGGCAGGCCAAAATGGTGTTTCATGTTAAGCGCTTTCTGCCTAACTTTTTCTTAAGCTACAAGGCTAAGGAGTTTGCTAAAAAAGACTGGGTACAAAAAACCATGAACAAGCGATTTTAAGCACCTACCGGTATTATTTCGTACAGGTCCTCGCGGCCGGTTAATGCCTGCCGGATGTGGGCATCATCGGTATCGGTTAAAAACACCTGCCCTATCTCGTTACCCGCAATCAGCTCAATCAGCTTTTGGCTGCGGTCATTATCCAGTTTATCAAATATATCATCTATAAGCAGTAGCGGTTTAAACGAACCACCATTGGCTTCCACACCCTGTTTTATCAATTCAAATTGTGCCAGTTTAATAGCTATTATAAAACTCTTCTGCTGCCCCTGCGATCCGAACTTCTTTATTTTAGAAGCAACTGCCTGCGGCACATTGGGGGTAATAAAAAAATCAATATCGTCTTTATGAATACCGGTATCGGTACGTTGCAACATAAGGTCGCGCTCTACGCCACGCGCCAATAGCTCATCAAACGGAGTATCATTTAGTTGCGATGCGTAGGTAAATTTTACCGTTTCGCGTTGCAGGCTTATCTGTTGGTAGTAATGCTGAAAAACAGGTTGCAGTTTATCTATCACCAGTTTGCGGGCTTCGTAAATTTTTGAGCCTAGCGGCACCAATTGGTTATCGTAAATCTCCAGCAATTGCCGGTCGGTTTTACGGGTTTCGGCAAAGCGCTTAAGGGCAGCGTTACGCTGGGTTAGTACTTTATTATAGGTTATCAGCCACTCCAGATATTGGTGGTTTATCTGCGATATGGTACCGTCTAAAAACTTTCTCCGCTCCTCGCTGCTACCAAGTATCAGCTGGCTATCGTCCGGCGAAATAATAATACAGGGAAAGTTGCCGATATGGTCGCTCAGTTTAGGCACCGCCACATCGTTTATCAATAGCTCTTTACGTTTGTTTTGCGGCAGTTTATACACCACCTCATAGGCTTCGTTCTGCTTTTTAAAGCGCCCCTCCAGCCTGAAAAAATCTTTACCAAACAGTATGTTTTGCTGATCTACACTATTAAAGTAGCTTTTGGTAAGGCACAGGTAATAAACAGCATCTATTATATTGGTTTTGCCTGCCCCGTTTCGCCCTATAAAGCAGTTTATCTTCCGCCCAAAGCTGAGCGAAAGCATCTCGTGATTCTTAAAATTAAAAAGCGTAGCTTTTGATAAAAACATGGATAAAGGCAAATAGCTGATTACACAGATTATAGCCGGTGCGATGTTAAGCATTAAACATCTAAAATCTGCCCTTGTTAACTATTCGTAGCGGCAATTGGCTATTTGGGCCGTATTTATAACTTCGTAATTGTATTGTGCTGTTATCGGTGTAATCATGTATTATCAGCGTAATCATTTTGTATTATCCGAGTAATCATGTAAAAATGAAAGTGAATAAAGAGACCTATTTATATTGGTATGAATTGATGGTAAAACTGCGCCGCTTTGAAGAGCGCGCAGGTATGTTGTACGGACAGCAAAAAATACGTGGCTTCTGCCACCTGTATATTGGCCAGGAAGCTGTAGCCGCCGGCACTATGAGTGCCCTGCGCAGCGACGACCGCATGATAACCGCCTACCGCGACCACGGCTTAGGCATTGCCAAAGGTATTACCTGTAACGAGGCTATGGCCGAGTTATATGGCAAGGTAACCGGCTGCACCAAAGGCAAGGGCGGCTCAATGCACTTTTTTAGCAAGGAGCATAATTTTTTTGGTGGCCACGGTATAGTGGGTGCCCAGATTGCGCTTGGTGCCGGTATTGCTTTCGGCGATCAGTACAATGGGCTGGATAATGTGACCATCTGCTACTTTGGCGATGGCGCCGCCCGCCAGGGTATATTGCACGAGACCTTTAACATGGCCATGACCTGGAAACTGCCCGTAATATTTGTGTGCGAAAACAACGGTTACGCCATGGGTACATCGGTTAAGCGCACCTCAAATGTTACTAAGATATCCACACTGGGCGAGGCTTATGATATGCCCAGTGAGTCAGTAGATGCCATGAAATGCGAAGACGTACACGATGCTGTGGCCCGTGCCGCCGACCGCGCCCGCAAAGGCGATGGCCCTACTTTTTTAGAAATGTGTACCTACCGCTACAAGGGCCACAGTATGAGCGACCCGCAGAAATACCGCACTAAAGAGGAGGTAGAAGCCTATAAAAAGCTGGATCCCATTGAGACTACACTGGCTACCATACTTAAAAAGAAGTATGCAACCCAGGCCGAAATTGACGCAATTAATGCCCGTATAGATAAGGAAATAGACGATTGCGTGACCTTTGCCGAGGAATCGCCTTTTCCGGACGATAGCGAAGTTTATAAGGACATTTATCTACAGCCCGACTACCCCTTCTTGACAGAATGAGTAAAGCGATTATATTCGCACTTCAATTTTAAAAACAAACTATGGCAGACGAATTAGAAAACGCTACCGACAATATTGAAAATCAGGTTGAACACCAGGTTGAAAACGTACAACACTTTGTTGACGAAAACCAGAAAAAACTGTTGATTGGTGGTGGGGCTTTATTAGTGGTGGTATTAGGCATTGTTTACTTTTTTGCCATGTACCTGCCCGGCCAAAACCTGAAAGCACAAAAAGCCATCTTTATGGCCGACTTTGCTTTCCGCAAAGACTCATTTGAACTGGCACTTAATGGCCGTACCGGTGGTGCAGTACCGTTTAAAGGTTACGCACAGGTAGGCAACGATTTTGGAATGACCAAAACAGGCAAACTGGCAAAATACTGCGCTGGTGTATGTTGCCTGCACCTTAAAAAATACGATGAGGCTAAAAAGTATTTTGATGCCTGTAGCCCCGATGATCCAATTGTAGGTGCTGTACACCTTTCGGCACTGGGCGATGCTTACACCGAACTTGGTAATTTTGATGATGGCATTAAATACTATGAGAAAGCCGCTAAGTTTTCTGATAACGAGGTTTACACCCCGTACTTTATGCTAAAAGCCGGTATGGCCCTGGAGCACCAGAAAAAAAATGACGAGGCTAAAAAATACTACGAGCAAATTCGCGATAACTACCCACGCAGCGAAGAAAGCCGTGACATAGAAAAATACATAGCACGCGTTAGCAACTAATATTAAAAAGGGAACTTCGGTTCCCTTTTTTTATGCCCATTCCCTTATGCCGGCATTGCACAAAGCACATTAGCCACATAGCAACTTAACCGGTAAAAATATTTTTAGCAAAGCAAGGCAACGGTTTGGTAACCCCATCCGTCTATACTCAGTAATTGAATTTCAGGCATTAAAAACATGCTTTGGTAAAATAAAAAACACTAAGCAGCATACCCGGTTAAACAGGCAGGTGCTGCAAACTTTCCCCTTTCATAGTCTTAAGGGTTAAAGAGGTCGGGCGGTCCGTATGGGCTGCCCGACTGTTTTTATAAGGTTTGAAGCTTTTGCGTGTACAACTCCTCTTTGGCTTTGTTTCCGGTATTGCGGTACAGTATCTTCAGGTTTTGCAATACAATGCCATTGTTGGGGGCTATTTTTTCGGCTTGCAATAAATACGTTTCGCTTTTGGCGTAATTACCCATCATACCGTAGCAGGTAGCAATGTTTACCAGCGCCTCTAACGATTGAGGCTGTAACACAAGTGCTTTATCAAAATAAACCAGGGCCTCTGCCAGCTTTTTCGAGCGGGCCAGTTGCATACCGGTGCGGGTGCAATATTCAAAACCGGCAGTGTCCACCTCCGCAGGTTTAAAGGCCGGCTCATTAGTGCTGTTAAGTGAGTTGAGAATTTCCTGCACACCGTTCAGCTGTGGGTCGGCTTGCAAGGCCCGTTGCAATTGCTGCTGAGCCAGTTGTACCTTGCCCTGTTGCAGGTAGGCCAGCCCCAGGTTTTTATAGGCAATGGCATAGCCGGGGGCTTCATCTATAGCCCGGCGGTAGTAATACACCGCCGAATCGGTATTAGGCTGTAAGGCCTGGTAGGCATACGCTATTTTAAAGTAGGCGCGGGCATAGCGCGGGTTAATGGCCACAGCGCGCTGTAGCTGCTCCAGCCCACGGTAAAAGTATTCTTCCTTTTTACGTGCATCGGTTTCTTCTACCCCCAAATCAATCAGCTTTTTGCCGTAGTGCAACCGCACCTGGCAACTATTAGGCGCAGCCACAACATCGGTTTCGGCCAGGGTAAAATCATCCTTCCAGTCGGGGTTGCGGGTAACGGTAAGTCCGCAGTACAATAGTAACAGCATAGCCGGCACTGCCATTTTAACCGACGCTACAGGCTGTTCCCCATCCGGCGAAAGCCCCATTAACCTGAACACAATTACCATTACCAGCAGGCTGAAACCCAGCACGGGTACATACAGAAAGCGCTCGGCCAGTATGCCGCCCTTTAGCAATACAAAGCCTATTGCCGGAGTTAAAGCTAGTAGCCACATAAACACTCCTAACCACCAGATTTTCTTTTGTTTATATCCGCACAAAACAGCAACTACACCAAGTAGCAATGCCACTAAACCAGTCAGGGTAATTATATCGGCCCAGCCACTAACGGGTAACTGGTTGTAAGCGTAGTTGTACGATAAAGGATAAGGGAACACCAGTAGTTTGCAATACCACCACAACTGCATAAAAGCAGCCGGCGCCGCCATATTGCCGGTGTATGGAAAGCTAACCAAATCGGGCTGCAGGTTGGTCGCCCCATCGCCCAGCGCCAGATTTTTCTGTAGTAAAAACAACAGCAACACAGGCAGATAAACCCAGGCACGTTTAAGTATGGATAAGGGTTTACTATTGGTGGCAAAGTACATTAAACCCGGTAGCAGCAGCAAACCGGCATAGGCGGTTTCTTTACACAACAGGGCTATGTAGTAAAACAGGGAAGAGAGCAACAGCTTCTTGTTATCGGTAGCGGCTTGCAGCATACACCAGCCAGCCAGCAGCACAAACAAAAACTGCAACAGTTCATCGCGGCTTTTAATGTTGGCTACCACCTCGGTATGCACCGGGTGGGCTACAAACAACAGGGCGGTACCAAAGGCAAGTAAGGGGTGGTACCGGTTCAGCACTTTTAGCAACAACAGGCAAAGCAGCCAACCGGTAAGCGCATACAACAATACATTAACAGCATGGCTAAGGTGCGGGTTGCTGCCCCACAGTTGATGCTCCAGCGCAAAGGTGGCCAGCGGTACGGGGCGGTAGTAACCTATCTCTGCATCGCCACCCAGCCATACATCGCTGGTAAAAATACCGCCCAGCCCTTTCAGGCCCTGCTGCACGTAGGGGTTAGCTGTAATTACCGCATTATCATCTATAGCAAAGTTGTTGGGTATGGTATTGGCATACAGCAAAACGGCCAGCAAGGCGGTTAAGCCTGCCAGCCATTTGCTGTTGTATTGTTGGGGTTTGCTGTTTGCTACCATACAGCCGCCAAAATAATGTTTTAGCGGTGCAGGTGTGTATGTTATTCTGCCTTGGCGGTAGAAACCGGCACATGGGGCTGATTAGGGTGATACACGCTTTCAGCATTTCCATATATGGCCTGTCGGTCAAGCGTCATGGGCTTTAGTTTCTTATCTACAAACAACTGCATCTGGTCGGTTGCGTGTGGGTTACCCGCACGGGTAGATGCACCATAGGCGTGTATAGTTTCTATCTGTGGGCCGG
Organism: uncultured Chitinophaga sp.; assembly: GCA_964423405.1. Taxonomy (GTDB): domain Bacteria; phylum Bacteroidota; class Bacteroidia; order Chitinophagales; family LD1; genus Bog-950. Next base: position 13,489 of record CAYREY010000050.1, on the reverse strand, counting down.
CTTTGGTAAAGCGCACCAGTTGTATGTACGATTCGCCCACATGCGTGCGGCGCATACCATTTTTATACGGTTGGGTAATGTTGGCCGCCAATACCTCGGGCATACCTCCTATCGGTATCTCTACATTACCACGCACGTGCTTTTGTATCTGGCCCAGCGTAGGGGTAAGGGTGCCGAAATGTTTAAGCAGGTGGTTTTTAGCACCGCGCAGTGCTTTGGCGTATTCAGCCTCATCAAAATAGTTGCTCTCATACTGCGTACCCCTGCCCGAAATCTTATCTACAAAATGGTACATGGCGGTTATAATCAACGGGGCCTCGCGGTTATTTACATCGGTCTGGCGGTTCCATTTGTTAATTATCTGCAAGGCATCAGCCAGGTCGGGATATTTTTCGGGGCTTAGCTCAAACATAATCTTAGCGTTGTCCAGCCCGTAATCGTAAAAGCTGTCGTTAAAGGCGCAGTCGTACTTTACGGTTTTAAAATCATCGTAGCTTAGTTTATCGTACGTACCCAGCAGGTAGTGGGCGCGTATGCTGCGGTTGTTTTTTTCGGGGCCAAAACCAAAGGTTGGGTTACAGGCAGCCTGCAACGGGTTATCGCCGGGGCCCGATACATCAAAACATGAGTTGTTGGTATTAAGCACATAGCCGCTTGCAGGGTTTAGCACCTGTGGCAGGCTATCGAACGGATAAAACGGCGCTGACCACAGTGTTTTAGAGGTATTGCCGGGCAGCACTTTCTCCCAGTTATACGATGGATCGCGGCGGCCAAACTGGCCGTTGCTTACATAAAACACCGTATCTGTTTTATCGGCATATATAAAGTTAACGCCGGGTATAGATACACGGCTCATGTACCCTCTCCACTCGCTGAAACTGCGGGCTTTGTTCATGTGGTATAATGTTTCGCAACCGGTAATATCCATATTGGCCGGAAAGCGTACCGAGTAGTAACCATCTTTATTTTTAAGGGTAGTGCCGTATTTGCTCCAGTAAAAGGTTTTGGTAATGGGTATGCGGATAGCCCCCAGTTTTACCTTTACGGTTTTCTTACGTACCTGTAGTGTTTCCCAGTGGTCATCAAACCAATATTGCAAATGGTTCTTAGGGTTCATTTGCAGCTTATATACATCGCTGAAATCGGGGTGGTTGAGCGTGCAGGCCCAGCCCAGGTTGGCATTGGTACCGTGAAAAATGCTCATGCCACCGGGGAATGTTCCGCCCAGTATATTCATACCTTCTTCGCTTACCAGGTGGGCTTCGTACCAGCTAAAAGGGCCCTCCAGCGGCTGGTGCGAGTTTACTGCCAGAAACGTTTCGCCGGTTTTGGTGCGGCGGCCACTAAGTGCAATGGCATTAGAACCCGACGGCAGGTTAACTTCATAATTTTTAATTGTACCCAGAAATATTTTCTGAATATCGATATACACATTGGTAAGCAACATATTGGTAAGCACGTATTGTGCCGCCACTGTTTTGGGGCTTACCGGAAACAGCCCCGGGCGCATTACCTCGCCGGGGTTAGCCGCGGCGTAATCGTTAAGCCCCTGTGTATAGGCCTCCAGCACTTTTTTATAGCCTGCCGAAAATGCTTTGTCGTAAGCGGTATCGGTTACTTCTTCGGCGGCACCTATAAACGATATAAAATCGAGCATGGCTCCACCCTTGCCGTCCACTTCTGCCAACCGGCCTTTAACAGCCAGCAACATGCGTTGTATGGTGGCAAAGTCGTCCTCACACGTAGCCCAGGCCAGGCCGTACGTAGTAGCCGCATCGGTTTTACCAAATATGTGGGGCACACCCCACTTGTCGCGCACAATCTCTACATCGCCGGGGCTCACCTGTGCTTTTATAATGTTAGAAAATAATGAAACACAAAAAATGGCCAGTAGCCATTGCAACCTGATGGGGGAACCGGTAAACATAATGCCGCGGGGATTTGAAGGAGTAAAAAATATAATGCTATGCCTGTGTGTCGTTATACATGGCAAAATATTTTACCGTTTTCAAAATATTTTTTGAGCGTAATTTTTGCAACGATGCTACTACCGGAAAAACAAAAATCGCGCAGGTAGTTGCTGCGCGATTTTAAATACGTGTATAGGGTATAATTTATTTGTGCTTCTCGTAAGTCTGCACCTCTTCGTGAACAAACTCCAGGGTAACACCGGCTGCTTTAAACATATCTTCGCTTTCGGTGCCGGCATGGTATTTACGCTGGCACACCACGCGCTTAATACCGCAGTTAATTATCAGCATGGCGCATACACGGCAGGGTGTCATACGGCAATACAACGTAGCGCCGTTAAGTGCCACGCCATTTTTGGCCGCCTGGCAAATAGCATTCTGCTCGGCATGTACGGTACGTACACAGTGCTCGGTTACCGATCCGTCTTCATGTATCACCTTTTTCATCTGGTGGCCCACATCATCGCAATGCGGCAGCCCATTAGGCGAGCCTACATAACCGGTTACCAGCAACTGGTTATCGCGGGCTATTACACAACCGCTGCGCCCGCGGCCACAGGTAGCGCGTTTGCTAATGGCATCCATTACTTCTATAAAATACTCATCCCAGGTAGGGCGTATGTACTTTTCTGTCGGGGTTTGAGACATAGGTTAAGGTTTTGCTGAAAAGTTATTTAATGTTTGCCAGTGCTTCATCTACCTGTTGGTATAGCCCATCAAAACTACCATCGTTGGTAAAACGGTAGTCGGCCATGCGCATACAGGCAGCCAGGTTTTGTTTGTTAGGGTCGTCTGAGTTCATTTCGCGGGCTTCGTTGCCGGCAAAAACATCAAAGCTTACTTTATCTGTCTCGGAAGCGCGCTCTACAATGCGCCCGTAACGTACTTTCTGGTCAGCATCTACAGCAAACAGGGTAAAGTTACCCTTAGCGTGCAGGGCGTTTACCTCGCCAACCGTGCGTATGCTTTCTATAATACAATCCTGGCCGCTTTCGGCAGCCTCGCGGTACAGTTCTTCGGCTATAAAGCTGGGCGTGTTCTGGGCTCGTAACTCATTGGCGGTAGCCACCAGCGTATCACGGTTTACTTCTCCGCCTTTTGCCACTATAAGTTTGGTAAGATAACCCCGCACCGAAAAATGCCTGAACCCGTGGTGCTGAGTCAGGTAATCTACTATCGTTCCTTTGCCGGCACCCAGGGTGCCTGTAATCCCTATAATCTTCACTCGTAAATTTTACGTGAAGATAACTGAATTGAAAAACCTGCCTTGTGGGTGTGAATAAATTGCAGCGGTATGTGAAAAACAATTAACACCCGTTTCCGATACAATTACTCTCCTATTTTCGCCCCATGAAATTCAGAGGAATGGGTTGGTTAATAGTCCTGTTATTAGTTGGCGGGCTGTTTCTGCTAAACCGGTCAGATGTAGCACTTACTGCGCAGGATTCATTATCAGTAACGCCTATTGGCAGTAACGGGCTGTTGTTACAATCTACCTTAAAACTTAATAACCCCAACCTGCTATCGGCTACTATAAAAACAGTAGAAGAAACATTTTATATAAACAATGTACCGGTAGCCATACTGAACATGCAGCCCGAACAGGGCATACCGGGCCGAAAAGAAACAGCCCTGCCGGTTAGTGTGCGTTTCAGCCGTAACGATATCCGGCAATTTTTGCCCGACTCTGCCGTTGGTATTACTAAAGCAGCGGTTACCATTACCGGTAAAATAGAGTTTACAAACATGTTTGGCAAAGGCACCATACAGGTAAACAGCACCGATAGTTTAGATTTAGCGTTATAACCCATGACAATACAAACCCAGCAATTATTGTTTTTGATACTGGCCTTGCCGGTACTGCTTTCATCGTGCAAAATATATGCACCGGTATTTAAAACCATGGAAAACGTAAAGTACGAGCGGATTGATAACCGTGGGTTTAAACTGGGTGCCGAGGCAGTATTTGAAAACAAGAACAAAATTAAATGCACTATCAGGGATATAGAAGTTAACGTAGTGCTGGATAAAAAGCTGATAGGTGTACTGGGCGAAAAAACAGATGTAGAGGTAGCCAAAACCAGCGAGTTCCGCATACCGCTGGGCATACAGATAAAACCGGAAGGCACCCTGCTGGATGATATTAAAACCGTATGGAACATACTGTCCGATAAGGAGTCGGAGATTTACTTTGTAGGCAAGGTAAAAATGCGTTTTATGGGAATAAACTTTGCGGTGCCTATCAAATACCAACGCAAGTTTAAGCTGAGCGAATTGCGCAAAAAGCAGTAGGTTTATTTCTACTACACTGTCAGCATAGCTGATTGTGCTTCGTTTTTTTGCCTCACCCCTCTCCGCCGCGGCGGATCTCCCCTCTCCACACGTGTAGAGGGGAGACCCACCCAATAATCTATTGATGATAATCGATCAGGATACTTTATAGGTAGAACAATATGTTCTAATTATCCAGCACCAGCCGAAGGCCAAAGTTTTCTTTGCGGTAGTGGTCGTACACATTACAATTACGGGCCTGGCAGTAACACCGGTTTTCGGCACTGCGCCACGAGCCACCACGGGTAACACGCAGCATAGCCGGTTGGGTGTTGCAGGGGTTATTGGCTGGGCTTTGCTTGTAGTAGCCGGGGTTCCAGTAATCGGCGCATAGCTCCCACACATTGCCGGCCATATCGTAAATACCCAGTTCATTGGGCTTTTTCTGTCCTACCGGGTGGGTGCGTTTATCGCCGTTGTGCACCACCCAGCCTACCTCCTGCAAATTGTTACTACCCGGGTAGCGGAAGCCTTTACTTTGCTTACCACCAATTGCGGCATACTCCCATTCAGCCTCGGTAGGCAGGCGGTATTTTTTACCGCTCAGCAGGTTAAGCTTTACTATAAACGAATCGGCATCGGCCAGGGTAATTTCCTCTACAGGGCAATCGGGGCAGTTGGTAAAATACGAAGGGTTAGTACCCATTACAGCCTGCCACTGTGCCTGGGTAACCTCATACTTAGCAATCTGAAAGCTGTTTACCGCTACCGCATGCACCGGACGCTCGCTACGTACACCTTCGGCTGTACCCATATTGTACGTACCACCCTCTACCGGTATCATTTCTATAACAGGAGCTACAGGCATAAACGACAGGCAAATAGCCGCAATAGCAAAAGGTAAAATATATTTCATACCGGTAACAGTGTGGTTTTAAACTTAGCTAATATATTCGATTACGCTAACCCGTGATACGATAATGATAAAACACACCTTGTTTTTTTTACTGCTGCTGCCCATGCAGTTTGCAATTGCCCAAACCTGGATAGACACGCTGGATAACTACGCCCGCGAAGCCTACATACCTGCCCATGCTTACAAATGGAGCTGGACCAACGCGGCACTGCTTAACACCATGATGAAACAATACGAGCAGGCCGATGGAGCTAAAAAACAGGTGTACCTGGATTACATAAAGAAAGCCATGGATAAAACCTATGGCGTGGCAAACGGGCATACCCCCAACGCTGTAGCATCGGCTATGGGGCTGGCATTTTTGTACCGCGTAACGCACGAGGAAAAATACAAACGCAAGGCCGACCAGGTGTTTAACCAGTACATGAAAATTAAGCGGACCAAAGACGGGGCGGTATCGCACCTGATGCTGTTTAGAGAGCTGTGGGATGACACGATGTTTATGATAGGCCAGTTTTTGCTGGAGATGTACCGTGCCACCGGCGATGAGAAATACCTGAACGAGTTTTTAACCCAGTTTCGCCTGCACAACGATATGCTGCAGGTAAAAGAATATGGCCTGTGGGTGCATGGCTGGGATAGCAAAAAGTGGGGCCACTGTATGTTTTGCAGTCAGGTAGGCTGGGCCGACCGGCAAACGGGCAAAAGCGCCGAGATATGGGGCCGTGGTAACGGCTGGATTGTAGTAACCCTTAGCGATGCCCTGCGCATACTACCCAAAACCGATAAACGATGGGAAGAGGTAGCCGGTTACCTGAAAACTATGATACAACGCCTGCCCGAATTGCAGGATAAACAAACCGGCCACTGGTACCAGTTGCCCGCCCGCAATACCGACCCCGATAACTGGATAGAAAGCAGTTGCACCGCCATGTTTGCATACGGTATATGCACCGCGCTCGATTTGGGTTTGGTAAACGACATAACCTATAAAAACAGCGTGGCTATGGCTTATGAAGGATTACAGAAACATAGCCTTGCGCCGGTAGGCACACAATACCTTACCTGCAAAAATGTATGTGTGGGTACCTGCATAGGTAACCGCAACTACTATATTAAACGCGGCCAGCAAAAAGGCAAACCGTACGGGGTAGGTATGTTTATACAGTTTGGCCGGCTGTACCAAACCATGTACCCGGCGGCCTTAAACAATAAATAACACGGGCTAAAACCGGTATGGAAAATATCATTTGCAAACTATGCCTTTTACTATATGTTTGCATCGCTTTTATAACTAAAAACAACTTGTTTATATGAAAATTACAGTAGTAGGCGCCGGTGCAGTAGGCGCAACCGTTGCCGACAACATTGTACGCAAAGAACTTTGCCACGAACTGGTATTAGTAGATATTAAAGAGGGCGTTGCCGAAGGCAAAGCTATGGATATGAGCCAGACAGCTACCCTGCTTGGTTTCGATACCCGTATTACCGGCTCTACCAACGATTATACCAAAACTGCCGGCACCGATGTTGCAGTTATCACCTCGGGTATACCACGCAAACCGGGTATGACCCGCGAAGAGCTGATAGGCACTAACGCATCTATTGTAAAAGGTGTAACCGAAAACATACTGAAGCACTCGCCTAACGCTATTATAGTAGTGATAAGCAACCCAATGGACACCATGACTTACCTGGCGCTTAAATCGAGCGGCCTGCCTAAAAACCGTATTATAGGCATGGGTGGTATACTGGATAGCAGCCGTTTTAAATTTTACCTGAGCAAAGAACTTAACTGCTCGCCAAGCGACCTGCACGCAGTTGTAATAGGTGGCCACGGCGATACTACCATGATACCACTTACCCGCCTTGCTACCCTGAACGGCAACCTGGTAAGCAACACACTGGATGCTGAAACACTTAAGAAAGTAGCTGCTGATACCATGGTGGGCGGTGCTACCCTTACCAAACTTATTGGTACTTCGGCCTGGTATGCACCGGGTGCTGCCGGTTGCGCACTGGTAGAGGCAATTGTTCGCGATGAGAAGAAAGTATTTACCTGTTGCGTATCGCTGGAAGGCGAGTACGGCCAAAACGATATCTGCCTGGGCGTGCCAGTAGTAATTGGCAAAAACGGCTGGGAGAAAATAATAGACTACAAACTGAATGCTGAAGAGCAGGACGCTTTCAACAAAAGCGCCGAAGCGGTTCGCAGCATGAACAGCGTACTCAGCACACTTACCCTGTAATAACAGGTGGTGGAATAAACGTAAAAAGTCCCTCGCTAACCGTGAGGGACTTTTTTATTTTCGGGGCGTCATTGCGAGGAGGCTTTGCGACGAAGCAATCTCGCAATTGACTAAAAGATTGCTTCGTTGGTTTTCTCAAAGCAGAAAACCTCCTCGCAATGACGTTTATTGTCAGGAAACAAAAAACATAACATGGCCAGTAAAAACAAAAACCTTTCGGAACATAAAGAAGTAACCCTTAAAAACGCCGGCAAATACCGCATTGCTATTGCCGTAAGCGAGTATAATGATGACATAACCTTTGCCCTGCGCGACGGTGCGCTGGAAACGCTAAAGAAATATGGCATTAAAGAGAAAAACATATTTACAGAACTGGTACCGGGCGCATACGAGTTGCCGCTGGCGGCCAAATGGCTGTACGAAAAGAAAAAAGCCGATGCCGTACTGGTATTAGGCTGTGTAATAAAAGGCGATACCGACCACGACATATACATTAACAACGCCGTATCGCAGGCGCTGATGAACCTGGGGCTGCAAACCAAAGCGCCGTTTTTGTTTGGTGTAATAACCCCTAACAATAAACAGCAGGCCCTTGACCGCGCCGGTGGCAAACATGGCAACAAAGGCGTGGAGTGCGCCGTGGCAGCGCTAAAAATGCTGGAGTTGAAAGAGAGACTATAAAACCCGTTGCCACTGAGGCACAAAATACACAGAGAATCACAGAGAGCAGGTATATTTTGTGCGCCTTAGTGTTCTTCGTGTCTTCGTGGTTAACTGCTATTAAATGAGCTATTCGATATGAAACTACATACAATAGATACCGGTTATTTTAAGTTAGACGGCGGCGCTATGTTTGGCGTAGTACCCAAAACCATGTGGCAAAAGCTAAACCCGCCCGATGCCAATAACCTGTGCACCTGGGCCATGCGCTGTATGCTGATAGAAGATGGTAAACAGTTGATATTAATAGATTGCGGGTTGGGCGATAAACAGGATGCAAAATTCTTTAGCCATTATGAGCCACACGGCGATGCCTCGCTGGAGAAATCGATAAAGGCGCTGGGTTATAGTTTTGATGATGTAACGGATGTGTTACTCAGCCATCTGCACTTTGACCATTGCGGCGGCGCTATAAAGCGCGAAGGCGATAAACTGGTACCGGCGTTTAAAAACGCTACCTACTGGAGCAACGAAAAACACTGGGAATGGGCCACCAAACCCAATGCCCGCGAGAAAGCATCGTTTTTAAAAGAAAATATACTACCCATACAGGAAAGTGGCCAGCTAAAATTTGCCGCCGATGGCAGTACGGCTATTAACCCTAACATAATACTGCGTACCGTATCGGGGCATACCGAAAGTATGTTTACCACTATTATTAAAACCGGCGATAAAAGCATAGTGTACTGTGCCGACCTGTTCCCAAGCATGGCGCATATACCGCTGCCGTATGTAATGGCCTACGATACCCGCCCCCTGCTAACGCTGGACGAGAAAAAGAAATTGCTGGACGAAGCCATTGCCAACAACTACTACCTGTACTTTGAGCATGACCGCACAGTAGAACTTTGTAACCTGGAACAAACAGAAAAGGGTGTACGGGGAAAAGACATACTTAAGCTAAGTGAGTTGTAACAGCTTGCAGATTTCCGAAGTTTTAAAAACTTC
>CAYREY010000050.1:0-4315 GCA_964423405.1 uncultured Chitinophaga sp. | reverse complement strand
GTAGTTAGCAGGTCGCTGCACTTAATGTAGTAAACATATACACCCGCAGGCTGTAGCTGGCTTAGGTAGGTACCATCCCAACCGGTGTTACTATCGGCACTAAATACCTTTTCGCCCCAACGGTTAAATACAACAATTGAGTTTATGCGCATACTATCGCCCAGCACGGCCCATACATCATTATTTCCATCGCCGTTAGGGCTAAAAGCATTGGGTATATAAACCGATGCATAGGGCAATGGACAGTCGGTAGCTTCAAAGTAACGGCGGGTAGTACCACAATTGTTGCTGCTCTCCAGCCAGTACTGCCCCGGTTGGTTTATAGTAACGGCATCGGTAGTTTCGCCGGTACTCCATTCATAATTAGTAAGCGTATTGGTAGCTGTTATCAGCAAGGGTTGTGTTTCGCCGTTTACACATAAATCTATTTTAGCAGGCAGCATTACATCCGGCTTATCATATTGCGCTACCTGTATGGTATCTGTATCTGCACCACATTTGTTAGATGCTTCCAGTATATACTCCCCTCCTTCTTCAATTTGTATAGCAGGTGTCTGCGCACCGTTGCTCCACCGGTACCTGCTTATAGCCCCACCGGTAGAAACAGGCGCTAACTGCAGCAGGTTGCCAACACATAACGAGGTATCGGCACCCAGTGTAAACGCGGCAGGTGGCAGTACGGCTACATTAAACGTATCGCGTACCGGCACCTCGCAACCGGTGTAGTATTCTACCCAATACATACCTGTACTCATGGGTTGCAACACCCTGCCGGTATCGCCGGTGCTCCAGGTATAGGCATTGGCTGTATTACGTGCCTGTAGTTCCAGTTGAGGTATACTGCTGTTGCAAACCAGTGTATCGGTGGTAGAATTCACCACCCTGCACACCGATACATCATCAATAAAAAAGTACGCTGCATTTTCGCCGGCTACCGAATCGGACTGTATCTGCAACATGGGGGTTGCCATATTGGGGGCTGTATTGCCTATGGTTAAAAAGTTCTCGAACCCATTGGCTACATAAATGCTATACACATGCACCCAGCCATGCTGCGGCATAATAAAATTACCGGCAGGGTTAGTTACCGGCCATGGGCCCTGTAGTTTCCAGTTATAAATAGCACTGTTATTGTAACTGGTCAAACTATCGTACGAAAACTTAGCGCCAATAGCATCGGTGGTATATCTCTGGCCAGATGATTCGGGCACACTTACATAAAATGAAACGCAATAGCTGGCACCGGCTTTCAGTTTCTGGGTAAGGGCTATTTGCAGGTACTCACAATAATCGTGTATTGCGCCCACATCGCGTGTTACATATATACCGGCATAGCCATTACCAGTATGCGGCAAGCGGTAGCCAATCTGGTTAGCAGGCACACCCGCATCGGGGTTATTTACCGTAGCACATACATTAAAGTAATCAGTAGTGCCATCGGTAGGGCAATACCATCCACTTAAGTTGCTATTAAAATCACCAAGGTTAACCGTTATGTCAACCGGGCAATTTACGTAATCTTCAAAGCCGCCATTGGGCACCAGGTTTACCTGGCAATGTACAACTAATGCAAGAACAGAAAAAAGTGTAAGTAGGGTAATTTTCATAGGTACCGCTAAGTTACCTAACATATATAGCAAATCTTAATTTATTATGTCATGTTTTTGTCATTTTTACTTGCAGGTGCATTAGCACTCCTTATAGCTGATACTTAAAATAAAAAGGGGCATTTGGGCATTACAAAGTATGTAGGTATTGAGCAAAACATGAGTTTCACGGCTACAATTGCACAGTTCAATCGGGTTTTTATCTTTACAGTTATAAAACCAGTTATGAAGAAACTATTAGTAGCACTTTCAGCACTAACACTTATCATTTCCTTCTCGGCCTGTAAAAAGTGTTTTCGTTGCTATAACGATTGCCAGCAGTGCATACTAACTATCAATAACCGTAACTTTTACAAAACACTTTGCTCCGATAGTTTTAATACCCGCAGTGAGTACAACGCCGCACTGGCCGCCGATTCGGCTTACGGCTATATTTGCGCACCTACTTCGCCTACGTACGATTATGAGTACTGCACCAACCAGCCGGGGAAGGATAGCTACCTGGACTACTTTACAAAAGGTGGCCGTGCTACCTGCGAGGCTAAATAGGCATAGAAAGCAAAAGGCTTCGACTCCGCTCAGCCTGACATACTAAGCAAAGGTCAATTCAAAAAGACACCCTACGTATAATTGATAATGGTTTACATACCTCCTAACCTGTCAAGGTCGCGGCGGTTCTTTTTGGTAGGGCGCCCCTGTTTGCTTTGGCGTTTACCGGTGTTTTCTACAAACACAGTAGCCTGTTTGGGTAACAATAATTCTGGTGGGGTAATGTCGTTGTAGAACTTAACGGCTTCGGAGTAGGTAACCCGTTTATGCAGTAAACCGGTTACCTCTATTACCCATTTACGGGCTTCGGTACGTATTTCGTAGCGGTCGCCAATGTTTACGGCTTTGGCAGGCTTTACATCGTCGCCATTGCTTTTTACCTTGTGCGAGTCAATAGCATCTGCCGCCTGCGAACGGGTTTTAAAAATACGGATAGCCCACAGGTATTTATCCAGTCGTAGCTTTTCAGCTGTCTCCATTGCCGGTTATGCTTTGGGGCCAATTTCGCCTACCTCGCACGGGTAATCGAACAGGCAATTCTCTTTTACTATATCGGCTACGGTATCCGGTACCATTTCTTCCCAGCCCGGTTCACCGGTTTTAATCATCTGTATCACCTTAGGCGAGAATATCTGTAACACGCTTTCATCGTAACCTTTCAGGTCAACCAAAAAGTTATTCAGTTTCAGGTGCTGAAACAGCTGAATAAGGTTAGCCGGCACATCCAGGTTCTCGGTAGTAATAACCGGGCGGCGTGTATCAGGCTGATAAGGGTACACCAGCATTTTGGTGTTACGCATAAATATCTCGCCAAAATAGTGCATCAGTTCGCCGGGGGCATTTTTGTAGTATTTCTCGTTAAACAGCTCTACTATATTCAATATACCCAGTATAATACCCAGGCTGCTTGGTTTGCAGCGGTTAAGGTAGTTAACCAGTATATCGTGCTTGTGGCAGTTGCTTATCATTACCGTGTGGCCCAGGCTGCACAATATGTCGGCACGGTCCAGAAAATCCTTATTATCAAAATTACCGTCACCGGTCAGGTTGTTCAGCGTTATTTCGCTCAATACAATCAGGTCCTCGGTATTGCCGTTCTCTTTTTTGTAGTAATCTATACCACAACGGAACATATCTTCATTTACACGGGTAACCGGACGGAAACGGCCACGCAGACACAGAATGTGTTTTTTGTACAGTATATCTTTAGGTTGATATACTTCTTTATCGGGCCCGAATATGGTGCCATCGGTAAAGTTTTTCTTTACCAGTTCCAGCGCCAGCAGGCGGTTATCTACCTTACCAAAGTCGGGGCCTTTTACACGTATCATGTCAATCTCTAACTGATCGGTAGAGAGGTTATCCATCAGCGAGTCTATGAAGTCGCTCATCTGGTCGAAATACCAGTAGCATGCAAACAACAGGTTGGTGCCCACACCACCCAGTACACGTTGCTGGTACACACTATCTACACCTTTCAGGCGCACGTGTATAATCACCTCGTTTGGCTCCGAATCGGGGCGTAACTGAAACTTAACCCCCATCCAGCCATGCGGGTCGTTATCTTTACGAAAGTTGAGAGTGGTACAGGTATTGCTGTACACAAAAAAACGCTTCTTCTTATACTTCTCATCGGTAAGGCGCTCCTGTAGCAAACGGTACTCGTGATCGAGCATTTTATGCAGGCGGTTTTCGCTTACATACCGCCCCGAACCATCGGAGCCGTAGATAGCGTCGGAGAAAGTCATATCGTAAGCACTCATAGCCTTAGCCACGGTGCCCGATGCCCCACCCACCTGAAAAAAATTTCTTACTACTTCCTGGCCTGCACCTATCTCAGCAAATGTTCCGTAAATGTTCTGATCAAGGTTTATCCGCAGCGCCTTCCTTTTAATCGACAGTATCTCGCGTTCCATTGTACACAAAGTTAGTAATTAGCTTACTTATAACGTTTTGAGAACGTTAATAGTTATGAAAAACAAGCAAAATATTGTAGCTACCATAGGGCAGGCTGTAAAGCGGCTGTTAGCCAATAGCATATATTGGTGCAGGCACATACAGGTTTTGAGCAAATTTGTTTAGTTTCGCCCCGCTTTTAAATAAGCTGGTCCGGTAGCTCAGTTGGATAGAGCATCAGCCTTCTAAGCTGAGGGTCATTG
>CAYREY010000049.1:0-38608 GCA_964423405.1 uncultured Chitinophaga sp. | reverse complement strand
ATTATAAATAGTTGCTGTACTACTTACTCTTCCTCCAATCAATAGTATGAAAGGCGGTCAGGCGGATGGCGTGTACTACGTCGTGGCCTTTGGGTGTAAGGCTGTAAATGTTCAGGTAGCCCAGGTGTAGTTGCAGGGGTGTGGTTATGTTGTAGCTAAAGCCCACAAAGGCGCGGTTCTGGTCAAAAGCTTTTACTTTATCCTGCGAGTAGGCGTTTATAAATACCTCGTCGTTTAGCACTATGCCCCAGCTGCCTTGTTTAAACTCTTTATTGTTAAGCCCTACTACCAGCATTGCATTGTAACGAAAGCGCTGGCGAAAGTTGTAGCCCTCTATCAGCTTTTCGCCGCTTACTTTGCGCATAAAGCGCTGCTCGGCGCGCAGGTAGGTGCTAAAGCGGGCGCGTTTGGTTTTATCGGTATAGGTGTAAAATACCTGCTGCCAAGGGCGGTGCTCGGGGCGTATAAATGCCTGGTTGGTAAGCGAGGGGAATGTCAGTATCTCGGCGTGGCCAATGGTAATGCGCAGGTCGTTGGTGGCATACCAGGTTGCCCCAACTCTGAACAGATCCTGATGAAAGCTATTGGCAAACTGGTTTTTGGTGCGGTGCTGTATATCTACCCAATAGCCCCAGTGCTTATGCGCACGGCCCTGGTGTATGTAGGCAAACCACAATTGTTCGTCGGTAATGGCAAGGCTGGTAAAATAGGCCGGCAACAACAGCAATAGCAACACATATTTCTTCATGCCGCGTAGTTAGCAAAAAACCTGCTTATGCTATTGTTTAGCTTGTTTACGTTAGCATTTATTTGGATTATATATTATGTTATTAAATAATTTATTTATTGTAGTTAAATACCGGCGGGTTAACAGGGGGTATTAACATTTTATTTTGCAATTTGTTGTAAAACAATATTTTAAATATCGGGTGGGTTAACACGGTACGAAGTTTTTAAACAAAAAAGCCCGCCGGTATATCCGGCGGGCTTTTTTTAAATGGTTAGTAGTATAGGTGCTATTTTTGTTATGTACGGGCTTTCATAGCTTCCTCTACCGATAGGCCAAACAACTCCTGCAGACTGATGCCCATGGCGCGTGCCTGCTGGGGGACTATGCTCTCTTCACTAAGGCCGGGTATGCTGTTAACCTCCAGCATGTAGTAGTCGTTGCCACGTATTATATAGTCAACACGGCACATGCCTTTAAAATCAAGCTTGCGGTAAATGTACTCGGTGGTGCGTTGTATCTTGTTGGTTAGTTCATCGCCAATCTCGGCAGGGGTTACCTCTTTCGATAGTCCTTCGTACTTAGCCTTGTAATCGAAAAAGGCATTCTTGCTCCGTATCTCGGTAATGGGCAATGCGGTTACTTTGCCGTTAAGGGTAATTACGCCACAGGTAACTTCGGTGCCCTGCAGGTATTCTTCTACCAGTACTTCATCATCATACTTAAAGGCGTTTTCCAAAGCGGGCATCAGTTCTTCGGCGTTGCTTACCTTGGCGGCACCGTAGCTGCTGCCGTTTTTGTTGGGCTTTACAAACACCGGTAACGATAGTGTTGGCTTTACATCGGGCCACTGACTTTTGTAAAATAACTCGGCCTTAGCGGTGTTTACACCGTGGGTAGCCAGGTATTCTTTACAACGTTGTTTATCGAACGTAAGGGCGGCCTGCAACACGCCACAGGCATTGTAAGGTATTTTAAGCAGGTCGAAGTAGCCTTGCAGTTTACCATCTTCGGCAGGGGTGCCGTGTATGGCAATAAACACCGCATCGAAGGTTATTTTGTGGCCCTCTATAGTAAAGCTGAAATCGTTCTTATCTATATACAGCTTAACGGGGTTGTCGCGTTCAACCATCCAATCGTTTCCCTGTATTACTATTTTAAAAACGTTGTATTTTTCTTTGTTCAGGTGGCGGCAAACCACGTCGGCGCTTTTAAGCGAAATGCCCAGCTCGCTGGCTTCGCCGCCGGTAACTACGGCTATGTTTTTTTTCATAGATAAAATGCGGTTAGGTGCGGTAATTATATAACGCTAAGAAATTGCTTTATTCTATCTATGCAGCTTGTTTCTTTTCAACAAACTGAACTATTCTATTTTCGTGCATTATAAAAAAGACAACCGTAGTAATGGAAAAGCGTATTGGGTATCTGGCAGAGTTAGGTAAGCGTTTAAGTACATCGGCCGAGGCGGAAGATAAAGTGTACCGTGCAGAGGGGCGCAACCCCTGGTTTGTGCCACAGTTTGTAAGGCTGGCATTGCAGGCGGTTATTACCGATATGCTGGATGCAGATAAGCTGCAAACCTGGCTGGCTAACTATACATTAAAAGAAGTAAACAAAAACGTAGGGTTGATATTTGCGGGTAATGTGCCGCTGGTGGGCTTTCACGATTTTTTGTGTTGCTATGTAGCGGGCTGTACCATACAGGTAAAGCAATCGAGCAAAGATGATGAGTTGTTTCCGCTGCTGCTAAAGCTACTGGGCGAAATTGACCCCGACCTGAATAGCCGCGTAACACTGGTAGATACGCTTAAAGGCTACGATGCAGTAATAGCCACCGGCAGCGATAACACCAACCGGTACTTTGAATACTACTTTAAAAATCACCCGCGCATACTGCGCAAAAACCGCAACTCGGTAGCCATACTAACCGGTAACGAAACCGATGCTGAACTGGAGGCCCTGGCCGATGATATATTTCTGTACTTTGGGTTTGGCTGCCGCAATGTGAGCAAACTATACGTACCGGTAGATTTTGACCTGACGCGGTTGTTCCCCCGCTTTGAGGTTAAGTATACCTGGCTGCATAACCACAACAAGTACCGCAATAACTACGACTATAACCGAACCGTACTGCTGCTGAATAAAACCCCGCACCTGGCCAACGAGTTTATTATGGTGCTGGAAAATGCAGCCATACCTTCTTCCATAGCCACGCTGCACTATAGCACCTGGCACGATGAAGAGGTACTAAAATCGCACCTGCGCCAGCAGGCCGAACAGATACAGTGTATATCGGCAGCGGAGCCTGATAAGTGGGGTTTGCCTAACGTAGTAGCTATGGGGCAAACCCAGCACCCGGGGCTGGCCGACTATGCCGATGGGGTAGATACCCTGGCATTTTTGCTGGGGCTGTAAAAAGGCCTTAATTAACTTCTAATAAAAAAAGTGTGAGTTTTGAGGTGTTATTTAGGTTAAAAGTTGGGAATGCTGATAATTATTGTATTATCTTCGGGGCGCTTCAAATAATCCAATTTTAAAAACCTCCTGAAAAATGAAAAAAATCTACAGCAGTCTTTTTGTTGTTTTTTTGTTTTATGCTGCGCAGGCGCAGACCCCTTATCAAAGAGTATATTCTGCTCTTAACACCAAATGCCAGAATGCAGCGTGCCACAGTGCTACTGCTACCGATGCTTCTGCAGCACTTAAATTTGACGGAACTGAAAATGATGTGTACAACGCCATTTTCAATGTTTCATCGTCGTATGCCAGCTCTGTAAACAAGCACGAGCGCCTGATTAAACCACAGCACCCTTACTACAGTTTTCTGTTGCGTAAGGTAGCCGGTGCAGGTTTCGATACCGACCTTGCTATTGATACTACCAATGAAGGTGCCCTGATGAAAGACATTAACGGCAGCCAGCTAAGCAATAAAGAAATAGAATACATACGCCAGTGGATTATGTTTGGCGCTAAGAAGACTTATGGTAACAGCGAGCCACAGCCTAACTGGCAGATAGTATCTGACTATTATGATAACCCGGTGATGACCTTTTTACCTAAACCGGCTAAACCAAACCCGGCAGAGGGTATGCAAATGCGCATGGGGCCTATTTTTCTGCCACCAAACGGACAAACCGAACAGGAGTGGATGCAACAACAGGAGGTTAACTTTCCATACCTGGCCGAGATTAGTAAGATTGATGGTTTTATGAACCAGCAGTCGCACCATTTTTTATTGTTTGCGTTTAATGATTCGGCTTCTGCTGTAAGCGAATTGGATAACCGTAACAAAAACATGGGCCTGGTAGATATAACTACTTTAACTACCTCTTTTGATGGTGATAAAATGCTGACAGCCTCATGGCAGGATGATGCAGAATTTGAACTGCCTACCGGTACTGCTTTATTCTGGGCAAGAAAAACTTACCTGGATATGAACTACCACGTTAAAAACTACAACAGCACCAATATTCTGCCTACCGATTTTTATTTCAACATTTACTTTAAACCACGTAACCCGAACACTATTGAAATGAAATCGCAGCTGGTGAACAACGCCGGCCTGTTTTTACTTCAGGGTACACGTACGCTTGATTATGACGATCCTATAAACAACGATAACACTAAAGAGACCCGCTACCTGTGGGCACTTGCCTCGCACGCGCACAAATTTGCTACCGACTACGATTTGTACATCCGCGATACAACCGGTGCTATAGCCGACAAAATTTACGAAGGTTTCTACGATTACTACAACGATTACGATTTAGGTTACTACTCATGGGACCACCCATCTATCCGTTACTGGCCTACCTTTTTGCCTGTAAAATTTGGCAAACACAATGGCCACAATGCCGGTATAGTAGCCCGCACTACCTGGAATGTAACCCAGCCGTTTGTTAGCTTTGGTTTTACCACCAACGATGAGATGCAACTGTTTTACTACATGTACACCAGTCAGGACCCTAACGCTACTACCAGCGTAAACGATACCAAGGCAGATAACTTTAGCTTTACTGTAATGCCTAACCCTATGAACAATAGCGGTAGCCTGGTGTATACGCTTACTGACGCAGCTAAAGTACGTGCCAGTGTGGTTGATGTAACCGGTAAAGAAATAGCATTACTGGAAGAAGAAAATCAGGCACAAGGTACACACCGCGTATCGATAGGTAATGGCGATAAATTGGCCAGCGGTATATACTTTGCCCGTGTAACCGTAAACGGTAACACCTATACTCAAAAGTTTATAGTTACTGAATAATACAGGTTAATATTTAATGTAAGGAGGGGCAGCGTAAGCTGCCCCTTTTTTATTTTACCGTACGCCTTTTTCGGGATGGCGTCCTTTAATAGGGCGGTAGAAAGCTTTGATATACTCCATGTCTTTTTCAAGATTACCGGTAGGGTAGAAGGTGGGCCCAATGCCGGCTACTTTTTTTTCGAAATCGAGGTAGGTAAGCAATATGGGCACGTTTGCTTTAAGCGCTATGTAGTAGAAACCGGTTTTCCATTTCTCTACATACTCGCGGGTACCTTCGGGGGCCAGGGCCAGTATCATTTTATCGTTTTGGTTAAAGCGCTCTACGGCCTGGTCAACCATATTAGTATGTACCGATCTATCTACCGGTATGCCACCCATGGCGCGGAAAATGAAACCAACCGGCGAGTCGAAAATCTCGCGCTTGCCATAAAACACAAAGTCAACATTAAACAGGTAGCGGGCCAGTAACCCGTAAAATACATCCCAGGCACTAGTGTGTGGGGCTACAATTACTATAAACTTATTTAGGGACGGCACCTGCCCCTCGGTACGCCAGCCGGTAAGCCAGAAAATAAAGCGGGCCAGTAGTTTCATGGTACTAAAGGTAATTACTTAAGTATACAATTACAATGTAACAGACTTCTCATAGTCCTTCACCCTCCAATTATTCTCGGTTTTGCCTTTTAGTATTTCAAAACCTTCTTTTTGCAGATTGGCGGCCTGTTGTTTAACCCCACCGGGATATTTGGGGTTCAGCTTGCCACCTTCTTTAAGTACCCGCCAGTAGGGGGTAATGTTCTTTTGGCCGGCTGCGCGTTCCTCTTCGGCAGCGCCGGCGCTTATCCAGGTAAATATGCCTGTAGTAATTGGGCAGGTGGTTGTGGTGTGGTATTGCCGGGCAAAGTGCGCCCGTATACTATTAATAGTAGCCAGACTACCGTTGGGTATGCTTTTAATATAAGTATCCACAATTTTTGGGGTAAGTATCACCATATCCCCTAAACCCAACGTGCGGGCCATGCGGAGGGGTATTTCTACCGTTTTGGGGTATCCCGGTGTTTCTTTTTCAAGCTTTTGCCGCCAGGTTTTGGTTTTTGTGGTCGCCATTTGGCTAAAATAACAACAGGCGGTATATATAGCAAATACAGGTTGCGGGCTTAGTAATTTTCACTTTTCAACAGACTGCCGGTTATCGTCTAGCGAATTTTTCTCAAATAATACCATCTTTGCAATGGTTGTGGTAAGTAAAGCCGCACCATATCGTTCACGAAATAAACCCGCTATGGCTTTATTCGATAAATGTTTTGACTATAACGCGGCCGACGAAACAAAGGAAAAAGGGATATACCCTTATTTCCGACCTATACAGGAAAGCGAAGGCCCCGTGGTAAGAATGGAAGGGCGTAAGGTGGTAATGGCCGGTAGTAACAACTACCTGGGCTTAACCTCGCACCCGCGTGTAAAAGAAGCGGCCATTGCGGCGCTTGATAAGTACGGCAGCAGTTGCTCCGGCTCCAGGTTTTTGACAGGTACTATTGACCTGCACATAGAACTGGAACATAAGATTGCCAGGTTTATGGGTAAAGAAGCGGCCCTGCTTTTTAGTACCGGCTATCAGGCCGGGCAGGGGGTGATATTTCCGCTTGTAAGCAAAGGCGACTATATACTTAGCGACAAGGATAACCATGCCAGTATTGTGGCTGGTAACCTGATGAGCACAGCCCTTAATGCCAACGTTATCCGCTATAAGCATAACGATATGGCCGACCTGGAGAACAGGTTGCAAAAGATACCGGAAGGGGCCAACAAACTGATTGTAACCGATGGTGTGTTCAGCGCCCACGGCCTGGTGGTAGATATGAAAGGTGTGGTTGAACTGGCTAAGAAATATGGCGCACAAACCCTGGTAGATGATGCCCATGGTTTTGGTGTATTGGGGCCAGATGGGAAAGGCACGGTGCACCATTTTGGTGTAGAAAATGATGTGGACCTGATTGTGTGTACCTTTAGTAAAACGCTGGCCTCTATAGGCGGCTTTGTAGTGGGCGATGAGCGAGTGATAAACTACCTGAAGCATAAATCGCCGGCACTGATATTTTCGGCCAGCCCTACCCCTGCCAGTGTGGCTGCCGCCAGTGCTGCGTTAGATATATTAATAGAACAACCCGAACTGGCTTTACGGGTACGCCGTAATGCCGATAAGATACGCAAGGGATTGCGTGATGCTGGCTACCATGTAATAGATGGGGAGGCCGCCATAGTACCTGTTATAATAGGTGATGATGAAAAGACATTTACCATTTGGAAAATGTTGTACGATGAGGGGGTATTTGTAAATGCCTTTATATCGCCGGCTACCCCGCCGGGTATGCAGATGTTGCGTACCAGCTACATGGCTACGCATGAAGACGAACACCTTGACTTTATAATTGACAAATTTGTTAAAGTAGGAAAACAGCTTGATTTGTTGAACCGCGATATACAGCCAATGCATTAAGAGCCGTATATTCAGTTAACCATATACCACCAAACTACCATGAGCAAAAAACGCTTATACCACTACATACAGGGTAAAGACCCTGTTAACCCAACCCAGCTACAGTATATAACCCGCGAAGTAGAATGCGATGATGCATTTGAAGGAGAATTGGTAATGCTGGTATTCCCCATTAAAATGATGGAGGAAATATCTACTGTGCTGAGCAACTTTAATTTGCGTAACGATGCTGCCTACTTTTACAGTGAGTGTCGCGAAATTGTAAGTGTGCCCGAGAAACACGTAAACGAGAAAGGGGAGGGTAAACTTACCTTTCAAAGCTATTTTCATAAGTTCCCCGAATCGGTTAACTCGTTTTTTGACGATGCCACTGTGGTAGTGATTTTACATCCACGTGGCGAGGAGGGACAGAAGAACCGCGACTATAATATGATATGCTACATACACTGCAATCATATTGATTTTAAATCGCCGGATGGTGAGTTACATAAAGGCTACTACTACAATGTGCTACGCATGAGCGAGCAAACAGTAGAGGGCAAGCCGATATACCGCCGCAAGCGTATTTTTACTACCATGTTTAGTATACTGCTGGATATGGTTACCCTGAACGATATGCATTTTGTGTATGCCAGCATGGGCCGCGAGAACCAGGCAATTAACGATGCACTTAAAATGAACAGCACCCGCACGGGTAAGTTTTTCGAAACTTTTCCGATGCGCAACAACACGCACATAAATCTGGTTACCGGTAGCAGTAGTGCAGCACAAAAGCTGGTTGATATTTCGGATGATGATGAAATGCTGAGAGAATACTACAAGCACATACAGCATACCCGGGGTAAGTATGTGTTTAACCAAATGCATACTGAGGATAACTTCCGCAGTATGGTAAGGCGTATTTTATCGTCATCGCCAAGCAGCCGGATATATATGTTGAGAAATGATAAAGGTGGCATGGGGGCTGCAGGATTTTTTATTAACTGGGGCGATTATATGCACCTGAAACTGCAAAACCCCAAAGGCCTGTTCCGCGCTATAGATGCCATGAAAATTACCGACCGCATTCTTTATCCAACATTACTGGTTGGTGAATCATCGCTTGTACGTACCATGTTTAAAGGTGCCAGCTACAAGTTCCGTAAGGAGCATGGTACACAGGTATCGGTGTTAAACGCCCATGATGGTGACCCGCACTTTGATGTGAAGAAGAGTATTGTGTACGATCCGTTTGTATATTTTGTGATATACGATAGGCCTGAGATATATGAAGCTATGAAAGAACACAGCAAGGATGAGAAAGGTAATGTGCGTATTTTTATAGATACACCAATGCTTTAAACAACTACTGATAGTCAGCGGGTTTGTTTAGTGCTGAACGCCGTTAATGTTTTTTTACAAACATTGGTATACTAAAGGATGTAGTACCGCCGTTAAGGTTTTAACAAGGTGATGTACTTCATTTTGCCGGCTTCATTTTTTTGAGCTATTTCACCAAGTAATACCACTTTTTACCAAACACAAAAAATCCATTATGAACAGTAACCGAAGGCTATTTGCGCTGTTATTGGTTAGCGTAACCATTTTTACAGCTTGCAGTAAACTAAAAACCAATCCTACAGCCGACCCTAATGCCCGTCAGCACAACGAGGATGTAAATAATACGAAAAGCGAATCGGATAACCTGAACACCGATATAAACAACGTGTTGCGCCAGGTATCGGCTTTTTCGGGTAAAACAGATGAAACAACTGCTTTTAATATTTGCGGCGCTACCGTAGATACTACACAGGGAGGCCAATACCCTACTGTTTTAATTACGTTTGATGGTACTACTGCCTGTGGCAGCCCGGCCCGTAAACGTAGCGGTACCGTAAAAATAGAGCTGGTAGCCGGTGCACACTGGGGCGACCTGAACTCTAAACTGCGGGTTACACATACCGATTATAAGGTGACTTTTGTTGAACTGAATAACCATTATGTAACGTTTAATGGTATTAAATACCTAACCTGCCTTCAGCAGATAGATTGGATTGGTTACTACTTTAATGGTAGTGCATCTACCCGTATTAAAGAGCGCAGCTATGATGTTACTGTAACATTTGAAAACGGCTCAACCGATTCGTGGAACTGTGCGCGCTTAACCGATTGGTCGGTTACCAACTACAGCAATTTCTCTGTAACGGTTAATGGCGATACTACCATTGATGGTCGTACTATCGATTCGTGGGGTACTACCCGCTTTGGTACAGCCTTTACTACCGAAATGATTACGCCATGGAAATCGGGTACTACCTGTGGATGGTGGAGACCAACACAAGGTAAGTACACCAGCCGCACCGATAACTTTACAGTAACCGCAACTGCCGGTGTTGATCAGAACGGCAACACTGTTTCATCGGGTTGTGGGGCATATGGCTATAAGCTGGAGTGGGATTACTCTTCGGGTACAGCTACCGGAGAAACTGTAATTAAGTACTTCTAATAGTAGCGCTTAACGCCCTAAAACAGAAACGCCGCCCAATTGGGCGGCGTTTCTGTTTATAGCTGGTATGTATATGTTAAGAGTTATTGCACATCGCTAAGTGTACGGATAGAAAGCTGCAGGCCGTTAAAATCGCCCAGTACACCGGTAAATGATTTGCTGCCCGATGGTAGTGCATCGCCTGAGAAGGTAGCGCCTGAGCGGGTGTAGTGGTTCAATGTTCCGGTAATATCAGTAAGTGTTTTGGTGCCGTTGTAGGTAGAGCCGCTACCGCCAATGGTCGCATTTTCTACGGTTATAAGAGTAGACTCCCATGCATCGCCGTTGGCCTGTATTTCCTGTGTGGTGGCTACTCGGGGTGTAATGCTGCCGGTGCCTGTTTTGCTGGCGTTAGCCGCAGGCACATTTATTATTTCAAGTAAGCCGTTGTATGATGTTAGCGTAAGGCCAGAGATGTTTACCGTCACCTCGTCGCCTACAGCAAAGCTGTGGTTAGCTGTAAAGCGTACTACAATACCGCCGGTAGTATCCTGTATAGCCAGGTTTTTAGGGTCGAAGTTAGCACCCGTATTATCCGAAATAACGATACCTTTTATTGTTTCGGAAGATGGGATAGTTGCATCGCTGCCACCATACAGGTTACGAATACGCATAATACCGTTACCTCCACCTATAGGGCCACCACCGCAACGGGTGCTGTCCATTTGCAGGTCGGTGGCAGGGTCGCGTATTAGCAACTGTCCGGTAGTATTGTATTGGCTGTAAATAGCAACCAGGCTACCGCGGCCGGTAGGTGTAAGGCTGTTAGCCCATAGCGCATAACCGCTGTTATAGGTTTCTATGGTAGTGCCGGTGCAATTTTTTACCGTGCGCGATAATGAACTTTTAGCATACCCATCGGCAAATGGTTTGCCGGCATCGGCTGTTTCAAATTCTACGCCCTGAAGCTCAATCAGCATATTCTGGTAGGTAGGGCTAAGCTGGCTAATGGTAAGCACCTTTGGCGCTACATAGTGGAAGTAAGAACCCTTAAGAATAAACTTATCGTACAGCGCAGTTGGTATACCGTTGGTAGAGCCATCGGGAAGTATAGCGGCTGCAATTTGATACACACCGCGGTACTGCGTAAGGTAAAGGCCTTTTAGTTTAATGAAAATACGACGGCCAATTGGGTAGTCGTTATAAATATTAGAACCCTCCAGTAATAAGGCAATACCACCGGTAGTATCCTGTATTATTATCTGTTTGTAGAAGTTGCCGCTTTTATCGTCGGCAGTTACTATGGCAGATATTACCAGGTCTTCGTTAATGTAATACGGAGTGGTTCCTGTATAGCGTGCCTTTAGGGCATCTATAAAAAAGTTAACTGCTATATCAGGGTCTTTGCCGCCTACAGGTGGTTCGTCAAAATTGTCTTTTACACACGATGAAAGGCCTGTTATCATTAACAGCGCAATTATTCCGGTGATTAGTTTATTCATATTGCTTTATTGACTGGTTATTGTTTTGGGTTGATTTTTTTTATTTGGGTTTGTTTACTGCATTCTGAATGCTACGCTTACAAAATAGGTAGTGCCGTAGGCATAAAAGTAACGTGATGGGAATTTATCCGGGTTTTTCTGAAAGTAATCGTAGCGTAATTGTTCGTAGCCACCGGTAACCAGATTTTTGTTGTTGGTTACGTTGGTAACGCTGGCATTAAACACCAGGAAGAAACGCTTTTTAAGGTTTCGGAACTGGTTGTTAAGCAGCCATGAGTAGCCAACTGAAAGGTCCATGGTAAACTGGCCTTTTAATCTTTCCTGATCTACTATGTTGCGGAATGCTTTAGAGTCCGGGTCAACCAGGTCAACAGCCGACTCGGTACGGCGGGCAGGGTTGTGTGCCAGCCACATCCAGTCGAAGTAGTTGAAGTTTACACTGGCAAACCAAAACTGTGGTGAGCGGTAGTTGATACCTAATGAGCCTGCCAGTTGCGGTGTACCACCTACGTTAAAGTTTTTCTGGTATACGGTTTCAGTAACTTTATACGATGGGTCGTTATCGTAGGTAATCACAGCATCGGGGCGGTTGGTGTACTGGTACCGGCCTATTGAACCTACTACTGTTGCACTAAACCCTCTCCATATTTTTGCTTCAAGCCCTACCTCGGCCCCCCAGTGGCGGGTGCTCATACCGGTAAGGGTATAGTTGATAAAGCTGCGAAGGTCGTCCTGAAAGAAGCGGTAGGTGCGGGTCTGGTTGTCAAACTGCGTGAAGAACAGATCTGCCTTGAATTTTACGTTGGCAGAGCGGTAGTTGTAGCCCAACTCGGCGCTGTATATACGTTCGCCTTTTACATTATCGGCAATAGTGTTTTGCGTACGTGGAGAGATGAAAGCATCATCGGGAAACGGTGCGCGGTTTTCGAAGGCTCCATTCAGGAAGATGTAGTTTTTGCCATCTATTTTGTAAGTAATACCGGCTTTTACGCCACCGTTCGGCAGTATTTTGGTGGCCGATTTTCCGTAGCTATTGGTTGGTTGTAAACCATAACGGGTTAAGCCATTACGAGAGAACGAGTTAAGTGAAAACTGGCCGGCTATAAAGAAATCGATATGGTTGTAACGGAATACCGATTGTGCCCAGGCAGTAGCCTTGTGGGTAGTAATGTAGTAGTTGTAGCCAAATTTATCGCCAACATGTAAAATACGGTTAGGATTGTTCAGGTCGTTTTGCGCCATGTTCATGCTGTCCGGAAAATCGCGCTGAGCAAACAGGTTTACGTCAACCGAAAAATCTGCGCCTAACAAATCGTCAACTACTTTATAATATTGAGTGCGCTCGAATTGGTAAGTAAGGCCTGCTGTAATGTCTATATGGTCGTTTATGGCATTGTTGTAGGTAGATGCCAGGTTAAACTTACGTACATCTTCAATTTGGTTAGCCACCATGTAGCGGGCCCTTCTGCCGGTTACAGCATTACTGTCGCCATCCAGTACGGTTTCTACATTGGTGTAGTTAGCCTCGTAAAAGCCATTCCAATCCAGTTGTCGTACTTCTTCGTTAGTCATAAACTCGTAAGTAACCAGTGCTCTTTGTGTAGAGTCTTCCTGATAGCTTGGCAGGTAGCGGTAGTAGTCTGGCCTAACGGGTGCAGAGTTGTATTGCTCAATAAATGTACGGCCACGTTTACCAAAGCTGAAACCGGCTGCTGTAATAAGGCTTTCGTGGTTATTTATTTTCCAGTTGTGCGATAATATCATCATGGGCTGGTGGGTGTTGTTAACCGCACCATTGCGTTTTTTGCCATCCTGCCATCCCCAGTTGGGGTTGTAGTAATGGTTTTGGGCCAATTCGTACATTTCGGCAGTAGTAGCCGTAGAGCTACCGCTGCGGGTAGGGGCACCAAAAGTTGTAAAGCTAAGCGAGTGGTTGTTGCCAAACAGTTTTTCTACCGATAGGAAGTAAGAATAGCCATCGTAAAAAGTACCCTGTACGTAACCTTCATTGGCCCAACGGCGGCTAACGGCAGCTGCAACGGCCCAGCCACCTTTTAATATACCAGTGCTGTAGCTGGCCAGTATACGGTTACGGTAATTGCGGTTGGTAGCGGCGTACGATACCTGGAACTGTTTACGTTGTTTGCTGGCCCGTACATCGAAACTGAATGCACCACCAACACCACCATAAGTAAATGTATTGGCCTGCAGGCCCAGGCTGTTTTCGCGGTTATAGAACATGTTGTTCAACCCACCCCATTGGGCCCAAACGGTGTTTCCATCTTCCAGGTCGTTAACCGGTAGGCCGTTCAGGTAGGTTGTGTAGTTTTCCATTTCATAACCACGAATGCGGAAACGTGAAATGCCAAACACAAACGAGGCGGTATTGTAAAATGCATCGCGCGATGCGTTAAGCGAGCTTGATACGTTGTCGCCTCCGCTTTCTTTACCATCGCTTTCATCTATGGATACTGTGGGTATATCCTGATCGAACTCCTGCAGCACTGTATCGCCTCCGGCAACATTTATCTTTAATGTATCTACGGACGATTGTGCCTTTGATGCAAAGGGTAGCAGGAGTGCCAGTATCCAGGTATATCTTCTGTTCATTTAACAGGGTTGAGTTCAAAATAATTAAGGGGGACAAATCTATACAAAATAACCACCGACCCAATAGGTTGATGTTAAGCAGGAGATAAGGTGAGGTTAAATGTTGGTAAGTGCCGGCAAACTGTTTATTGTTAAAATCATCTTATTGAAAATAGAACATACAACCCGTTGTTTCTTATTTACTTCTATATATTTGTTACCTTTATTAACCAAATCCTGATATGAAAAAGTTATTACTTGTTTGTTTCACTTTAGCGGTATGTACCATTGGCCGTGTTAACGCTCAATGCGCCATGTGTACACCGGTTGACTGTGCCGCACAAAAACCCACGGGCGGTTTGTGTAATTATTTGCCAGATGATACGGCTGGCCAGCCTTACGATGAAGTTATTTCGTTTTATATGCCGAAACGGCTTACAGACCCTACCACGCTGGCCCAATGTTCGGGCTGTAGCTATGTAGAGTTGCGCCGCATACGCATAGGTGGTATTACAGGCCTGCCTACTGGTATGAGCGCCAGCCCTAACCACCCTAATGGTTTATATGATGTGCAAAATGGTGATAGCACCGGTTGTGTACGTTTTTGCGGTACTCCTGTAGCCCCCGGTGTTTACTATATAGTAGTAAACCTGCTGGCCGATGTTACGGCAGTAGGCACACCAATAGGTAATGTTGATGCCAACAACCAAGCTCAAACCTACCGCGATACTATCGAGATATTTCCAAGCACTTCGGAGTGCCCTCAATCTTTCTCGCTGGGTAGTGGCGCTTGCCAGTTAAAGGCCTGCGATTCGGTAGCTGTTAACCTGAATGCTACACTTACCAATCAGTATTGTCCTAACCTTATTTCTTATGCATGGGATTTTGGCAACGGCGGCACATCGGCTGTTAAAACCCCCGGTGTTATAAACTACAATGTGCCAGATACATTCACCCTATCGTTAACTACCACTTATTATACGTACCGTATTACTCAGTTTACAGTAGAGCTTACAGGCGGTTACTCTGGCGATATTGAAGAAACTACTACTCTTTTCAACCCGGATCCATACATTACTATACCCTCAATAGGTTACAATGGCCGTGGTACCGGTGCCGATGATCAGGACCAGGTTTCTATTACAGGCCTAAACCTTGTTATACCTGACAATGCCTGTGCAAGCCCACTATCTATAATAGCATGGGATGAAGACCAGGGGCCACCATTTGGTTCACAAGACGATAACTGTGGTACTCACACCATTTTCCCATCAGTACCTAACCAGGTATCGAGCACTGTTAACAACTCAAGAATATGGGTTAACTTTGATACAGTTGCTGTTTCAAGCCTTACCGAGTCTGTTGATGTTATTGTATTCCCTCACCCACCAATTCCTGAACTGGTAATGTCGGCTGATAGTATCTGCAATGGCGACACAGCTACCATTTCACTTTCAGCAGCTTTACCGGGTTATGCATTTAACTGGTTTTTGAATGATACAACTGAACTTCAAACAACAGATTCTGCCATACAGGCTTGGGCAAAGGGTGAATACAAAGTTAAAATTACCAATACCGTTACCGGCTGTTCAGAATGGTCGGCCCCTGTAACTTTATCGGTTGGTCAGGCTGCACCGGCTTCGGTTAACCTGTTGTTTAACGGCACCAGCACGTTTGTTTCTCCATTCCCTTCGAGCGGTTTTGCAGTAGATTGGTACTATAACGGTAACCTTGTAGTTGGTCAGAACGGTAAATTCCTTACTTTCCTGGGTGATGGTGAATACCGTGCAGAGGTATACAACATTGCTTATCCATTCTGCCGTACTTCAACCTTAGCAGATACCATTACTGTTTCGGGTGTTACAGATATGGATGTAAACCCGGTTTACGATGTTAACGTGTTTCCTAACCCTAACAACGGTAAATTCCGTGTATCGTTTAATACAGATGAGACCCAGAACATCCGTTTAGTTTTAGCATCTTCTATCGGCCAGATAGTTTCTGACCGTACTATAAACAACTTTAGCGGTCAGTTTAACGAAGAATTAGACGTAACTAACTTAAGCAAAGGGGTTTATGTGTTAACCATAGAAACGCCACGCGGCCGTAGCAATAGCCGTATTATAGTTCAGTAAATAAGCCAGTTCCCCTTAAAATTTTGTGAATAAGTTTTAAGGGGAACTACTTTGTTTAATTATATTTGTATCATTACATTAAATAAAACGAACAACGCACATGAAAAAAGTAATTTTTACTCTGTTTTCTTTCTGCCTTTTGTCGGTAGGTGCATATGCACAATACTGCGGAAATATTGGTAACCCATCTGGTGCAAACCAGTGCACTCCATCAGGTCTGCTTACCAAGCCAGGTCTTAGCCCGGCTTCATATGATAGTCTTCCACCAGTTAACAATGGTGAGGTTTCGACTACAGTAATCCAGTTCAAAAACTTCGATACCCTTACATTTGGTGGTCAGTTATTGACTGTACAGTGGCTGCGTCTTGACTCAATAGGCAACCTGCCATCAGGTCTTTGCTGGGCAACCAACAAAACCAACAATACATGGTCTAACCAGGAAGACGGCTGTATCAAAGTTAACGGTACAACCTGTTCTGCTCCCGGCCAGCACAAACTTAAAATTATAGTTACAGCTAACGTGGGTGTGCCTATCCAAACAGATGCAGATGCTGCTAACCTGAAATACTATGTACGTGTTAAAAACACTGCAGATGCTGAGACCGCAATCGACTCTACCCAAACTTCAGCTAACCCATTCATAGCTTACGGTGGTAGCGCTAACTGCTCAGTAGGTATTAAAGATGTACAATCTAACATCAACACCCTGAATGTAGTTCCAAATCCATTCAATAACAAAGCTGTTGTATCTTTCTATGCTGATAAAGCTGGTGTTATGACTGAAAGGCTGACCAACATGATTGGTAGCGAAGTTGTAAGAAGAAACATACAGGTTACAACTGGCCTGAACACTACTACTATCGACAGAAATGAACTACCTACAGGTGTTTATTTCTATTCTATCAGCGATGGTAAGAGCGTTGCTACTAAACGTGTAGTAATTTCTGAATAATAGCTGTTGAAAACTTATAAGGAAAGTCCTACCGGATTCGGTAGGACTTTTTTTGTTTTACACCGGCGAAAGATTCGCTATTGTGTAACTAAAAAAACAAAACATGAAAAAATTAATTTTTACTTTCCTATCAATTTCAGCTTTGGCTTTTAACGTAAGTGCACAGCACTGTGCAGCTCCGGATGGTTCGGGTATTTGTACACCAACCGGTGGCCCGCAAACCGGTGGTTTTGATGCCCCATCGACTGTTCCGTGCGCAGTTCAGGGTACTACCTACAATCATGCAATTCAGTTTACCATGTTCTCTAACTTCTCTTTTCAGGGCGAGCAGAACGTAGATAGCATTGAGTTTGTTAGTATAGAAAACCTGCCATGCGGTTTATGCTGGGCGGTAAACAAAACTACCAAACGCTATGCCGCCAACGAAGATGGTTGTTTGAATATAAGCGGTACTACTACTGATGCTGATGGACAGTATAAAATGGCCCTTTCGTTAAAAGCATGGATCAACGGCCAGGCTTCTGGTTTAACCATTCCGGCTTCTCTGGTAGATCAAACCGGTATCCGTCTTTTCCTACGCGTTAAAACCGCTAACGGAAGCTGTGTAAGTGTAGATACCTCATCTGCAGCCAATAACCTTACAGCCAGCGTAAGCTGCCCTGTGGGTATAAGCGATGTAGAGGCAGGTGTAACCTCGTTTAACATTGTACCTAATCCGGTTGTAAACCAGGCTACGGTTAATTTTGTAGCAGAAAGCAATGCCATATATAATGTGCGTGTTACCGATATAACCGGAAAAGAAGTAATGGTTAAAGAGGTAGAGGCTGTAACAGGCCAGAATACAGTTAGCATTGAAAGAAACAACCTGCCGGCAGGAGTGTATTTTTTAATGCTGAATAAAGGTGGCAGCACTGCTACCCGCCGTTTTACAATAAGCGAATAGCTATAAACATTTCAGGCTTTGTTAAATTATACTGTTTAACAAGCTGTGCCATATACAGGCCTTGTATTTTGTACAAGGCCTGTTTTGTTTTTAGAAACATAAAGAGAAGTGCGGCGTAATAGAGGGTGTAAGAATTAAAACCTTGCTATTATGAAGTCAAATTCTATCTTCTCTAAACTTGCAGTTGTGGCCGCCGGCCTTATGTTATTTAGCTCTTGCAGCAAAAATGAGGACATGGCTCCCAACAACATTATGCAATACCGCCACGAAAGCTCGCAGGCACAGAATTTAGATATAACCAGCGTGAATACCGATATGGTACTGGAGGACCGTGTAAACGGGGTAGATTACATAATCAGTTCTAACCTACAGGTGAATGCTAATTTGCTTATAAAGCCGGGTGTAACCTTAATGTTTAAAAACAATGCCGGCATTACTGTAAATGAGCAGGGCTCGCTTACAGCAATTGGTGCTAACGGTAACCTTATTCTTTTTACTTCGGAAGCAGGCAGACGCGGTTCATGGAACGGTATAACTGTGCTTAGTAACAGTGCCCGCAACGTTATTTCTTACAGTAAAATTGAGCATGGTACTAAAAATATTGCGGTGGGTGAGAAGGGTAACACAGCTGAGGTAGAAATAAGCAACAGCGAAATTACTACCAGTGCTACCGACGGAGTAGTAGTAGCTGAAGGTTCGAAGCTACATGGTTTTACCGGCAATAAAATTCACACTAACTCTGCTTTTCCGGTTAGTTTAAGCATTGCGGATGCCGATATGATTACCGATGGTAACCAGTATGTAAACAATGGTAAAGAGTTTATTAAAGTATCTGCTTCGGCACCGGTTAACAGCGATATTTTGCTGAAAAAGCTAAGCGAATCGTTTTTACTAAGCGGTACCATAGTTGCCCAAAACAAGTTTACTATAGCCGCCGGTAGCCGTGTTTATATGGATAACAGCGCCAAAGTGGTAATAGATGGTGAAAATGGTGCAGGTTCGTTTAACGCAGTAGGTACAGCTGCCAACCCAATAAACATTGCTGCTATCTACAATGGCAATGGTATATGGAACAATATTGAGTTTCTTTCATCAAACTCTGACAATAACAAAATTGAATATTGCACAATAAGCGGTGGTGGTGCCCCGGATGGCAACCATGCCGATGGTATGATTACTGTAATGAACGGTGCTGATGGTTCTACCAACATAGTAATACGCAACAGCACTATTATTAACAGCGCTGCCATAGGTATCTATATCCAGAATCATGGTTCGGAGTACAACTCAGATATCATATCGGGAAATACGTTTTCTAACAATGTGAAAGGTAACGTGCACATAGAGTAAACTACACATAAAGATTATGCAGCAAGGCCACCCTTAGGGGTGGCCTTGCTGTTTTAGGCACAGGCAGGGTACTTTACAAACCGGGCCCGCAATGGCAGGCAGTAAATTAACAGACTTTTAACCCCCAAAGCCCCCTGTATGATGGTGTGAATACCCTTTTGGGTATTGATATTTCTGATACATTTGAGCCCTCTATGAAAAATAATATAGCAATAGCGGCGCTTGCCTTTATTTTAATGTTTTCGGGCTGCAAACAGGATTTTGATATAACAGCAGACTATAAGGAGGTACCTGTGGTATATGGCTTGCTAAACCAGCAGGATGGAAAGCATTACATCAGGATACAGAAGGGATACCTGATAGATGGCGATGCCAGG
Source organism: uncultured Chitinophaga sp. (assembly GCA_964423405.1). GTDB lineage: Bacteria > Bacteroidota > Bacteroidia > Chitinophagales > LD1 > Bog-950. The sequence goes on along the minus strand of CAYREY010000049.1, from coordinate 18,808 downwards.
GTGGCCAGTGGCGTGCCAGACTCTATTTACTATCCGGATGTGTTAACTGTAAAGATGATAGTATTAAATACACAGAATGGTAACCGTATCGATTCGTTTGAATTGCAACGTGTTGATGGAAATACTATTGCTGGATTTGAAAAGGATAGTGGACTGTTTGCCAATACACCCAACTGGCTGTATACTACAAACAAGCAACTGAACCCAGATCGCAGCTATTTGCTGGAAGTGACCAATAACACCAACGGCTATAAATTCAGAACCAAAGTTAATGGTAGCCAAAGTGTAAACCTGGTTAGAGACTTCGCTATTTCTACCCCTATTTACAACCAAAAGCTCAACCTGTCTAACCAGAAAAATACTTCTATAAAAGTATTATGGACAACCGCGCAGAATGCCGGTATTTATGACCTTACGGTACGTTTTCCTTATAAAGAGTACCGCACATCGGATAATGCCCTTTTGCTGGATACTTTTGTTGAGATAACATTTGTACGTTCGCTGGAGTACGAGTACAATGGCTTGTCGATTAATCCGCCAATTGAGATAACCTCTGATAATTTCCTCACCCAATTATCGAAAAAGCTTACCGCTACTACCGACGTTTACCGCGAGTTTAATATCTACAAGGGTATGCAGTTTAAAGTAGCTGCCGGCGGCACAGATTTAACCAATTACATACGTTCGGCCAGGGCGCAGGGCGGGTTATCATCTAACGAAGCACTGGCACCATACACTAATATAGAGGGTGGTATAGGTATTTTATCGAGCCGGTACTTTAAGCAGGTAGATAGTGTTTTGTTTACACCCATAGCGCTTGACTCGCTTGCATGTAGCGACATATCGCGTGCTTTACGCTTTAAAAACCATAGCGGCGTACTTTGTAATTAATTGCTGGTATTGTTTTCGTTGTTGCTTTCAGCGTTATTAAGCTGCTTATAGCGCTTAGGGAAGTGAACGGTATAGTAGATAGTAACTACAATTAGCCCGGCTATAAAAAAAACCAAAGCTATTGGGCGGGTACCATCATCGTAAAAAAACTCACCAGTCATCCAGGTTGCGTTGGCGCTAATCCACATACACACAGCTGTGTTATGAAACAAATCAGCCTGATCATGGCGCGATTTCCAGGTAATAAAAATGGCTACTAAAAGGGTAGGTACAATCATTATCATGCCCGGTATGCGTAGCCAGGGGTATGCAGCAGCTGCTACCCAGCAGGTATCTTTTACCAGCCAGAGCAGAATATGCATGTTCTCGTATTCTCGTATGGTTCTGAAGAGACTGTTTTCTTTCATTCCCGGGGTTTGGGTTTTGTACGGTTATGAGTGCAATTAAGATACCTGCAAAATGATTAATTTTTTGATATTACTGCAAAAAAGGTAGTTTTAACCCCCTGATAACAAATTAAATATTGTAACAATTATATTATAGGATGATTGCGGTTGGTGAAAAACGATTGACATTACAGGATGTAGAAAAAATTCTGTACCACAACGAGCGGATAGAGGTAACGGCAGATACAATTAAACGTGCCGGCGATAATTTTAATTTTCTACGCGATTTTGCAAAAGATAAAGTAATCTATGGTATCAATACCGGTTTTGGCCCTATGGCACAGCACCGTATTGCATACTCTGAGCGTTTAACGCTACAGTATAACCTTATACGCAGCCATGCTTCGGGTTCAGGAAAGCCTATAGATGTTATTTATGCCAAGGCAATGTTGCTGGACAGGCTGAACACTTTTGTACAATGCAAAAGCGGTGTACACCCCGATTTGATAGTTCTGATACAGGAGATGATAAACCTGAACCTGATACCGGTGATATATGAACACGGTGGAGTAGGTGCCAGTGGCGATTTAGTACAATTAGCCCATATGGGGCTGGCTATTATAGGCGAGGGCGAAGTGCACTGGAACGGTAAAATTGCCAACGCAACCGAGGCAATGGAAGCTAATAACCTAACCCCGTTTGCCATTAGGCTGCGCGAGGGCCTGGGCCTGATGAACGGCACATCGTGCATGACCGGTATAGGCCTGGTAAACCTGATAGAGGCAAAACGCCTGCTCAACTGGTCTTCGTTATTATCCATCACTATTAACGAGATTTTCGAAGCTTTCGACGATCACATATCGGCGCCACTTAATGCTGTAAAGCTGCACAGCGGGCAGAATAAAGTGGCCGAGGCATTACGTGCCGTTATTAAAGGAAGTGCACTGATGCGCAACCGCCACGAGCATTTGTATACCGATACTACCGAAACACATTTTAAAGAGAAAGTTCAGGAGTATTACTCGCTACGCTGCATGCCGCAGATACTGGGCCCGGTGTACGATACTATAGTTTACGCTGAGAACGTAATTGTAGATGAGTTAAACTCGGTGAGCGATAACCCGGTGATAGATGATAAAGCGAAGGATGTTTTTCATGGCGGGAATTTTCATGGCGACTATGTATCGCTGGAGATGGATAAACTTAAAATTGCTATCACCAAGTTATCTATGCTGGCCGACAGGCAGCTTAACTACCTGCTTAACGATAAACTGAACGGCAAACTACCTCCGTTTATTAATACAGGTATTATAGGCCTTAACTTTGGTATACAGGGTATACAATATACAGCTACCTCTACCGTGGCAGAGAACCAAACACTATCTAACCCTGTATATGTACACAGCATACCCAGCAATAACGATAACCAGGACATAGTAAGTATGGGCAGCAATGCTGCCCTTATGGCCGGCCGTGTGGTAGAAAATACCTTCGAGGTATTATCGGTACACACACTGGCCATTGTAGAGGCAATAGACTGCTTGCAGAAAGGCGATAAACTGTCTCCAAAAATTCAGGAGTTCTATAAAGGTATACGTAATGTATCGGCTAAAATAGAAACTGATGTGGCCAGCTACCAGAAACTGCGCAGTATTAAGGCATATTTAAAAGCAAACAACCCGGCTATTATCTGATACCGGTAAATTTACATTATGAGTGATAATCAATCGGCACAGCGCTATGCACTTGTTACAGGTGGTTCGCGTGGTATAGGCAGGGCAGTAAGTTTAAAACTGGCAGGTATGGGGTATGCAGTATTGGTAAATTACCAGCGCAACCAAACCGAAGCCGATAAAACAGTAGCCCTGATAAAGGAGCAGGGTGGCCATGCCGAAGCCCTGAAGTTTGATGTAAGCAGCAAAGAAGATATACAAACTGCGTTGGGTGGCTGGATAGATACCAATAAGGATAAAACCATAGAGGTATTGGTAAACAATGCCGGTATCCGCAAAGATTTTTTGCTGATGATGATGGCAGAGAATGATTGGCACGATGTGTTGCGCACCAACCTCGATTCATTTTATTATATCACTAAACTGGTGATACCGGGTATGATGTTTAACCGCTATGGCCGCATTGTAAATGTGGTATCGTTATCGGGTATAAAAGGGTTGCCGGGACAAACCAATTATTCTGCTTCAAAAGGTGGTGTAATAGCAGCGTCTAAAGCACTGGCGCAGGAGATTGGCCGGAAAGGTATTACCGTTAACTGTGTGGCACCGGGCTTTATTAAAACCGAAATGACAGAAGGGATACAGGAATCTCAGTTCCGCACTATTATACCTGTACAACGCTTTGGCGAAGCCGATGAAGTAGCAGAAGCGGTAGGCTTTCTGGCATCCAAAGGGGCATCGTACATTACCGGCGAGGTACTTAATGTAAACGGTGGTTTACATACATAGGTCTCTTTTAATCGGCGTATTTTTTTTTATCCATGTAATAGATGACGAAAACAGTCAACATTATTGGTGCAGGTATATCGGGCTTATCGCTGGGCTGTTACCTGCAAATGAATGGCTACCAGACACAGATATTTGAAAAGCATAATATACCCGGCGGCCTGTGCACCAGTTGGGACCGCAAGGGTTACACCTTTGATGGCTGTGCCCATTGGATACTGGGCTCGGATAAAGGAAGCTCGTTTTATAAAGTATGGAATGAGTTGATTGACATGCGCAAACTACAGTGGGTTAACCACGATATACGCATGTTTATAGAACTTAAAAACAACCGCGATAAATACGGTAGTAATGTTTTTCGTTTTTACACTAACCTGGATAAGCTACAGGAATACCTGATAGACCTTGCACCGGAAGATGAAGCAGCCATCCGCGACTTTATAAAGCCCATGCGTATCATTCAGAAGTTTGATATGCCACCTATAATGGACGACCTGCCGTTGATACCATCTATTATCCGTGGCATTAAGATGACCAGGTATGTAGAGTTTCTTTATTGGTTCCTGCGCCTGATGGGCCAGACTAACTACACGTTTGCCGCCAGGCTTAAAAACCCTTTTTTAAAAGAGAGTTTTGAAATGTTGTACGATGGGGAAGAAGTAAACCTGCTGGTTATTTATTTTCCCATGGCCAGTTTTGATAAGAAAAGTGCAGGTTATCCGGTGGGAGGCTCGCTTGAGTTTGCCCGTAACTTTGAAAAACGATACCTGGATTTGGGCGGTAAAATACATTACCATACCCCGGTTAACCGTATTATAACCGATAATGGCGTAGCAAAGGCGCTTGAAGTACGTCATGGTAAAATTCATGAATCGGACTTGATTATTTCCTGTGCCGATTGGTACCTGACTGCATTTGAATTGCTGGAAGGCAAATATGTAGATAAACCTATGCTTGACCTGAAGGATGGTAAAAGCCACGAGGTTTTCTTTTCGGTAATGCAGGTATCGTATGGTATAGATAAAGATCTATCGCACCTGCCGCACTTAACGCGTTACCCTTTGGAGGTGCCCATTGTATCGCCGGATGGTACCGAGTACACCCGTATGGAGGTTCATATTTACAGCTATGACCCTACTATGGCACCGGCAGGCAAAAGCTCGGTGGTGGTAAGCTTTTATACCAAACAGCGCGATTTTTGGATTAACCACCGTAAAACCAACCGGGCTGAGTACCGCAGGCTTAAAGCAGAATTTGAAGCTAAAGTTACCGAGCAGTTAGATATACGATTGGGCGGTATTAAAGAACATATTGAGGTAATAGATATAGCCACACCGGCAACGTTGCTACGTTACACCGGTAACTGGAAAGGCAGTGCACAGGGCCTTATGGCCGGCAAAAATTTTCTGGCTGCCGTACCTATTAAGTTTACTTTTCCGGGGCTTAAGAATTTTTATTATGCCAGCCACTGGAACAGGCCAAGCGGCGGGTTGCCAATAGCTGTGGTAAGTGGCCGGCAGCTGGCACAAAAAATATGTAAGGATGATGGTAAGAAGTTTCGGGTAATATAGTTAACGGCTACCCGCAACCAACTCAAACTTTTTATCGCAAATCATTTTATTCTGGTCGTTAAATATCTGTACGCTGTATTTTGTATTGGTAGCAAAATTATATGGTTGCCAGGCCATCAACCAATCCGGCATGATAGTCTGGTCTAAAGTTGTAAGCATGGTTTCGCCGGTTGCCGATACTGTAAATAACTTATAGGTTAGTTTAGACCCCAGGCTTTCGGTTGACTGTACGCGCATAAAAATACGGCCCCAGGTGCTGTCGGGAGTAGTAATAAACTTGTTGTTATTAAACGCACAATACCCTTGCTGGTCAACGTACGTGCAAAAGCTTAGAGTAGTCTGGCTGTATACGGCCGACACTATAAGTGTAAGCACCATAAGGGCAAGTATTCTTTTCATGTAGTTGTTTTAAGCAAAGGTATTTATTAAAAACAAAGCAGCATTTATAATTAAACGCCGCTTTGTTTTTACCTGATAAGGGTGGGTATGTCGTTATCTTTCTTTTTGGGTTTCCATGCCCGTATGTTCCAACCCAGGCCGGCCATGCACTTTATTTCATCCAGTCGTTGTGGGGCAGGTAGGTTGCCACCGGTTATTTGTCCGGTTATGCCCTGTACTTTTACAAATAAGTGGAATATCCAACCTATGTAGTAATTGAAACCAATGTCGGCCGATATAAGTGGGGTCGCAGTAAAGTTACTTCGTTTAATAGTTTCATTTTCGGCATAGTTGGCCTGTACTATACCAATACCAGGTGTAAGGCCAATGTATGGGTCGAAGTGACCTGGTTTTAAAAAATGATAATGCAAGCCGGCAAATATGGCGTGGTTGGCTTTAAGGCCCGGCTCGTTTTTACGGTTAAGCGCAAACGAGTAAAAGGCCGAACCGGTGAATGATACTTTGTTATCGAAGAACAAATCCATATCGCCAGCTACATATGCCGAAGCTGTTTTTTGCGCGAAAAGGTATCCCGGGGCGAGGTTGCCTTGTGCGCGTATGCAGCCTTTGCGTTGCTCCCATATTTTCTGGGCCTGCACTTTTGTAAACAGTATGGCAGACAGCAGCAGTAGCAATAAGCGTATTGCCAATATTAAAGCAAGTTTTTGCCGGCAGATATTGCGATGCAAAAGTGTAGATAAGATAGAACCTGTATTTATTTTCGTGGTTTCCATAGCTGACAGATTTTATAGTTAACACTAAGGCTAATTAATAGGTGGCCTTCCCAGCCGGCGTTCTTGTGCTCTTCTATTTCTATCTCCCCGGCTTCGTTTTCGCCGGTATGTAGCTCTTTACCCAAATGCAGCATGTACTGTGCACATAACGATACATCGAACCGGGGAGTGATATTATAGTGGCAACCCAGGCCAGCTTGTAAGGCCGAACTGAAACGCGAACGGCGTTCGCCGGAAGGCTTGTTTATTTTAATAACTGTCTGGTCAAAACAATGCCCTGCTACCAGATAGGGCGTAAGCTTGCGTGTAAACCCTTTGGGGTTTATCAGGTAGAACATAACACTCCAGCCAATGTGATAATCGGTGCGGTGTGCTTTGTTTTTAATGTTGGTGATTAGTACATCAGCAAACCATTCGGTGTTTACCCGGTCAATTACCTGTAGCCTGAAATGGCCTCCCACACCGGCGCCATAGGAGCTTTTGGTATGCTCGCTAAACAGGCTGTAGGTATTGCGTAAGCCTAACGAGAAGTTGCCACCCTGTTTGGGGTAAGTAAGGGTAGGTACTTTAAGCGAATCGTTTTTTACTCCGGCAATTACAAAAGCCGGCAGGCCGGTAAGCAATATAATAGCCGCTAACCATCGTATCCGTTTCATAACAGTGTGGTTTGGTGATGTAGCAGTGGAGCATGTGTGCGGGTTTAAAATTGTAACGCAGCACCGGTAGGTTTATTGCATAAAAAAAGTCTCACAGGGTTGTGAGACTTTATAGGTTACAAATGTGGGTTAGCTATATAGTATAGGTTAATAAGCTTTGTGTTTGTTTTTTAGTTCTTCAGCAGCATCGCTATAGCCTGCCTTGTAAGATTTATTACATAGTTTTTCAAACTCATCCAGTTCGAGCACCATTGGGCTAGGGAATGGTTGATCGTAAAAGCCTATTAAGAAATCTTTCTTTGCTTTTTGGTAGTAATAATCTTGTGCTTCCTGTCCTGCCATTGAATGTTGTTTTTAATAGTTCTGTTTTCTAATTTCCTGTGGTTATGCCTTACTATAGTTTCAGGCTTAATCCGACAAGTCTGATAGTTGGTTTATTAATCTATACGTTGTAGTAATCTTCAAAGTTCTAATAACAGGTTGTTTTTTATTACAACGCATGTATTGTAGAAACAAGGAAATGTTTTTTAAAGCTGAGTTTATACAGGATATTATCTGTAGTTGCTGTAGGCTATGTGCTTTTTTGGGCGCTGCTACCGGCCATCAGGCCCACCATCATTACCAGTACCGATAGCAGCATAACCTGTACTACCAGGGGTTTGGTTGCCACCGGGATGGCCTGCTCTGGTGCTATAGATAGAAACAGCAGGATAGTTATCAAGCCTCTGGGGGCAATGCTTATTAAAGGATCTATATTTAGTTTAAGTAGTTTTAAAACGATATAGCGTATAACTACTATACTGGTAACAATACCGGCAGCCCAGGGTACAGATTCGGTAGATAGTATCTCACTTGTTTCTAGTAAAAATCCGAACACGATGAAAAATAGCGCCCTTACAAGAAAGGTTGCTTCAACGGTAATCTCTTTAAACTTATGTACTTCTTTTCCCAACTTTTCGGGGCGTAGCTTTTCTATCCACTTAAAGCCGGCCAATTCATCAAGATTGCCCAGAAATAAACCAAATATCAATATGAATATCAGTCCGGGTAGGTGAAATACCTTTGATACAGCATATATAAGTATTACCAGAAGTATAATAGGCGTGTAGGTAACATGGCTTTGTATGCGGCTAAGCAAAAATGACAAGGCAGCAACCGATACAAAGGATAATACAATTATTACCAAAAGCTCAAGACCAAAATTGCCATAAGCTTCGGCTGTAATAGTTTCATTTAACGCAACGAAATTAAACAACAGTACCCCGAAAATATCTGACAAGCTGCTTTCGTACACAACAAACTCCCTATCGTTGGCCGATAGGTTTTTGCTGCTGGGTATAGCTATAGAGCTACTGATAACACATAGCGGTACGGCATTAACCAGCGCCGTTTTTAAATCGGTACCGGTAGCGTAACTAAAAGCCCCAGCTATGCCAAACCCCAGCAACAACAACGGAATTAATGCCGCCAGCGATGATTTTTTTATTACCGGTATCTTACTACGGTTAAGTTGTAGTTCAAGCGAGCCCTCCAGTACAATAAGTATCAGGCCTATGGTACCAAGCCCGGGCAGAATGGGCTCAAAATCGGGCATAGGTATGTTTAAGAAAACAGTGGCCTGCTTTACGCTCCAGCCTAACAGCAACAGTAATATTACCGTGGGTATTTTGGTTTTAGCAGCGCTTATATCAAATACATATGCCAGTAGTAACAGCAGGCATATTGCAATTATTATTGTAGTGGTCATTAGTTAACCAAAGTAAGCAATTTCGAGAAATTATTGTCCTGTATTACTACATCGGCGTGGTGGTTAAGTAGTTCATTGGTGGGGCAAAATGCAATACCCATACCCGCTTCCTTAATCATGCAAAGGTCGTTTAAGCTATCGCCTATGGTAATGCTGTTCTCCCGCTTTATGTTATATTTCTGTAGCATGGTTATAAGGGCGTTTGTTTTGCAGATGTTGTGCCGGCAAACACTATCGCTATTGCTGAAAAAGAAAGAGGGTATTTTTACCTCGCCGGTGCATATGCTTTTAGAAAATTCTAATTCGTTTGAAAGCGAAAAATGCATGCCCAGTTTATTTTTAATGTGCGTTGTTATACACTCGTAACTATCAGAGATGATACCTACTATGTATCCTTTTTCTATAAACTGTTGTATGATATCTTTGGTGCCTTCTACAATTTCTATTTCATCGGCAGTTTTAATTAACTCGCTTATATCTATGCCCTTTAATAAAGCGGCAATGCGTTTGGTAATTACAACCGGGTCTGTTTCTGTTCCCCGTACGTTCATCAGTTCTTTTTTAAAGCCATATTTATCGGCACAAACATCAATAAACCGGCCCCTTAGCAGGGTATTATCCATATCAAATACCACCAGTTTATTAAAATCTTTTAGCTGGTTATCTACAGCCAGCTCCATCTGCGAACGTATTTCGTGCATTACCCCCAACTCTTCGAAATTGTAATTCGGATTTTTAGAAGCTGCTGCTTTGGCTATGATGGTTTGTGCCACCTCTTTGCTCATTTTGCCAAGTGCCTGCCAGGGTTTGCTCTTGTTTTCTATATATCCTATTTCTACTTCTTTTATACGGGCGTGCATCAGGTGCATGTCTATTAATATGCCTATATCAACCCCATAGTCATCTCTGAAATCAAGTTGTGTGAACAGCGATTTTTTTCCGGCAATCATGCCACTGAGTGGTTGGCTGAAACTGAGTAAATCCGGAAAAAAGATACTTAGTAATGGCTTTGCAACCAGTTCGGTTACCCGGCCTGCGTTGCGGCTGAATGATGATTTTACAAACTCTGCTTTACCCGATATGATAGGCTCGCACATCCGTTTAATTGTCTGGTGCGGGTAGGGGTCAATATCGCCATCCAGAAACGCTATTATTTCATTAGAGGCATACATGATGCCTTCTTTCATAGATGCTCCTTTGCCTAGTTTAGTGCTGGTTATAACCTTTGCACCAGCCTGTTGGGCGTATTTAACGGTGTTATCTACCGATTTGTCGTCAATCACCAGCACTTCGGTAACACCTGGCTGGTTAATGGCAAAGCTTACTACTGATCGGATGTTTTCCTCTTCGTTAAGTGCCGGAATAATTACTGTTATCATACTCTTCCAGTTTTAAATGGTTAAACAATGCACCGGCTAAAACTGCCGGTGGTAACACGCGGGTTGAGAAAGAGCGATATGTTGCTAGTTAATAAAATTAACGCAGGTAGAATGTTATAAAAACAAAAAGGGCACCACTGGTGCCCTTTTGTAGTAATAGATATGCTGTTTATTTTTTCTTTCTGTTTATCAGGTCAACTACTATTGGCGATGCTACAAAAATTGATGAGTAGGTACCTACCATTAAACCTATAATAAGCGCAAAAGAGAAACCACGGATAGGAGCTCCACCGAATGTGAATAGTATTAACGCTACCAGCAACACGGTCATAACGGTCATGATAGTTCTGCTTAGGGTTTGGTTAATAGATTCGTTTACGTTTTGATCCATAGAACGGGTTGGGTGTAAGCCAACGGTCTCGCGGATACGGTCAAATACCACCACGGTATCGTTAACTGAGTAACCTATCAGGGTAAGTATAGCCGCCACAATGTTCTGATCAATCTCCAGTGAGAAAGGTAGTACAAAGCGCAGTAACGAGAATGCACCCAGAACCAGTACAGGGTCGTGAATAAGGGCTACTATAGCACCCGCAGCATACTCCCAACGTTTAAAGCGCAGGAATATGTATAAGAATACACCACTTAAGCTGAATAGAATGGCCCAGAATGCACTACCGCGGATATCATCGGCCACTGCAGCACCAATTTTAATTGAGCTTTTTACGTTTTTAGAACGGAACTCTTCCAATGAAGGTGCTTTCTCGAAGAAAGGTTTAACGCCTTCGTAAACTTTAGCCTCAACAGTGCTATCGGCTGCGTTACCTTCTTCTTCTACTAAATAAGCTGTAGTAACCGATAGCTGGTTGTTGCTGCCGTAGGTTTTAATCTGCGGAGTAGAACCCAGCGATTTTTCAAGACCTGATGCCAGTTCCTGTGTATTGATGTCTTTGTCAAATTGTATTACGTAGCTACGGCCACCTTTAAAGTCAACACCCAGGTCGAATTTAAGAGTAAACATAGACACGATAGATACTACAAATATGGTAGTAGAGATGGCGTAAGAGATTTTTTTCTTACCTACAAAATCGAAGTTGATGTTTTTGAACAGGTTGTTGGTTATATTGTTGCCGAAGTTAATGGCAATGTTGCGGTTGAAAGCAGAATCGAACAATATGCGTGAAACCAATACGGCTGTAAACATAGATGTAAACAAACCGGCTACCAGTACCACACCAAAGCCCTGTATGGGACCCAGGCCAAATACCATCAGGGCAATACCTACCAACATGGTGGTAAGGTTACCGTCTATAATAGCGTTGTATGAGTGGCCATAACCCTCATCAACAGCCAGGCGTAAACCTTTGCCACGTTTTACTTCTTCGCGCACACGCTCGTTAATAATTACGTTGGCATCTACAGCCATAGCAAGGGTAAGCAGTAAGCCGGCCATTGCAGGCAGGGTAAACGAAGTACCCATACCAATCAATACACAAACCAGTATAAACAAGTTAAGCAGCATGGCTATGTTGGCAATAACACCCGAACGGTTGTAGTACAATACCATAAACAGGAATACCATAGCAAAACCTAATGCCAGAGATAATAAGCCGGCTTTAATAGATTCTTTACCCAGCGATGGCCCGATAACCTGCTCTTGTATAATCTGGGTTTTAGCTTCCAGTTTACCGCTCTTCAGGATGTTTGCAAGGTCAATTGCTTCTTCAAGTTGGTCTATACCGGTAATCTGCGATTTGCCACCTGCAATTTTTTGTTGTACACGTGGGGCAGAGAATACGCGGTTATCAAGTACTATAGCTATACAACGTTTAGTAGGGCGGCCGTTAACCTGGCTGTTTACAGCAGCTTCTGTCATTCTTTCCCATTTGGCAGCACCCAGGGCGTTCATAGCTATATCAACCTCCGGAATACCGTTCTGGTCGAAGCTTTGGGTGGCGTTTGTGATTGCAGCACCAGTCAGCGGAGCTTCGGTAGAAGATGGATTCTTTTTAATAGCAAATAACTGATAAACGTTGCTGTTTTTACCGGCAGGGTGTGCACCCCACAGTAATACTAAATCGCGTGGTAGTGTAGAACGAACTTCGGGACGGGCCAACAGACGGTTTACACGGGCAGTATCTTTACCAAGTGCCTGGCCTACCATTGGGCCTTCGCCAATACGCTGGCTTTGGCCATCGGTCACGATGTTTGGATATAATACTTCAAACAGTGGGTTTGAGTTTTCGTTTTTATCTGCTTTGGCAGTAGTATCTGTTTTGTTGGTGCTTGTGCTATCTGTATTGGTAAACAGAGCTTCTCCTGCAGTGGTGGTGCTATCGGTAGTAGCCTCGCTGGTTGCAGCAGCGGTAGTTGTAGTATCTACAGCTACTTCAGCTTTTTTGTTAAGCGATGTGCGCAGGGTGGTATTGGCAGCATCCAGGTAGTTAAATACTTCCTGTACTTCGTAGGTATCCCAAAACTCTAACTGGGCAGTAGCCTGTAACAGTTTACGTACACGGGTAGGGTCATCTACACCTGGTAGTTCAAGTATAATGCGGCCGGTGTTTTCCTGTAACGAAATGTTGGGAGAAGCTACACCAAACTGGTCGATACGGGTTTTAAGAACCTGGAAAGTGGTTTTAACCGCTTTGTCGAAATCGCCACGTAGTATGTTTATTACCTCGCTATTAGATGAGGTAGGTATTATTTTGCCTTTGTAAGCCTCGATAGGAGAGAAGATACCGGCTAGTTTACCATTGGGATTTAAAGCTTCATATTCTTTCAAGAAAAGGGTTAGGAAATCGCCGGGGGCGGTTCTTTGCCTTTGTTTGGTATTGATAATAGCCTGGTTAAACTGGGCATCTTTACTATTGTATGCCAGGCTTCTCAGCACGTCATCCTCAGCAATTTCCAGTATCAGGCTCATACCACCTTTAAGGTCAAGACCCAGTGAAAGTGCATGTTCGCGGCAGAACTTGTAGGTAGTAAAATCGCGTATGCCCCATACATCTACAACCGGTGTACCCGAAACTGAATCGAGGTAATTGCGGCGGTACATTTTGGTAACCTGTTCTACAGAATCGCGGAAGGCGATTTTTTCTGCAGCAGATAGGTTTTGCGGTTCGGCAATTTTTACCGAAGCGGCTGCATAGCCATCAGCTTTGCTTTCAACGCTGCGTGCCATGAATGTCCACGATAACTGGACAAAGCAAACCACTACTAATAGCCAGGTAAAAAACTTAATAACTCCTCTAAGGTTCTGCATTTTGTGTTTTTTATTTAGATATATAAGAAAAACAAGCCCTGCTTTGAAACAGGGCGGGCGCAAATATAAAAGAATAGCCAATATTGAAAAGCAAGGCTTTTAACAATGTTGTATTAATTATTGTACATTGTTAAAAACCGGCCGACAAGGGTGGATATTGTACCCTGTGTTATTTACCATTTAACAACCTTCATGGTATGGTTAGCTGTTTGGGTTTGGGCTGTTATGAAATACACCCCTGCCGCCCAATCGTTACCAGTCACCAATGTGGCCTGTTCGGTATCTACCGCGTATTGTTTTACCTGCTTGCCCAGGGCATTGTATATAACAACTGTTGTGACCCGGCCTGCCGGTTGTTGCAGTTGAATACTTGTATTACCGCTGAAGGCAGAGGGGGTAGCGATTAGGCTGATGTTTTCAATAGTGCTGCTGAGGTTAGTGGTAGCGCAATCAAGCGTTACATTCAGTTGGGTGGTTACCCCTTGTTTTAGTTCTACACCGCCAACTATCAGGGTTTGGCAGCGGTTGTTTAAGTCGGTAAAGCGTACATCGTAAGCGCCGCTATCGCCTATGCCGGTTTTGTAGTTGCCCAGCAGGTTACTGTATTTGTAACGTTCGTGGCCTATGATATCTACCCGTACATTGTTCAGCGGGTCGCCTTGTGCATTGGTTACAGTGCCCTCCAGGTAGCAGGCCCGTTTAAGTTGCGGGGTTAGTACAAACAGGCCCTGCTGCCTGTCGCTGCAAATAATATTACCCGAGGCAAAAAACGGGTACACGCCCCAGCAGCCCGAAAACCCGTTGCCCGGCGGCACCGGCGAAGTATCAAACCAGCCCACTTCAATAATGTTATCCGGTTTATGTGCATCGGCTATGGTTACCCCATCGTGGTAATAGCTGGTGTACAGGTAGCCATCGCGGTAGTAGGTGTTGTGCGCTATAGATGAATCGACATCGCTGTGGCGGTATTGGTCTATCTCGGTAATGTTATTAATGTCGCTTATATCATAACACGTTACGGTACTGAATTTTACTTCATCGGTATTAAACAGGTAGCGGCTATCGTCGCTAAGCCATACGTTGTGCGAGAATGCAAAAGGTGTTTGCTGCCGTACAAAAGCGCGTGGGTTGGTTTTATCGTGCACATCGCTTACCGAAAACTGCCCCTGCCTTATTTCGCTGGCATACATGGTATCGTTACGTACAAAACAATCGTGCACATAGTAATCATCGTAAAAGCCTACATAGGTGGGGTTCATAGGGTCGGGCTTCAGGTCGCAGATAAGGGTGCGTTCAAACACATTGCTGCCGTTTATGTATATAAAGCCGTTCTCATCAATAAAACAGGTATGCGCCCGCTGGTAATCGGCGTTGGGTATGTTGCTCCAGCGTACATAGTTGGCGCTAAACGGCAGGTTGCCCAGGTCAACTATCAGCAGGCCACCTTTGTTTTCATTAACCATGTAGGCATAGTGTTGCCATACTTTTGGTTCCTGCCAGGGCGAGGTATCGGTAGGTACAAAAAACAGGCTATTGGGGTTGTCGGGGTCGGTTACATCTACTATAGCCATGCCTGTTTCTTCGCCCACTATGGCATACTCGCGGCCTGCGCTATCGGTGTAGCCCCACAGGTTACTAAGTATATGCGGGTACTGTACATTGCTGCGAAACCGGATATTGTTTTGCGCTGAAACATGCTGCGCAATTACGATTAATAATAAAGAGATTAGTAGCAGGCGTATTTTGTTCATAATAACACTACAATGATAGGACATTTGACTTTTAAGAATTGACAACTTTTATAAAGTTGTCAATTCTTGTATCAAATACGTTTTATATTGGCTCCGTAAACATTTAACTATGGCAGATATAGAGAAATTTAAACAAACAATAGCCACCGGCTACGATTGCAAAGGCGATTATATAGTGCTGGGTGCTGCTATGCTGGATGGGGCCGCAGTTGACGGTGCACTGGTAAAGGTGCCGCTTAAAACACTTAACCGCCACGGGCTGATAGCCGGTGCTACCGGTACCGGTAAAACCAAAACCCTACAGGGCCTAGCCGAACAACTATCTGAAAAAGGGGTATCGGTATTGGTAATGGATATAAAAGGTGATTTTTCGGGTATTGCCATGCCCGGTAGCGCTAACCCTAAAATAGAGGAACGACAGGCTAAAATTGGTATAACCTGGGAACCCAAAGGCCGACCTGTTGAGTTTTTAACCCTGAGTAAAGAGAATGGTGCGCGCCTGAGGGCTACGGTATCGGAGTTTGGGCCGGTGCTGTTTTCGAAAATACTGGGGC
Source organism: uncultured Chitinophaga sp. (assembly GCA_964423405.1). Classification (GTDB taxonomy): domain Bacteria; phylum Bacteroidota; class Bacteroidia; order Chitinophagales; family LD1; genus Bog-950. The sequence goes on along the minus strand of CAYREY010000049.1, from coordinate 2,977 downwards.
TTAACGATACACAGTCCGGTGTGGTAGCTATTATATTTAAATACTGCGATGATAAAGCCTGGCCGCTGCTGGATTTGAAAGATTTTAAAAAGGTAATGAACTACATTACCAACGAGGGCAAAGCCGAAGTAGAGGAAAGCTATGGTAAAGTATCTACCGCTACTACATCAACCATACTGCGTAAAATAATAGAACTGGAACAACAGGGCGCCGAAATATTTTTTGGCGAAAAGAGTTTTGAAGTAGATGACCTGGTACGGTTAGATGAAAACGGCAAAGGCATCGTATCTATACTTCGCCTTACCGATATACAGGACCGCCCTAAGTTGTTCTCTACCTTTATGCTTAGCCTGCTGGCCGAGGTGTACGCAAGCTTTCCGGAAGAGGGCGATGCCGACCAGCCCAAGCTGGCTATATTTATAGATGAGGCCCACCTGATATTTGAAGAGGCCAGTAAGGCTTTGTTAGATCAGATAGAGGCTATTGTAAAACTGATACGCTCAAAGGGTGTGGGTATATTTTTCTGTACCCAAAACCCTACCGATGTGCCCGATGATGTGTTGGCTCAGTTAGGCTTAAAGATACAACATGCGCTGCGCGCCTTTACAGCTAAAGACCGCAAGCAGATAAAGCTGACCGCCGAGAACTACCCTATGAGCGATTTTTACGATACCGAAACCCTGCTTACATCGCTGGGTATGGGCGAGGCACTGGTAACTGTACTAAGCGAAAAGGGTAACCCTACACCGCTGGCGGCTACCCTGTTGCAGGCACCGCGCTCGCGCATGGATGTGCTTACACCCCAGGAGATAGATGCAATTAATGCCAAATCGTACCTCGTTAAAAAATACAACGAGGTAGTAGACCGAGATAGCGCATTTGAAATATTAACCGGTAAACTTAAAGCTGCCGAACAACCTGCACCGGTACAACAAACACAAGCAACTACGCAGCAAACTACCACTACCGAACCTGTGGAAGAAGAGAGTAACGAACCGGGGATGCTGGAGAAAGGTATAGGTGCCGTGGGCGATTTTGCCAAAAGCAGTACAGGTAAAATAATTATACGCGAGGTTACGCGTGGCTTACTGGGGGTACTTGGCTTAGGTGGCTCTACACGCCGCAAAAGGTAAACGTCTATTCATACTAAATAAAAATGCCCCCCGCTAAAGCGGGGGGCATTTTTATTTATTGCTTTAGTGTAGCAACATATTGTACCAGCGCATCAATTTGCTGGTCGCTTAAATCTTTATAGCCCGGCATGGCGTTTTTACCATTGCGGATAATTTTTTTCTGTTCCTCAACACTTAGCTGTGTTACCGTAAGGTCTTTAGCGCCACTGTTACCCAGTTTGCCATCGCCACCGTGGCAGCTTACGCAGCTATTGGTGTACAGCAGTTTGCCGGCCTCTATCGGGTTTTCTATAGCCGAGGTATCTACCTTAGGGCCGGTTTTGGCTTTCTTGTTCATTTCGGCCAGTCCGTAGCTGGCTACAATAAGGGCTACTGCTACAAAAGCCAGTACCTTGTTGTTCTTTTTAAAGCCTATAATGGCCAGTGGTATAGATGCCAGTACACACACTATTTTAATGGTAAGCAGATTAGATAGGGCCGCACCGCTAAACAGCATGCCTGCGCCGGTTGCCAGAAAACCAAAGCTCAGTATCATTTCGGGTACTTTGGTAACCTTGGTGTATTTACCCAGTTGCTCATTTTTATTGGTAAGCAGCAATACCAGCTTTACCACATAGTGGATTAAGAATAGCAATACAAATAGTTTGTGGCTGTGCAGCAGGCCTGTGTACATCGTTTATCGGTTTTAGTGGCGGCTAATATAGCGGTTTAGTGTTCACAGTTAATACTTGGCGGTTATCAAAAAATTTAGATTTTCGCGGCTGTTAAACAGTTGGTGGTTGATAGTTGCCTGTTGTCAGTTTGGAATACAATAACCGAAGCAGCATTTCAGCCTTAACACATTTAGTACATAAACACATAAACACAAGCATATGTCATCACCAGTTCGCGATTTTATTACCCACCATTACCGTCACTTTAACGCTGCCGCATTGATAGATGCTGCCAAAGGCTACGAAACACACCTGGCCGAAGGTGGTAAAATGATGATAACACTGGCCGGTGCTATGAGTACTGCCGAGCTGGGTATTTCGCTGGCCGAAATGATACGTCAGGATAAAGTGGCTATCATCTCTTGCACTGGTGCTAACCTGGAAGAAGACCTAATGAACCTGGTAGCCCATACGCACTATAAACGTGTACCTAACTACCGCGACCTATCGCCAAAAGAGGAGTGGGACCTGTTAGAGAACGGCTTTAACCGTGTAACTGATACCTGTATACCAGAAGAAGAAGCTTTCCGCCGTTTGCAAAAACACATTTACGAACTATGGAAAGATGCCGACGATAAAGGCGAGCGCTATTTTCCGCACGAGTTTATGTACAAAATGGTACAGAGCGGTGTGCTGGAGCAGTACTACGAAATAGACCCAAAGAATAGCTGGATGGTAGCTGCTGCCGAAAAGAACCTGCCAATTATCTGTCCGGGTTGGGAAGACAGCACCATGGGTAACATTTTTGCATCGTACGTAATTAAAGGCCAGATTAAGGCTACTACCATGAAAAGTGGTATAGAGTATATGGTTTGGTTAAGCGACTGGTATCGCCAAAACAGCAGCGGCAAAGGCGTTGGTTTCTTCCAGATTGGTGGAGGTATAGCCGGCGATTTCCCTATCTGCGTAGTGCCTATGATGTACCAGGATTTAGAGTGGACGGATGTTCCTTTCTGGAGCTATTTCTGCCAGATAAGTGACTCTACTACCTCTTATGGTTCGTACTCGGGTGCGGTACCTAACGAAAAAATTACCTGGGGTAAACTGGATATTACCACCCCTAAGTTTATTGTAGAAAGCGATGCTACCATAGTAGCCCCGCTGATATTTGCTTACCTGCTTAAATGGTAA
>CAYREY010000048.1:27844-38960 GCA_964423405.1 uncultured Chitinophaga sp. | reverse complement strand
TATGAGGTGGCTGGCTATATTACTTATTGCGCTGCAACTATCGGCCAACGGCCAGCAGCTAACGCGGCAGCAACTGCGCGGTATGTTTTTGGCAGCTACCGAGCGCAAGGGCGCGCTGGATAGTTTGTTTGCCCGGCTGGAGACCATAGGCAGCAAAGCACCGGTAGAGGAAAGCTACTACGGCATGTGCCACGGCCTGTATTGCAATTACGAAAGTGGCAACTGGGGCAAGCTTAAGCATGTAATGAAAGCCAAAAACCTGCTGAACAGCGCCGTGGAGCGTAACCCCACCGACCCCGAGCTGCGGTTTCTGCGGTTTATGCTGGAGCATTTTCTGCCCTCGTTTTTGGGGCTTAATAAACATATAGATGAGGACCTGCGGGTGGTGTTTGCCAACCCGGCGTTTATAGATGATAACCCACCGCTGAAACACAGAATACTCAGCTTTCTTATCTGGACGGGTCGTTGCAACCCCGCGCAAACCAGTCAGCTACAGGCCCGGCTGGATGAGCTGAACAAAAAGGCCCCCGCCGCCCTGGTTAAGGGCAACTAAACCCCGCCGCACGCTTATTATACTACCTGGCTGCCTGCCCTGCAAGGGGCGATTATTTAATATTACATATAAATTACATGTAAAGGTGGTGGGGGTGGGTTAACACCAAAAAATTGCAATTATTTGGTTTACAGACATTTAGATTAGGTGTGGGTTAACGTTTTTTGGGGGGTAGGGCCAATTTTGAGGGGTAAAAGGGGCTGCGGTTTAGTGCCTTTTAAGCCCCTATAAAATTCATTTGAAAATGTGGGTTGTGATTGTATATTTGCGCGCGCTTTAAAAGCGCTAATTGCTAATATCTAAATAAACAATAACCGATTTATGGCAGATGTAAAACCCGATGAGATTTCATCGATACTCCGCGAGCAGCTGGCCGGCCTTAAGAGCGCCGCTGAACTGGAAGAAGTAGGAACCGTATTACAGGTAGGCGACGGTATTGCCCGCGTTTACGGCTTAACCAACGCCCAGGCGGGTGAGCTGGTAGAGTTCAACAACGGTATTAAGGCGATAGTACTTAACCTGGAAGAAGACAACGTGGGTGTGGTATTGATGGGCCCATCGGAAAAAATAAAAGAAGGCGATACAGTTAAAAGAACCGGTGTAATCGGTTCGGTTAAAGCAGGCGAAGGCCTGGTTGGCCGTGTGGTAAACACACTGGGCGAGCCTATAGATGGTAAAGGCCCTATAGCCGGCCAGTTGTACGATATGCCACTGGAGCGCAAAGCCCCTGGTGTAATTTACCGCCAGCCGGTTAACGAGCCACTGCAAACAGGTATCAAGGCTATCGATGCGATGATTCCGATTGGCCGTGGCCAGCGTGAGCTTATCATCGGCGACCGCCAGGTAGGTAAAACTGCTGTGGCTATCGATACCATTCTTAACCAGAAAGAGTTTTACGAAAAAGGCGAACCGGTTTACTGTATATATGTAGCCTGTGGCCAGAAAGCCTCTACCGTAGCCCGTGTGGTAAAAACACTGGAAGATAACGGCGCTATGGCTTACACCGTAGTAGTATCTGCTTCGGCTGCCGACCCGGCCCCGCTTCAGTTTTACGCTCCGTTTGCAGGTTGCGCTATCGGCGAGTTTTTCCGCGATACAGGCCGCCCGGCATTGATTGTATATGATGACCTGTCTAAACAGGCGGTTGCTTACCGCGAGGTGTCGCTACTGCTAAAACGCCCTCCGGGACGTGAGGCTTACCCTGGCGATGTATTTTACCTGCACAGCCGCTTGCTTGAAAGAGCTGCTAAAATAAACGCTAACCAGGAGGTTGCTTCTGCTATGAACGACGTACCTGAGTCTATCCGCCCGTTGATTAAAGGTGGTGGTTCATTAACCGCTCTTCCAATTATCGAAACACAAGCGGGTGACGTATCGGCGTATATCCCTACCAACGTAATTTCGATTACCGATGGTCAGATATTCCTAGAGTCGAACCTGTTCAACTCGGGTATCCGTCCGGCTATCAACGTAGGTATATCGGTAAGCCGTGTGGGTGGTAACGCGCAGATTAAAGCCATGAAAAAAGTAGCAGGTACCCTGAAACTTGACCAGGCCCAGTACCGCGAGCTGGAGGCTTTCTCTAAGTTCGGTTCAGATCTGGATGCTGCTACCAAAGCCGTACTTGATAAAGGTGCCCGTAACGTGGAGATTTTGAAACAGGCCCAGTTCTCGCCATTTACTGTAGAGAAACAAATAGCTATACTGTACATTGGTACCAAGAACCTGGCAAGCAAAGTTCCGGTTAACAAAGTAAGAGAGTTTGAAAAAGACTTCCTTACCCAGCTGGAATCTCGTTTCCCTGATAAGCTGAAAGGCCTTAACAAGCCAATGGACGATGCAACAGAAAAACTGTTGAAAGATCTGGCTGCAGAGGTAAGCCTTGCTTATAACTAATACTGCCCCTAAATCCCCGAAGGGGACTTAGATACAAAAACAAAAACCCCGGACGATGGTCCGGGGTTTTTGTTTTTATAATACCGTTGGCTTTAGCCGGTTTAAACAAAGACCCCCGAAGGTGTTGGCCTTCGGGGTTCTTTTTTATGTGGGTAACAGGGCTGTTATTTCATGTTATGGAACACTACTTGTACATCGTCATCGTCTTCCAGTTTTTCAATCAGCTTAATCATTTCTTCGGCGCCGGCATCGTCCAGCTCTTTATAAAAGTCGGGTGTTTTATCATAGCCCGATTCTATTACTTCTATACCCTTAGCCTCTAAGCCTTTGGCCAGGTTGCCAAAATCGCTGAACTCGGCATAAGCGGTTACCATGCCGTCCTCTTCGCTAATTTCAGCAAGGCCGCTGTCAATCAATTCAAGTTCCAGTTCCTCCAGGTTAAGGTTGCCCAGGTTGAATTTGAACATGGCTTTCTTTTTAAACATATACTCTACCGAGCCCGAGGTGCCTATGGTGCCTCCGTTTTTATTGAAGATAGTACGCAGGTTGGCAATGGTGCGGGTAGGGTTATCGGTAGCGGTATCTACCACTATGGCTACCCCATGCGGGCCGTAGCCTTCGTAGGTTAGCTCCTCGTACCCGGCAGTATCTTTCGATATAGCTTTTTTAATAGCCGCCTCTACGGTTGCTTTGGGCATGTTGGCTGCCTTGGCGTTGTTCATGCAGGCACGCAGGCGGGCATTGGTATCGGGGTCGCCACCGCCGGCTTTTACGGCTATGGCAATATCTTTACCAATACGGGTGAAGGCCTTAGCCATAGCACCCCATCTTTTCATTTTTCTTTCTTTACGGTATTCAAACGCGCGACCCATAGTCTTTACTTTTTAGTGCACTGCGAATATAACAGGGTGGGCAGGTTTTGCAAACCATAAAATGCAATACAAACTATGGGGTATTGCAACTGCGTTTTTTCTACATTCGTACTAACGCTTAAATACTTAATCAATATGACAACCAATCCGTTTACCGAGCAGCACGAATTGTTACGTGTATCGTTCCGCCAGTTTGTAGAAACCGAAATTAAACCCAACGTAAAGTACTGGGAAGAGAATAAAATATGCGAACGCGAGGTGTTTCGCAAAATGGGTGAGCAGGGCTTTTTCGGGGTTAGCTTTCCGGAGGCGTATGGCGGTAGCGGTATGGATATGTGGAGTGCTGTAGTAATAAGCGAAGAGCTAACCAAGGCCAATATCGGTGGGTTATCTATGTCGCTGTACGCGCATACTTATTTGCCATTGCCGGTAGTAATGGCATTGGGCACCGAGGAACAAAAAATGAAATATCTGGTACCGGCTTTAAAGGGAGAAAAGGTAGCCGCGTTGGGTATTACCGAACCGGGGGCTGGCAGCGATGTAGGCGGTATTAAAACCACTGCCGAGGATAAAGGCGACCACTTTGTGGTAAATGGCTCGAAGATGTTTATTACCAATGGTACCATGGCCGATTTTATAGTGTTGGCCGTACGCACCGGCGAGGGGCATGCCCTTTCGTTACTGTTGTTTGATACCACCACTCCGGGCTTTTCGGCCAACCAGGTACATAACAAACTGGGTATGCACAGCAGCGATACCGGCCAGTTGTTTTTTGAAAACTGTATAGTACCCAAAACAGCTTTACTGGGCGAGAAAGATTTTGGGTTTTATTACATTATGAGCAACTTTCAGGAGGAGCGATTGATAGCAGCTATAACAGGCACGGCCTCGGCGCACGAAGCCACACAGAAAGCTAAAAAATACATGCTGGAGCGCGAAGCGTTTGGCCGCCCTATTGGCAAGTTTCAGGTATTGCGCCACAAAGTAGCCCACATGGCAATTATGACCGAGGCCTGCCGTTCTATATCGTACCGCGCAGTGGCCGAGTTTATAGAGTACGGGCCGGCTGCGTACAAAATAATATCGATGGCCAAGGCTTTTGTTTGCGAAGAGTCGTTTAAGGTAATAAACGAAGCCCTGCAGATACATGGTGGCTGGGGGTATATGGAAGACTATGGCCTGGCACGTTCATTCCGCGATATACGCCTGATGACAATGGGTGCCGGAACCACCGAAATTATGCACGAGATTATCAGCAAAATAGAAATGGAAGAGGTAAAGCACGAGAAACAATTTGTTAAACAGCGGGGCTAATACTATCTATCCGTTAAGTACTGATAAGGCTCATTACAAGCAACAACTATTTGCTGTAAATTAGTGTTATACAATAAAAAGCAATGAAAAAATCCCCTTTGTTATTCATCTGGTTGCTGGCGTTGGCTTTTGTGCTACCTGCCTGCAAAGACCCTAAGAAAGAAGAGGGGAACCTGAAAATACAGCTACAGCCGTATGTGGGTAGCCAGCCGCTAAGTTTTAGTAATACTACCTACACCGATGGCAACAAAGAGTTTTATTTCAGCAAGCTGAAATTTTACCTATCGCATATAAAACTGGTAAAAACAGATAACAGCGAAGTAGAGGTAGCAGATGTAGCATTTTTAAACTACAGCGAGGATGCATGGAAATCGTTTACTGTAAAAGCCGACCCCGGAACATACAAAGGCATTAAGTTTTCGGTTGGCCTGGACCCGGCACAAAACGCAACAAACCCGCTTAACCTTAGTTCATCAGACCCATTAGGCCCGCAGGATGATATGCATTGGGACTGGCTTAAGTACCGTTTTATTGTTATAGAAGGTACTGCCGATACACTGGGAAACAATTTTGCTGGTGGTGTACACGGGCTGGTGTATCATGTAGGCCGCGATACCTGCTACCGTAGTGCCAGCCCAACAGGCAGCGGGTTTACTGTAAACAGCGATGGAGAAAAAATACTTACCCTGAAACTGGATTTGCTGAATGTTTTTCAGGGTGCTGATGGTATAGATATGTTTGTAGAAAAAGGCACGCAATCGGAAGATTCGGACCTGGATATTGCTATAAAGTTCATCAATAAATTTTCCGAATCGTTTTCATACTCCGAATAAACATGAGAAGGCTTGTATTTGTTATTGCATCGCTCTTATTTATAACCCTATCACTACAACAGTGTAAGCCCGATCCGGTAGACTGTACCGATTGTCAGAATGAGCCGGATAGTTTATTTGTTGGAGTACCGGTTACCCTAACCAAGCCATTTCAGTTTCCTGCAATAAAGCTCCCTCCCGGTTTAAACCTTACCGAAGAAGGGGTATTACTAGGGCGGATGCTATTTTACGATCCGGTGCTTTCTAATGATAGTACTGTATCGTGCGCATCGTGCCATAAACAGGAATTTGCTTTTAGCGATGGCGGAAAACAGTTTAGCCAAAATGTATTTGGGCTAACACAACGCAACACGCCCCCCTTGTTTAATCTGGTTTGGATGAAGAAGTTTTTCTGGGACGGGCGCGCCGACTCGCTTCATTTACAGGCAATAGATGCGCTTTTGCATGAACAGAATTTTAATGAGCCGACCGTGCTACCCAAACTGCAGGCCAAACCAGAGTATGTACGCTTGTTTAAAAAAGCATTTGGCCGGCCCGGCACTATTAATCGGGATAACATAGCCCGGGCATTAGAGATGTTTATGCTAACGCTTATATCGGCTGACTCGAAATTTGATAAAGTAAAGCGCGGTGAGGCTGCCTTTACCAGTTTAGAACAGCGGGGAGATAGTTTGTTTAGTACAGATATCAGGTCGGTAAGTTTAACTATAGACGGCGCTGATTGTTTTCACTGCCATGCAGGAGCCGGCCTGACTATGATTGACAATGGGTTTCATAACAATGCCCTGGACGAATCTTCGACCTTTGCTGGATTTCCGGACTTGGGGCAAGGGAAAATAACCGGTAACCAGTTTGATAATGGCAAATTTAAAACACCACATATACGGAACATAGAAGTAACCGGGCCTTATATGCGCGATGGGCGCTTTGCAACGCTGGAACAGGTGGTTGAGTTTTACAACAGTGGATTGAAGCAATCGCCAACAGTAGATCCGCAAATGAAAACAGTACACCAGGGTGGTTTACAAACCCTAACAGGTAATGACCGCGATGCGATGCTGGCGTTTTTAAAAACGCTGACTGATACTACATTCCTTAACAACCCGGCTCACAGCAACCCGTTTAAATAGCAGGCTCCTGCTGGCTAAGGCAGTGGAAACTACCCAACCCCCATATCAGGTCGGTAGAATCTAAGCCTACCACTTTCCTATCGGGGAAACAGTTGGTAAGTATATCCAATGCGCGCACATCGTTTCTGTCATCGCGGAAAGTTGGTACTACTACATATTTGTTGGCTATGTAAAAATTAGCATACGATGCCGGTAGGCGTTGGTCTTCAAAAACCACGGCAGCAGGCATAGGTAATTCAACAACATTAAACTGCTTACCGGTTTCTAAGCGTAAGGTGTGTAGCGTTTTTAAGTTCTCCTGTAGCAGTTCGTAGTTTTCATCGTTTTTATCTTCTTCTACAACGGTAACAACGGTATCTTCATTTACAAAGCGGGTAAGGTCATCAATATGTCCGTCGGTATCATCGCCCACTATACCATCGCCCAGCCAAAGTATGTTTTCTACACCGTAGTAATCTATCAGGTATTTCTCTATCTGCTGTTGGTTAAGGTGCGGATTACGGTTAGGATTCAACAAACAGGCTGTTGTAGTTAACAGCGTACCTTTGCCGTTAAACTCTACACTACCACCTTCCATTACTATGCCGGGATTGAACACCTGCAACCCCAGCTCTTTACCAATTAGCGTAGGTATTACATCATCTAAATCGAATGGGGGATATTTGCCGCCCCACGCGTTATAGCCCCAATCTACTATAGCTTTTTCGCCAGTTTTGTGGTTTAGCAAAAATGCCGGCCCATGGTCGCGGCACCAGGCATCGTTAGTAGGATGCATATAAAACTTAACTGCAGCAAGATTACAGCCAACAGCGGTTAGATGTTTAAGCGCAAACTGTTTCATCGCCTCATCTTTCACATTGATGCATACCTCCTGATCCTCGGCTACCAGTTTAATAAACTGCGAGTAAACCGGAAATATAGTATCAATCTTATCGGGCCAGCTGGCTTCTTTATGTGGCCAGCTAAGCCACATAGCACGTTGTTTGGCAAACTCTGCCGGAAAGTAAAATCCGGCTTCTTTAGGCGTCAATCCTTGCATGGTAGTAATTATCCCTCGTCAATAAATCGTTTGGTAATAGGCTGGTAGCTGTCTATACGGCGGTCGCGCATAAAAGGCCAGTGGGTGCGATAGAAATCGGTTTGGTTAGTATCCAGTTCCACCACCGTATTTTCTTCTTTATCGTGACTGGCCTGGTATAGCAGGCGGCCCATAGGGTTAGCTACAAAGCTACCACCCCAAAATTTCATAAGTCCGTCCTGTTCAAAGCCCACGCGGTTAACGCTAACTACGTGCACGCCATTGGCAACAGCGTGCGAACGCTGTATGGTTTGCCATGCGTTATACTGGTCGGTATTGGTTTGCTCATCCTGCGATGTAGCCCAGCCAATAGCCGTAGGGTAGAAAAGTATTTCGGCGCCCATTAAGGCAGTAATACGTGAGGCTTCGGGGTACCATTGATCCCAGCAAATCAATATGCCTATTTTGGCATATTTGGTATCGAATGTTTTATAACCCAAATCGCCGGGAGTGAAATAAAATTTTTCGTAGTACGCCGGGTCATCAGGTATATGCATTTTGCGGTACTTGCCCAGGTAGGTGCCGTCAGCATCTAACACAGCGGTAGTGTTATGGTAAATGCCGCTGGTTCTTTTTTCGAACAGCGAAGCAATAATCACCACGTTTAGTTCTTTGGCTACCTTTGATAATGCATCGGTGCTGGGGCCGGGTATAGCCTCTGCCAGCTTAAAGTTTTCGTAGTCTTCTACATCGCAAAAGTACAATGATGTAAACAGCTCCTGCAGGCACACAATCTGAGCGCCTTTGGCGGCTACATCACGTATTCCGGCTATAGCTTTTTCTAAATTAGGCTGCACTTCTTTTACGCAGCTCATCTGTACTAAACCAACTTTTACTTTACTCATTTCGGCTGTTTGAGGCGCGAACATACGCAATCATTTAACAGTAGAAAAGCCCTGTCTGCAAATAGCTTTAGCAACAACAAAGACTGTCAGTATATCGGGGTGTGTGACATTTTTTATGCTGCACTCTTCAGTTCACATTGCCGACTCTAACTGTATTTAACAAAAGGATACAAAAGCGGCCACTGAACCCTTATACGAAAAAAGCCCATTTGCAGCCAGCCAATGCATGACTCACATAATAAAAACTGTGGTACTAAAATTACCCAACCAATCAATTCTCGTACCAGGCGATAATAAGTTGCAATACAAACTACCGTATTACGCTAAACTTAAGACCCGACAAGGTGCCCTTATTGCGTATATTGAGGAAGTAAATTCCGGTAGCAACATTATCCAATGCAAATTCTTTACGGCGCACTACTTCACCCGAGACTATCAACCGGCCAATAGCATCGGTTATTTCAACAAACCGCTGCTCATCATCAGTAAACTCAAGTACGAAACTACCGGTATTAGGATTAGGGTATAGTTTTACACCATAATCGGCCACCATACTACCTAACCCAACGCTTAGTACATTCAATACAGCAGAAGTATCACTACATCCATTAGCATCGCTGACTATCACACTGTAATTGCCGGTTTGGGTAAGAACCAGCGTTTGCGTGGTAGCGCCATTAATAGTGCCATTGTTCCTCAGCCATTGATAAGTAGCAAACACCTGTGTAGATAGCGTATCGCCATTGCGGCTGATAAGCGGCTGTGGTAAGCTATGCAGTGCAAGGTGCAGCGTTATAATACTATCGCAACCATTGGCAGCTTGCAGTGTATCGTAGTACTCACCTGCCTGTGTAAGGTTCACTCCGTTGAACAAATAACTATCGCCGCTACAAATAGTATCGTTGTACGATGAGGAAATTGTTGCGTTTACCGTAAGGGTAAGCGTTACAATACTATCACAACCATTAGATGCAGGTATAGTATCGTGGTATATGCCAGCCTGTGTAAGCTGCTGCCCGTTAAACAAGTAGCTGCCACCGTTGCAAATGGTCTGGCTATAAGATGAACCTTGAGCCGTATTAACTGTAAGGTTAAGCGTAACTATACTATCGCAACCGGCAGCATTAACCAGCGTATCGGTGTACACACCGGTAGTGGTTTGATTAATACCATTAAACAGATACGACTGTCCGCTGCAAATAGTAGCGCTGATAGTACCGATGGTAGGTGTATTTACAGTAAGGTTTAGCGCTACTATACTATCGCAGCCACCTGCTGCAGTAAGCGTATCGTAATAAATACCGGTAGCTGTTAAGTTAACACCATTATAAAAATACGACTGCCCCTGGCAGATGCTTTGATTAAAGCTGGTGTTGATACTGGTGCTAACAGTAAGGGTTAAGGTAACAATAGAATCGCAACCGGTAGCGTTAACCAGGGTATCGCGATATAGACCCGATGTAGTAAGGTTTATGCCATTAAACAGATACGATTGCCCTTGACAGATACCTACATTCAGCGTGCTGTTAGTAACCGGATTGATGATTAACGTTAGCGTTACCACCGAATCGCAGCCATTGGCATTAACCAGCGTATCGAGGTAAGTACCGCTGGTTGTAATATTTAGACCATTAAATAAATAGGCCTGCCCCTGACAGATAGCAGCATTGATACTTCCGCTTGTAACCGGTGTAACGGTAAGGCTAAGTGTAACTACCGAATCGCAGCCGTTAGCGCTTACCAAAGTATCAAGATAGGTGCCGGTAGCGCTAAGGTTTACGCCGTTAAACAAATACGTTTGCCCCTGACAGATGCTTGCAGATATAGCACCGGTAGCAGTAGGATTCACCTGCAGGTTTAACGTCAGTACAGAATCACATCCGTTTGCATTAACAAGTGTATCGCGGTATATGCCGGCGGCAGTAAGGTTAACCCCGTTAAATAAATACGTTTGCCCCTGGCAAATAGTAGCATTAATACTACCCGAAGTTGGCTGGCTTACAGTAAGGTTAAGGGTAACAATACTATCGCAGCCGCCATTAGCAGTTAGTGTATCGAGATAAGCACCGGCAGTAGTATGATAAATACCATTGTACAAGTACGATTGGCCCTGACAGATGTTAGCACTAAAGCCTGATGTAATGGCTGTAGACACAACCAGATTAAGCGTAACAAACGAATCGCAACCGGCCAGGTTTACCAGTGTATCGAGGTAGATGCCGGTGGTAGTGCGGTTAACGCCATTAAACAGATACGATTGCCCCTGACATAGCCCCACGTTAAGCGTACCCGTAGTAGGTGGCTTTACCGTCAGGTTTAGTGTAAGTATACTATCGCAGCCAGCAGCATTAACCAGTGTATCGAGATAAGCACCGCTTGTAGTGCGATTAACGCCATTAAAGAAATACGACTGGCCTTGACAAATACTTGCACTGAAACTACCGGTAGTAGTTGGCTTAACAGTAAGATTAAATGTAAGTATGCTATCGCAACCGGCAGCATTCACTAATGTATCGAGATACGTACCGCTTGCAGTGCGGTTAACGCCATTAAAGAAATACGACTGGCCTTGACAAATACTTGCACTGAAACTAC
>CAYREY010000048.1:25294-27744 GCA_964423405.1 uncultured Chitinophaga sp. | reverse complement strand
TTAACGCCATTAAAGAAATACGACTGGCCTTGACAAATACTTGCACTGAAACTACCCGTAGTGGTTGGCTTAACGGTAAGGTTTAAAGTAAGTATACTATCGCAACCGGCAGCGTTTACCAGTGTATCGAGGTAAGTGCCGGCAGTAGTGCGGTTAACGCCATTAAAGAAATATGATTGGCCCTGACAGATACTAGCACTGAAACTACCCGTAGTGTTTGTCTTAACGGTAAGGTTAAGCGTAAGTATACTATCGCAACCATTAGCATTAAGCAATGTATCGAGGTAAGTGCCGCTTGAAGTACGGTTAACACCATTGAACAAATACGACTGCCCCTGACAGATACTGGCGCTGAAGCTGCCGCTGGTATTTTGTTTAACCGTTAGGTTAAGGGTAACAATACTATCACAGCCTCCGCTGGCGGTTAGTGTATCCAGATATGCGCCGGCTGTAGTCCGGTTTACTCCGTTATAAAAATACGACTGCCCCTGGCAGATGCTGGCACTAAAGCTTGACGCAAGCGCCGCATTTACAGTTAAGTTTAAAGTAAGTATACTATCGCAACCGACTGAGTTTACCAGTGTATCGCGGTAAGCGCCGGTGACAGTACGGTTAACACCATTAAAGAAATATGATTGGCCCTGACAGATACTTGCATTGATAGTGCCGTTGGTAGTCGACTTAATGGTCAGGTTAAGTGTAAGTATACTATCGCAACCGGCAGCGTTTACCAGTGTATCGAGGTAAGTGCCGGCAGTAGTACGGTTAACGCCGTTAAACAAATACGACTGGCCCGGACATATACTCGCACTGATTGTACCGGAAGTAGTTGACTTCACAGTTAAGTTGAGGGTAAGTATACTATCGCAACCGTTGGCGTTAACCAGTGTATCGAGATAGTTACCGGTAGTAGTACGGTTTATACCATTAAACAAATATGATTGACCCTGGCAAATACTTGCATTGATAGTGCTACTGGTTGTTGGCTTAACAGTTAAGTTAAGTGTAAGTATGCTATCGCAACCGTTGGCATTTACCAACGTATCGAGATAGATGCCGGTAGTAGTACGGTTTATGCCATTAAACAAATATGATTGACCCTGGCAAATGCTTACATTGATAGTACCGGCAGTAGACTGATTAACTGTTACCAAACGGCTTACTGTAGTTATACAGGCACCCTTGGTTATAGTAACGGCGTACGTAGTTGTACTAACCGGCGCTACGGTTACGTTAGGGCTGGTACCTAACGAGTTGCTCCATACGTAAGTATTGCCACCGGTAGCGCTTAGTGTAGTGTTTTGTCCGTTGCATATAGCTACAGTTAGCGGTAGTATGGTAGCGCCGCTAATAGTATCTACCGTTACCCGTAGTGTATCGCGCTTACTGCAGCCTGCCGCACTGGTAACTGTAACTATATAATTACCTGTACTGTTTACACTAATAGTTTGTGTGGTGGCGTCGGTGCTCCAGTTATAGGTAGATGCCGAACCGGCATTAAGCGTAACGGTAGCCGGCGAGCAAATGCTGGTATCGTTACCCAGATTAAGCACTATGTTATTAGGCACAACTTTAACCGTTACATAAGCAGTATCGTATTCGCCGGGGTTGCCCTGGCCAATTACCCTGTAAGTAGTATTAACCGTAGGTTTGGCAAACACCCCTGCACCAACAGTAGTACTTAAACCGGTAGCCGGCGACCATGTAAACGAACCTGCACCGTATGCCTGTAAAAACACAGAATCGCCATTACATACCGTAACGGTATCGTGGTTTACAGTAACATTTAGCGCTGTAAAATCGGCAATAATCATAACCGCCTTTTTAAACAGCGGCCCCCATCTGCCCTTTTCATCTTTTACGCGTACGTTAAACAGGTGTAACCCATCTATAGTAGAGGTAGCATTATAGTTGTAGGCACTTTCCAGCGCTTCGTTAAAGTTACCATCTATAGCCAACAGCTGATAGCCGTTGCCATAACCGGGGTCGGTATCCCAAAAATATTCGGCCTGTGTAACCAATAGCTGACGTGGTTGTGCCTCTATCTGCACCGCCTTTTTAAATAAAGGCCCCCAGGTATTACGTTCATCGCGCACGCGGATATTAAACAGGTATATCCCTTCGGTAAATGATGTAAGTGTTTTGTTTACCTGCTCCAGCGCTTCGTTAAAGTTGCCATCAAAGGCTAACAACGCTGTGCCGTTGCCATAACCCGGGTCGGTATTACCCCAAAAAAATTCGGCAGCAGTAACCGACAGCAGGCGTGGGTTATTAACTACATCGGTAACCAGTACCGCCTTTTTAAACAATGGCCCCCAGGTGTTGTTCTCGCTCTTTACACGGATATTAAACAGGTGCGTACCGTGCGCAGGCAGGGTAGCATTGTTGGTCAGTACGTTTTCTAACGCCTCGTTAAAGTTACCATCAAAGGCCAGCAATACCGATGCACT
>CAYREY010000048.1:0-25194 GCA_964423405.1 uncultured Chitinophaga sp. | reverse complement strand
CGTTTTCTAACGCCTCGTTAAAGTTACCATCAAAGGCCAGCAATACCGATGCACTGCCATAACCCGGGTCGGTATCCCAAAAGTACTCGGCGGCTTTTACAGTAAGTAAACGTTGCGTGGTAAGTACATCGCCCAGCTGTACTGCTTTTTTAAACAGCGGCCCCCACGTGTTGTTTTCACTCTTTATACGGATATTAAACAAGTGTACACCAGCAGCAGGCAGCGATGCACTGTTAGTATAAACACTCTCCAACGCTTCGTTAAAGTTACCATCAAAGGCCAACAAAGTTGTGGCGCTGCCATAACCGGGGTCGGTATCCCAAAAGTATTCAGCGGCTTTTACAGTAAGCAAACGTGGTGTGGTTACTACATCGCCTAACTGTACAGCCTTTTTAAACAATGGTCCCCAGTTAGTTTCCGAATCGCGAACGCGTATATTAAACAAGTGAATGCCTGCAGCCGGTAGTGTAGTGGTGTTTTTATATACCTGCTCCAGCGCCTCGTTAAAGTTACCATCAAAGGCCAGCAATGCAGTGCCGTTGCCATAACCGGGGTCGGTATCCCAAAAATATTCGGCAGCCTTAATCTTAACAGCATTGGCAATTTTTGCCGAGTCTTCTACCTGAAAAGCCTTTTTAAACAAAGGCCCCCAGTTGCCTTTACCATCTTTTATGCGCACATTAAATGTATGCACACCAACAGCGGGCATGGGTGCATTGTTGCGCAACAGGCGCTCCAGCGCTTTATCAAAATTTCCATCGGTTGCAGTAAACTGATAAGCATTACCATAACCGGGGTCGGTATCCCAAAAATACTCAGCAGCCTGTACTTGTGGCTGGTTATATATATACGGCGACTGCGCCACTAAACCGGTGCGGTTTAATGCCAGCAGCATAACAAGCAATGCCCAAACACGTAGTTGTGTTTTATTTAGCATAATGGCTTGTACCAAAAATTATTTAGTGTGTGTAGCGTTAGCCTTAATAGATACCGGCGTGGTAAGCGAGTAGATGTTAGCAGGCATATTCAACAAAAACACACGTGCCCTGCCACCTTGGGGGTTAGTAGTTCCCCAATAGTTCTCCTGGGTCCACGGACCACCGTAAGGGCCCATATCGGCGCGGGTTAAGTCTATATCGTAATAGTTAATACCGGGTTTGCCGGCGTCGATACCGCTTACACCCGATGTTACTTTACCTATCAGCGGATCGTACGTAATGCTTACGTTAGGGCTAATGCTGAATATATTGTTATCTGCATTGGTAGGATACGCACGGTAATTATCGTAGTAGTTATAATCGCCACGCATACCCAGTGCACCGCAACCGTAATAAGATGCGTAGCGGTTTCTAAGAATATTGTTTACAAAATTATCGTTACGTATAGCCTTAAGCATTACAGCTGCGTAGGTATTAGCAGCGGTGCAAGTGCTTCCGGTTTCAATGGCTGAAATGAAGTTATTAATAAATACATTGGCCGAATCGGTAGTGTAACAGCTTACAATGGTTACCGCAGTACGGTTAGTTGTGTACTGGCTTGAAGTAAATGTACCCGTACGGATAGAGTTATTGGCAATAAAATACTTCAGGTTAGGATTATCGAAGATAAGGTTACCATAGTTAGTAGTACCCAGGTTATCGGTTTTTACCATCCGGTTGGCTATAATAAAAAGTGTATCGCCAGTACCATAAGTTGAACTTTCGGCAGTAATATTTAGTATACCAAATACCGAACCGGCATCACCGCTTTCGTTACCAAATCTGTTGGCTATTACTTTGCCGTAACGAATTTCGCTGGTGCCCCATATAAAATTGTAAAGCAGGTTTACATCGTAGCCATCCTGGTTAAAGGTAACCGAGCCGGTTATCTCGCTATCTACAATATTTACAATGCAGCGGGCGCCTACCGGGTTTACGCCACCCGATGCGATGGTACCGTTCTGGTGCATACCTACAATGGTTATTTCGCGACCGTTGGCAGGTGTAATGGTTATGTTACCCGCCAAAAAAAAGTACTCCCCCTCTGCCGCACACAAAAAGGTAAGCGACTTATTGATAGTAAGGTTTTCGGTGTAAATAATACCGTTGCTGAATACCACTATGCGGTCGCCATCGGTTGCTGCGGTAATGGCTGCACTAATAGAAGTAACCGAGCCGGCTATGGCACCGGTTTTGTCTACTTTAATATCGGCTGCAAATGACGATATATAAACCGCTAATAAACACAGGGTAGAAATAATTTTGTTCATACGTTGAATTTAAGCTGCGCAAATGTAATTTTTCTGAGATACGGATTAGGCTAATTTGATTGTAAATTATAGGATTCCGGCATTGCTTTTGCTTAACGTGTAAATGAAACTTACCTAATTATATACACCTGCGTATAATGTATCTATTATGCGCTAATATCAATAAATTGATACTGCTAATTAAGTGATTACCTCATAATATATGCCCATAATACACGAACAGGCATAAACAACCACAAAACGTTATCGACAAATAGGTAGCTTATGGCTCCAAGCAATAGCGAAACAGAGCCATGCGGCTAATCGAATCTGTTTGTTAAGATACTCCAGGTAGGGTTCCGTCATATTTATTTTATATCGGAGACTCTGCTGAGACGATACATTTCCTGGGCTCATCTTAGCAGTTCCATAACACAATTTTTTGGTCAACATGTACAAGAAAAGAGGAATGGATTTTTTGCTAAAAACAGGGGGAATACAAAAAAGCCCGCATGATAGCGGGACTTTATTAGGTGCGGAAAGAGAGGGATTCGAACCCTCGTTAGCCTTGCGACTAAGACAGTTTTCGAGACTGTTCCATTCAACCTCTCTGGCATCTTTCCTGTTAATGCGGTTGCTTGCGGGGCCGCAAATGTAACAACTCTGCTTAAATTATGTAAGTAAGATAAATACGGCGATAAAGCGATGTTCTACTTTGTGTTAAGCGCACTGCGCACAGCATCGTCTATACTTTGGTTTACACCTGGCAATAGTGGCAGTTGTTGCTCCTGTTTGTCAATATATAACTTCAGCTTATGCTGCATGGGTATTACATAATACATAAGCGCTTTGGTGATTGATAATGCTGCGTCTTTTTTATGCTGACGGTGCTTGGCAAGCTCTGGTAGCAGGTAATTATAAATAGCCGCCCGGGTTTCGGGTACGTTAGGAGAACTATATATGTTGGCCGCCTTGCCATTAACCAGTATCCTGTCGAATTTTACCTCGCAATATTTAGGTACAATAACGGGCAGCCATACTTCCAGTTCACCTTCATCGTTAATGTGAATGCGGTAATGCCTTACCGATAAATCCATCCCGAAACGGCTGTAATATGGTATAGTAACCGTAAGCGGGCCTTCGGCGTGTGCGGTGTTAAGCAGGTCGTATAATGCTTTATCCGATTCGGCGCTTACCTCCAATGTAATTAGTGTGTCCACCTCTATATCGGCACTTTGTACAATGTTTTTAAAAGTGGGGTAGTTGTCAATAACGCCCTGCTTTACTTTGCCGGTAACATAGCGCACACCGGTGTAAAACGCTGCGGCAGCTGTAATCAGCACCAACAATACAATTGCAATAGCTTTATTATATTTCATAAACTGTTATTTACCCGGGTTATAAATACGTTCGGCATGGCGCACAATTTCATCCCAATCAAAAGTCATTGGTTTAAACTGTTCGTTGCTAAACAGCTCCATTTGGTCGGTATAGTGTTTGCTATCGCTGTGCGCCGATGCCCCGTAAGCATTAACTGAATTTATCTCAATACCAGTTTTGCTATACCTGTTCATTTGTATGTAGCCATCACCGTTTACAATACGCCAGATACCTTTCTTTTTGTCGTACAGCTTAGGGTCGGCGGCACGGGGTACTTCGCGTAAACCACTGGCAGGGTAACTTTTATCGCCACGTATCAGTCGTTGCACATCGCCTAGTTTCACATCTATTGTTCCATACTTTGCCAGCATAAATTTACGGGTATAGCGTAACGCATCTACCAACTCATCTTCTTTCATTGGTTCGCGTTTGATAGTTAAAAACGCAAATGGTACTTTCCACTTTTTGTTTAACCGCTCATGCATTATCATAGCTAAAGCTGCCTCGCGGTTATTTATATCGCCCTGCAGGTTCCATTTTTTAAGCTTGGCAATGGCATCGGCTATATCGGGGTATTTGGTTTCGCTTAGCTCAAAGGCTGTTTTAAAGTTGCGGGCATAGCTTTCGGTTTTGCAATATGCTTTGTCAAACTTTACGGTTAAAAAATCGCGCCAGGTTAGCTTGCCAGGTATAGCCCATAGTAACTCGCGAAAACGCTCGCCACGGTTATAGTTAAATAGTTGTATGCCCGTAAAACTGCCTTTCCATTCGCAGCCTTTACCACTTACCGCATATTGGGTTTGGTTGCAGCTAAATAAATATCCGCACGATGGGTTTAGCAGTTGCGGTTTCATTTCGTAGGGTACCAGCCTGGTACACTTATATGCAGACGTATTGGCGGTGATAGGTAAGTGCCAGTTTAGCTTAGGGTCGCGCAAGGGTATCTGAAAACCACTCTGGTAAAAAATATTGCCATCAACATCGGCATACATGGTATTAAACAGCGGTACCGCTTCCATTTTCAATGCCGCTTCAAACTCTTTAAAGTTATTGGCTTTATTCATTCTGTACCATTGTTCGGTGGCACGTAAATCGTGTGCGCCGGCATAGTCTATGGCATACCAACCATGTTTGGTTTGAAACACCGGCCCATACTCGCATACGCGTATCTTTTTAGTAAGCCCTATTTTAAGCCCACCTAATTTGAGTTTTAGTTTTGCTTTTTTAACCTGAAAAGTACGCCACTGATTGTCGTATAAATATTTATTGCCTTTATGTTGCAGCTTATAAATGTTGCCAAAAGTATGGTAGTTGGTAGTGTGGGCCCAGCCCAGGTTACGGTTGGTACCAACAAAAATAGTAGTGCCCCCCGGAAAAAGCCCTCCGATTACATCCCAGCCTTCATCGCTTTTAATATGAGCCTCATACCAGGCAAAGCGCCCTTCTATAGGCTGATGCGAGTTAACCAGTAGCCATGCCTTTCCATCTTCGGTATGTGAGGGTGCTACTGCCATAGAATTGGAGCCAATTTCGTTGGGCTGATGCAGTAATTCGATATGGTTGTCTTTTATTGATTTAAGTGCCATGCCGGCACCGGCAAACAAGGTTAGGGTAAGTGTAGAACTCTTAACAATATCCTGAGGTGCGAAAGGCAATGCTTTTTTCAGCAGCACCTCATCGGGGTGGGCAACTGCATAATCGTTTACGCCCTGTGTATAGGCATTCAGCACCTTTTTAAAATCGTTTGAAATAACCCGGTCGTAATTATTATCTACCAATGTATCTATACCAAAAAAGCGCAAGCCAAAATCGAACAGTACACCTTCTTTCCCCATTACACGGCCCAGCATTCCTTTGGCAGCTAGCATATTCTGCTGAATGCTTTTAAAGTCATCTTCGCAATGGGCCCACGCCAGGCCATAAGCGGCTTCGGCATCGGTACGGCCATGAATATGTGGCACCCCAAAGCTATCGCGAACGATGGTAATTTTAGAGGGATCTATCTGAGCTGTAACAATCAGCGTAGTAAGTAAAAGGAGAACTGTATTGATATACCTTAATGCAGACATTGACAAGTAAATTAATTGGTTACAATATTCAATATTTATATTTCCGGTGGAGTTAAAAAACAGGGATTATGTAAAAACTGCAGTATCTGTAGTATTCATTTTGTGTATCGTAGGGCCTTAAGCAATATATATAGAATTTGCAGAAACAGCCTGCAATGGATATTATTACTGTATGACACCCGCCACTGAATTGTTTGAACTTATTAAATCGCTTAAGCAAACAGAAAAGCGATATTTTAAAGTGTTTGCATCCAGGCTTACTGAGGGCAAACAGCCAGAGTATCTGCTGCTTTTCAATTCGATAGATGCGATGAGTGAGTATGATGAAGGTGCGCTGAAAGAAAAGCTAAAAGGGCGGGCATTTGTAAAGCAATTACACGTAGCCAAAAATTACCTTACCGGTGTAATACTGCAATCGTTGGCGGCCTACTACCACGGCAGCTCGGCACAAAATACCATTGCCCATTTGCTGCAAACAATAGAGATATTATACGATAAGCACCAGCATAACCTTTGTATGCGGCAGATTGAAAAAGGGATACGGCTATGTAAAAAGTATAACAAGCATCCCCAACTATTTATCTTTCTCGATTGGCAAAGCAAGATATTTATACGCCGGCAACAGTACACAGAAGTGCAGGAGTCGATACAACAACAGCAAACTATTCTTTCGCAGTTAAGCAGGTACCTGCAGGCAAAGCAGTCTGCGGTAGATATACACAGGCAGTTTAGCAGCCAGGGGTTTCCGCGCACAACAGCCGAAACGAAAGCCATTGAACAAAAGCTGCTGAATTTTGAAATAGAGGAAAACTCTACGGTAGAAGAGGAGTACTACCGGCTATTTGCCTTAAGTAGTTTTTATGCGGGTGCCGGCCAGCACAAAAAACGTGCAGAAATAATGGAGAAGCTTGTTAGCACACTGCGTAAAAATGAAGATTACATAACCGAACACCCAAACATTTATACCAGCGCACTGAATAACTGTTATAATGCATTGATAGGTGCCGGGCAAACCGATAAGGCACAGAAAATATGGCACAGCATACAACAGTGGTCGGGAAAAATAAATGTGCGCCGACAGGACGCCAGAATATTTACTCAGATGATTGCCTACGACATTGAACTTGAACTGGCATTGCTAACCAATAAAGGCGCCCAGGTAATAAACCACCTTGGCCAGATAAAAAGTTTTCTTGAAGCAAACGGAGGCGTTTTTCAGCGGACTAATACCCAGGAATTAATATACAATGCGGCACGTGTATGTTTTGCACAAGGTAACTACACCGAAGCGCTGGACTGGCTAAACCAGCTACTTAATCAACCAGCCAGCCTTACCCGGCAAGATTTGCGATCGGCTTGCAGCATACTGTTTTTATTGATACAGTACGAGCAAGGCAACAGTGTTTTGCTTAAAAATATGAT
Organism: uncultured Chitinophaga sp.; assembly: GCA_964423405.1. Classification (GTDB taxonomy): domain Bacteria; phylum Bacteroidota; class Bacteroidia; order Chitinophagales; family LD1; genus Bog-950. The sequence goes on along the minus strand of CAYREY010000048.1, from coordinate 18,096 downwards.
TACCTCTACGCGTAACTCGCTTAAATATAAACGCCGCCTGTATGCGGCCGAGCAATTAGTACTATCGGCGCTGCAAAAGCTAAACGGTACCGTTATTGCAAATAATAAGAAACAACTACTTGCACAGTTATTAAGCGATATAAAAAAACTACCTGACCATTACGAAGAAGCACCACCGGCAATAATGGTAGATGTAGCAGCATGGGCTGATAGCCGCGTAACCGGTTTGCCTATGGGAGAGTGCATGGCACAATTATACAAGCAACAAACTGTAAGTGCAGACTAGTTGCTGCGCTGCATGCCCTTTTGTTTTAGCCAGTCGTAAATAGCCATATTGAGCAATAACAATATAGCAGCATATACAAAATCTTCAACGGGTATAGGGCCAAGCCTTACTCCTGTGTTTTCTGCATTGTTATAAATAACTACCGGCAGGCCGGTTAACAGGCCATCTACTACTGCCATGGGTATCATACAAAAGGCAAACGCAATAAGAAAACGTTGTTTAAAGGAACTGGCCAGCCAACGATATGTAGCCATCATAAGCAGCCCTAACAGAAGTAACACAGAAAAGGTATAACTTAACTTAACTACCAATAAGGATGCTGCCAGCATTGCCGTACCCGCACCCAGCCATACACGGTTTATATAATTAGCCGGGCTACTTTTACTAAACAACAATACTGTTTCGTAAATGAAAGTACATGAAAACGGAACGGTTATAAAAAAGAGTATCTCTTCTATAGGAAGTTCGCCTACATGCCAGCCTATGGTATAAGCCGGATTAAAACTCCATATACCTGCTTTGGTAAATAGATGATCCCAGATGATAAAGAGTGTGGCTACAAACAGGTTAGCAGGCAAAAAATATTTCCATTTACGGGCATAGGCTATCCGGCCCTCAAACGATGCAAGCAAGGGAAAGCTAATGGTAAACAGATTGATTAGAAGATACGTGTACTTCATGCAACCTTGTTGGCAGGCATTGGTAATAAGGCATATAAATGTTGCTGCAAAAGCGTTTGTAAAAGCAGCGTTAACTTCTGCACATCCGGTACCCGTACACGGGTTTTCTTTATCTCTGCTGCATGTATGCCTTTTATCTTCTCAAACAAACGCAGATAATATTTATAGGCCAGCAATACGCCGGCCCTGGCACCAAATGGCAATTGCATTATACCTGTGTAGGCTGTCCTGAAATCGGCTGCAATATCTTCTTCAATTATTTTCTTGGCTTCTGAACCAAAACTATCAAAGTTTACTCCGGGAAAGTAAACCCTGCCACGCTCGCTAAAATCGCTTTCCATATCGCGCAGAAAATTTACTTTTTGAAAAGCTGCGCCCAGGGCCCTGGCCGACTGCTCTAAACGGTCGTACATGCTTCGATCGCCATTGGTAAATACACACAGGCACATTAAGCCAACTACTTCTGCAGAGCCATAGATATATTGCTGGTAGCTGTCTGCATTGTAATGCTTGCCATCCAGATCCATAGCCATACTATCGAAAAAGGCCTGTGTAAGATGATCGGGAATATGATACTTGTTTGCAGCCCACTGAAATGAGTGCAGTATAGGATTAAGCGATATACCTTGTTTGATAGCTTCAAAAGTATCGGCGCGGAATTTATCCAGCAGGTATTGTTTGTCGTACGTATGGAACGTATCTACTATTTCATCGGCATAGCGCACCATGCCATATATAGCATATATAGCCTGGCGGTATTCTTTACCCAGCGTGCGTATACCCAGCGAAAAAGAAGTACTGTATGCACGGGTAATAAGCTGGCTGCACTGCTGTGCTGTTTGTTCGTAAAGTGCAAACATTTAGCGTTATAATTTATTGTTAGTAATTCGGTGTTGTATCTGGCCGGCCACTATCTGCCCCGATATTATTGCAGGCGGTACACCCGGGCCGGGCACTGTAAGCTGCCCTGCAAAAAACAGGTTGCTCACCTTGGGCGACATCATTTTAGGCTTCAGTATAGCCGTTTGGGCCAACGTATTAGCCAGGCCGTATGCATTGCCTTTAAATGAATGATAATCTCTTTCAAAATCATTTATACAGTAACTTCTGTTTACTACAATATGCTCTTGTATAGGTTCACCTATCCGTTTTTCTATGCGGCGTATTATCTGCCTGAAATATGCCTCGCGGGTTGCCTCGGTATCGGTAATACCGGGGGCCAGCGGCATTAGTACAAACAGATTCTCACAGCCATCAGGTGCTACTGCTGCATCGGTTTTAGAAGCAGCACATACATAAAATAAGGGGTCAGTTGGCCAGCGGGGTACATCGTATATTTCGCGGGCGTGCTGCTCAAAATCGCTATCAAAAAACAGGTTATGGTGCAACAGGTTGTTCAGCTTTTTATTTACCCCCAGGTAAAATATGAGCGAAGAGGGCGACATGGTGCGCTTTTGCCAGTAATCGTTGCTGTAGGTACGGTATTTTTCTTCCAGTAAATGTTGTTCGCAATAGTTATAGTCTCCTCCACACACTACCAAATCGGCCTCAAACACACCTTGGTTGGTATGCACCTGGCGGGCTTTGCCTTTGTGTATTTCTATGCGCGTAGCTTCATGGTTCAGCAATATTTTGGCGCCGTTATCGGTAGCTATTTTTTCAAAAGCTTTTACAATTTGTACCATTCCACCCATAGGGTACCAGGTGCCAAGCACCAGGTCGGCGTAATTCATCATGCTATACATGGCCGGTGTACGCCCGGGTGTAGAGCCAAGAAACAGCACCGGAAACTCAAGCAGGCTTACCAATTCCGGATTTTTGAAACGGCTGCGTATTTCTCCCCGTATGCTTTGGAATAGTTGCAACTGGAAACTTTTAACCAGCAGGCGCATATCCATAAACTCGGTTACAGAATCTGATACGCGGAACACATAATCCTGCATAGCAGTTTTGTATTTGTATTCTGCATCGGCCAGAAAACTGCGTAGCTTTTTACCACTGCCGGTCTCGCGTGCTTCAAAAAGTTTAATAAGCTCTTCTACATTAGCTGGCACATCTATATTATCCTGCTGGTAGTATATTCTGTAAGAGGGGTCTAAACGTTTCAGGTCATAAAAGTCGCTGGCTGTTTTGCCAAACCTGTTGTAAAAGTTCTCGAACACTTCAGGCATCCAGTACCAGCTGGGGCCCATATCGAAACTAAAACCATTGTGCTGCCACAAACGCGCACGGCCACCCGGTTCGCTGTTTTTTTCTAATACAGTAACATCGTTACCATCTTTAGCCAGCAAGGCAGCCGTACTTAACCCTGCAAAACCACTACCTATTACTACTATGCGTTTTTGTGCCATGTGTTACTTATTGCGCGGTTTGAAATATTTTTTGTCAACCCACAGTAAGCCATAGTTAACGGCTGCATTTTTTTGTACGTTGGCATGGTGCGCCTTGTGAGCCCGGCGCATAGCGTTTATGTAAGAATTATCGAGTTTGGTGAACCACCTGAGCCGTTGGTGTATTACTATGTCGTGTAGCAGTAGGTAGGTAAAGCCATAAAGCGTGATACCCAGGCCTAAAAAAAACTTCCAACTGTAGTTTTCATACATGCCATACAGCAACAGCAAAATGCCTGGTGTGGCAAAAATTAAAAAGTAGAAGTCATTCTTTTCAAAAAAGCTGTTTCCCTTTTGGTGATGTGACTTGTGCAGGCTCCATAAAAAGCCATGCATTACATACTTGTGTGCAACGTGTGCCATTAGCTCCATACCTGCGAAACCTGCAATAAGTGCCAGTATTTTTATCAGCATACCCTCATTAACACTAAGCTGTTAAAAAGGTTCGGCTACTGCAGCTGCGCTTTTTAGGCATTCAATAACGTGTGGAACGCATGTAAAATACCCAAATAAGATAAAGGTTAAAATTCGTAAAAAATGAAACCTAAGCAGAATATTTATTGCCAACCGGCGAACAAGCTACCCAAACTATTGTTTAAACTTTTAATTAAATCATTAAACAATCCAAAACGTCATGAAAACCATTACCTATTACACCAGAGCCGTAATATTGGCTTTGCTGATCAGTACATCGGCGGTATATGCGGGTGGCCCTTCTGCCTATGTGCAGTTGATCCATAACTGCGCCGCCCCTGCTGCTGCCAACGTATCTGTATTTGCCGATTTCGGCACGGGCCAGGTATCTGTTGCCCCCTCTTTCGCTTTCCGTACAGCTTCGGCTTTCCTGCCTGTAGCATCGGGTACACCTTTTACCGTTTACATTAAGGCACCAAACGCCAGTGCAAGCGACCCTGCCCTGTATACACAAAACATACCTGCACTAGCAGCCGATTCAAGCTATGTAGTAATAGCTTCGGGCGTTATAGGCAACGGTTTTGCCGCCAACCCCAACTCGCTGAGCACAGCATTCGAATTAAAATTATTAGCTCCTGCCCGCCGTCAGGCATTTGCAGCCGGTAAAGTAGAGTTTGCAGTGTTTCATGGTGCAACCGATGCTCCGGGTGTAGATGTGAACCTAACCGGTGGTGCTACATTAGTACCTAATGCTGAGTACGGCGATGCCAGTGGTTACCTGAGCGTAGATCCTACCTGGTACCCTATTGATATTGCTCCGGCTGGTTCATCAACACCGGTAGCCAGCTACGTAGCAGACCTTAGCACACTTGCCGGTGGCTCTGCTGTTGTGTTCGCATCGGGTTTCCTTAACCCTTTAGCTAATAACAACGGTGCTGCTTTTGGTTTGTTTGCAGCCCTGGCCGATGGTACGGTGTTGGAACTGCCGACACAGGAGTTTGCCAAAGTACAGGTAATACATAACTGCGCTGCTCCGGCTGCGAATTTAGTTGATGTTTACATTGACGGCACTAAAGCGCTGGATAACTTTGAGTTCCGCACTGCAACTGGTTTTATAGACCTACTGGCAGGTGTTAACCATACTATTGCCGTAGCACCAAACACTTCAACTTCGGTGGGCGATGCCCTGGCCACGTTCCCTAACATTAACGTAGCTGCCAATCAAAACTATATAGTTGTAGCCTCTGGTGTAGTGGGTAGCGGTTTTGCTGCTAACCCCGATGGAAGAAATATTGACTTTACCTTAAAAGTAATAGCTAATGCACAAACTGCTGCCACTAATGCTTCTAAAGTAGATTTTGCCGTACTACACGGTGCAACCGATGCGCCGGGTGTAGATGTAAACCTGACCGGTGGAGCAACCCTGGTACCCAATGCACGCTATGGCGATGCTACTGCTTACCTGAGCGTGGACCCTACCTGGTACCCAATTGATATTGCACCAGCCGGCAACGCTACACCTGTAGCCAGCTATGTAGCTGACCTAAGTTCGCTTAGTGGTGGTGCAGCCCTGGTATTTGCATCAGGTTTCCTAACGCCTGCCAATAATAACTCAGGCCCTGCATTCGGTTTGTTTGCAGCCCTGGCCGATGGTACTGTATTGGAACTACCAGTACAACAATTTGCAAACGTGCAGGTATTACATAACTGTGCTGCACCTGCTGCCAATTTAGTTGATGTTTACATTGATGGTGTTAAAGCGCTTGATGATTTTGCCTTCCGTTCAGGTACAGGCTTTATAGATGTACTTGCAGGTGTTAACCACACCATTGCTGTAGCCCCAAACACTTCTACTTCGGTAGGCGATGCCCTGGCTACTTTCCCTAACATAAATGTAGCTGCCAACCAAAATTACATAGTAGTAGCTTCGGGTGTGGTAGGTAGCGGTTTTGCTGCTAACCCCGATGGAAGAAATATTGATTTTACCTTAAAGTTAATTGCTAACGCACAAACTGCTGCCACCAACGCATCTAAAGTAGATTTTGCAGTACTACATGGTGCTACAGATGCTCCGGGTGTAGATGTGAACCTTACTGGTGGCGCTACTCTGGTATCGAATGCACGTTACGGCGATGCTACAGCTTACCTGAGCGTAGACCCTACCTGGTACCCAATTGATATTGCACCAGCCGGCAACGCTACACCAGTAGCCAGCTACGTAGCTGATTTAACTACACTTACCGGTGGTTCTGCACTGGTATTTGCTTCAGGTTTCCTTACACCAGCCAACAACAACTCAGGCCCTGCCTTTGGTTTGTTTGCCTTGCTGGCCGATGGTACAGTGCTTGAACTACCAGTACGCGAGAAAGCAAACGTACAGGTATTACACAACTGCGCCGACCCTATTGCTGACTCGGTTGACGTATACATCAACGGTGCCCTGGCTTTAGATAATTTCCCATTCCGTACAGCTACTCCATTTATCGAGTTAACTGCCGGTTTCCCTAACATAGTACACATTGCCCCTAAAACCTCAACTTCTATAGCTAACGCTGTATGGGATGAGACTTACACCCTGGCTGCTAATACCAATTATGTGTTAACTGCATCGGGCGTAATAGGCAGCGGTTTTGCTGCTAACCCTAACGGCAAATCTACCGGCTTTGAAGTGCTGGTTAAAGCAAGCGCACAAACACAAGCGCTGGTAAGCACCAATTTCGATTTCTTTGCCATACATGGCTCTACCGACGCTCCGGCTGTAGATGTTGTAGCTAATGGTGCATTAACTGTAATAAACAACTTCTTCTACGGCGACCAAACAGGTTACATACCAGTACCGGCTGCCAACTATACACTGGCTGTGAAAGACAGCGGCTCAACTACTACGGTTGCTGAGTACGTAGCTGACCTGACTACATTGAATGGTAAAAGCGGTGTAGTGCTTGCCTCTGGCTTCCTTACTTCATCGGCTAACAACAACGGCCCTGCATTTGGCCTGTACGTAGCATTACCAACTGGTGGCCCGTTTGTAGCACTACCTGTAGTAACCAGCATTAACGATGATAAAACTAACGCTGAATTAAGCATATACCCTAACCCAAGTAATGGTGCATTGTTCATCAACACTACTATTGAGCAATCGGAAAACATGTCATTACTAATAACTGATGCTACCGGTGCTGTTGTAAAACAACTTGCTAACGGTACAACTATGGCCGGAAAACAAACACTGGCTGTAGATATGAACGACCTTAGCAATGGTATGTACATAGTACGCCTTACCACCGCAGGCAACACAATCACTAAGAAATTCAACCTGGTTAAATAAACTTTTTGGTGCGGTGTGGTTTGGCCGTCCCCTTAGTGGGACGGCCTTTTTTTTTGCCTAGATGCCATCAATCAGCCTGTAGCCTGTTTTATAACTAACGCCGTGGAATTTAAAACGAAACATTTATAGCTAATTTTTGTTTAAGATTGTAACATGTAAGCTTAACAACCCTATGGGACAGTATTCGATTAAAGAGGTAGAAGTATTAACGGGAATAAAAGCGCACACGCTTCGTATTTGGGAACAGCGGTATAACCTGCTGAAACCCAAACGCACAGACACGAACATCCGCTACTATAGCGACGACCAGCTACGCCTGTTGCTGAATATAAGCACGCTCAACCGCAATGGTTTAAAAATATCGAAGATTGTAAACCTGAACGAACAGGAGCGCAACCGCCATGTACTTGATATTTACCAGATGGCTAATGCAGATAACTTGCTTGACTCGCTGATACACTGCATGCTTGATTTTGACGAAGTACTTTTTGAAAAGATACTGGTGCAGGCAATAATGAAACTGGGGTTTGAAAATGCTATTAATGAGCTTGTTTTTCCTTTCATGATGCGTACGGGTATATTGTGGTCGACAGGTGCTGTGAAAGTAGCCCAGGAGCACTTTATTACCAACCTGATACGCCGGAAAATAATGGTAGCCATTGATGCCCAGCAACTAAAACCGGATAACAAAACCAAAAAGTTTGTATTGTTTTTACCCGAGGGCGAAACACACGAACTATTGTTATTGTACACCGAATATATTTTACGGAAAAACAACCACCATGTGGCTTACCTGGGTGCGGATTTACCCGTAGCCGAGCTGCCTTACCTATACGGTATTTATAAGCCCGATTATCTGGTTACCTTCCTTACAGCACCTCTTAAAGATACCACCCCAGCTAAGTTTCTTAAATCGCTGGGAACCTCTTTCCCCAATAGTAAGGTGTTAATTGGTGGTGCCCAGTTAGAGGAACACAAGGCATCCACTCCGCCTAATTGTACCATTGTACGCTCTCATACTGAGCTACTTAAGGCTATTTCTCAGTAGTTATTCTGCACAGAACCCTACATCTGCCAATTATTTTGTTTAATCTTTTAACTAATTTTTTAAACAAAATAGTTGCATGCTAATTTTCTTAAGTGTTACTTTGTTTAACTTTTAAACGAAACACTTAAACAAAATATATGAGAGCATTTGACAGCCAAACAGCCATACTGGGTTTTGAGAGCGCATTACGCCCCTTTGCATTCAGCCTTACCAAAAGCAAAGAAGAAACCGATGATTTGATTCAGGAAACCTTTTACCGTGCACTGCGCAACCAGGAGAAGTTTGATGAAGGCACCAACATTAAAGCCTGGTTGTTTACCATTATGCGCAACATATTTATAAACAACTACCGCCGCGATAAACGCAGAGTGGTTGTAAAAGAATCGAGCGATAAACCGCGCCTGCTGGAAAATGCCGGACCGGTGGTAAGCAATGGTTCGGAAAAACAATTTATGGCAGAAAGCATACGCAATGCCATGAAAGAAGTAAACAAAGATTTTACCGAGCCGTTTTTGATGTACAACGAAGGATTCCACTACCACGAGATATCGGAGAAGCTGGACATACCACTGGGTACTGTAAAGAGCCGCATATTTGTTGCACGCCGTGAGCTACGCTCGCGCCTGCAAAAAATGGGAATACTTGACCCGGTAGTAGAGTAAGTATTACACCCGCTGCAACACACCACCACAAATAATTAAAAGTAATTTTTCCGCACCATGAAAAAGTTATTGCTTTTACTAAGCATAGTAAACATTGCGTTTGTACACCTGTACGCACAAACAGGTATAGTAAAGGGCCGTATTACCGAAGCTGTATCGGGTAAACCGATAGAGTTTGCAACCGTACAACTGGAAGGTACCAGCTATGGCGCACAAACCGATTCGGCCGGGCAGTTTAGTATTACCGAGCTAAAGCCGGGTATATACAACGTACGTATTAACTGCCTTACATACAAAAGCAAAGGCCTGCCCGAAATTGAAGTAACCAACGGTAAGCCCGCCATACTAAGTGTAGAGTTAGAGACGGAAGCTACCGATTTGAAAGAAGTGGTAGTGCAGGCTAACCCTTTTACCAAAAAAGAAGAGAGCCCTATATCGGTACGCACCATTGGTACCAATGAAATACAACGCTCGCCGGGCGGTAACCGCGATATTAGCCGGGTGATACAGGCACTGCCGGGCATTGGCTTCAGTTCATCGTTTCGAAACGATTTGATTGTACGGGGTGGTTCGCCGGCCGAAAACCGCTTTTATATTGATGATATAGAGATACCCAACATTAACCACTTTGCCACGCAGGGTGGTTCGGGCGGACCGGTTGGCTTAATCAATGTTGATTTTATACGTGAAGTAAATTTTTATTCTTCCAGCTTTCCGGCTAACCGTGGTAACACGCTTAGCTCGGCCATGGATATACGCCTGCGCGATGGCCGCGATGACCGCTGGGGCGGCACTATTACGCTGGGTATTACCGATGCCGCTTTATCAATGGAATCGCCACTCAACAAAAAGAAAACCGTAACCATGCTGGCATCGGTACGGGCCAGTTACTACAACTGGTTTTTTAAACTGATACAGGTTCCTATTTTTCCTAACTATAACGATGCGCAAACAAAAATTAAATGGCGCATAAACCCCAAAAACGAACTGGAGTTTATAAGCCTTACCGCCTGCGATATTTTTAAACTAAACCTGGCAGCTAATAAAGAGGAAGACCAACGCTACACGTTAAAACGCCTGCCCGAAAACAACCAGTGGAGCTACACCAACGGCTTTAAATACACCCACTATTTTGAAAACAGCTACCTGCAAACCATACTAAGCAGCAGCCAGTTGGTAAACAAAGCCGTAAAATTTACCAATAACGACAGATCGCAACTTCAAACCCTGGATTATAGTTCTATCGAATCTGAAACAAAATTCAGGATGGAATATATCGGGCGTAAGAAAGGATGGAAATATTATGTGGGTGCTGGTTACGAGTTGGCCTATTACTACAACCGTTCCAAGTTTCAGGGTTCTTTCTTTGCGTACGATTACCTGACCAAATTTTTTGTACATAAGTACTCTGCATTTAGCTCGGTTAGTAAATCGTTTGCCAATAACAGGCTGATGATGTCGCTGGGGCTGCGCTTTGATGGCAACAGCTACAACACCAACATGGCCAATTTGCTGCGCCAGGCCTCGCCACGTTTTAGCTTATCGTACAGTATACTCGATAATTTCCGCTGGAACTTTAACTCGGGTTATTACCACCAGATGCCCACCTACACGGCTATGGGTTACAAAGATACTACCGGCCTGCTTGCCAATAAAAACCGCCTAACATACATGAGTAATGTGCATGTGGTAACCGGTTTTGAATACAGCACTAAATTCAACAGCCGTGTTTCGGTAGAAGGATTTTTTAAACAATACTTTAATACGCCCCTGCTGCTTGATGATAGTGTTGCACAGGCCAACTTTGGTGGCGATTTTGGTGTGGTGGGCAATGCACCTGCTGCCAGCGGCGTAAAAGGCCGCAGCTATGGGGTAGAATTTTTGTACGAACAAAAACTGTTTAAGGGTTGGTATGGTATTGTTGCCTATACACTTTTCTGGAGTCAGTTTGAAGACAAAAACAAAAGGTACGTTTCGGCAACCTGGGATACAAGGCATATTATCAGTTTAACCTTTGGTAAAAAGTTTAAACGTAACTGGGAGATAGGTATGCGCTACCGCGTACAAGGTGGCAGGCCATATACGCCATACAACATTGCATACTCATCTATAGTGCCGGTGTATGACGCTAATCCCAATGGTGTGTTTGATTACAACCAGCTGAATACCCTACGCACGCCGTGGTTTCACCAAATGGATATTCGCGTAACCAAAAAATGGTATTTCAAAAAATTCAGCTTAGAAACATACCTGGATATACAAAATGTGTATTACAATCAAACACGTGATGTGCCATCGCTTGTGCAGGTAACCGATGTAAACGGACAGCCTGTTTATGCTGACCCTGCCCGCTACCAGCTTAAAGAACTGGAAAACAAAAACGGTGTACTGCAACCACAGCTGGGTATAATAATAGGTTACTAAAGTTTTGCCAGAAAACGCTCCGCAGCATCAAGATGTTTTTGCTGTTTGGCAGCATCCATTTTATCGAAGGTTTTTACCATCATACCCATGCGTGGGTTCTGTAAAAAGAATACGCGCTGGGTATGTATAAACCGCCAGAAAAGCGCATCCCATACTTCGCACCAGTCGCCTTTGGGGTAATCGCTCATTTTAAGTACATAGTTACTGCCGCTTATGTAGGGCTTGGTGCTCATAATACCACCATCGGCAAACTGGCTCATGCCATACACGTTGGGCACCATTACCCAATCGTACGCATCTATAAACAACTCCATAAACCACCGGTACACCTCATCGGGGTCAAACTCACAGAGCAGCATAAAGTTGCCTAACAACATCAGCCGCTCTATATGGTGGCAATAACCGGTGCGTAGTACTTTGCGGATAGTAGTATCGATAGGCGCTATACCGGTGGTGCCGTTCCAGAACGAAGCCGGTATTTTGCGCTTAAAACCCCAGTAGTTGCGCGTACGCTCTGCCGTGCCTTTAAACTCGTACACGGCGCGTATAAACTCGCGCCAGCCTATTACCTGCCTTATAAAACCTTCCAGCGAGCTAAGCGGCACATCGTTTTTGCCGGCATAATCAATAGCCGCATCTACTACCTGCCCGGGCGTAAGTAAACCAATGTTTAACATAGGTGTAAGCACGCTATGGTGTAATATGCTTGCCTGTGCAACTATGGCATCTTCGTACACACCAAAGCCATGGAACCGGTATTGCAAAAACTGGTTAAGCCAATCGGTAGCCTGCTGGTAAGTGGCCGGATAAATAAACTGCGTTGATAGCTGGCCCGGGTTAGCAGCAAAATACTGTTGCGTGTATGCCTGTGCTTCGGTATAAAAACCGGTGAGTGCCGGAAACTGCACCGGTGGTGGTACCTGGTTGCGCGGATAGCGCAGGCGGTTATCGGCATCGTAACTCCACTTGCCCCCAACCGGTGTTTTACCATCGGTAAGTATATTCCAGCGCTTGCGCTGGTGTATGTAAAAATCGGTTTGAAAAAAGCGCCTGTCGGTAAAGTACTCCTTAAGGTCGGGCATGGTACTTAAAAACAAAGGCGAAGGCAATTGCTGCAAAACAATACCGGCAAGGCGCGCAGCATCTGTAATACGTTTCTGCAACCAGTTATCGGTAGTATCGGTATAGGTAAGGTGCGTTACACCTTGTGTAGCTATATGCGGCAATAGCTGCCGTACATCTGCCAGGGGGCTGGTGCTATCTATGTAGTGTACGGTTATACCTTTTTGTTTAAGGTAGTCCTCGTAAAATTTCATAGTAGCGCGGTGGTAGGCAATTTTTTGCTGATGAAAAGTATACTGTTTAAAAAACAGATGCTCCTCTACCAGATAAACGGCGCTTAACTGCTGGTAAGCGCTGGTATCTTTAAACAACTGGTGCGGAAATACAATGGCGGCCTTGCGCATGCTATTGGTGTTTAGTAGTACGGCAGCGGTCGCTGCAGTATTTTACCTCGTTCCATACCCGCTCCCACTTTTTGCGCCATACAAACGGACGGCCACAAACCAGGCAGATTTTTTGAGGAAGGTTTTGTTTTTTAATTTGTTTACCCGAAGTGCCCACCGGTATATAACAACCAATACGGGTAAAGGTTTTGAAGACCGGCCACAGTTACCGAATGTGGCTGTAGCAGAGAGAAAAGGGTTTTATATTCTGTTATGCGAAGACCTATGTTAGAACAAGTGGTTGATGACGCTGCTCTGTTTGTTTTATGGAAGCTAAACACCAACCAAGGCGGGAAGATCTCAATAGTTACCAAAGAGTTTAACGTCTATGCAATAATTACAAATGCATAGATATGCTACGGCCTATGAATCATTTGACAAAAGCACCTCTCATAATATATATCCAGTATTAAATTGTAGATTTTATAGCCCTACCTCTGAACCAGTATGTTTTTTAAAAAAGCAACAATAAACCAACTATAGTAAAGGCGGGAAAGCCAAGAAATAACGCTTAACAGATCATTAATAGTCTGTTTTCTCCAGCTTTTTCTTTCGGAGCCCTGTGTATGCAAGGAAGCACCTTGCTTTCCGGGTGATCAACGGCTAACCTCCATAAGTTACCTATACCCAAATTTATGGATTGTGCACCAGGTTTGGGCTGATAGTGCAAATCAAAAAAATGTTCGCTCAAAAAAGATTCAAATCCATCTTCAGCACCATCGTACAACTTCCATAACTGGTTTCGTATTTCAGGCACCAGCACATTCTTTTCTGCCTGTGAATTAGGCAATATTTCACTCGGCGCACCGTAGTATGTACACAAAAAAGTATTGGTAGGTACCGGAGAACGATCTACATGATAAGAATATACATCGGTTGGAAAAACCAGGTTAGCCTCATCCCTGTCGTAATACTCTATCATATTAAGAACCGGTAATGCCCCATAAGCTTGTAATAAGGCCCAATCACTTAAAATAATATCACGTGCAAGTTTACCCTGTTCACTTAGCGTAAGCCTATGAAGTTCTTTCTGATCAACGGTGGTTATGTTACCATCCGGCATTATCTTACTTGCAATTTCACAAAAATCACCTACCAGATTACGGCTCCAGCAAATTGCATTAATCTGGCCGGTAAACGGTGTATCAACCAGGTCTTTAAAACTATCGACATACTGAATTTGAAAATCTACCATAGACATGCATTGCGTAATACAACCACCCTATTTAAAGAAAGTGGCACTAGGCATTGGCTGTTTAATAATGGGCGAAGTTAAATTATTTGTAGCAGAGATATTATTAAAGATACTGTTGCCAGTATATAGCCAATAAGACTTAAGCCGTACAAAAAATGATGTAGATGATAAGTATTGCATTCGCACCTCAACTCTTCTGATTGCACCCGCACTTGTTTTAGTTTGTGGAACAAGTGCGTAGACGATGGCTTACCTAGTTCCATTCGTATTCCATTTTTTATGTTATGCAAACAGATGGCTACAGCTAAGGCAGTTTTTTTGAGAGGGGCTTTGTTTTAATCTTATTAGCAGTAACTTATAATTGGAGAGAACAGCATTTGTTAAATAAAGTTTGCCCGGTGTTAATATATGTAGAGTAAATATTCAATTATAATTCCGGAACCCGAATGAGATTTAGTTAATTTGCTCTAACTAATTTAACCCATAAACGTTATGAAAAAAATCTACCCACCAATCAGATTGCTGTTTATTGTATTGGCATTAGCAACCGGCTCCCTATTTGTTTACGCCCAGCCTCCGGGTTGGTCATACAGCAAGGCCTATCATGTAACCGAAAACTCCGGCACCAGCCTGCTGGATTATCAGGTAAATCTTACACTAAATACCCAGACATTGATAGCTGCCGGCCAAATGAATGCCGATGGATCTGACCTGCGGTTTAGCGTTGACTGTGGTGCTGGGGCCACTTTTCTGGAGTATTATTTTGCTGGTGGTTTAAATACTACCACTACTACTATCTGGATTAAAATACCGGTAATACTGGCAAACGCTACGGTACCGCTTTATGTATTTTATGGCAATCCGGCAGCGCAGCCAATGGCAAACATTAATAATGTTTTTATAGGGCCTATGTCATCTACCGATAGCGTAGCCAGTGGTGCGGCCGGTGGGGTTACCAACTCGCAGCGTGGTTTCAGGTTTGGGGTTACCGAAGATATACTTGTAACCCATTTTGGTAAAAGAGAACCAAACGGCACACCCCGGTATGTAACCCTTTTTGATTACACCACACAGGCTATTATTTCTCAAATACAGGTTTCGGGGCCTGCGGCCGAATACTCCTATTCATCTATAGCTGACCCTATATGGCTTACTCCCGGCACCCAGTATGTACTTGAACTTTATCAAGGTAATTCCGATGGTTATTACTTCGGAAACTCCTCGCAGGCCGGGCAGGAAATTATTTATTACGATATGCGCTACTGCAATAGCTGTACAGAAAACACATTTCCTACCAGTACACTAACCAACTACCATTATGGCTACCCCGACTTGTGGTATTACAAACGCCAGCATGCTACGGTAGAACCTACCGTAACCGAAGCAACACCGTTTGCAGCCGATGCAGGTACCAACCAAACTGTTTGCAGTGGCACAGCGGCTACCCTTACTGCCACCGGCGGTAGCTCGTATGCATGGAGCACCAATGAAACTACCGATATTATAAATGTATCGCCAGCTAATACCACTACCTACGTAGTAACTGTAACAAATATTGCGGGCTGTACCGATACAGCATCGGTAACGGTAATTGTAAACCAGCTACCTAACGCCAGTGCCGGCAGCGACCAGACAATCTGCAATGGCCAAACAGCAACCCTTACAGCTACCGGTGGCAACAGCTATGTATGGAGCACTACCGAAACTACGGCTGCTATAAACGCCACACCAGCCAACACCACTACGTACAGCGTAACAGCAACCGACAACAATACCTGTAGCAGTACGGCATCGGTAACGGTTAACGTAAACCAGTTGCCTAATGCCACCGCCGGCGGCGACCAAACTATTTGTAATGGCCAAACCGCTACCCTTGCGGCTTTTGGTGGAAACGCTTACGTATGGAGCACTACAGAAACTACTGCTGTCATATCGGTTTCGCCAACCAATACTACCACTTATACCGTAACCGCTACCGATAATAACAACTGTAGCAACACAGCCTCGGCTATTATTAACGTAAACCAGTTGCCTAACGCCAGCGCGGGTACCGACCAAACAATTTGCAATGGCGAAACAGCCACACTTACCGCCACCGGTGGAGATTTGTACGAATGGAGCAATACAGTAGCCAATGCATCTACTTTTGTTACGCCTGCTACCACCACCACCTATACCGTAACCGTAACCGATAACAATACCTGCAGCAATACGGCATCGGTAACGGTTAATGTAAACCAACTGCCTAACGCCAGCGCAGGTGCCGATGAAACCATTTGCGCAGGAGAAACAGCTACGCTTACCGCTACCGGCGGCAGTAGCTATGTATGGAACACTACCGAAACTACAGCTGCTGTTTCGGTAACGCCAGCAAACACTACTACCTACCAGGTAACCGTAACCGATGGCAACAACTGTAGCGCTACAGCCGCTGCAACTGTAACTGTAAACGATTTACCAAACGCCAGTACCGGAAGCGACCAAACTATTTGCAACGGAGAAACTGCTACACTAACTGCTACCGGTGGAGACAGCTATACCTGGAACACTACCGAAACTACCGCATCGGTAACAGTATCGCCGGTTAGCACTACTACTTACAGTGTAACAGTAACCGACCTTAACAACTGTAGCAACACGGCATCTGCTACTGTAACGGTGAACGATTTGCCAAATGCAAGCGCCGGCAATGATCAAACTATTTGCAACGGAGAAACTGCCACGCTAACTGCTACCGGAGGAGACAGCTATGTATGGAGCACTAGCGAAACTACTGAAACTGTTTTGGTAACACCTAATGGCACTAGCACATATACAGTAACGGTTATTGATAATAATAGCTGTAGCAGCACAGCTTCTACTACCGTTACAGTTAATAATGTGCCGGCTGCTTCAATAAGCGGTGTAAACACTATATGCGCCGGCGATACAGCAGCTTTAACCGCAACTGGCGGCACTACATTTAGCTGGAGTAACGGAGCTACAACAGATGCTGTGCATGTAGCGCCACCAAGTGACGATACCTACACAGTTACAGTTACCGATGGCAACAATTGCAGCGCTACAGCAGCGGTTAACATAACCGTAAACCCATTGCCGGCAGCGCCTATTGTAACAGCAAGCGGCGGCACTTTAACTTCTACACAGGCCAATAGCTACCAATGGTATTTGAATAATGCAGCTATAAATGGTGCAACTGCACAGTCGGTTGCGGCGGCTACAGCAGGGGTTTATAGTGTGGTTATTACCGATGCTAATGGTTGCAGCAACATATCGGCAGATTTTGTTTACACCGGTATTGCATCTATCTACTCGTCGGGCGGGTTTGATATATACCCTAACCCATCTAACGGGTTGGTAAATATCCGCCAGCTTAACAGTGCCGATAATGTAAACTTAAAAGTAACCAACGTAGCCGGACAGGAAGTACATAAAAGCCAGTTTAGCAAAACAACGCTTATTGATTTAACCCAACAACCTGCCGGAACATATGTAATTTACCTATCGGGCAAATGGGGTACTACTACTTACAAAATTAACCTTACGCGCTAATTAAAAATACGCTTAAAGCCAATAGCCGCATACTTATCTGGTATGCGGCTATTTATTTGCAGATAATGGCATTGATTTGCCCATGCAGTTACTACAGCCAATAAACTATACTTGTTATATATTGGGTTAGTGGTTGGTGCTTTATTTCCAGTAAAACAAAGTAGCATCACCAACTACGGCTAGAATAAAAGGCATATGTATCTCTACTCTATGGTTTAATTAGCCACTGATTTTATATATTATAATAATAAAAAATATAAACAAGGTGTAGGCATAGGGGTATAGGCATGACACCATCTCAACAACTTAACAATCAAACACTTAAGAACATAGGGTGTAGGCATGATGCCTAAAATTTACAAAAAATCCGCCCAAAGGCGGTTTGTAAATGGTGCAGAGAGGAAGGGGTTAACGAGGTTGATCCCAACGGGTTTGGTGTTAATCCAAACCAACAGCTACGCTATCGCGCCAACATTCTTCATTTCGAAAGAAATCGAAATCAAAGCATTTCAATTCCTTCTTCATTCCGAATATTGTACCGGCTGTTGGTTTGGTTTGCAGAGAGGAAGGGATTCGAACCCTCGATGCGCTTTTACACGCATACACACTTTC
>CAYREY010000047.1:26449-39054 GCA_964423405.1 uncultured Chitinophaga sp. | reverse complement strand
ATTTTGTATTGGAAAGTAACCCTACATTCACTTCATCAGGGTACCCGAAGTGGAGACCCTGATGGGGCAAAAGTAAGGCCCTTACTCCCCACATTGTTTTTATTTTTGGCTCCGCATCATGAAAAATCCCGAACTGCAAATAATATCTACACAGCTACTGGATGAATATCTGCAACAGGTTCCGGCACAATTGCAGGTAGATTTTAATGCATTGCACGATGCGGAGATTTCTACCAGTACTTTTAGCTTTTACACCTCTGTATCATCGGTGTTTAGCAGCAAAATAGAGGGCGAAGAAATTGAACTGGATTCATATATTAAGCACAAGCGGTTTGGTATTGAGTTTTTGCCCGATTACACCAAAAAGATTGACGACCTGTACGATGCATACACCTTTGCAAAAACAAAGGTACTTAATGAAGAAAATGTATCGGAAGCCCATAAACTACTTAGCCGGCACATAGTAGCAGAGCACCTGCAGGGCAAGGTGCGCAGGCATAATATGTACGTATCTACACCCGATGGTAAAATAGAGTATGTGGCTGCCGCACCTAACCTGGTTGATGGTGAGATAAAAAAACTATATGCGGATATAGCGGTATTGCTGCAACAACAAATGAGCATAGCAGAGGTTTTCTATTTCGCAGCTATGGTGCACCTGGTGTTTGTAAAAATACACCCCTGGAACGATGGCAACGGACGAAGCGCCCGGCTGATAGAGAAATGGTTTATAGCACAAAAACTAGGCGACAAGGCGTGGTTTATACAAAGCGAAAAAAACTACTACCAGCAGCACCAAACCTACTATACCAACTTAAGGCGCTTAGGCCTGGAGTATATAACGTTAGACTACTCAAAGGCACTACCTTTTTTATTGATGCTGCCAGCTTCTTTAAATAACACGTAAACAGCTATACTGCTACTCGCTCATCGTCTCATAATAATGTATCACCACACCACTGGCAAATACTTTTGTGTTTACCAGTTTAAGTTGAAACATTACAGGCACGTCTTTAAACAAACGTAAACCTTTGCCCGCTACTACCGGGTGTATGCACAGTTGGTATTCGTCTATCAGGTTAAGGTTGGTGGCCTGTGCAATAAGGCCGGGGCTGCCTACAAAAAAATCTTTACCGGGCTGTTGCTTTAGCAGTTGTATCTCTTCTTTTAAACTATTGGTGGCTATGCGGGAGTTTCTCCAAGTAACATTTTTCAATGTACGCGAAAACACCACTTTTTCAATATCATCTATAGCCGTTGCAAAATCGTCCATAGCTTTTTGGCCCCTTGGTTTAGCTATTAGCGCGGGCCAGTAATCTTCCATTAGTTTATACGTGGTACGGCCATACAAAATAGTATCGGCGTTGCGCAACAGTTGGGTATAGTGGCTATGTATTTCTTCATCGGGTATGCCCGCGGTGTGGTCGCAATACCCGTCTATAGTCATATTAATGGCGGCAATCAGCTTTCGCATATTTTATAGTGGTTAACGTGTGTTTGTACAAGGTAACTAAAGCATTGCAAAACAAAGGCGGTTTTAATATTCATTCAACAGCACATTGCAAACATATTAAATAAATATAAAATAAATAAACCTAAAGGGTGGGTTAACATCAAAATTTCACAAACCACTATAAGTAAGGCAATTAGCAAGGGGGTGGGTTAACACATTTGGGGCTGTAGACGGCAATAACCAAAAAGGGCCGCACTTTATAGTGCGGCCCTTTTTGGTTATTAATCTTTAGCTATGCGGAAACCCACATCGTCATCACGGGCATCGGGTGGGTAACGGTCGCGGTGTGCTACGCGGCATTCTTTCTCTTCGCTCCACCACGAGCCTCCGCGGCAGGTGCGGTACGAATCGCGGCCGGGGCCCTGTGGGTTTTCTTCGGGGCTTTTGCTGTAATACTTATCATCAAACCAGTCGGCACACCATTGAAACACATTACCGCTCATATCATACAACCCCAACTCGTTAGGCAGCTTGCCTCCCACCGGGTGCGATATTTTATTACTGTTGCCCTCATACCACGCTACTGTATTAATATCGTTACTGCCGGCGTACAGGTAGTCTTTACTCTTAACACCTCCGCGGGCGGCGTACTCCCACTCTGCTTCGGTAGGCAGGCGGTAATACTTACCGGTTAGCTGGTTTAGCTTACTTAAAAATATCTGTACATCGTACCAGCTTACATTTTCTACCGGGCAGTCGGGACATTCTTTGGTAAACCAGGGTTTGTCGCCTACCACGGCAAACCACTCTTTTTGGGTTACCGGGTACTTGGCAATATAGTATGTGGTAAGTTTTACCTTGTGCATTGGTTTCTCCCAATAGTAGCAGGCCGAGTCGGTTTCATCGGCACAGCCCATAGCAAAGCTACCTCCTTCTACCCGTATCATGTTATTCTCTATAGCACGTAATACATCGGCCTGAGATGAACTTATAGTAGAATTGGTGGTAGATGGAGGGAGTGCGGTAGCTTTCTTTTCGCGGGGTGCAGTAGTGCCTGTTTGCGCAAACATGGGCATGGCAAACAGTATTGCAAATGCGGACAGGAGCAGCTTTCTCATATGCTTAATATTAAGTTCGTGGTTATTGCAATATCAATCAAGATACAATCTCGTGTTGGTTCCGTTCCGGTTATTAAAGAATCCTTCTCATTCTTCTGTATACAATATCCGGGCCAGGGTAATCAAATAACTGCTACGAACATTTGTTTATCAATATAAATCTATACCCCTTTACGTAGAAGCGAATATAAAGTTATCCATAACATTAATTTAATTGCTTAACAAGTTGCAACTTTTAGTATACACAACGCAGGCAACAAAACACAAAATACAGGAAACCTATTTGCCGCTTGCCCGTAAAGGTCATTTACCAATTAACCAATAGCGACCATTAAAACAACTTAGCAATATGAACCAGGATTCTGCCAACTTACCCGACATGTTCGTAGATGAACCAGAGATATCTATCTGGATAGATAAGTATGATGATGTGTTCTCTGAGTTCGACTCGCGCCCCTTCTCTGACCGCGCCCTGTCCGATGACTTTTTACGTGAGGTACGCAAAATGACCAGCGAAAAAACAAAAGGCAATATCCGCCTTAAGTTTCACGTAATGGAAGACCAGCGTAACGAAGAGTCGGAAGCTATTATTCTTAATAACCTGAACAAACATTTTCACCATATAGCCGATGAGCTTAAAAAAGAACAGCGTGCTGCCCGTAATAAAGGCTATATGCTGCTGGGCTCTGGCTCGCTGCTTATTTTATTCATCTTCTTCCTTACTACGCTTTCAGAAAAAGCAGCCTACCTGAATGGTATTATCCTGATGCTGGAGCCCGTGGGTTGGTTTACTACCTGGACAGGTATGGACTACGTATTCCAGATCTCGAAAAAAGAAAACTCGGCGCTTGATTTTAACTCGCGTATGGCTTTTGCCAAAATTTCATTCTCGTCTTTCGATACCTCACAGCAAAAAACTGTTATACCTCTCGATGGTCAAAACCTGCGGGTAGCGTAATCAACTATTTCATAATTGTACATGCAAGGGCGAACGGGTTAGGCGTTCGCCCTTTTTTATTTATTCCTGCCTTATCGGGTATTGCTCATGCGCTATTTCTCCATTTGGTTTCTTTCGTTAACTTAGGGTTCTCAACCCGTTTCATGAAAAAACTTTATCTCGTCCAGTTATTGTTTTTAGTTGTAATAACTGCCGTTGCACAAAACAACGTGGGTATAGGCCTCAACAACCCCGACCCCAGCGCTATACTTCATCTGGAAAGTACCAACAAAGGTTTTATAGCCCCGCGCATGACCAGTGCCCAACGCACCGCCATACCCACTCCGGCCAATGGCCTGCTGGTGTATGATACAACAGCCGATTGCTTTTACTACTATACCACCGCTAACGGTTGGGTATCGTTATGCCAACTGGCAGGTACACCCGGCCCTACCGGTCCGCAGGGCGCTACCGGTGCCACAGGCACAGCAGGCACCAATGGCAACACCGGCCCGCAGGGCGTACCAGGTGCTACGGGTGCAACCGGCGCACAGGGTATACAAGGTAACACCGGCACTACCGGGCCAACAGGCGATACCGGCGCACAAGGTATACAAGGTAACACCGGAGCTACTGGTGCACAAGGCATAACAGGGCCTACTGGTGTGCAAGGTATCACGGGCCCCACCGGCGATACCGGCCCACAAGGCATACAGGGTATTACCGGCGCTACCGGCGCGCAGGGCAACACAGGGCCTACCGGCCCACTGGGGCCTGCGGGCGGCGACCTTACCGGTACCTATCCTAACCCCACGGTAGTAGCACTGCAAGGCAACCCGGTAGCCAACACCACCCCACAAACGGGTAACGTACTAATGTGGAACGGCAGCGCATGGATACCGGTAGATACCCTTAACGATTTTTGGGCGCTGAAAGGTAATGCAGGCACCAGCCCTGCTACCAATTTTATAGGTACCACCGATAACGCCGACCTGGTTGTACGTACCAACAGCACTGAAAAAATGCGTGTTACCAGCGGTGGTGCTGTAGGCATTAACCAACCTTCGCCAAACGTTAATGCCATACTGGATATACAAAGTACCAGCAAAGGGGTGCTTTTCCCTTCGCTTACCACAGCCCAGCGCGATGCCATTATTGGCCCTGCTGTGGGCTTAACCATTTTTAATAATACCCTTAGTGTGCACCAGTTCTGGAACGGCACCTGCTGGGTAAACGTAGGGCAAACTGTATGCTCGTTTGCTTACAGTTGTTCGCTTAGCCACCCCAGCGATTGCTTGCTGCGTTCTAACTTTGCATCGGTATCCGATACCATTACGGTTTCGCTTGTATCGGGCACACCATCACCTGTTATCCTTTCAGCCTCGGGTGTGCCAGCCGGTGTGCTGGTTAACTTCAGCAATAGTTATGTAACGCCTACAGCTACCTCGGTAGTTACTTTCACTGCATTGCCTACCGCGGCACAGGGCACGTTTACAATTACCATACTGGCTACATCGGGCTCTACTATACAAACCCTTACTTACACACTTACCATTTACGACTACAACCTGGCCGTAGCACCTACTGCCGGTACAGTAAATGAAATAAGCATTGCGCCTAACACGCTTACAGCTGTTACCAATGTTACCATAGGTAATCCCGGCAGTTGTGCCAGCAGTGGTGCTACAGCGCTGCTATCGGTTAACGGCCTGCCTACCGGTGTATCGGCAGCATTTGGCAACAGCAACATGTCTATACCCGGCTCTACTACATTAACCTTTACGTCATCATCGTGTGCCGTACCGGGGGTATATCAGGTGCAGGTAGTAGCCACCATTGGTGTGCTGTCTTCTACCAGTACCTATACACTTACCGTGGCACCATCTGTAGTTAATATTTCAGCATCGGCCAACAACATCAACCTGTGGAACATAGCCGGCAACCCGGCCTGTGCCATCAGCGCCACATTTAATATAGCTGCGGGCGTTACCATTGGTAGCACTACCACCACCACAGCATCGCTCACCACCGGCCCGTTTGCAAGTGGCTCAACCATTGGTATTAATAATGCCGGCCGCATAGCCGGTAAGGGTGGCGATGGTGGCGATGATACCGGCCATAACCTAACCAACTGCCCTAATAAAGATGGCAAACAAGGTGGTACAGCTTTAGACCTGCAATGTGCCGGTGTAACTATTACCAACAGCGGCACCATAGGCGGTGGCGGCGGTGGTGGTGGTGCCGGTGCCGAGTTGGGAGGTGGCAACCCCTGCACTGCTTTCAGGGCAGGCTCTGGTGGCGGTGGTGGTGCCGGCTCTACACCCGGTGCAGGTGGCAGCAATGGCGCACCCAACGGCTGTAATGCCGGTAATGCCGGCACAGCCAATGCCGGTGGCGCTGGCGGCAATACAGCGGGCTGCGTGGTTAACTGCACCATCATATTTGTAAACTTTGGCCCTTACTCACCCGGCTCGGGTGGTGCAGGTGGTGCTTTGGGCCAGCCGGGCAGTGCAGGTGC
Source organism: uncultured Chitinophaga sp. (assembly GCA_964423405.1). Classification (GTDB taxonomy): domain Bacteria; phylum Bacteroidota; class Bacteroidia; order Chitinophagales; family LD1; genus Bog-950. The sequence continues at coordinate 33,028 of CAYREY010000047.1, read as the reverse complement.
TACAGCCAATGGCTTTGTAGATACTGGCGTATGTACACAAGGCGTAGGCGGCGCTGCTGGTTGTGGTATTAAAACCAATGGCAACGCTTACACCCTTACAGGTACTGCTGTGCTGGGGCCTGTTTGTCCGTAGCAATTGCTATGTTATTTATTACCGCTGCCGGGATTTTAAAATCCCGGCAGCGGTGTTTATATGCCTTAACATTCTTTGGTTTCATGTTATCGAAAAAAATACTGAAATCTGCACCCTAATAAAACTGTTAGCCATGCTGCTACGCGCAACAAAAGGTTTGTTTGTTTTTCTTCTGTTTAGTATATGCATTGCCGGCACTGCAACTGCCCAGCAGCAACAAATGCAACCCGATGCCGAAGGAAGCCTGGTTAAATGGATGACCTTACAGGAAGCCATGGAGAAGGTGCAGAAAGCACCACGCCCCATTATTATGGATTTTTACACCGATTGGTGCGGCTGGTGTAAGCGCATGATGGCTACCACCTATGCCAACCCCGGACTGGCGCAATACATTAACCAGAATTTTTACCCGGTAAAATTTAATGCCGAAACAAAAGATACGATAGAATACCTGGGGCAGAAATACGGCCCGCTGGGGGTAGGGCAGCGCACCACCAATGCGCTGGCAGTAAAACTGCTGCAAAACAAACTGATGTACCCCACTACTCTGTTTATGAACAACTTCGATAAACAGAAAAATGACTTTGTTTTTAGTATGCTGGCACAGGGTTACCTGGATAACCAGAAGATAGAACCTATGCTGGTGTTTACGCTGGAGAACGTTTTTCGCAATTGTGCTTACGAAGAATATAAAGTGCAGTTTGATAAAGCCTTTTACGATACCACACTTACCAAAACCATTAATGAGCAAAAATGGTTAAGCCCTAAAGAAGTATTTAACGGTGCTGTACCCCGCAAAAAGAAAACACTGGTAATGATAAACACCGACTGGTGCAATGCCTGTAAGGTAATGAAACGGAGCACCTTTATCGATACCTCGGTTAGTGCCTACATTACACAGAAATACGACCTGGTAGATTTTAACCCCGAAATTACCGACTCGCTTACATTTATGGGCGTTAAATTCGGCAACCCGCATACACCACAAATGCCTTTCCATCAGTTAACGTTTGCGCTGGCTAAAAACAATTTCATTCTGCCTACACTGGCCGTGCTGGATGAGAATATGAACCTGATAGAAACAGTACCTTTTTACATACAACCTTCTTTTCTTAAAGACATTGCCCGCTACTATGGCGATGATATCTACAAAAAGAAAGCCTGGAAAGATTTTATTGAAGAGGCGCGCAAAAAAACCAATTAACAGGCGGTTTTCATTTTTACAATTACCTGACATTATTATCGGTAAGTATTTCTATGTTTGGCATTATGAAGCATTTTGTTGTAATTATTTTATTACTGGCCTTTTATTCTTCGGTATCGGCGCAGTCCGATTCACTATCGCGCCAACCCAAACGGCAGTACACCAGCCGCGATTCGTTATACAACAACCGCCTTAACAGCAGCGGCAACCTGATGATAGCAGGCGGCGTAGGCCTGTGTGTGGCCGGTGGCTACCTGGTTTACCAGGGCTACAATGTTTACACTACCAAACCCGGGCTGCCACAAAACCCAACACCCGAGCAGATTAGCATCCGCGACAGCGAAATAGCCCGTAACCACAAACAAGGCACTATTTACTATGCTGTAAGCGGGGTTGCCCTGGCCGGTGGCATTATACTTACTGCCTTTGGTGCCCGCAACAAGGTTGAGTTTAAACAGCGTAAACGCATGATGGAGCTGCAGAGTGGCATACTGGATAACGGAAGGCTGGGCCTGGCGCTTAATTTCTGAAAAGCAGCGTAAAAAACGTTTTCCGGTTCTTAACCTCATTTAGTTTTTTATGGCTTTCTTGTTTTAGGTCTTTTATTACATTCGCACCTGCCGGTGCCAATGCCGGAGTAACCATTTAACTATTATTGATTATGGCAGAAAATGCAAAAGTTATCCTGGAAGGAAAAACCTACGAGCTACCGGTAATTACCGGTACCGAAGATGAAAAGGCCTTTGATATTGGTAAATTACGCGCACAAAGCAACTATGTAACGTTCGATGAAGGTTACAAAAATACCGGTGCCACTACCAGCAACATCACTTTCCTGGATGGCGAAAAGGGTATACTGCGCTACCGTGGCTATTCGATAGAAGAACTGGCCGAAAAAGCCTCGTTTGTAGAAGTATCGTACCTGTTGCTTTACGGCGAGCTGCCAACTTCCGAACAGCTTAAAAATTTTGAATACACCCTTAACCAGCACACCCTGGTACACGAAAACCTGATGAAGGTTTTTGAAGTATTCCCTTCGGGCTCGCATCCAATGGGCCAGCTGATGACATTGATTTCTGCCCTGTCGTCTTTCTATCCCGATTCGCTGAACCCTAACAAAAGCCCTGAACAGGTAAACCTTACTATCATCCGCCTGCTGGCTAAAATGCCTACACTGTGCAGCATGATAATGAAGAAAGGCAAAGGCCACCCTATTGTTTACCCTAATAACAAATACGACTACGTTACCAATTTCCTGCGCATGAGCTTTGGAAACGTAACCGATGAGTATATGCCCGATAAAGTAGTGGTAGATGCTATGAACACACTACTTATACTACATGCCGACCACGAGCAGAACTGCTCTACCTCTACGGTACGTATAGTAGGTTCATCGCACGCTAACCTGTATGCCAGTGTTGGTGCTGGTGTAGCTGCCCTGTGGGGCCCGCGCCACGGTGGTGCTAACCAGGAGGTACTGGAAATGCTGGAGCACATCCGCGATATTGATAAAGGCGATGTAAAGAAAGTGGTAGCAGAAGCGAAAGACAAAAAACGTTTGTTATTCGGTTTCGGCCACCGTGTTTACAAAAACTTCGACCCTCGTGCCAAAATAATTAAAGTGGCCTGCGATAATGTATTGGCTAAACTGGGTGTTAACGATCCGCTGCTGGCTATTGCCAAAGAACTGGAAGAAGCAGCCCTGAACGACCCATACTTTGTAGAACGTAAACTATACCCTAACGTAGATTTCTACTCGGGTATCATTTACAAAGCGCTTGGTTTCCCTACACCAATGTTTACCGTGCTGTTTGCATTGGGCCGTATGCCCGGATGGATTTCGCAGTGGAAAGAACTACGTGAGAAAAACGAAGACATTGGCCGTCCTCGTCAGATATACACCGGACCGGCTTTACGTCCGTTTGTCAATATCAAAGACCGCAAATAATTCTCTACAGAATAAACAAAAACGTCCCGCAAATGCGGGGCGTTTTTTATTTTCAGCACTGTACAACTAATTCCCCCGTTATGAAAAAACTGTTACCTGTAGCGTTTGTACTATGTAGCCTGTATGTGTTTAGCCAGAACAACGTGGGCATAGGCATCGCAACCCCCGACCCAAGCGCTATACTTGAGTTAAGCTCCACACAAAAAGGTATGCTGGTACCACGCATGAGCGCTGTACAACGTATAGCCATTGCCAGCCCGGCCAATGCCTTGCTGGTTTTCGATACCGATAGCGGTTGCTTTTTTTACTATAGCACCCAATGGATTTCGCTATGTAAACTAAGCGGGCCACAAGGCGCTACCGGCCCTGCCGGCATTAACGGGGCACAGGGCAATACCGGCCCTACCGGCGCACAAGGTGTAACAGGCAGTACAGGGCCCACCGGCGACACCGGTCCTCAGGGAATACAAGGTATAACCGGGGCTACCGGTAACACAGGCGCGCAGGGAATAACAGGGCCAACAGGCGATACAGGGCCCACCGGCAGCACCGGAGCTACAGGCCCACTGGGCGCAGCGGGTGGCGACCTGAGCGGCACTTATCCCAACCCAACCGTGGTAGCGTTGCAGGGCTATGCTGTAAGCAACACCGCGCCGGCTACCAATAATGTGCTGGCCTGGAACGGCACCGCATGGGCACCGGCCACCGGCCTGTTCTGGAACACTACCGGCAACAGCGGTACTAACCCTGCTAACAATTTTATAGGCACCATCGATGCACAGGACCTGGTTTTCAGAACCGGCAACACCGAACGTATGCGCATAAATACCGACGGCAACGTACGTGTGGGCAACAGCACCTACCCTACCCAATGTGGCGGCACTACCACCACCGAAGCAGCCAATGTAAAATTCAGTGTAATTGGCGGCTTTGCCTCGTTTGGCAACTACAATAACGATCCGGTTGTAAACGCAGCATCGCCACCTACCACCTGGACCAATGGCGTTGGCTCGCTGACTATAGGTATGAACCGTAGCGCCGGCAGCAGTAATGTAGATTTATGGAACAACAGCGACCCTAACAACGGGGCCGCCGCACTGGGCAACAGCAACCGTGGTTTTAACTTTCGCAATTACCAAAGCAGTGGTGGTTGTGCAGCCAACCTGCTAATGACACTTGATGGCAACGGCAACCTTACCTTAAGCCGTTTTGTAGCGGGTGGTGGCACGGCAAATGCCTATGCATTTAATAATATATCCGATGCACGTATAAAGAAAAATGTTGCCCGGCTGCAACAACCGGTATTACAGAAAATTATGCAGCTCAACCCAGTAACCTATCAGTTTAATAAAATTGATTACGAACCCGGCCACAAGCTGGTAATACAAAACGAAACCGATGGGGTTACCGAAACCGGTTTTCTGGCACAGGAGGTGTACAAAATATTTCCGGGTGTGGTACACAAACCCGAAAACGAAACCCATGAGCTATGGGCTATAGATTACAGCAAACTTACAGTGCTGCTAACCAAAGCCATGCAGGAGCAGCAACAACAAATAGAGCAGCAACAACAGGAAATTAACACCTTAAGAAAAATGCTGGAAAGCCTGACAAGGTAAGGTTTTAGTAATATGGTTTTGTTATATTCACCTGCTCAAAATTCAGCGGAGAATATGACACAATTTTACTCGTTACTGGTTACGGTTTTTGCTGTACTGTTGGTGCAGTTTTCAGCAGCTCAAAACAACGTGGGTATAGGTACTGCCGCGCCCGACCCGAATGCACTTTTACACCTTCAATCTAACAGCAAAGGATTACTGATACCTAAACTGGATGCTGCAGAGCGTACTGCACTGGGCGCCTCGTTAAATGCTACCAATCAGGGCTTGCTGGTTTTTGGCCCCGATACCAACCAGTTTTGGTACTGGGACGGTACCCAATGGGTGCCTTTTCCGCTACCACCGGTTGCCGGCCCCACTGGTCCTACGGGAGCACAAGGCACTAACGGTAACGATGGCGCTACCGGCCCTACCGGTGCTACCGGCGATACAGGCCCTCAGGGTATTGCAGGGCCAACAGGGGCACAAGGCATACAGGGTATTACAGGCCCTACAGGTATAACCGGCCCTACAGGCAATGGTAGCTCAAACACTTCGGCTACTTACAACCCCGATGGCACCTTTTCGGTAGTAGATGGTGCAGGCACTGTTACATCGGCTAACCAGGCCTGGCTGGTGGGTGGTAACACCGGCCCTGCCAGCAACAACCTGGGCCAAACAGGTAACGCACCGCTGGTATTTATTACCAATAACCAAAACCGCATGAGCGTAGAAGCCAATGGCGATATTTTTGTAGCCGGTTCTAAACCCATTTATGTTAGGCGCTACAACTGCAACGGCTGCGATGACCCTAACCGTAATACAGGTGTATCAACTACCGATTATGTAGCTGTAGTTGCAGGCTTCTATCCTACCAGCAACAGCGATGCCCAAAGCACCCGTGCCGTGGTGTACCAAAATGCCGGAACATGGTGGTTTAAAGGCGATACCGAAGGCCCCAGCGGTGAAGATTGGAGCGTAGACATTATGTTTATTAAACGCCAGATGATTGATGATTTCCGCCCCGCCGGCTCGTGGAATTCTGGTGGTACCGGATTTTAATATCTACCGCATAAAATATATTCCCCCTTGCATACCCGACTCTGTTTTATCAACTTGAAACTATGAAAAAGTTACTCCCCGTTTTTTTTCTTTCTGCACTATTTACGCTGGCAGCGCTGGCACAGGCCCCGCAGGGTATGAACTACCAGGCTGTTGTACGAAACAGCGCCGGTGTAATAGTGCCCGATAATACGCCCGTAAAATTACGTATATCCATACATGATCTTACTCCTGCCGGTACTGTAGTTTACAACGAGGTAATCAGTACTACTACCAATCAGTTTGGTTTGGTAAATGTGCGCATAGGTGCATTGGGCAACCTGGCTATAGTAAACTGGGGCAATGGTGCCAAGTTTATGCAGGTAGAAGTAGACATAGATAATACTGGCAGTTTTACCGATATGGGTACTACTCAATTGCTGAGCGTACCTTATGCATTATTTGCCGCTAATAGCGCAACCGGTCCACAAGGCCCTATGGGCCCTCCGGGCATACCCGGCCCCACAGGCGCTACGGGGCCAGGGGGTACAGGCGGTGGTGCTACAGGAGCCACAGGCCCTACAGGGCCAGCAGGCAGTAACGGCGTACCCGGCCAACAGGGCCCTACCGGTCCGGCCGGTACACAAGGCCCTGC
>CAYREY010000047.1:0-26349 GCA_964423405.1 uncultured Chitinophaga sp. | reverse complement strand
CAAGGCTTAACAGGGCCAACAGGTGCAGCAGGCTCACCAGGTACTACCGGTGCTAATGGTAACGACGGACCAACCGGGCCACAGGGGCCGGCTGGAACAACAGGCGCCACAGGACCGCAAGGTAATACTGGGCCCGCCGGTGCAGCAGGTACCACCGGCTCGCAAGGCATAACCGGCCCCACCGGGCCACAGGGCAACACTGGCGCTGCCGGTACAGCGGGACCAACCGGTACACAAGGTATTACCGGCCCAACAGGGCCTACAGGTGCAACAGGTAACGGTGTAACCGGCCCTACAGGTGCAGGTGCTACCGGAGCCACAGGTATTACAGGGCCTACAGGCCCAACAGGCGCTACCGGTGTGGGTATTACCGGCCCTACTGGTGCAGGAGCCGCGGGCCCTACCGGGCCTACAGGCCGCACCGGACCTACCGGCCCAACAGGTGCAGGTGCCACAGGCCCAACAGGACCACAGGGTTTTCCTGGCTTGCAGGGCCCTACCGGCTCGGCAGGTGTTCAGGGGAATACAGGTCCATCGGGCCCTACAGGGCCTACCGGTGTGGGTGGCGGGGCTACCGGCCCTACAGGGCCTACCGGCACGGGCACAGCAGGTGTAACCGGCCCTACTGGGCCACAAGGCTTTCAGGGTGTAAATGGTGCCAATGGCCCTACAGGACCTACCGGCCCAACTGGTCCATCGGGCACAAACGGGGTAACCGGCCCAACAGGCCCGGGTGGTATATGCGGTACTGCGGCAGCAAACTACATACCGGTGTTTACAGCCGGCAACTCATTATGTAACTCTATTATCTATCAAACCGGCACATCTATAGGCATAAATACTACCAGCCCGGCCACCAACCTGCATGTAAGTGGTACCGGTGGTGTCGTATTCCCATCAGGAAGCACAGCACAAAGGCCGCCCGCTGTACCGGCTGGTACCATGCGCTGGAACACCACCCTAAGCAGTATGGAGTTTTTTGATGGTGTGGCCTGGTATAATATCAACACACCGCCCATTGGCTCCACATACATACAATGGGTAAACGCTGCCGATCCGGCCAGTATTTATCCTAACACTACCTGGGTACGTACCGATCTTCAGTCGGGTGAGTTTTTACGTGCTACCGGTGGCAATGCCAATGTAACTAATGCTGGCGTACCCACAGGCGCTGTACAGGCCAGTGCTTTCGAAAACCATACCCATAGCCTTAGTGGTACTGTAACCGACCCGGGCGGTACTGTAACCAGCACCGAGAGCAACACCCACACGCATAACTGGGGCGGTTGGTGGAGCAACGACGACTCGCGCAGTTATACCGGCACCAATGGCGATGGTACTGCCAACACCATAAGCGACGGAGACTTTTACTGGGGTGGTGCATCGGGTACTACTACTACCTATACTACCCGCGGTACTACTGCGGCCGGTGCTCACAGCCATACCGGCACAACAGGTAACGCACTGGCAGTAAGCGGTGGGCTATATATACCTTACGATGATAACCTGAGCAACTGCGCCGATGATTTAGGTAGTATCAGCGGCACACCCACCCAATGTGGCTCTGCCTGGAACAGCAACCACACCGTTGGTAACTTTATGGGCCAGATAGGCGATAACTGTATAGGCCACACCCACAATGTAACCACCAATACCGCTACCGACCATACGCATAACATAAACATGTATGCGCACCGCCATTACATTAAGCAGCGTGCTACCGATACCGAATCGCAAACGCATACACACACTGTGCCTGCGCATGCGCTTACCAGTACTATTGCTATAGGCAATGCCTCTACAGGCAGCACCGCCAACGAAACCCGCCCGGTAAACCAGGCCGCTGTTTTCTGGAGAAGGATTAACTAAATACTTACCTGCTTTCTAAAACAATAAAGGGCGCTGTAGGGCGCCCTTTATTGTTTTAGAAAGTACTTATTCTTACTCCACCAGTTCACTTAACTCTAACCAGCGCATTTCTTTTTCTTCCAGTAGTTTGGTTACTACACCTATACGGTCAATCATTTTATTTAACTCGGCATACGGCTGGCCACCAGCTACCAGTTTTTCATTCAGCTCTGCTTTCTCTTTTTCCAGCTCGGGTATCTCTTTCTGAAGGTTTTCAAACTCCTGCTTCTCTTTATAAGATAGCTTTCGTTTATTGGTAGGTTTAGGTTGCTGTACCACCGGCTGTACGGTTACTACCGGTTGAACCGGTTTACTTTCCTGTCTGGCCTGTTGCTGGCTTTCGCGTTTCTTGCGTATCTCGCTCACACGCCACTCGGTATAGTTGCCGGGAAAATCGCTTACTATCCCTTCCCCTTCAAATACAAACAGGTGGTCCACCAGTTTATCCATAAAGTAGCGGTCGTGCGATACAATAATCACGCAACCTTGGTACTGCTCCAGAAAATCTTCGAGCACGGCCAGTGTTACCAAATCCAGATCGTTGGTAGGCTCATCCAGTATAAGAAAGTTTGGGTTTTGAAAAAGGATAGACAGCAGTTGTAGCCGTTTCTTTTCGCCACCACTTAGTTTAGATATATATGTAAACTGCTGCTCGGGGCTAAACTGAAATAACTGTAAAAACTGACCTGCCGATACTTTAGTTCCATCGGCCAATGGAAAGTGCTCCGCTATATCTTTTACAAACTCTATTACCCGCTTATCTTCTTTTACCTGCAGGCCTTGCTGATGGAAATAACCAAACACAATGGTTTCGCCGGCGTTTATCTTACCGCTATCGGCCTGCTCCAGGCCCATAATAATATTCAGGAATGTAGATTTGCCTACGCCGTTTTTACCTATAATACCAATACGCTCGCGGTGCTTAAACGTATAATCGAAACCTTTAAGAATGGCTTTAGGGCCAAAGTTTTTATATACCTTTTTAAGCTCCAGAATTTTACCGCCAATGCGCGTCATCTTTACATGCAGTTGCAGCTTATCATCGGCTTTGCGGGTAGTGGCCTTATCTTCTACTTCGTAAAAAGCATCTTGCCGCGATTTAGATTTGGTAGTACGCGCCTTGGGCTGCTTGCGCATCCACTCCAGCTCTTTACGGTACAGGTTGCGGGCCTTATCCAGCGATGCGGCTTCGCTTTCTTCTCGCTCTACTTTACGTTGCAGGTAGTTGGCAAAATCGCCTTTGTGTATGTATAGCTGCTGGTCTTCCAGCTCCAGTATTTCATTGCACACATTATCTAAAAAAAAGCGGTCGTGTGTTACCAGCAGCAGGGTTGTTTTCGCATCCGATAAAAAATCGGCCAGCCACTCTATCATTTCAAAATCGAGGTGGTTGGTAGGCTCATCCAGTATCAAAAAATTGTTGCGGTCGCCAAAGCTGATATCAATAAGCACCTTAGCCAGCGATAACCGTTTGCGCTGCCCGCCCGACATAGAACCGGTAAGTTGTTCAAGGTCGGTAATGTTTAGCGAGGTAAGAATTTCTTTTACTTTACTTTCAAAATTCCAAGCGCCCAGCTCATCCATTTTACCCATCAGCTCGCCCAGCTTAGCCTCATCGTGGTGTTCCATAGCCAGCTCGTACTCGCGCACGGTATTAATAACCGGATGGTTATAGCTAAGTATGTTCTCCAATACATTTTTGGTTACATCAAACTCGGGGTTCTGATCGAGGAACGAAACGCTGACATCTTTATTAATCCATATTTTACCCGAGTCGGCCACATCTTTACCGGCCAGTACACGCAGCAGCGTGGTTTTACCGGCACCGTTTTTAGCTACCAGGGCAATTTTATCGCCTTGCTCTATATTAAAGGTGATATCAGTAAAAAGTGGTTTTTCTACAAACGACTTGGTGAGGTTTTCTACGCTTACGTAATGCATAACGGGCGCGAATGTAACTTAAATGAGGCATTGGCTATTATTGATATAAAATTTGTTGGCCAATAAATTATTTTCGCCCCGTCATCGTTATACGTGTATGGACTTTATAATAAAACTGTTTTTAAACGCTATTGCCGTAGTAATTACGGCCTATATTTTGCCGGGCGTGCACCTGGAAAGTTTCTGGTATGCCATACTGCTGGCGGCGCTTTTATCGCTGCTCAACGTATCGGTTAAGCCTTTACTGGTTTTTCTCACCATTCCGGCTACTATTGTTTCGTTGGGTTTATTCCTGTTGGTTATCAATGCATTTATTATTGAAATTGCCGCATGGATACTAAAACCGGGGTTCGATGTGGCAACTTTCTGGCAGGCGCTTTTCTTCAGCATTCTGCTTTCTATCATCAACAGCATATTTGAGCGCCTCGCTATACGCAAAGAGCACCGGAAAGACACTATGCAGGTGTTTGATAAAGATGGCAATCGCATAGCCTAAACAGCCGGTACAATACACATTTTTATGTTAGCGGTGAGGTGACACCGGCATTTACTTATCAGTCGTTTTCTTATACATTCGTTTATCTTTTACGAATGCGATAACCATGAAAGTGAAATTTCTGTTTTCTCTTTGCCTTTTTGCTTTTGCCTTAACTGTAAGTGCCCAGCCAACCGAACTGTGCGGTACCGATAAAATGATGCGCGATTTCTGGATCAACGACCCACAGGCAGCACAAAAATTTGAACAAAACCGACAGCTTATACAAAACTATCTGGAAAGTAACGCCAGCCGCGACGATCGTAATGTAATAGTAACCATACCGGTTGTTTTTCACGTAATACACAGCGGGCAGCAGGTAGGTTCGGGTCTTAATATATCCGATGCACAAATTACCTCTCAGTTGGAAGTACTTAACGAGTGCTACCGCATGCGCAATCCCGATACCGCTGCTATACCAGCGTGGTTTAAAGACCGTAAAGCCGATGTAATGATAGAATTTTGTCTGGCGCAGTTTGATACCGCCGGCAACCCAACCAGCGGCATTACCCGCCACGAAATTGCCAACACCAATAATTTTGATGTAAACATTAAACCGGCTACCCAATGGGACCCTGCCAAATACCTGAATATTTGGACCACCAACCTGGGTACTACCCTCTTGGGCTATGCTACCCCACCGGGTCTTTTTCCATGGAATCAGGATGGTGTAGTGTTAGATTACCGCCATGTAGGTAAAGCACCCGCTAACCCGTATTCTTCTACCCACGACGAGGGCCGCACATGCGTGCACGAGGTGGGCCATTGGCTTAACCTGTTTCATGTTTTTCAGGATAGCTGTGTAGGCACTACGCCGCAAACATGTAAATACCTGGGCGATTTTATCTGCGATACGCCACCGGCAAAAGAAGCCACTTTCGGACAGCCTAACCTGTTGCAAAACACCTGCACCGAAACGCCCGTTGATGAACGCGATATGTGGATGAACTACATGGATTATGCCGATGATGATCAACTGCATTTATTCACCCACGACCAGGCCGATGTAATGCGCGCCACACTGGCAACATCCCGGTTATCGTTACAATCAAGCATGGGCTGTACCAGCAGTTTAAACGTATTTTCATATTCGGGTAAAGTAACCGACTCGCAAACCAATGCCGGCGTAGCCAATGCCAAAGTATTGTTTGACGGGCAAACAGATTTTGAAACCACTACCGATGCCAACGGCAACTTTACCGTAGCAGCTTTGCAAACCGGCAAGTACGATGTATATGCTGGTAAGTGGGGGTACATGACCAACCAGTTTGCTATCAACACAGAATTCAATTCGGGTTCGGCTACTGTTACTATACCTGTCGAGAACAAACATTACTACGACGATTTTTTGTTTGACTATAACTGGACCAAAAGCTCAACAGCCGGCGGTGGCTACTGGACCCGTGGTGTACCCGTGGGCACTTTTTACCAAAGCGAACCATGTAACCCTGAACTGGATGTAACCAACGATTACGGGCTTACCTGCTATGTAACCGGCAATGCCGGAGGTAGCGGAACCGCTGACGATGTAGATAACGGCACCGTAACACTTATATCACCTGCCTTTGATTTAAGCGATTTTACCGACCCCTATATTCGTTACTCCCGCTGGTTTTACGATGGATCGCAAAGTGGCAATAACCCCGACGATAACATGGTATTTAAACTAAACAATGGTTCGGGCACGGTAACACTTGAAAATGTAACCGCCACTATGGCGCCTACCAATAGCTGGACACAAACGGTAATACGCCTGAACGATGTAACTACCCTTAGCAACAATATGCGCCTGATAATAGATGTAAATGACCTGAGCGGAGGAAACCCTAATGTAGTAGAAGGGGCAATTGACCGGCTTGAAATTAAAGAGGGTATGTTTCTGGCTACAGATGATGTAATGAATAATGCAGCACAGGTAATGGTGTACCCTAACCCATCAATGGGCCAACTGAATATCAGCTACGTACTTTTTTCTGAAGAAAAAGTAACCCTTAGCATACGCAATCTGCTGGGACAGATAGTTGCTAACAGGCAGATGGAGCCTGCATTACAGGCTACTACCAGTATAGATATAAGTAACCAACCGGCAGGCGTTTACGTTATTACGTTGCATAGCCAACATTCTGAAAAAACCTTAAAATTTACGTTGCTGCACTAAACCCGGGCCATGTATTACCATCAAAGGTTATGTTGGCATTGTAATTGAATCGTCAGCATAAAAACACCTTTTATGAAAAACCTGCTTCTGTTTTTTTCTATAGCCCTGTTATTCTCATCGTGCAAAAACCTGGTACCGTACACCGATGCCATGAAGAAAAAATACAACTGGGGCGAAAACGAAATTAAACGCATACAGTTTTATGTATCGCACGATATAGTGCTGCACCGCGAAGCACAAAAAGGCAGTACCGATATTGAAAAAGGAGTAATTAAAAACGTGCGTGGCCGCAAGGTAGATGAGATAATAATACCAGCCGGCACTAAGGGGATAGTAACCGAAATACCCAACGAAAAGAAATTGCTTGTAAGCTTCGAAACCGGCGATGACCGTTACCTGAGCTTTGGTGTAAACCCCAATGCAGGTGATAAGTATGTATTACTGGCCAGCGACTGGAAAAACGAAATGGGCCGTGTACACTACGCTGGCGAAGAATACTACACCGACCCCGATAGCAAATACGCATCGCTGTTGGTTGACCTGCGCCGTATAGAAAACATGGAAGTAAGGCAACGGGTAGCTAAAGGGCGTAAGATCAAGTAACTACCCTATTCGCTGCTTACAGGGATTACGTCTTTTACATTTTTTACATAGCCAGGTGCAGCCATAATATACTTGACTATACGGTTATGAATATATGCCCCTTTTATTGACTTTATACCGTTGTTTAGCTTTACCATATCCGGATCTTCTGCGGCTATATTGTCCAGATTTTTATAGAACTCGCCTATAAAATGCATTTTAGTGTTAAGTGCTTTTGACACAAAAACAATATGTGGATTTTCTCTATTATACCCTCCACCAGGCGATTGTGTTGTGTACATCATATATTCTCCTACAAGTACAACCCTGGCTCCCGGATGGCTTCCTACCGGTGTTGGCCTGTACAATTCACCATCCATTAAGTAGCCATAAATATCCTTAATATAAATTTCTGTTCGCTGCCCATTACTTACAAGCACCAATACGGGTTTCGATTTAGTCCAGTCTGTCCAAATAGTTTCTTTAGTGTACTCAACAAGTTTGCCTTTGCTAAAATCTTCGTAAGTTTTATAATAGCCGTACTTGCCAGCAAACAGACTAAGCATGGCAAAACTGGCAATAAAAAGAAGTGTTGCTTTTTTCATAGGTAATAACTTTCATATCTAAAATAACGCTCTTCTATCAAATAAAAAAGGCAGGTAATGTTACCTGCCTTTTTTATTTGATTATCACACAATTTGCGCCCGTATATCTGCTGCAATTTTTTCTAACTCTTCTTTTTCAAGTTTCAACTTTGGATTGCTGAAATTGATACTATGCATAGATTGTAGTGGCACCAGGTGTATATGCGCATGTGGCACCTCTAACCCTATTACAGCCACACCTACTCGCTGGCATGGTATGGCTCTGTCTATAGCTTTGGCTACACGCTGGGCAAACAACGTAAGGCCGGCCAGCACTTCGGGCTGCAAATCAAAAATATAATCTACCTCCGTTTTGGGCACTACCAGCGTATGTCCTTTTACCAGTGGCGATATATCCAGAAAAGCAAAATAGTTTTCATCTTCTGCTACTTTGTAGCAGGGTATCTCACCATTAATAATACGTGTAAATATGCTGGCCATCGTGCTTACTCCATTGTTATTTTAAGTACCTCAAACTCTATAATTCCGGCAGGTGTTTGTGCCTTACCTACTTCACCTATAGCCTTCCCCAATAGTGCTCTGCCAATAGGCGAAGTTACCGATAGCTTACCCTCTTTCAGGTTAGCCTCGGCTTCGCTTACCAGTGTAAACTTCTGTGTTTTGTTCATCTTCCTGTTCAGCACCTCTACAGTAGAAAGTATATTGGCTTTAGAAAGGTCTAACTGGCTCTCATCCAGCAAACGGGCACCGGCCAGTTTAGCTTCCATTTCGGCCAGTTTAGCCTCCAGGTGGCCTTGTTCTTCTTTGGCTGCATGGTATTCGGCATTTTCCGAAAGGTCTCCTTTTTCACGGGCTTCGGCTATTGCTTTGGCTATTTCGGGACGCTTAACAGTACGCAAATATTTTACTTCTTCCTGTAGCTTCTCCAATCCCTCCTTCGTCATATAAAAAATATCGGCCATGGTATACAGTTGTTATGTTTAAGTATATAGTTAGAAATATGCTGGGTTTACATAAAAAGGAAAGACGCCCTATACAGGACGTCTCATTGCCTTTATTGTAAAAACGAAATTACAAATTACAGATTAAAGTGCAAGCCTATGCTGTGCGTACCGGCATACGGCTGGGTCATACGGAACGAGTAGTCGATACCTAAGCGTGGACCATCCTTTTTAAGTGGTGCATCGAAGGTAATGCCCGCCGAAAGGCCGGTGTAGGCGTTTAAACGGGTAGCTTTTTTAAACTGGCCCTGCTCGAAACGGTAAGCAGCACGCAGCATAATAATCTCTTTCCAGCCAAATTCCATACCTACACCATAATGGTCGTAACCAAATGCGTTTGAAGTAAAGTTAGCCAACACAGTTAAGCGGTAGTTCTGTTTAAATACTTTGGGTTCGGTTTCAATTTTCTTACCCATCCATATATCATACGCCACACCTATGTTTAGCTGTGTAGGCAATTCATACTTGTTAGATTTATTATCTACCGTAAGCTGATAGGTGGACGAAGATATAATTGGCATTTGCACACCCAAACCATCGCCGCGGAAACGCATAGGAGTACCCACGTTGCGTAACGCCACACCAAAGTGAAGGTTATCTTTAGGGCCGGTTACGTATTGTAAACCTGCATCGAACGATACACCAAAGGCGTTCAGGTTACCGATGCTCTGGTTAACCATACGTACGGTTATACCGCCCGATATACTTTTCGAAAACAGTTTGGCATAGCTGATGCCTATGTTAAGAAAAAGCGGTTTATAAGTACCCAATCCACCTTCAGGGTTTTGAGTAGTAGTACGTTCAATAGCACCCAAGTTAAGCGCCTGTATATTCAGGGCTATAACGTTTGTTTCTTTAAACTGCTGAGCCACACCTACGTGCGCCAGGCCCACACCCGAACCCTGCATCCATAAAGTATAGGCTGCAGCTATTTCTGTTTTCTGGGTAAACCCTATACCGGCAGGGTTTACACGTTCTGCTTCCAGGCCCCTTATATTGGCACTGTTCATGCTCCAGAAACCCGATGAGCGGGCCCAGCCGTTCATTACCAGTTCGTAGGCTCCGGCCTCACCCCGGCGGTCGGGGTTACCGGCAAATAGCTGGCTGGTGCTTAAACCTGCTACAAAAAGTATGGTCAAGATTTTCTTCATAATCCTATGCTTTATTGGTTATCGCCTTGCTTTATTTAGACCTGCACCGCTGCGCGGTGCAGGTTTTAGTTTTAGAAGTTTGAAGTATCGGCCGGCCTTACAGCTCCGAACCATTTAACAGTACGCTGGCCAAGACCAGGCGCTTCTACCTGAAACAGATATATACCGCTTGATATAGTAATACCTTTTTCGTTTTTCAAATCCCACTCCAGCGTGTTGTCTAGGTTTACATCCGATATAGGTGTACCATCGCTTATTTCTATTTTTTTGTTGGTGGCGGGGTCTACATCAATAGCACGGCTCAGTTTACGGATAATAGTACCATCTAACGCTAAAATTGTAACCGAGCAGGTATTGGGCAGGTTTGTAATTTTAATGCGGTTGGTATTCTGGTCGGTTTCGTAAGTAGAGTAAGCCAGGTATGGGTTAGGTACTACTCGTATTTCATCCAATGCGGTTTTAGCCACCTCTGTATTGTTTTCGGTAGCGCCTTTGCCTTTGGTGCTAAACTGATAGCGTGGCAACGAGTCAATGCCATTCCATGAAGTGGTAAGCTGGCGGCCAAATGGCTTTTCTACACGCAGCCTTACTTTAACTTCGGCTGGTGGCACTATTTTATTGCCATTACCATCGTTAGCAAAACTGTAACCAGGGGTAAGGTATGGTATAGAGGTCCACATTAAACCACGATAAACCGGGTATAGTGCAGCTGGAATACTTGCTACAGCATTGCCGCTGATATTAGTATAGTTATCTAATAGCTGACGTTGTACCGACTGGCCTTCGTCGTAGCGGCTCTCCATTACATATATAAAGTGCTTACCACCAAAGTAAGGTAACTGAGGTATAACCTGGTTAGGCTGAACAATAGGACTGTAAACATTAGTAGTTGGGTTCCAAAGCATATCATTACCGTTCTGGTCTGTCATGTCTGAGCTTTCACCAAAAGCTATGTTCAAACGTTCGCCGGTCTCAACGTTAACAGCATAACCCGGGAACCATGAGCGGCCTGTGTCGCTCTGGTCAACCACCAGATAATCCGGATTATTAGGGTTGCGGTTGTTCCAGTTTTTAGAGTACTCCATACGTATCTGGCCTTTGCGGGCTTTTTTACCGTTAGGCGCAATACGGTCACCATCGTTTATGGCTTCATCTTCACCGGTTTCAAACACCACGCAACGGCTCCATTTAGATTGGTCGGGTGTAATAACAATATCTACACTAACCAGTCTGTCAAGGGTATTTTGCGGCGGTGTTGACTGCGCATAATTTCTCCATTTAAAACCAGGGCCATATACAAATGGTGGTTTGCCTGCTGTAACATCGGTAGTGGAAAGATTCTTTTTAGCATAGTTGGCAGACAGGCAATATGGAGCCCAACGTCCATCGGCCATGGTTTCAAATGTTTCGGTAGAGTCGCTCATCTTGGTATCGCTGTTGCCTACTGTAGATGAAGGAGGTGCAACGGTAGTGTAATACCAGTTGTCGTCAAATGATTCAGCTGCTGCTTTAGTGGCAGAGGCCTCGCTATTGGGGTCGTTAAGTACTTTGCCAGCACGTATCCAGTTACTAACAGCATTAACGCCTTCATCTTTTACAAAGCTCAACCACTGCTCAAGCGGATTAGCGTATTCAATAGATGAAGGTAATGCACCATACACATAACGTTCCGGTGAGTTGTTTGACGCCAGATAGTTGCCAGGAAGGGTATGCACCGGTGCCGGTGTACCCAGTTTAATAGAGAATCCATATTCGGTAGAACCCGAACCATCGTTACCAACTATATGCTGCTCATACGGACGATCATTGTATCTATCCGAAGGAATTTTTACATTGTTGGTAAGGTCTGTCAGTATCCACTTCCATGGGAAACTGGTAGGACTGGTAGAAAGTGTATCGGTCACCTCAGCTCCTTGTGGCAAGCGCAGCTTTTCGGCCATGCTGTCAAGCGGCGAAAGAAAATCGCTGCGTACATTGCGGTAAGTAACTGTATCTACAGTACCCGATGAGTAAGTAACCTGCGCTACTACGGTAAGGAAAGTATCTTCATCAAACTGCATTTCAAAGTCAGCCTCTTTCAAAGCTATAGGGTCGGTAACTTTAAAGCCAATTGGATCAAATCCCTTTTCGTAGGTTAGTGTGTCGGCAAAGGCATAAAGACCCGAGCCGATAATACGTTCAACCGTTTCAGGGGTTAAGCGCAAACCATTGGCGCCGTTACCACGGCCTTCTATACGTTTTACTTCTACCCCCTCGCCCCAGGTCGAGTTAGTTACCGTACCGTTGTTACGTGCCTCCTGCTGGTGAGGTATGGCAGAGTAAACCTTGAAGTTCAAACGTCCCTGCAGGTAAGGCGTAAGCTGGCCACCGACAGTTGGGTTTAACTGGTCGTAAGGTATATAGTTGTTGTAGGCATAGGCTACAGCAGTATAATAGTAGGTTTTGTGATTAACCAGTTGCTTGTTGGCTGCAGTAGAAAAATAGTCTTCAGTAATTTTAAAAGATGTTTTGATACCCTCATCAGCACCATCTACCATCTTTATAGGGTCATATAAACCACCCAACTCTCCGCTTTTTACAAAGTTTATTACATCGCCAACACCATTTTTAACGTCAACCTGAGCAATCAAATATGCCTTGGTAGGGTCGTTAAGCTCGGTAGCACTTACACGTGGGTTAGCCAACTGATAAAGTTTGTAACCTTCAAAGGTATAGGTAGAGTCGCCGTTACCACCCAATTTAGAGTAAACCTCCTGAGCTACTTTGCCATCAACCTCATTATACTTCTCTCCAAAGTTATTGCTTCCTACTTCATTTACCAGGTTTATTACCACCTCTTTGTTGCTTTCGCGTATGTTAAGGGTTGGAGCAGCCGGTCCATCAACAAGTTTGAAACAGGTATTGAACAGCGCTTGTGCCAGGTCATCGGCCGGGCCTATAGTAGTAGCAAAGTTAGGCGATAAACCTACACCGCCGGCAGGGCGTACAAACACAGCACCTACCGTTACATACTGGCCAACGCCAGGTGTAAGGGTGAAAGGGCCTGTAGTTTGAGCAAAACGACGGTCACCCATTTGCGTGTTGGCGCTTACCTCGCTCCATTCGGTAGCAATTGCCGGGTTACCCGGATAAACAAACTTGGTTGGCGAACCCGAACCACGGCCGGTACCACCAAAAGTAAACGGAGCGCCGTCTATCCAAAGTGCTTCCTGATAGTTGCGGTATTGAGCAGCGTTAGAAGGGTCATTATCGAAAGTACCACCATTGGTATAGTAAATGAATGATGATATACCCAGCTGTTCGCCGTTATCACCAAGCGGGCCTTCAAAAAAGTCGATACCCAGCAAAGGCAATTCGCTGCCATAGCCCGATACCCCCTGGCAATCGTTATCAGTAGCTGTACGGTTGTAAACAACACCTAAGCTACGGGTAGTATCGCAACCGATAGCATCGTTAGAGAAACAACCTAAATCAGGGTCAACGTTCTGAGAAATGTAAGTTTGGTACAGCGGATTGCTGGTTTTATTTACAATCTCATATTTATAGAAAGTCATGTTGTTAACGTCGTCGGTAGTCTGGAAAGCAAAGGCCAAACAGTTGATTTGTGCTCCAATAGCAATACCATTCGACTCGGTGTGCTGGTTGCCCACGTCGTTTATAGTCCAGAAAACCATCTGATCGGCATAAGCCTGAGCAGTAGGGTCTTTACGACAAGGTATATAAGGGAAATCTCCCTTCAAAGGATCGTATAATCCATCGCCATCCACATCTTTAAACGGCGCCAGGTTCTCTTCAATGTTAAAGGTTTCGCCTACCAGCGTAGGGTCAGAGGCCAGATAGGTATTACCTTTAGCAGGCCAGCTAAGCAGCGACTTTGGCACATCGTTAAGAGTCATGCCTGATGCACCTTTTTGCAAAAACGCAGTTTGTGCTTTTTCTATATCGGCACCCCATACGTTGAAGAAACGATCGTATTTGTTACAGGTTGCTTTATCGGTCGTACCATTAAATATGGGGCCAGGCCAAAAATCATCACCTTGTTGACGGTAACGGGTTGCAGCACATTTAAGCTGTCCGCCAAAATCTTTACCGGTAATCCATATTGTACCCGAAAAGATAGCGTTCAGCGAAGCTCCGGTGCCATCGCCCTTGGGCACCTCGTAGCGGGCTTCACTCAGGTTCCACCACATATCGCCACCGGTAAGCAATCGTGCACGCACGTTGTTTATATCCAGGTCAAACTGTGCAGTAGGAGTAACACAATCGCCGGCTTCGGTTTTAAACGAAGCCTGTGCCTGTGTAGTAGTGTTGGCCCTGCGGGGCACATTCATTTGCTCTCTGGCATTAGCCCATACACCCGCCAGTAGTAGTACCGCGCAGAGTGCTTTGTTAAGTGAGATACTTTTCATGCTTTTCAATTTTCGTTTACTTAATGCTTTCAGGTTAGGTTTTTATAGTGTATAGTGTTGTTAGTAATTAGAAGCTGAATATGGCGCCCAGGAATATTCTTCTTGGCAACATGTAATTATCTGGGTTGTTGATGTAGGCTGCATACAGGTCTTTGTAAGCTTGTGGGTTAAGAGCCGACTGTATAGCTGCGTTGCTGGCCGGATCGCTCAGGTAACCATCATCATTAGGCGTACCGGTAAAGCGGTAAACAGCTACGGCATTTTTAGAGCCAATCAGGTTCTGTATCTGAAGATAAATCTGGAGTGATATTTCACGCTTGTCTTCTTTTTTAGCATCCTTTTTACCTACAGTAAATACGAAATCTTTCCATACACGGGCGTTCAAACGGAAATACCATGGAATACGCGAGCCGTTAATAGAGCCCTTGGTAATAGGACGGCCAGGAAGACCGTCTATACCTTCTGGGGTAGCATTAACCTGCTCGGTGTAAGGAGTACCAGAACGGGCAGATAACTGTAGATTAACACCAAAGTTTGAAAGTATCTGGCTGTTTTTAACTACCGGTCCGTTGTAGTCTTTACCCTCACCAAAGCTATAGCTGGCGTTCAGGTTAATCATGTGGCGTGCATCGTAATTAAGCGAGTTGATGCTACGGAAGTTAGGCTGGTTAGAGTTAACCAGGTTGGCCTGCGAGCGGTCGTCAGAACCGGTACCTTCGGCAAACTGCATGGTGTAGTTTGCTTTAAGTGTTACGTTGCTGGTACGGCGCAGGTCAAAATCAAGTATGAAACCTTTAGTAGTACCAAAGTCAATGTTACCATAGGTAATATAATCTTTAGGGTAAGCATAGATAATTCTACGCACCTGTACCTGGTCGCGAAACTCGCGGTAGAAAGCTGAGATAGTAACTGCAGAAGTAGCACTAACTTTTTGCTTGAAACCCAATTCAAAGTCAATTGTTCTTTCAGGTCTCAGGTTAGGGTTATTAAGTGTACCACCGATGTTATCGTTAAAGAACAGGTAATCGGTAGGATCCATAATTACACGGTTGCTTGGACGCTGGGCAAGAATGTCGTAGTGAGCAAAGAACAGAGCCTTGTCGGTAAGGTTGAACGAGAACTGCAAACGGGGCATTACAATAATGCTCGGCTTGTAATCAGTAAAAGTACCGTTAGGGTCAAACTTATCCGGGTCTTTAATATCGCTGTTCGGGTCTTTCAGATATGGCTGTATGTTACCGGTGCTGGTTGCAGCAGCAACTTTTTCTCCACTGGTAAGCTCATTACCAAAGCGGTCGTACCATACATTGCCTTTACGGTAGCCGGCAATGGTAGTTGGTGCTTTGGCATTGTCTACGTATACATAGTAATCATCGCCAATGTTAGACGGGTGTGTAACTGAATTACCGCCTAGTGTAGTAGCCTCAGACTTGGTGAAGATAGGATATAGCGAGTAATCGTCTTTCAGTACTTTCTGGTTTGCGTCAAAACGGTCAATACGAACACCTACGTTGAAAGTAAGGTCTTTGAAGTAGAAACGGTCAGATATATAAGCCGCAGTATAGATAGGGCGGAATGCCGGTATTGCCCTTTCCAGTTCACCATCAGCACGACGCTTGGTAAAGAAATCATTGAACGAAGGCTGTTTGGTTAATTTATTACCGTATGGATCGTAACCACGGTAAGCTACTACCGGTGCACCATCGCGCAACAGGTTTTCTGGCGAGAACATGTTCAGATTTAACTGATCGGGGCTCAGCGCATCTACATCAATAATTTCGGTATTGGTAATAGGTTTGCCCAACGACTCGCGCAGTTTCTTATCGAAGAATGACTGTGTTTCGGCATTGTAAAGACGATCGAACATGATGGTATCAGTAAGTTTAAACTGGCCTACACCATCTTGAAATGAATACGAGTTGCCATTTATAAGCAACATCGGGTTAGTCAGGTCCAATTCGCTCAGGTGGGTGTTAGCCAAACCACGGGCCAGGTCCCACAGGGCAAAAGGCGATACAGTGTAGCTGCGCTGAATACGCTGCTCAAACTCTACACCAAATTCAAACGCATGTTTGTTACGACTTGGAGCACCCGGTTTCAAGATGTCGAATGCACCTTCCAAACGTACACGGTACTGATCGTTATCATTATCTATACCATAACCATTGTACTGACGGCCTGTGTTAAACCATACGTTGTATACTTTGGTAGGGCGGTCAGTACGCTGGCCGTTGATAAGCGGGCCGCTACTCTGAATCTGGAATATATTAGATGTAAACTCAGCGTTGTTATCGCCAAATAGTTGGTAGGCACCGTTAACATCAGGTGAGCCGCCTAACAGTTCATAGTATTGTTGGGTATAACGGGTACTGTATTGGTTAAGTGTACCCGGTGTAAATAGTACAGACGTATCGGCAAAGCCCTGGTGTTTCCATCCGGTTATGATGGTGTTGTTCATCATAAATGTATCATACTGGAATACCGGCGAGCGAAGGGTTTGGAACTTACCAACGTAACCATAGTTAAACACTTTGTCTCCATGGGTGTCGTCTTCGTAACGGGTATTATATTTTTCGTAGTCAACCTGTAGCGAGTAGTAAGCATTCTGGAAAGCAGAAGACTTTTTCTTTTTACCACCGGTAGCCGTTTCATCATCATCAGCCTGTTTACCCGAAAAGTTGTGGGTAAAGCGGCCGTAAACACGCCAGTTAAGCTGTGTATTCAATGGATTGTTTTCAGCATTCAGCAGGGTGTAACGGTCAATCCAGTCATGGTACTTGCGGTAAGTAGCCGAACCACCAAAAGCTAGGGTAATATTATCTGCCGGGCGGATATCAATACGACCGTTACCTCTGAAGTTCTGCTCAACGGTATTGGGCTTCACTTTCTGCTTGTACATATCTTTATAGGTAAGGTTCTCTGAAGCGAGATCAAAACCTTTAGCCGATTCCTTTTTACGAAGCGGGTTCATACGTAGTTCGTCCAGTACATCCTGGCGTACCTGCCATACACCTATAGCCGATGGGTTAGGGTCTTGCTGGCGCAGGTATTCGAATGCTGCAAAAAAGCCCATCATGGTTTTGCCGGCACGCTTTTCGGTGCTTTTCTGTTTCCAGATAGGGCCTGAAATATACGCGTTAGCCAGGTTATAACCGTAAGCATCAAGGCCTTGTGAAGTTTGTACCTCGGCACCACCGTTAAACTGCGATGAAGGCCCTTTAAGTGATATGTTTACGATACCACCAGTTAAGTCACCGTATTTGGCAGGAACACCACCTGTAATAACCTGAAGCTGCTCAATAGAGGTAGCAGGCAGGGTAGGAACACCTATTACCTTTACTCCATCTATATAGTACTGGGTACCCGCATCACGGCCACCACGTATTTGTATACCTTTACCCTGGTCGCCCTGAAAAACGCCCGAAGTGGTAGCAGCGATATCGGTAATGTTACGGGTAGGCATGTTGGCAATTTCCTGCGCTGTAACGGTGTTACCGCCCGAAGTCTGGCCCGGGTCTATCAATGGCACTTTGTACGATATAATTTCTACCTCACCCAGTTCTTTAGAAGAAGGCTTTATTTTGAAATTCTGGAAAGTAGTACCATCCGATTTTACCACAATACCCTGTATTATCTGGGCAGCATAGCCCACATACGATACTTGTACATTGTATTTGCCGGGCACAAGGGGCTTAATTGAGTAGTTACCATCAAAATCGGTGGTAGTTCCCCGGCCGGTAGGGGTGCCGTTGGCATCCACTATCACTACGTTAGCTACAGGAACACCTTCACCGTTCTCGTCGGTTACCTTTCCCATAATCTCACCGTTCTGCGCTTTGGCAGCTACAAAAGCTATAACTAAAGTGAAAAGAGTAAGAAGTTTTTTCATCGCAATTATTTTATAACTGATTTGCTCTTTTGAAAAAAGCGGTCAAATGTAATTTTTTTTGCCAAACAAAGTTAAGACGAGGTTAACGCTTTTGTATGCCCGATAGTTAAATATGACAGATTCGTGACAAAGTGCCCAAAATCAAGCATTTTACCTATGAAAACCGCATTTTGGAGTACCCAAAATGCAGTTTTGTTGTGTCATAGTTTTGTAAATTTTGAGCGAAATACCTGATTGGGCCATATAAATAAGCCCAAATGCTTATTGCTTAATCAGCTTTTGGTGCAAAATGGTAGCTCCTTTTTGCAGGCTAACGGTGTAAATACCTGCCGGTATTTCAGGTAACCAGATAGTGGTTTGTGTACCCGTAACCAGCGAGTTATATACCAGGCGGCCATCGGCAGCCAGCACTTTTATAGTACCACCCTGCATAGCAGCACCTGTTACAACATATAACAAGCCGGTAGTAGGGTTAGGGTATATACTCCACCCTTCATGGCTGGTACCCGATATACCCAGTACATAATTTACGGTGGCAGTGCTGTTGCAGAACCACTGGTTGCTTACAGTTACTTTATAAACACCCTCGCCGGCAGCCTGCAGGGTACTGCCGGTTTCGCCGCTTATAAGCTGGTCGTTTAAAAACCACTGGTAGGTATAGCCCGCCCCTGCAGGGCTGGCAGTTAAAGTAGTACCGTTAAGGGTAAGCTGGGCAACAGGTGTATCTACCAGTGCTACATTATAGCTAAGCTGTGTACCTAAACCGCATTGGTTAGAGGCCACTACGGATAACGTACCCGATGAGGTAACATTTATAATGGGCGACATAGTGCTATCGCCCCCTATAAACGACCAGCCATTAGGCAGGGTCCAGTCGTAAACATTACCCGCCGAAGGCATAGGATTTATTACATAGTAAATACCCTCGCCGGCACCAGCACAAATTGTATCGGGGCCCTGTATAGTGCCGTTTACTACCGGCGCGGCATTAATGGTTACACTTAGCGTTGCAGCACTACTGGTACCACATTGGTTACCGGCTGTTACTTCTATAGTACCTGCATTGCCGGCTGTAGCAGCAATTACATTGGTATCGGCTACCGATACCAGCTGCCAGCCTGCCGGCAAGGTCCAGTTATATACATCGGTACCGGCAATAGCAGGCACACTAAACTGGGCCTGCTGGCCTGCACATACTTCGGCGGGGCCGGTTACCGTATTGCTTATTACCGGCGCTGTACTAACTGTTACATTTATAGTAGCCGGCTGGCTGGTACCGCAACTGTTTACTGCACTAACCTGCACCACACCGCTGGCAGTGCCGCTGGTAATACCGGCACTGGTGCCGGTGGCACCACTACCCTGCCAGCCTGCAGGCAATTGCCAAATGTAAGAATCGGCCCCTTGTACAGGGTTTATGCTGTAGGTTGCTGCATCGCCATCGCAAAGCGCAACAGGGCCGGTAATATTACCTACCGCACCCAGGTTAGATGGCACCACGGTTACATTGGTAGTAACCGGCTGCGAAGCTCCACAGGCATTTTCTATTACCACCGATACGGTGCCGCCGGTAGTACCCGAAACAGCATAAATAACGTTGGTACTATCGCCGCTGGTAATGCTCCAGCCGGCAGGCAGGGTCCATAAGTAATATTCGCCGGGCAGGCTAACCGGTGTAGCAATTTCTATGTTGGCTATACCATCGCAAACAGTATCAGCCATGGTAATAGGCCCCGGGGCAGAAGGGCCGCTGTTTTGTGTAACTGTAGCCGATGCATTTACCACACACACACCGTTAGATATGGATACAGCGTAGCTACCGGCTGCATTCACGTTATTGGCTTGTGTAGTGGTTCCATTGCTCCAGCTGTAGGCAAAACCCGATGGCTGGGCTGTAAGGGTAGTACTGCTACCGGGGCATATAGCCGTAGTACCGGTAACGGTTGGATAGGTAGGGATAGTATTGGTACAGCTTCTGCGTAGCTCATCGGTAGTATTGGCAGCATACACCGCTTCAAACTGTTGCCAGGCAGCGCAGTTGCCTTTCAGGTAATAGTCCAGATAAGGGGTAAGAAACAACAGCGACTTATTTATTTGCGCCGTACGGCTTAATGAGCTGGATGCACAGCCCGAAAAGCCCTCGCCAAAATTACATTGAAAGTTACCCGAACCAAACTGGCAGTGCAGGGCGTTCTGAATATTGACATACACCTTGCATGGCGCGTTCGATGAATCGTACATCGGCAACTGGTTGGTAGCCGGCGGCGCAATACAATCGCCCGACCCTGCAAACGCCAGGTAGGGCTTATTAAGGTTAGGTGCCGCAACAATAGATGAAGGATTGGTAGTGGCCGCAGCAAACGTAAAGTAGCAGGTAGCCGGCGTGCCATACTGGCTTGATAATACCGTACAACCTCCGCCCATGCTATGGCCGCCAATAGCGCCTTTGGCTACTACGTGCCCATAAAAAGGCGAACTGGTGTTGGTGTATCCTTCTGCAATAATTTTGTTGTACATAAAAATAAAATCCTGGGCAAAGTTGGGGTGGCTGGGCGAAAGGCTGGTTTCGGTACCAGCCAGCAATACTATGTAGCCACGCTTAACCAGCGAATCGAAAATAGAATAGTAGTTATCGCCGGTCATTTGAAAGCCGTGGCCAAACACTATAAACGGAAATGAATCGCTGGCAACCGTAGTATTGGTGCCGGGGTAGCGTATCTCTACCGGCACCGAGCGGTTGCTGCGGGCAGCATCAGTCCACGTAACACTGCGGGTACCTACAGTGTAGGTTTGCGCCCAAAGGCCGGCTACTGTAAACAATAAGCAAAAGGTAAAAATCAGTTTTCTCATTGGGTAAATTATTGTTTTAGTAAAGCTATACGTTTATGCATGGGTATGTAAAAGAAGCAGGCCCCTAAAAACGGCAATGATTAATAATGCCGCTCCGGAGCCTGCTACTACACACTACAAAAACAGCCCTTACTGTTTTACTATTTTAATAACAGCCAACTGCTCTGTATTGTTCACGCGGGCAAAGTAAATACCCGCCGGGTAAGTTGTTAAATCTACTGGCAGGGTATTATTGCCTGTGGCTACCTGCCAGTTATGTGCCATAAGCTGTCTTCCCGCAGCATCGGTTACTGTTACCTGCATTTGCTGCGCCTGCGGGGCAGTATACTGTAGGGCATAGCTGCCATTACCGGGGTTGGGGTACAACATACAGGCCAGCGGACTGGCTTCATGATAAATGCCGGTTGTTTCCAGTGCCCTCAGTATGGCGGCATAAGCATTTACCTTACCATAGCCCCAGGTAGTATTACCTGTGGCAGGTATAGTGCCGGTAAAGTTATCGGTAATAGCGGTTTGCTTTAGTATATCCATTACCTGCGCGGCGCTCAGCTGCGGGTTGGCCTGTAGCATCAGCGCCACTATACCGCTTACCACCGGGCTACTCATGCTGGTGCCCTGAAACAGCGCATAGTTATACTTGCGGCCATTGCGCGGCGAGGTAAACTCGGCACATACCAGGCTGCGGTCGGGGCCGCCGGCCATTAAGCTCGAATCGAATGAACTTACCGACGAGGCCACTGCCATGCCCGGCCCGGCTATATCGGGCTTGTTCCGCTCATCGGCAGTAGGGCCATGGCTGCTAAAGGTAGCTATGGCACCTATGGTAGTACCCGGAAAATTTTGTGTAGTACCATTAATATTCACAAACGAATTTTTGGTATTGTACGCAGCCACCCCTATAGCCGAGCGGGTGGTAACCATATCGCTTACCTGCTTAATGTTATCGCCGTTGCTGGCCCAGGCATAATTAAATTTGGTAAACGTGCCATAGTAACCGCTGGTTTTATATACATAGCCCTGCCACATATCTACTGTGCCGCTGGTGGCCGTTACATTCAGGCAAAGCCGGTTGGCTGTTTTGCTGTATATATCCAGCAACATGTGCGGCTTGCCGTTAAACTCGTTGCTTACCGTAGTTACGGTTATAAAACAGGTATCGCCATCGCTGCCGCGCAGGGTTATGTAGTGCGTGGTTTCGTCCAGACTAATCAGCACACTGCTATCTACCCGGGTGTTGCCGCTGTACAAACTGTAACGCATAAAAAATGTTTCGCTGCTGTCGCCCCACACATCTACCCGGTTGGTTTGCGAGGGCAGCCCGTTAGAGAATGTAACAAACGTGTTAAGCGAAATATCGGTAGGGGTAAACTCTTTTTGAATATGCACGCGGTTCTGCGCATTGTTACCTGCCGAAAGCACAAACACCTTCCCTACTCCGGTCAGGTTATCCATAGCCTGGCTAAACAGCGAGTTGCCATCGCGCGGGCCCAGCGGACAGCCCCAGCTTAAATTAGCTACCGCCGGTTTGCCTACACTCTGCGCATAGTTAAACACATACGCTGCACCATCCAGCATATCGGCCATACCGGTGCTTAGCCAGTACTCCAGTGCCGGGTAAATAGCCACCAGTACCACATCGCTGTTATACGCCACGCCACGGTAGCGGGCAGGGTCGGCACTGCCACCATAACCCGAACCGGCTGCAATACCGGCCACGTGCGCACCGTGCGTGCCATCGTTTACATCGTACTGGCGGGCATGTATGCTGGCGCTGTCGGCAAACTCGGTGCCATAGTTATAACCAGCCGGTGGGGTACCACTGGTGTTCTTCTCTTCCCACACGCGCTTTACACGGTAGGTGTTATAAGCTGTGTCATACAGGCTTGGGTGCGTGTAATCGTAACCGGCATCTATTATACCTACCACCACATCTTTACCGGTATAAGGCTGCGGCAGGGCTATACCGCTGTGTACCGAATCTACCCGGGTAGCCACCCGCGCCGAATCCATTTGCGCATACACCGGTTGGTCCACCTCTATATACTGTATACCGCTAATGGTTATAAAATCGCGGAAACGCTCTACCGGTACCTGCACCGTCCAGATGTTACCGGCACGGGTGTTAATCTTTGCACCTATCTCTTCTATAGCCTGGCCGCTAAAGTCCGGCTGCACCTTTACCAGCGTACTCAGGTACACCTGCCCCTGCGCATCGGTGCGGTACACCTGCTGGGGGTATATATAAGGTTTATCGGTGGCGCGGTTATCTAACAGCCACAGGTATTGTTTGGCACCGGCCGATAACCGGGGCCGGTTGCTGTTGTTGCTCTGGGCCATAGCCCACATACTTAACAGACTTAACACTACAGCACAGCTGTATTTTATAGTACGCATACTGGTAAACATACGCCAAATGTAATGCCATACCGCAGAACCCCAAGCGCCGGCCTGTAAACCGGCACTTTTATTTAGCATCTGTTACCAACTCAAAATATGTTAACCCACCCCCACTTCAATTCTCTTACTATCAGCCACTTGCAAATTTTCGATGTTAACCCACCCATGTCATTTACTTAAGCAGAAATTGGTCGTTGGGCTGTTTGTATTTTCCCCTCTTCGAGAGGGGTGTCCGGTGGCTCTGCACCGGACGGGGTGTGTCTCGCCGCAGGCGGATGTTTGGCGGCTTGGCTTAAGCCTATGAAATTGCATGTTAACCCCATCGCCCCTTAAACGCCTGTAGTTCAGCCATTTGTAAATTTTAATGTTAACACCCCTACCCCTAAAATGTTAGCCCGTCTATATATATTGTTTAATTTAAATATTTAATTGGCAATTAACGGCGTACCTGTTTGCTATTCTGAAACCGGGGCTTTGCGAGGTTGAAGAATCTTGTGTTTGCTTTATAGATACCCAAGCCTGTTTGTTATTCGAATTCTCCGCCACAGGGTCACGAAACGGAGACTCTGAGGGAGGAAAACATTTAAAAACACATATTTTTTTATTATCATAAACAATTAGCAATGACCACAAAACATAATTTTTATTATTAATTTTATGTACTTAAAGTTATCCAATGCATAAGCTACTGCTTTTGTCATGCAGTTTATTGTTTCAGGTTTGTTGTGCGCAACAATGGAAAAACTACACCAGTGCGCTTCAAGTAAATTGTATCAAAATTGATCGCGACACTGTATGGGTTGGTTCAGAAGGCGGGGTGGCTAAATATCTTACAGATGGTACCCGGTTAGCTACTTATACCCGTGCAGATGGACTAGCATCAAACTATGTTACTTCTATTGCTATCGACGCAGAGGGGAACAAATGGTTCGGCACCGGGCGGTACGACAAACCTTCAAATGGTGTTTCAAAATTTGATGGTAGTACATGGACAACATATAATCCCTACAACTCCGGCCTGTCAGATAGTGTGATATATAATATCTTGGTGGACAAGGATAATGACAAATGGTTCTTTTGTGGAAACAACAAGTATTGCGAACTTAAAGGGGCCAATTGGATTACGTACACATCTGCAGATAGTGCACTGACACACGGCTACGCCCCTATGGTAGATAGCCATGGAAATTTATGGTATGGGCTTACAAAATTCGACGGTACTACCCTAACTAAATACACGTTTCCGTACTCAAGTATCGGCCCGCGTTGTTTTGCAATGGATAGTCATGATAATATCTGGGTTGGGGCTACATACAGCATGCCCGGCACGCAGGGAGGCTTATTCAAATTTGATGGAACAAACTGGACAGACTATTCAAGTGCAATGGGTGTCTTCCCTCAAATCACGATGTTGGCTATAGACAGCCAGGATAATCTTTGGATGAGTAATGGCTGTCTGGTAAAATTTAACGGCACAACTGTAATTAATTATTGCAACAGCTCTACAAACAGTAATACTATATCAGAGGGGCAAATTAGTGCCATTGCTGTTGATTCAGATCAAAATGTTTGGGTAGGTACTGTTAACTATGTTTCGGGTGTAGAACAAAAAAACAGCCTGTCAAAATTTGATGGAAATAATTGGAGCCGCTATAACCCTTCCAATAGCGGGTTAAAAGGAAATTATATTGGAACGTTAGAGATAGACAAACACAATAACAAATGGATGAGTGTTGCGTATGGAAATGGCCTTGTTAAATTTAGTAACAATAGCTGGGCTGAATTTGACGCGATAGGCGTAATGGATTACGATACTTATCCTATAGGTATTGGCAATGGAGATAAACTATGGATTAATTCCAATGAATTTGATGGAACAAATATGAGTTACCATCAACCTACAACATCTTTTTCTCCAAACAACCTTGCTATTGATGAAACCGGTAGTACATGGTTTACAACTAACTGGGATGGGATATCAAAATTTGATGGTGTTAACTGGGTTACATATAATACATCCAATAGCGGTATTGCCAGTAACACCGTTAGTTGCGTAGCAATCGACAATCTGCAAAACAAGTGGTTTGGTACAAACAACGGCCTAACGAAATTTGATGGTATTAGCTGGACAACATATAACACTACTAATAGTGGGATACCGGCTAACTCTGTATATGCTATTGCCGTAGATACGCAGAACAATTTTTGGATAGGTACAAATATGGGCGTTTCTAAATTTGATGGAATTAATTGGACTAATTATAACAATCAAAATAGTGGCTTGCCTGGTAATATTGTGCATTTTATTGCCGTAGACAAGACGAACCATAAGTGGTTTGCAAGTTATAATGCCACACCATCGCATAAATACTGTGGTATAACCTGGTTTGATGATATAAACTGGGCAACCTATACTATTCATAACAGTGGATTAGCCGAAAATTACGCTGCAAGTATTAAGGTTGATTTACAAAACAATATCTGGATTGCAACACAATCAGGGCTATCACAAATGATACGCTCGGATAGTATTTACTCTGTATGCGCTCAGTTTTATCAAAAGATTTGTAACAACAATACAATTACATTGAACCCTGTACTTAGCTATGGTACGCCCCCCTTTACCTTCTACTGGCAGTCCACCGGCGATTTGCTGAGTTGTAATAACTGCGAAAACCCCACAGTCAATATTACACAAAACTCAGTAGTAAGCGTAACAGTTACCGATGCAGATAACCATATTGTAACAGACACGCTGCATTTGTATGCTTGTTTAAATAGTGCGGTTAATGAACCATTAGCAGAACAGTCAATTATAATAGCCCCAAATCCTGCTACAGATAAGCTAACTGTCAAAACCTCGTTGAACGATATAACCGAGATAAATATTTATACTACTACAGGTGCTCTGATAAGTCAAACT
>CAYREY010000046.1:0-39325 GCA_964423405.1 uncultured Chitinophaga sp. | reverse complement strand
GGCATGGGTATGTTTACGGCCCTTGGTTTTTTGCAGGGCCAATTCGGCCGATATATCGGCTACGGTTATCTCCCACTGCTGTTGTTCGGCGTGTTCTACCAGGTAATCTATCAACACAATAGATGATTTACCAGCGCCCAGAATCAGAATGTTACGCATATACCTTACAATAATAGAAAATGAATTTCTTTGCGCGCAAAAAGAAGAAATTATGATCTGGAAAGTAAAACCCAGCCAGGATTGGATGCAGCACTTACCCCATGCCAAAAACATGGCCGATTACCTGGATATTAAAATTACCGAAGCAGGTGACGACTACATAACCGCCAGCATGCCGGTAGATGAACGAACCATACAGCCCTTTGGATTATTACACGGCGGCGCGTCATGCGTGTTGGCCGAAACACTGGGCAGCATAGCCGGAACGTTTTGTATAGATATAACCAAACAAATGGTGGTAGGGTTAGAGATAAACGCCAACCACATACGCAGCGCCAAAATAGGCGATACGGTTTATGGCACTGTAAAACCTATACATGTAGGATTAAGTACGCAGGTATGGGGCATAGAGATATACAACTCTCAGAAAAAGCTTATCTGTGTTTCGCGGCTTACCTGCGCTGTTAAAACCATAGCTTAACCTTTCTACTATCGACAATGCCTGTATGTAGCCAATGGCTTGACATACAAGCAATACAGCATTAAATTAATGCTATCTTTAAGTTATTAATCATCCCCCGGTAAAAATGAAAGTGAGCAGGTATGGTCTTTTGTTAGTGTGTTTGTTATGGTCTGCTGTAATAAATGCCCAGCCAACACAAACGTTTAGTAACGGGGCTACCGGCGCTATTACCGACGATCAGGCCTGGAACCTTTACCCGCTACAAATTAACTCTCTCAACTCTCCCACCCTGAACGGTAACTGGGGGCTGGATAAGGTAACACTTAACATTACCCATACCTGGGATGCTGACCTTGAAGTATGGTTGCGCTCGCCGGATGGTACCGAAGTATTATTATTTAGCGGTATTGGCGGCGATGGTGATAATTTTACTAATACGGCATTAAAGAATAACTATACCAACGTAATAGGCGATGGAGCTGCCCCTTTTAGCGGAAACTACAAACCCACCGGAGATTTAGGCCTGTTTAACAATGGCCATAGTGGTACAGGTACCTGGTACCTTAAAATACGTGATAACTACCAACAGGATAATGGGTCACTTGGTCTATGGTCGCTCAGGTTTTCAAACGCACCGGCAGAAACATATACCCCGGTAAGCAGCAACCTGCCTATTATTAAGATAACTACTGAGAACACCCAATCTATACCCGATGACCCTAAAATTGCAGCTGATTTCAGGATAATTTATAACGGGCCGGGAGTAAGAAACTATGTAACAGATACGCTATATAACTACCAGGGTAATATAGGAATTGAACAACGTGGATCATCGTCGGCCTGGCCATCTAAAAAATCGTACGGCTTTGAAACATGGGATGGTGCCAACTACAGTATAGATACCTCTTTGTTAGGTATGCCTGCGGAAAGCGATTGGATACTATCGGCCAGCTACTGGGACAAAACCCTGATGCGGAATGTACTGAGCTATAACCTGGCCAACCAAATGGGGCATTATGCATCGCGTACACAATACTGCGAAGTGTTTTTGAACAAGACCTACATGGGTGTGTATATACTGATGGAGAAAATAAAGCGAAATGAAAACCGGGTAGATATTGATAAACTTGGTGAGAATGATACAACCGGCGATGAGCTAACCGGAGGCTACATACTTAAAATTGATAAATTTACCGGTAGTGGTGGCGATGGGTTTTATTCGGCTTACCAGCCGGCCAACCCCACAGGAGATGCCGTTTTTTATCAGTACGAATACCCCAATCAAAGCGATATAAATACAGCCCAGAAGGCGTATATCAAAAGCTATATTGACAGCTTTGAAAACGCTTTGTTTTCTGCCGGGTTCCAGCACCCCGATACTGGTTTTAGAAAATACGCATCGGAAAGAGATTTTCTGGATTACATGATACTAAATGAGATAAGCAAGAATGTGGATGGGTACAGGCTAAGCACCTAC
This sequence comes from uncultured Chitinophaga sp., assembly GCA_964423405.1. Classification (GTDB taxonomy): domain Bacteria; phylum Bacteroidota; class Bacteroidia; order Chitinophagales; family LD1; genus Bog-950. Next base: position 37,226 of record CAYREY010000046.1, on the reverse strand, counting down.
CTGTACAAAGAGAAAACAGGTAAATTACATACCGGACCAGCCTGGGATTATGATATTGCCTGGCAAAATGCCAACTATTGCGAGGCCGAAATAGATACCGGTTGGGCATACAACTTAAACTATGTTTGCCCTGCCAATGCAGTGCCGGCCTGGTGGCAAAGGCTACGTGAAGACACACTGTTTAATCAGCATTTGTATTGCCGGTGGACATATCTGCGCCAAACATTGCTGCATAAAGATTCGCTTTATAACTATATAGATAGTGTGGCCCTGTTGTTGGATGAAAGCAGACAGCGTAACTTTAAGGCATGGCCCATACTGGGGCAGGCCACCTGGCCACAGCCCGGCCCGATACCACAAAACTACAATGCCGAGATACAGCGGGTTAAAAACTGGATTGATAACCGCTTTAACTGGCTGGATCAGAAAATATACCAGTTAGCACACACACCGTTGGTAGTTGCATTGGGCAATGATACCGCTTTATGCGAGGGCAACCAGGTACGATTATTTGCAGGGGACTATCAGGCATACACGTGGAGTACTGGCTCTACAGGTCCGGTGGAGTATGCCAACCAAACCAATAATTATGCTGTTACCGTAACCGATAAATTTAACTGTTTGGGTGATGATAACATTAATGTAGATATTCTGCCGGCGCCGGTTGTTAGCCTGGGTGCAGATACCGGCTTTTGCGCTGGAAATAATATACAACTGGTAGCTACGAATGGTGTAGCATACGAATGGAACAACGGTGATACAGCTTCAATGATAACTGTTATTCAACCCGGTACTTATACAGTATCAGTAACTGCTGCCAACGGGTGTACTTCATCAGATTTAGTAACCGTTTCAGAGTTTCCGTTACCCGATGCCACTATTCAAGCCATACCGCTAACAGCCGGCACCTATCAATTTAGCTCCAGCAGCCCGGCTAATTTTTCATCAGTTTGGTATTTTGGTAATGGCGATAGCAGTATCAGCAATAATCCAGGTTACACGTTTACTCAGGAAGGTTCCTACCTGGTAACCCATGTTGCCACCACCGCCAATGGTTGTATTGCCACGGACACTATTACCGTTTATGCATTTGCAACTGGTATAGTAGCCAACAATACCAACCAACTATTTGTATATCCTATTCCGGCAAACGACAAACTGATTATTAGCGCTAGTACGCCCATACAACAAGCCCGCATTAGCGATGCTACAGGCCGCAATTACATGACTTTTAACCCGGGAACGAGCTTAACAACCATAGATGTTTCTACTCTGGCAACAGGTGTGTATATTGTTGAAGTAAACACCAACAATTCAATCATTACAAAGCGATTTATAAAATTGTAGTATTCTGTTTTTCGGTGGTGTTTATTACTTTCACGGGTAATGAAACACACCCTACTGTTTCTCACTTTGTTTATTGTTATATTAAGCTATTCTCAATCGCCGGCGGGTACTGTGAAAGGTATTGTAACCGCTGAAGGTGCTCCACTGGAATCAGCGCTGGTAGCTTTATTAAAAACCGACTACTCTACAACCACCGACAGCCTGGGAAATTTTGAAATAAAAAATGTACCTGACGGCAAATATCAGCTGCGTATATCGTACGTTGGGCACGAAAACTATCAGCAGGAAGTACAGATTGCCGGTAGTAAAACCACTGAAATTACAACCAGTCTGGTACCACTCTCAGCCAGGTTACGCGAAATTGTGATAACCGGCACAATGAAAGAAGTAACGAAGCTTAGCAGTGTAACACCTGTGGATGTATATAGCACCAGGTACTTTCAGCGTAACCCCGCCCCTACCCTACATGAAACCCTGGCTAACATCAATGGGCTTTTTCCGGATGTAGATAACGGTGTAGCCAACACCACTGATGTGCAGATAAACGGTTTGGAGGGTAATTACACTATGTTTTTGATAGATGGTGTACCGGCTATGAATGGGCTGGCAGGTATATATGCACTAAACGCGTTACCAATAGCGTTAATAGACAAAATGGAAATACTTAAAGGCAGTTCATCTACGCTGTATGGTTCGGAAGCTATAGCTGGTGTTATCAATTTGAAAACGCGCAACCCTGCCACAGGCCCACGCTTTGTATTGAATGCTTTCCTTGACTCTAAACTGGCCACTAATATTGATATGACCGCAGTAGCCCGCTTAAAAAAAGTAAACGCGCTGTTTGCCTTAAGTGGTATAGCCAATAATTATCGTTGGGATATTGATAACGATAATTTTATTGACATACCGGTAACCAACCGGGGTAGCTTTTACAATAAATGGAGCTTTGTAAGGCCGGGTAACCGTTTGGCCTTTGTGTATGGTCGTTACCTTTTTGAAGACCGCTTTGGAGGACAAATGAACATGCCTGCTAAAGAACGCGGCAGCGATAGCCTGTATGGCGAAGCTATACGTACCCACCAATGGCAGGCGGGTTTTCAATACCAGTTTGCCGTAAAAGACAAACTGTTTTTAATGGCCGATTACAGCGAACACCGGCAACAGGCCTACTTTGGAGCCACACAGGTAAATGGCCTACAACGAACCGGCTTTACACAACTTACCTGGAGCAGGCAGGTAGATAAGTATAATGAGTTGCTGATTGGGGGCAGCTACCGGCTAAACTATTATACCGATAACACCGACCTATCTGTTGACAGCAATACAGGGGGCAGCAAGTTTAACCATATAGGTGGCGTATTTATTGAGGATGAAATAAGCATTAACGCATACCACAAACTACTGTTGGGCGCTCGCTTTGATTACAGCAGCCTTAACGGACCTGTGTTTACCCCACGTTTTTATTATAAGTGGAACAGTAAAGATGAGAACAATGTAATACGATTTGGCCTTGGCACCGGTTACCGGGTGCCTAACCTGATGAACGAAGGGTTTGCTGCCATGAACGGATCGAGAAAAATAGTGGTAGAAGAAAAGCTAAAGCCTGAGTACACTATTAATACCAACCTTAACTATACCCGGGTGCAAAAACTTAAAGCCGGTATATTAAACATTGATGCCAGTGTGTTTTATACCTACTTTTTCAATATTGTAAACCCAGACTATGATGAAGACCCTACTGTAATAGAGTACAGCAATAGCAAAGGCGGTGCAATGGCCAGCGGATTCAGCCTTTATGGCGATTTTACATTTAGCTATCCATTAAAAGTAGGCGTAGGGGTCACATTTGTTGATGTATTTGAATTGGAAGAGGGAGATAATGGTGAAACAGAAAAAGAAATGGCCCCGCATGTGGCTCCGTTTACAGCCAATTTTTACCTGAGCTATACTTTCCCTGCACCGCAGCTGTCTATTGATTGGACCGGCAACCTGGTAAGCCCTATGCCACTTACTACTGTACCCGATGACTATAGACCGGAAAAATCGCCCTGGTTCAGCATTATGAACATACAGCTTACTAAAAAATTTACAAAAGGAGTGGAATTATATGTGGGGGTAAAGAACCTGTTCAATTTTGTGCAGAAAGAACCTATACTACGCCCTTTTGATCCTTTTAACCGCAATACCGGAGTTGATAATCCTAACAATTACCGTTTTGATACTACTTATGGATTTACTACTACAGAAGGAATAAAAGGCTTTATTGGGATAAGATATACCCTGCAATAACAGCATAGCTGTTGTTAAAAATACTGATTACAGGCATCGAAACATTTTTTTGGAAAACTGCCTCATCCCGCATACATTCGCGCCGGTTTTAAAACCACTAAACATTAATAAAATAACAATGGCAGGAAGAATAACCCTAACTATGCTAAAGCCGGACGCAGTAGCCGATGGCCACACCGGAAAAATTATTGACCACATCATTCAGGCTGGATTTAAAGTTCAGGCCATGAAACTTACCCGTCTTTCTACCGAGAAAGCAGAAGAGTTTTATGCTGTACACAAAGAGCGCTCTTTCTTCCGCGAACTAATTGACTTTATGACAGAAGGCCCGATAGTTGCCGCTGTTTTAGAAAAAGACAATGCTGTTGAAGATTTCCGCAAACTAATAGGTGCTACTGACCCTAAAAAGGCTGAAGACGGTACTATCCGTAAACTGTATGCCACTGGCATTGAGCGCAACGCCATACACGGCAGCGATAGCGACGAGAACGCTGCTATCGAAGCAAGTTTCCACTTTGCAGGTGTAGAGAGATTTTAATTACAATTTGATGTATACAAAAAAGGCTGGTGATTTCACCAGCCTTTTTTTATTGTACTTACTCAAACTTCACCACCCTGAATTCGGTTCGGCGGTTTACGGCATGCTCTTTCTCGGTACAAGTAACATGCTCTTTGCATTTATTACGTATACGTTCCTCGCCATATCCAATGGCTATCAGGTGGGTAATATTTACCCCTTTCGAAACCAGATAATCAACACAAGCCTGGGCGCGTCTGGCCGACATTACCATATTAGCACTGACACTTCCACGAACATCGGTATGGGCGCTCAGCTCAACCTGCACATCGGGAAAAGCGTTCATAACTTTGGCTACTTTATCCAGCTCGGCAGCTGCCGTCGGCTTTATAACAGCACTGTTATAATCAAAATATACATTAGGCAGATCAAACACCACACTCTTTTCGTAAAACGTAAGCTGGGCATTCTCATTTACTTTTGTGTTGGGAGCAAAACCCATGGTAGATATGGTTTTAATAAACTTATCATACAGTCCATCCTGCCCTTTTGTTTTCTTTACCACCTTCAGTTCATACTCCTGGTCTTTAAACAAATCGAACTTTACCTTGCCGGTACTATCACTTTTTTGCTGGGCAATTTCACCGGTAGTTTTATTTATCAAAAATGCCGTAGCACCATCCAAAGCCGTACCATTCTTTTCCGATACATCCACTGTTAAATCAATCCCCCCTTTTGGCTGCAGTTCAATCACCTTTCTATCATTCTTATTACTCCTCACCTGCCAGCTATTGTTGTACTTTGCATACCCTTCAGCTACTGCCTCTACTTCATATTCCTGCCCGGGTTCCAGACCCATGCAAAAACTACCTTTAGTATCAGAAATACCGCGGCGCATATCCATACTATAAGAAGTAGCAGTTACCTGAACTCCCTGCACGGCATTCTTTGTTTTTGCATCTACCACAGTACCACACACCGGCTCAGTAAGTCTTATAAATTTGTATATATCATCGCTACCTGCACCACCCGAGCGGTCAGAAACCATGTAACCGTTTTTGCCGGTTTCGTCGCTTACATATCCAAAATCATCGGCAGCAGTATTAATACCGGCACCAGCATTTTGCACTGCCCCCCACTTGTTGCCCATAGCGCGGGTATAGTATATATCCAGCCCGCCCAGACCTACCCTTGTATCGGTAGAAAAGAACAGGGTACCATCATCTGCTATAAAAGGGAACATCTCTCTGCCCACCGTGTTTACCTCTTTACCAAGTGGCACTGGTTGTTCCCAGGTAAAGGCATTACGCACACTTACGTAAATATCAGTCTCGCCCAAGCCACCCGGCATATCACTTATAAAATACAGGCGACGGCCATCTTTAGAAAGTGTAGGGTGGGCAACATTATATTCGCTGCTATTAAATGGTAATGGACGTACGTTTATCCACTTCTTACGCTTAATATCATAGTTGGCATGGTACAATCCTAAACGTTGTACGCCATCAGTTCCCTTTGTTCCATAATTGGTACGGGTAAAAATCATTTCCATACCATCGCGGCTAAAGGTAGCAGGCCCTTCGTTAAGGCGTTTATTCACCTTACCTTTTAATTTAGCTGGCACTACAGAATCGCCTGCAGCTGCACTGCGTTGCTCATATAAATCGTAGTACACTTTACCGGTCCAGGCATCTGTCATTCTAACAGCACTGCCTTTACCACGGTTACTGGCAAACACCAATTTACCAGCATTATAAGTTGGGCCTAGTTCAGATGCTGCTGTATTTTCGGGCAATGTTGCCAGTTGGTAGCTTTTATCATCTGTTTGAAGAGAAACAATAGCCTCAGCAAAGTTTTTAAACTCAGCAGCCCGCGGGTCGTTAGGTGCCGCAAGAATAAATGCGGCATAGGCTTTCGCAGCTTCGGGATACTTATCGTTTATGCATAAAATCTGGCCATAAGTAAACTTACATACCGGCTTCGATTGCGGATTGGCAGCAAGCGTTTGATATACGGACTCTGCACTTTTATAATCGCCGGATGCTATAAAAGCATTACCCAGCTTTTCAAGAGCCTCTGTATTAGTTAAATCTCCATCTGCTGCTTTCTTATACATGGCGGCAGCCCGCTCAAAACTGAAGCGGTGCATAAGTTTGTCACCTTTTTTTACAAACTTGTTTTGGGCGCTTAAACCACCTATAAAAAACAGCAACAATACCGGAATCAACAAACGGACATTCATGTAAATACGATTAATGTAGGTGGCAAATGTAAACCGATATAGCAAATGCAGAAACTGGTTTACAGGGTGGTAGGATTAGAGGAATAACCTATTCCTTTTATTTTCCTTTTCTACATTCGCAGCTATGAATAAAGAACAGTTAGTAAGCGTAATTAAGAAGAAACAATCGTTTTTGTGTGTGGGCCTGGATACCACCCTTGACCTGATACCAAAACACCTGCTTAAATACGATGACCCTGTATTTGAGTTTAACAAAGCCATAATTGATGCTACCGTAGATATAGCCATAGGCTATAAACCCAATCTGGCGTTTTACGAAAGCATGGGGTTAAAAGGCTGGCAAAGTCTTGAAAAAACCATGAAGTACCTGCAAAAGTATAAAGACGAGGTGTTTACCATTGCCGATGCCAAGCGGGGCGATATAGGTAATACGAGTAAAATGTATGCCAAAGCCTTTTTTGAAGAGCTTCACTTTGACTCAGTAACAGTAGCTCCCTACATGGGCGAAGACTCTGTCACACCTTTTCTGGAGTATAAAGACAAATGGGTAATACTACTTGGGCTTACGTCTAACAAAGGCAGCGCCGATTTTCAGTTTATAGAAACACCCGAAGGACGGCTGTATGAAAGGGTGATTAAAAAAGCGCAACAATGGGGCACCAGCAACCAGCTAATGTTTGTAGCAGGTGCCACCCACCCCGAAGAGTTCAGCAACCTGCGGGCATTGGCACCCGATTATTTCTTTTTAGTGCCAGGTGTAGGTGCACAGGGCGGCGATATGGAACAGATTTGCAAATATGGTTTGAACAACGAGTGCGGATTGATTATTAATAGTGCCCGGCAGATTATTTATGCCGGCAAAGGCGAAGATTTTGCAGAAGAAGCCCGTAAATCTGCACTATATACACAACAACCCATGACAAAATACCTAACTACGCTTTAAGCTTAAAATATATTCTTATACATTTGAGAATCTATAAACCCAAAACAATATGAAGAAAACCCTACTGGCCTCGTTAACGGTTCTGGTATTTGCGGGAGCTACTTATGCTCAAACAGATGCTTTTGAAGTTCAGAATAAGGTATATAAAGCGGCATTAAGAAACTATGACCTACAGGCTGCTACTATTGCGTTATATAATATGCAGGCACTTAAGCCAGAAAGGACTGACCTGAATGACTCGCTTGCCTTATTGTATTTTGCCGGCGAAAGATATGCTCAATCTTATCTAATTGGTGAAGACATAGTTAAGGCAGACCCTAAACGTACCGATATGCTTGAGTTAGTAGCCGTATCTAAACAAAATTTAGGTATGATTAAAGAATCTCTGGCAGATTATGAGAAGCTTTATGCAGCCGACCGTTCCGTGTTCTACCTGTACCAGATAGCTACACTACAGTACCAGTTGAAACGCTACGGCGAGTGTGTAACATCACTTGACCAGATAATAGCCAACCCAGATGCTGATAAACAAAAAGTAACTATACGTGTACAGAATGGTGGCCAGGAAGTGCCTATGAAAGCTGCTGCATTTAACGTAAAAGGTATCTGCGCGCTTGAGTTAAACCAGGAGGAAGCCGCTAAACAGAATTTCAATAAAGCTTTGGAAATCTTCCCAGACTTTGCTTTGGCTAAAGGCAACCTTGAGATTATTGCTAAAAAGAAAGCATCGGAAGCTAAACCTGCTACTTCTACAGCGGCAAAACCAACCAGCACAAGCACATCTGCTCCTAAAAAATAAACTACTACACACACCACTTAAACCACAAATAAAAAAGCCTCCGATGGAGGCTTTTTTATTTACTTAACTGTAACCGGGCTGCAAATAAGTTTATAACCGGTCATTTTTTCGCTGGGAGGAAAGACCACTGTAAACGATCCATTTTTAAGCGCTTCAATCTTCGACTCAACAGTACTTCCGTTGGGAACAATAGCATAAAAACTCTTCTTGTCTTTAGCAAACCACCACTTGCTGGTAGTTTCTTTACCGTTATTGCTTACCTTATATACACTATCTGCCTGAAAGGTGAAGGTTAGCTTCGTTTTCATGTTCTCAGCTAACACTTCATTCATTTTATCGTTCATGGGTGTTGCCGATGGCAAAAACTGTACGTCATCAACTTTCCATGTACGGCAAAGTAGCTTCTCGGTGCTGGTACATGACGCCAACAACCAACATAACATAAAAACAATAATGGTCTTTTTCATAATTTTCAAACTGGTTTATTTTAACTCTACAGGAGCCAGCACGTAATGTATTTTACCTGCATTGCCGGTATATGAATCTACATCAAGCGCTATCTTGCTAAGTACATTAATTTTTGATGCCGAGCCGCCATGCTCCATACGGGTATAAATAGTATCCTTTTTCCGGCTAAGCTCCCAAACGCCTGTTTCTATTCGCTGAGGTAACTTGAATGAATAAGTATGATTTTTATTAAACACAAACAAACAGCTATCTCTTAGCTGCTGTATCATTTGGGGTTTCTGTTCTAATGTAAGCTGATACTCGTTTTCATTAAATTCTACATCAACTAACCGCCAGTTTCGGCATAGTAGTTTTTCGGGGGTGTTACACCCCGAAAGAAACATAAAGAAGAATATCCCAACCAGTGTTTTGCTCATACAATATTACTACAGGTGTATTACTTCGCCATAGGCTGCGGCAGCCGCCTCCATTATTGCCTCGCTCATGGTAGGGTGGGGGTGCACACTTTTAATAATCTCATGTCCGGTTGTTTCAAGTTTGCGGGCCACAACAGCTTCAGCTATCATCTCTGTAACATTATTACCTACCATGTGGCAACCCAGCCACTCTCCGTACTTGGCATCAAATATCACTTTTACAAAACCCTCTTTTGCACCACCGGCACTGGCTTTACCCGATGCGCTGAAAGGGAACTTGCCCACCTTTATGGCTATGCCTTTGGCTTTGGCTTCTTCCTCGGTCATACCCACACTGGCAACCTCCGGATTGCTGTAAGTACAAGATGGTATATTGCTGTAATCAATCGGCTCCGGATGATGGCCGGCTATCTCCTCTACACAGGTAATACCCTCCGCACTGGCTACGTGCGCAAGGGCAGGCCCTTTTACAATATCGCCAATGGCATATACACCCGCCACATTGGTACGGTAATAATCATCTACCACTACCAGGCCTTTATCGGTTTTTACCCCGGCCTCTTCAAGGCCAATACCTTCTATATTGGTAGTAATACCTACAGCCGACAGCACTACATCACACTCAATTTTATCTGTTTTACCATCCTTGGCTTTGGTATTAACCACGCATTTTTTGCCAGTGGTATTTACACTCTCAACAGCTGTACCGGTAAGTATATTAATGCCTTTCTTTTTAAAGATTTTTTCCATCTCCTTGCTCACATCCTTGTCTTCGCGGGGTAGTATAGTATCCAAAAACTCCACCACAGTCACCTTGGTGCCTAAGGCTGCATAAAAGTAGGCAAATTCAATACCTATAGCACCGCTACCCATTACCACCAGGCTCTCCGGCTGGGTTGGCAGGCTCATAGCTTCGCGGTAACCAATTATCTTTTTACCATCTTGTTTTACATTGGGCAGTTCTTTACTGCGGGCACCTGTAGCCAGTATAATATGCTTTGCTGCATATTCGGTTTTCTTACCGGTAGCATCGGTTACTTCTACCTTGCCTCCCTTTTTAAGTTTACCTGCACCGGTTATAACCTCAATCTTGTTCTTCTTCATTAAAAACTGTACCCCCTTGCTCATACCCTCGGCCACACCCCTGCTGCGTTTTACAACTGCACCAAAATCGGCTTTGGATGCGCCTACAGTTATACCATAGTCGGCAGCATGGTTAATATATTCAAACACCTGTGCGCTTTTAAGCAGGGCCTTGGTTGGTATACAGCCCCAGTTAAGGCAAATACCACCCAGACTTTCCTTTTCAACTATAGCAGTTTTCAAACCCAGTTGCGAGGCTCTGATTGCAGCAACATAGCCACCGGGGCCACTTCCTATTACTATTAAGTCGTAACTCATATCGTTAGTTTTATTACGTTAAATCGAACACAAATAAAGGGAAAAAGATAACAGTAGGTACACGCCGCCCGCAAACCCTTCAAAACATTAACTAACAGCCAGTTAATTAACTACTTACCCGCCCGGTACTTTACCAGGTGGTTGCTGTTGTATAGGGTTTGCCAGGCTTGTTTGGCATTGTATTTAAGCGATGGCTTACGTATAGTTTTGCAATACACCCAGTTTGCCTTGGCCCTGTCGTTGTCAAGGTCAAGTAACAGGTAGCCGTGGTGTACTACATCTATAAACTTAAGGTGCGGGGTAGCGCGTTTACTTTTAATAAGCCCGCCCACCAGTTTGGCAAAGGCTGCCGGAATACGCTCAGCCAATCCATTGGTAGATATGCTGGGGGCTACAAACTCGGCACCTATGGCACCCTTGCCGGTTTTACGGGTATAGTGGTCTTTTAGCTGTGGGTACTTCACCAGGTCAAATCCCCACGATGAATGGATATCGCCGGTTATGATGATAATGTTGTTGATGTTGTTCTTATAAAACGAATCAAGTATGGCATTACGCTCCACCGGGTAGCCATCCCAGGCATCGGGGTTAATAGCATATTTTTTAGAAAGGCGATGCGCATCTACTTCTGAAAAGATAACCTGATTGGCCATTACCTTCCACCGGGCGGTTGAGTTCTTAATACCATTGGTTAGCCAGTCGCTTTGTTCCTTACCCAACATCGTTCTGGTTTCGCAGGTAAGCAGGGTATCGGTAGGGCCGGCCAGTTGCTTGCACCGTGCCTCTACCCTGCCATCCAGCATAAACAAATCAGCCATGTTACCATAGCTTATTTTGCGTATCACGCTTTCTTTTTCATTATCGGCTATGGGCAGCCATTCAAAGTAAACCTTGCGGGCAATGGCCTTCCGTTGCTCCCAATCCCCTTCTTCCTGCTGGTGGTTACCTGCCCCTTCTTTATAGGTATTGTTGGCAAATTCATGATCATCCCACTCGGTAATAAACGGGTGAAGCCGGTGTACCTCCTGCAGGTCTTTATCCAGCCGGTACTGCGCATAGCGGCTACGGTAATCCGTCAGGCTCAATATCTCATGTGCGGGTATGTGCGTGCGTATTATATTTTTCTTGTTGGGCGTGCGGCCACCATACTCATAAATATAATCGCCCAGGTGTATCACCGCATTAATATCGTTGCGGTTGGCAATAAGCCTGTACGCGTTAAAGTAACCACCCTCGTAGTGGCTGCAACTTACTACGGCAAACTTCAAATCATCTGCCGTTACAGGCACCGTACGGGTACGACCTATGGGTGAGTATACCCCGCCAGTACTAAACCTATAAAAATAGGTAGTACCCGGCTTTAGCCCTTTTGCAATTAGCTTTACAGTATAGGCAGATTTAGCTTCAGCTGTTACATCGCCCTGCACTACAATTTGCTGCATGGTAGTATCGGTAGCCACCTGCCAGTTAACCTGTACCGGCTGCCCGTTATCGCTCCATACTTTGGTCCATAACACCACCTCTGTTTGCTGTGGGTCGCCCGATGCTACGCCAAAGTAAAACGGCTTTTGCGCCGGGTCTAAAAGTGGTATAATGTCCTTATCAAAAAGCGATTGAGCAGTAACACCAGTTACCATCACCACTAACAACGGCAGCAGAAAATACCTCATAAATTAACGATAGGATTGTTTTGCCGGCAATAATAACTATCTGCTTTCAGTAAATTTGAAATAAGTAAGAATACACGGTTAAAGGGCTAAAATATCTTTTACCTGTTAGCCATTATTCCTAATATAGCGTTGTATTTATCTATTAAAAACCTCCACACACCAACCATGAAAAAATTGTACTCTCTTCTGGCAGCGGCCCTTATTACAGGTGCAGCTACCGCCCAATGCACACCCGATGCTTCGTTGCTAAGCCCTACCGATGCCGACATTTTTCCGGCAGCTAACCACCTGCCCCACCTCATTGTCGATTCGACCTATAACCAAACCATACAGGCCCGCATACCGGCCGAAATGTCGATGAACTTTCTGGGCTTTGTGCAGGTAGATGTGCGTATCGACTCTATCAAACTGGATACCATTGAAGGCTTGCCTTCGGGCATTAGCTGGGTAAAATCGCCCGATGTATTGTATGGCGGCCAGATAGGCTGCGTACAGTTTACCGGTACCACTACCGATGCACCCAATGAATATCAGCTAAACCCTATCGGCACTATCTGGGCGCACCTTTCAGCACCCGTACTTGGGCTGGATGTAGATACCTTCTCGTATGGCAGTATCGACCGTATTGCCCCTTTCCGTAATTACTACCTGGTTGTAGATGAGGCCGCCAGCGCACTCAGTTTATCTAACGAGGTAGACCACCTGTGCTTTGATGAAACCAACACCGGTGCGCTGGAAGTATTTGCCGGTGGCGGTACCCCTACCGAGCCATACACCTATAACTGGAGCAACGGTAGCCACTCCTACCTGCTTACCGGCCTGGCACCGGGCACCTACGATGTAACCGTTACCTCGGGCACCGAAACTGTTACAGCCAGCTACGAGGTAAGCCAACAGCCTACACCTATATCGCTTACTGTTACAACCAACGGTGGCAGTAATGGTGCCGACGGAGAAGCGTATGTTGCAGCTACCGGTGGTGTGCCTCCTTATACTTTTCAATGGAACAACGGTGCCGGTACCGATGATACAGCCACCGGCCTTGCACCGGGCAACTACCGTGTAAATGTTACCGATGCCCTGGGCTGCACCGAAACCCAAACGGTAGCAATTCAGGACCTGGCCAATGGTATAAGCATACTAAACAGCAGCACTACCATAAACATATACCCTAACCCGGCTACCGATGTATTGCATATACAGATAGATGCCCAACAACAACTAAACGCTACTGTGCAGGTAATGGATATAACCGGCCGCACATTATACACCGCACCCATTGGTGCCACCGGCCGCTACAACTATACGGTTAATACCTCGGCCTACAGCACCGGCTTGTACACCCTGCAACTTACCTCTGGCAACCAAAGCATACGACAGAAATTTGTAGTAACGCACTAATAACAGTACCCATTATAAAACCAACCGGCTGTCTGTTTTACAGGCAGCCGGTTTTGTTTACGCCAACTTCAAAAAATGTTAACCCACCCCCTATTCAATTAAATGAGTATCAGATTATTGCAAAAATTTCATGTTAACCCCCTCAATGTTGTTTGCTAAAGCAGAAATTAGTCGTTGGCTGTTTGTATTTTCCCCTCTTTGAGAGGGGTGTCCGGTGGCTCTGCACCGGACGGGGTGTGTCTCGCCACAGGCGGATGTGTGGCTGTTTGGCTTAAGTCAATGCTATTGCATGTTAACACCTACAAGACCTAAAACCCTAAAAACCAAACAATTACAAAAATAAATGTTAATACCCCTACCCCTATTTATGTTAACACTTATTTTATATTAAATTATTTATAAATATAATTTAATTTTAACCTACTCATATCAAGCACTAAGACTGGTCACGGTACATAAAAAAATGCCGGACTTTTCAGCCCGGCATTTTGGTATAAAGTCAGGTAGGTAACCTGTAACTACTGCTCTTCAAAGCGTATTTCCTGTATGGCACCGGCAGCCTTCGAAAACAGCACAAACACCCGGTAATTGCCCGATGAAGTGCTAAGGTTACCAATAAAATACTTCGACCCCTCGGGGCTGGTACCCTGGTGGGCTACAGTAAAGCTTTTGGGCTGGTGGCTGCCAAAAAAGTTTTTCAGCACCATTTCTGCCTGGCTTTTGCTGTACGAATTGCCGGCATCTTTCACCGTAATTTCTACATTACCGCTAAAGTTGGCCGCCAATGCCGAGGCATTGCCACTTCGGATAGAAGCAGCTATGTTATCGAAATTTTGTGCCATAAGGCTGGTATTAACTGCTAAAAACAGTGCAATACCTGCTAAAATGGCCTTCATACTCATTGTCTTCATTTTCTCGATTATTAGGTTGAAAAAGGGGTGCATATACCATGCCAACTATCACTGGGCACAAATCACCCGTTAAAAATAAGAAAGCCGTTTAAATTTGCCGGCCATGAACAAGAAAGTTATCCTCATAATAATGGACGGCTGGGGACACGGCCCCGACCCTAAACGCAGCGCTATAGCACAGGCCCATACCCCGTTTGTCAACTCGTTGTACAAAAACTACCCCAATACCGAACTGATAACCCACAGCGAGTCGGTGGGGCTGCCTGATGGGCAGATGGGTAACAGCGAGGTAGGACACATAAACATAGGTGCCGGGCGCATAGTTTATCAGGAACTTCAACGTATAAACGTAGCCATACGCAATGGTAGTTTTGCCCAAAACAGCAACCTGCTGGCCGCTATTAACTACTGCAAGCAACACTCTAAGCCATTGCATGTAATGGGCTTGTTATCAGATGGTGGTGTACATTCACACATCAACCACTTAAAAGCCATTTGCGATATAGCCAAAGCCAACGGGCTGGGCCAGGTATTCATCCACGCCTTTACCGATGGGCGCGATTGCGACCCTAAAAGCGGGTTGGGTTTTATAAAAGACCTTCAGCATTTTTTAACCACCTCGATTGGGCAGATAGCCACCGTTTGTGGCCGCTATTATGCCATGGACCGCGATAACCGTTGGGAGCGTGTAAAACTGGCTTACGATATGCTAACCAAAGGCGAAGGCACCAAAACAGACAATGCGGTAACTGCTGTTGAGAACAGTTACGCAGCCGATGACCGTGGCGATGAGTTTATCAAGCCCGCCATTTGTACCGATGCCAATGGCAACCCGGTAGCCACCGTTAAAGAGGGCGATGCGGTTATTTGTTTCAATTTCCGCACCGACCGCTGCCGCGAGATAACCAAAGCACTTACGCAGGAAGACTTTCCGGATTATGGTATGCAGAAACTGAACCTGCACTATACCACCATGACTAACTACGACCATAAGTTTAAAAACGTAGCCAATATTTTCGATAACGACGACCTTAGCCTAACGCTGGGTGAGGTACTGGAGCAACACCACAAAACACAAATACGCGCCGCCGAAACCGAAAAATACCCGCATGTTACCTTCTTTTTTAGCGGTGGCCGCGAAAAAGAGTTTACCGGCGAAATCCGCATACTGGCCCCCTCGCCCAAAGTGGCCACCTACGATATGCAGCCCGAAATGAGCGCACTACCGTTAACCGAAAAAGTACTGGAGGCCATTGCCACCACCGCGCCCGATTTTGCCTGTATTAACTTTGCCAATACCGATATGGTAGGCCATACCGGTGTGTTCAGCGCAGCTGTTAAAGCAGCCGAAACAGTAGATAGCTGTGTAAAGCAGATAACCGAACTGGCCTTAAGCAAAGGCTATACAATACTTATTACTGCCGACCATGGCAACGCCGATTATATGATTAACGATGATGGCACACCTAACACCGCACACACGCTTAATCCGGTACCATTGTTTTTGGTAGATAACGATAGTAAGCCAACACTACACCCCGGCAAACTGGGCGACATAGCCCCAACTATACTTAAACTGATGGGAATAGAAAAACCAGCAGTAATGACAGGCGAGAGTTTATTCTAAACCACTACCCGGCCAGGCTATAAAACACTATTAATACCTATGAAAAAATTACTGGCGGCCGTTATGGCTATATGTATAGTACTGCTGTTTATGGTACACAGAAAAACCGAAACAGTTTACCGTACCGATGGAAATGTAATTTATTTCGAATCGGGTAATTATGCGGTAACAACAAATGCACAAGGTAGAACAAGCAACAATCCTCTGGAAATGCGTTACTATGCCAAATACACGTATAATAATATACTACTGGAACGCGGCCTGATAGACTACGATGGCACCTTTATACCGGATGATGACCCGGTTGAAAAGGGGCGTTTCTTCTTTTTTACTATCTTGCTTATATCGGCCACCTGGTACCTGGTGTTTTTTGCAAAAGCCGATATGGTGCATATCCGCGATTGGTACACCTCTCGTGGCGATATGGCCATTACAGCTATGGACCCTGCCAGGCGCAATGCCCTGCTAAAAGGCAACATGCGTTGCGATACCTGTAATAATGCCCCCGATTTTAGCGTTATAAAAGAAGAACGGGTACAGGGTATGGTTTTTGTAGAAGGTAACTGCAACCTGTGCAATCAGTCGAAAAAAATAAGGCTTCGTTAACGCTGTTACTTTACCACCAGCATCTTCTCGCGGTACACCTTGCCACCTGCGGTTAATTCCAGGTAATACGTACCACTGGCCAGGGCACCAAACGGATGATAGGCATAGGTCATGGTATTACCTACTGGTATATTGGTACGGGCCTCTATCAGTTTGCCCGATACATCAACTATCCGTAGCGATACACTTTCGCCGGCCGCCAGGGCATCGCACTTAATAATAAAATTACCATCCGATGGGTTAGGTATAACTGTAAGTTTACCGGCACTGGTATGGCTTATACCACTTACCTGGTAGTAAAACACATCCGATGTACTGGTACAATTAAAACTGCCGGTTACCTGTACAGTGTATTGGCCCGGTTGCATAGGGTAATAGCTGGAACCGGTAGCGCCATCAATTACATTGCCGTTCAGGTACCATTGGTAAGTATCGGCAATGGAAGAATATAAAGTATCGTTAGATATAGTGATAACCGGCCTGGCATGTACCGTAGCAATTACCTCGTTTATCTCCGACGAATCGCCGCATACATCTATAGCAATAATAGATACGGTAGTTGTATTTTGCGGAAACAACACCCAACTATCAGTAGTACTGGTATTGTAGCTTACTCCGCCATCGGTACTATACAGGTAGGTAAATGGGGGCACACCGCCGGCAGGTGTAGCGGTAATAGTAAAAGGGTCGCCGGGGCAATCAATCAGCGGGTCAATAGTAGCTACGGCATCTACTCTGTTTGCTTCTATCGTCATTCGCCACATATTGCCACGCGCACACAGGTAACCGCACTGGTCGCCGCATATCGAGTCGCGGTTGTTTAAGGTAAAGCCGATATTATAACCGGCACATTGCGGGGCATAACAACTAAGGTAATTGGGCACAAAACTGTTAACCAGTATGGCATTGGCACCCGGTACCAGGTTGCTATCGGTAGTACAGGTACCGGTAAACGGAGGGTTGGCAGGGTTACAGGTTAATGGCCCTGTGGTGGTGCTACAGGCATCGCATTTAATCTCCATACTTACCTGACTAAAGGTACAAAATGGCGGTGGCAGGGGTGGTGTGCCGCACATATTATCGTACGTAAGGCTATACTCAACATCTACATAGGCTTTTGTTAGCTCACTCTTGCCCGGTACTCCTACATTCATATTATATGGGCAGGCACCCAGCGCCATACTGGTAAAACCCATGCTGGCAGAAGGCAGACCGGTCTGTGTAAAGTCGCCAGTTTTAGTAGAGCCCGAAACAACCGGATCTATCAATAGCGGGTAGCGGTTATCAGGCTTAGCCAACCACTCTACCGGTATCAGCATTTGTAGGGTATAGTCGTTACCGTTTTGCAGCAGGTTATACACCCCCGGCATACCCAGCACATTAGCATCCAGGTACACCGGCTTTTCGTATGTAAACTGTACCTCGCCTTTGGCATTGCGTATCTGGTAGTTTCCCCGGTAATACCCCTCTACTGTATGGTATGTATGTTGCTCTTCGGTAATAGTAAAACCTGCCGGCAGCGTAAAGTGGTCTTCTATCACCATCCAGCCTTTATTAACCGGTAGTTGTAGCGGGGCGGCAATAATGTAGTTGGTTTTTATCTGCCCGGCAGTAAACAGTTGCTCCATTTCTATACCCGGCCAAATGTTTTTTACGCTTAATCCCTCTTCACCTACAGTATAGCTACTATAGTTGCCGGGCTGACGTTGGGTATACAGGCTGTTATCATCAAAAAAATACATAACCAGCCCTTTATTAAACTCCAGTTCCACTCCCTTTTCTGTAAGGCTGGTACTTTTCCGGTTCAGGTCAAGTTTGGCGGGCACCGGTTGCCGGTCGGCAACATACACACCGTTACTTACGGGCCGCAGCCGTGGGTCTATGGTGCGCCATATATCGCCGGGGCTTTGCTTATAGTGCATGGGAAAATACGATTGCTGCGAATAGGTATGCCCTGTATCGGTTGGGTCAATATAAAAACGGCTGTCAATAGTCCGCTTGTCTATCAACTCTACACAAGCAGTACATTGGGCGTTGTAGGGCAATATACCATACTCGGGGTGCTGCTGTGCCGTAGCAGATGATTGTAACTTAAGTAGAGGAGTAACTACCCTTTCTTCTTTACGAAAATCAGTGGTATTAAATTTCTTTACGTGCATCTGGGCCAGCAAGCTTGCGCTTACCGTAAGCCACAGGCACAAGGTGGCAAGTGCTTTCATAGTGTTTCAGGTTTCTGACAGCTAATCTGGCTATTTAGTTTAATATTAGCAAAACAACCATTCACACTTCTTACGCGTACAGCATATAAACAAGTAAAGATTAACACCCACCACCCACCGGTTATGCAAAAGTTTCTACATTTTTACGGTATGAAAAACAGCCTTTTTACCATTGCCGTTTTATTATCTATCACCAGCCTGTTTGCCCAGCACCCTAAAAACAGGGTACTAAGCCTGCCGGTAGAGCGCAACGGCATTACGCTGCGCCAGCCCTGGGTTGGCGGCATGAACTCACCGCAGTTCTCCCCTATCGACCTTAACCGCGATGGATTAAAAGACCTGTACATTTTCGACCGTATAGGCGACAAGGTACTAACCTATGTAAACAATGGCACCAATGGTGCAAATACTTTTGACTACTCGCCTAAATACGAAGAGCTGTTCCCCGGTATGTTTGCCTGGTCGCTTATCCGCGATTACAATAAAGACGGGGTAGATGATATTTACACCCACGTAAACTCAGGCATTGGTGTTTTTAAAGGCAGTCTGCAGAACAACCTGCTGCGTTTTGATACAGTAAGTAACCTGCTGCTATATACCGACCCACCATACACGGTAAATATATGGACCAACATTGCCGATATACCGGTGATAGCCGATGTGAATTTTGATGGCGATATGGATATACTTACCTACGGTGTATTTGGTGCCGGCGTAGAGTATTACGAAAACCAAAACAAGGAGAACCCCGGCAACCCCTCGTTTGTAATGGATTCTTTCAAGTTCAGAAACGAAACACTATGCTGGGGCAATTTCCAGCAAAGCTCAATTAATAACTCCATATCCTTAAATGTACCATGCAAAGGCGATGGCGAAGGACGCGGCAACATTATAATTGAAGGCAGCGAGCGGCATGCAGGCAATGCTATTTATAGTTTCGACGATGGCAACGACCACGATATTGACCTGTTAAATGGCAACATTGGTTTCGATAACCTGATGTTTTTGGAAAATGGTGGCGACAGCACCTATGCCAACATCACCCGTTGGGATTCTATTTTTCCGCAATGCAACACACCGGTACTGATGCCAACCTACCCCGGTGGTTATGGGGTAGATGTAAACAGCGATGGACTGGAAGATGTACTGATAGCGCCCAATGTTGGTACCACCGGTGGCCGCGATGTAAAAAATGTAATGTGGTATAAAAATACAGGCAACGGCATTTGCAATTTTGAGTATCAGAGCGATTCGTTTCTGGTGGCAGATATGCTCGATTTCGGCACCGACTCTAAGCCGGTATTTTTCGACTATAACAGCGATGGGCTATTGGATATTATAGTAGGTAACTATGGGTATTTCAGGCCGTTTCAAACCTATAAAGGCACCGTAGCCGTTTACCAGAACGTAGGCACTGCCACACAGCCCCGCTACCGTATGGTTTCAGAAGACTTCCGGAACTTTAGCAGTTACCTGCTGGTGGGTGTTAACCCGGCCTTTGGTGACCTTGACGGCGATGGCTACAAGGACATGATAACCGGTGAACTGAACGGTTATCTGCACTTTTTCAAAAACACCGGTGGCACCGTAGCCGATTTCCCGGCCATGACAACGCCGCAGTTTTTTAGTATAGATGCAGGACAATTCAGTGCGCCTTTTATATACGACCTTAACGGCGATTCGCTGCTTGATATACTGGTAGGCCGTAAAGACGGCAAACTAAGCTACTACTGGAACATGGGCTCCAAAACCAGCCCACTGTTTCACAAAGATTCGTTAAACGCCTACTTTGGTGGCATAAATGTTACTATACCCGGCTACACCGAAGGCTACAGCCAGCCGTTTATATGGAACGATGGCAGCAACACACTTAAGCTATTTGTAGGCTCTAACAGGGGCAGTGTGTTTCAGTTTGCTATAGACCAAACCAAACTACGCGGTGGCACCTTTGCGGTAATAGATACCGACTTTATAGGCCACGACCTGGGCACACGTGCTACCATACAACTGGCCGATTTAAATAGCGATGGCAGGCTCGAATACCTTTCGGGTAACTCGCGCGGGGGACTAATACTCCATTCCGATTCTGTTTGGGACCCGGGCACCACCCTAAGCATTGAACCGGTATTGCCATTACAAAACCAGCTTAAAGTGTACCCCAACCCTGCCCGCGATTATGTTACCTGCGTATTAGAAGGCACCGACCTTACCAACGCACAGGCTGGCCTGTTTAACCTGCTGGGCGAACAGGTACCTACCGGTTTTGCTGCAAATGGCAATCGTATTACCCTTAACACAGCCTCACTGGCAAAAGGTTTTTACATAGTCCGCATACAAAATGCCGGCAAAACCTACACCACACGGGTTATTATTGAATGATAGTAAAGCTACTAATAGCACAAACAAGAAAGCCCGTTACATTGTAACGGGCTTTCTTGTTATAGGATAAATGATGACTACACCAACTCTACCACCACAGCGCTGGCACCGCCACCACCGTTGCAGATACCTGCACAACCGGTTTTACCACCTTTGTGTTTAAGTACCGATAGCAGGGTTACAATAATACGGGCACCACTGGCGCCTACCGGGTGGCCTAATGATACCGCACCACCAAACACGTTAACCTTAGCAGGGTCCAGGCCCAGTAATTTGGTATTAGCCATGGTTACGTTGCTGAAAGCTTCGTTTATTTCAAAGTAATCTACATCCTTAATTTCTTTACCAGCTTTAGCCAGTGCCTTAGGCATAGCCAGTGCCGGCGAAGTAGTAAAATCATCCGGTGCCTGTTCGGCATCGCCGTAGCCGGTTAGTTTGGCAATTGGTTTCAGGCCCAGCTCTTTTACTTTCTGGCCGCTCATCAGCACTACAGCAGCAGCACCATCGTTTATCTTGCTGGCGTTTACGGCAGTTACAGTACCATCTTTACCAAAAGCAGGTTTCAGGGTAGCTACTTTATCGGCGCGCAGCTTTTTATATTCCTCATCTTCTTTTACAAACGTCGATTCGCCACGGCCTGCAATCTCCACATCAAACAGTTCATCGCTAAAGTGGCCGTTTTTATAAGCCTCAGCAGCACGGCGGTAGCTTTCCAGCGCAAAAGCATCCTGGTCTTCGCGGGTAAAGTTGAATTTTTTAGCGCAACGGTCGCCACTGCTACCCATCATCTCTTTGGTATACGGATCCTGCAGGGCATCGCGTACAATAGCATCCAGCAACTCGGCGTTGCCATAACGGTAACCACCACGGCCACCAGCCATCATGTAAGGCGCATTGGTCATGCTCTCCATACCACCGGCTACTACTATATGCTTATCGCCCAGCATTATTGACTGTGCTCCCAGTATAACAGCTTTCATACCACTGGCACATACTTTATTAACGGTAGTGCAGGTAGCGTTTACATGCACACCCGCTGCAATAGCAGCCTGGCGGGCAGGTGCCTGGCCGGTATTAGCCTGTATTACATTGCCCATTATCACTTCCTCTACATCGTTACCGGTTATACCGGCACGTTCAATGGCTTTCTTAATAGTTTGGGTACCTAACTGCACTGCTGTCAGCTGGCTCAATACTCCGCTCATACTACCTATAGGGGTGCGCGCTACGCTTACTATATACACTTCGTTCATGGTTACTTATTTTTTGGTGGCGCAAACCTACATGAATTTACAGAATAGCAAAATGATTGTTAAATACTTATTAACGCATATTGGCACGCTGTTGGGTAATTCAATTAAAAAAGTAATTTGCAATACAAAATCAACTAAAACGAGTATGAAAATGAAACCCCTTATCATGTTATTCTTTGTGCTGGCTGCCATGGCCACCGAAGCACAGGTTACCATTAATGGCGTTACCCTGCCTGCAACAGTAAAAAGCGGCGCTACCGAGTTGGTGCTCAATGGCGGTGGTATCCGTAAAAAACTATTCTTTAAACTGTACACCGCCGGTGTGTATGTACAGGCCAAAACAAAAACGGCCGCCGATATTGTAAACGCCGATAAGCCTACTGCTTTCCGCCTTACTATTACCAGTGGTGTAATTAACAGCGGCAATATGAGCGAAGCCATACAGGAAGGTTTTGGCAAATCGCTGAAAGGTAACACCGCCCCGCTGCAAGCCAAAATTGACCAGTTGGTTAATACCTTTAAAAGCGAGGAAATTAAAGAAGGCGATACATTTGAACTGTTTTATGTACCCGGCGAGGGTGTTAAAGCATCTAAAAACGGCAAACTGAAAGCCACTATCCCCGGCCTAGATTTCAAAAAAGCATTGTTCGGTATATGGTTAAGCGAAGACCCGGTTGACGCTGACCTGAAAACCGGCCTGATTGGTGGTTAATCCCATTCTAAAAATATATATCCAAAAGCCGCTGCCCTTGCAGCGGCTTTTTTATTGCACCGGTATGATAGTAAACACAACAGCTACTCATTTCGGTTGGTTTTGCGTTATTCGTACTGCAATTAACCATTATGGCATATAACATAGATAAGTTTATAGATGAGGCACTGGCCGAAGATATAGTTGACTACAACGGAGCAATACCCACCGGCGACCACTCATCGCTGGCCTGCATACCAGGTCATCAGGAAGGCAAGGCAAAACTGCTATGCAAAGCACAGGGCACACTGGCCGGTGTAGAACTGGCAGAAAGAATTTGCAACCGGGTGAGCAGCACCATGCAGGTAGAGATTTTTTTAAAAGACGGTGCAAGTATCAATAAAGGCGATATTGCTTTCCATGTATATGGCGAGGTAAAAGACATACTGCGTGCCGAACGCCTGCTGCTTAATTTTATGCAACGCATGAGCGGCATTGCCACCCATACGGCAAAATTTGTAAGCGCGGTAGAGGGTACCGGTGCCCGTATACTCGATACCCGCAAAACAACCCCTAACCTGCGCTATTTCGAAAAATGGGCTGTGCGTATAGGCGGCGGGCATAATCACCGCTACGGACTGTACGATATGATAATGCTAAAGGATAACCACATTGATTTTTGCGGCGGTATAGAAAAAGCGGTACTAACCGTAAAGCAATACCAGCAGCAAAACAACCTGAACCTGCCGGTAGAGGTAGAAACCCGCAACCTGAAAGATGTGGAAGAGGCCCTGCGTATAGGTAACATTACCCGCATTATGTTCGATAATTTTACACCGGAACTGATGAAACAGGCTGTGCATCTGGTAAATAAACAATACGAAACAGAAGCCAGCGGCGGCATTACGCTCGATACCGTTCGCAGCTATGCCGAAACCGGTGTCGACTTTATATCAGTAGGGGCATTAACCCATTCATCGGCCAGCCTCGATTTAAGCCTGAAAGCGTTTTAAAACATAGTTGCTATTTTTAGCTATTAATATGGTCCGCCCTGCGGGCTTGTGCAATAACCGTTAAGTAAGTACTATTGCCCCGATGGAACTACCCGCCAAAAAGAAGATTATGTTTATTATAAACCCCATATCGGGAGTTTATAAGAAGAAGAATGTGCCCGAAAAAATAGCCCGATATATAGATTACGTAAAGTACGATTACACGATTCGTTTTACACAATATGCCGGCCATGCCAGCCTTATTGCTCAACAGGCGGTAGAGGAGGGTTACGATGTATGTGTGGCTGTAGGTGGCGATGGCAGTATTAACGAGGTAGCCCAAAGCCTGGTAGGTACTAAAACAGCCCTGGGTGTTATCCCCTATGGTTCGGGCAATGGCTTTGCCACGCACCTCAAAATTCCGCCGCGCGATGTTGAGGGCGCTATTAAAGTACTTAACACCGGCAAGGCAGGCAAAATAGATTTGGTAAAATCCAACCTGCGCTACTTTGTAAGCAATGCCGGCTTTGGTATCGATTCGTCGGTAGCGCGCCGCTTTCACCACCACAAAATACGCGGACTGGCCAGCTATGCCTGGGCGGTAGTTAAAGAACTCCTATTCTACTTTCAGCCGTTCCATGCAAAAGTAGAAATTGATGATATTACCATAGAGCGCGACTTTTTCCTGTTCACAGCCTTTAACTCCAACCAATACGGGTACGATTACGCGGTATTCCCTTTCACTAGTATGAAAGATGGTATTATGGATGTAATTGTAATGAACCGGTTCCCGGTATATAAGTTGTTTTACATAGTAGGTTGCCTGATGCTGAAACGCGCAGATTTAATAAAAGAAGCAGAGTCGTACCGTGCTAAAAAAATTGTAATTCACGGCAACAAAAAAATGGTGTACCAGTTCGATGGCGACTCCGTTATATCGCACGATAATTTAACTTTCGAAGTAGTGCCACAGTGCATAGATGTAATGATGCCCGCCAACCTGAACGCCTACTAACACAAACGCATATACAAAATTTTAATTTTTAACAACCGGTGTAGGTTTCGAGCATAGCAGTTTGTTTTTATTACCTATGTTTTATATTAGTTGCTATATAAACACTATAAACACACCGGTTCATGAAAAAAGCACTCCCCCTACAACATGTTCTGTTATTTCTATGCGTATTAGTATCGTTTAACCTTTCTGCTCAACTGTCAGATGATAATGTATTGTACTGTGGCCAGGAACAAAAGCTGGCTCAGTTACTTGGCGCTGACCCGCAGGCACTGGCGCGCCAACTGGCTATAGAAAACCGTATATATAACGACACCCGCAACGGCCTTACCGGCAATAGCGCTCGCAGCACGGTGTTATACACCCTACCGGTAGTTGTGCATGTTATTCATAATAACGGCGCCGAAAATATACCCGATGCACAGGTGCAGCAGGGTATTATTGACCTAAACGAGGCATTTGCCAATACCGGTTACTACGATTCTGCCACCGGCGTAAATACACAAGTACAATTTTGCCTGGCAAAACGCGACCCCAACGGCCAGCTTACTACAGGCATTACCCGTACTGTTTCAGGGCTTACCAATATGGATATTAATACCGATGATATCCCAATGAAAAACCTGAACCGCTGGAACCCTTATTGCTACATCAACATCTGGCTGGTAAACCGTATATGCGATGGCAGCAGTTGCGGTATTGGTGGCTATGCCTACTTTCCTTCATCGCATGGTACCAACCGAGATGGTATCGTTTGCCTGGCCAGCTATTTTGGTGCATCTAAATCGCGCTCGGCTGTTCAGGTACACGAAATGGGCCACTACCTGGGCCTGTACCATACATTCCAAAGCGGTTGTGCTAACACCAACTGTTTGCAAAACGGCGATAAGGTATGCGATACCCCACCCGATAATGCCACCGGCTATTACACCTGTGGGGCTACCGTTAATACCTGTACTACCGATGCACAATCGGGCTTTACATCCGACCAGCCCGATTTGTACCAGGCATACATGGATTACGGCAACCTAAACTGTATGACATTGTTTACACAGGGCCAAACCGACCGTATGCAATGGCATATTGCCAATGTGCGTTCCAGTTTGCTGGGTTGCCAGTCGTGTCTTAACCCGTGTGTAAACCCTGCTATAGCATCGTTTACATCAAGTAGCCAAACACTGGGCATTGGTGGTACGGTTAGCTTTACAAACGGCTCTACCAACGCTGCCTCTTACATATGGTATGTAAATGATGTGCAATTTTCAACTACAGCCAGCCCTTCGTACACCTTTAATACTGCGGGGGTATTTGTAATTAAACTACGGGCAGATAATGCCAACCCCGATTGTTTTGATGAAACCACCGATACCATTATAGTAACCTGTCCGGTAAGCGCCGGGTTTACCCAAAGCGCTTTCCAGATTATGCCCGGCCAGTCGGTTACGTTTACCAGCAACAGCACCAATGCCACCAGCTATAGCTGGCTGATAGATGGAAACGTGGTTTCAACAAGCGCATCCTATACACATACCTTTAACCAAAGCGGCGATTATTCGGTTTATCTTATTGCATCTAACGGCCAGTGTTCCGATACTACTTCCATCCTTAACTTTGTACACGTAGGCAACGGTTGTAACGCCTACTTTACGTACACACCTGCTAATCCATCGGCCTGTAGCCCGGTTAGTTTTGTACCCGATACTACCTGCAACTACAGCAACTACCTGTGGTCGTTCTGCGACTTCGACCAGGTAGGCGCACCAACTATACAGGAGTGGTCCACTTCTACCTACGGCTCCAATTTGCCTGCTGGTGTTACCATCTTTCGCGATGATGATGGTGGATATCATGTGTTTTGGGTAGATTACAATAACACCTCCGACTCTACCCGTTTTTACAGAGCAGACTTTGGTAACAGCATGGCCAACACACCGGTGGTACACAAACTACGTGTAAGCGGTGTTACTGATATACGTAACCACAGTATATCGGTTATATCGGTAAATGGGGTGTACTATGCATTTATGCTTAACAATACAGTAGCCTACCGCACGGTTATTGGCACCAACATTTACAACAATAACCTTACCGCCACTGCCGTAGGCGGGTTGGGCAACAGCATAGCCTGGGGCCACGAAATTCAGGTAGTAAAAGAAACCAACAATTTCTGGCTTATTATATGCGACCGCAGCAGCAGCCATGTTATAACTGCATACCTGGGCAGCAATATTTTAAATAACGTACTACAGTATAATACGCATAAAAAGAATATAGCCAACGAACAGTATTTTGGGTTTAACTATATACGCAGTAAAGGCAAAAGCTACATTTTTGCCACCGATTTCAACAACGGCATCACCCGTTTCGATTTCGGAACTTCGCTGGCCAACACACCTACCTTTGTAAACCTGGGCCAGTTTGGTACCGGCCTGCCGTTAGATTTAAACCTGTTTCAAAACTGTAATGGCAGTTTTGATGGCTACATTGTAAAAGAAACCAATACCGACCATAAGGTCATACACCTCGATTCGGTAACAGCCACGCCGGTTGTTACTGCAAACTTTCCGGCCAACACGGCCCGTATTGCAGGCCTGTCATCATTTATGGTTACCGATTTAGGTGTAACCAGTATGGCTGTAATGGCTTACACACAAAAACTGATACGCCTTACTTTCGGCACCTGCAACTCTACCAATGCATATAGTACCGATAAGTTTCCGCCACCGGTTTCGTTTACCACACCGGGCACCCGTTATGTTCGTTTGTTGGTCGATCAGGGCTTGCCTACCGAATCATCTTACTGCCAGGCCGTAACAGTTACCGGTGTAAATACACCGCCGCTTAACCTGGGGCCCGACATTACCATGTGCCCCGGCAACTCGGTATTGCTACATGCAGGGCCCTGGTATTCGGACTACAACTGGTCTAACGGAACCTCCGATTCTGTAGCTACCGTTTTCTATCCGGGTGTGTACAGCGCCACTGTGTCTGACTACTGTGGCAATACATTTGCCGACACTGTGGTAGTATTCGTTGACTCGAGCCGCAAATTTACGTTAAGGGATACTACCATCTGCCAACAGGCCGGCACTACCTTAACCGGCCCTACCGGTTATACATCGTACCAATGGCTGCCGGCCAACGGGCTCAGTTGCCCTACCTGTAGCGTAACAGTAGCTAACCCATCTGTTACTACTGTTTACACTCTACAGGCTACATCAGCAGCGGGTTGTGTGGTTATATCCAACGCTACCGTTACAGTAGAAACCTGCTCGGGCATAGATAACGAAGACCCCGAAGCCATGAAAGTACGGATTGTACCTAACCCGGCATCGGGTGCAGTTACAGTTACCGTACCCGATAATATACAGGGCGCCACACTAAACATTACCGACCTGAGAGGGCGCCGGTTGTTACACACCACGCTAACCGGTACCGATACATTGATTGATACCGGCGAGTTTGCCAATGGTATCTATATCATTTCTATAACTACTACCGGTAAAACAATTAACCGCAGGCTGCTTATACACAAATAAGCTATGGTATGCAGAAGGTAATTTCATTTACCTTCTGCATATTTGTATTAAACAGGCCATATATCTAATGAAAGACAATAAAAACCGCGTAGTATTTTCTACCAACCCCGATTTTAAACAAGAGGAAGAAGTAAACCCGCTGGAGACGCTGCCACCCGCACAGCAAACCCTGTATATAGTGTTAGATAGGCTGAAAGGAGGTAAAGTAGCTACTGTGGTAGAGAATTTTATAGGTAGCCATGCCGACCTGGAAACACTGGGCAAACAACTAAAAAATAAATGCGGCAGCGGTGGTACGGTTAAAGACGGCATCATACTTATACAGGGCGAGCACCGAGAAAAAGTAATAGTCATACTACAAGCCATGGGCTATAAAACAAAAAAGAAAGGCGGGTAAATACCCGCCTTTCTTTTTATCAGTTATATCACATGCTTTTCGGCATGGTAGCTACTGCGCACCATCGGCCCGCTTTCTACATAGCGGAAACCTTTAGCCAGCGCAATCTCTTTGTACCTTGCAAAATCTTCGGGCGTAACGTAACGCTGTACCGCCAAATGCTTGCGCGTAGGCTGCAGGTACTGTCCAAGTGTTAGTATATCTACCTTGCTGGCGCGCAGGTCGTCCATAGCTTCAAACAGTTCATCTTCTGTTTCGCCCAGGCCCAGCATAATACCGCTTTTAGTGCGCTCAATGCCACCCTCTTTCAGGCGCAATAACACCTCCAGGCTGCGCTCATAGCGGGCCTGCACCCGTACTTCGCGCGTAAGGCGTTTTACGGTTTCCAGGTTATGCGATACCACTTCGGGTTTTACATCAATCACGCGTTGCAGGTTTTCCCATATACCCTTAAAATCGGGTATCAGGGTTTCCATAGTGGTGCCCGGGTTTACCCGGCGTATGGCGCGTATAGTGGCGGCCCATATTTTTGAACCACCATCAGTCAGGTCATCCCGGTCAACCGATGTTATTACCACATGCTTCAGGCCCATTAGCTTTACCGAATCGGCCACCCGGCGTGGCTCGGTAATATCTACCTGTTCGGGGTTGCCGGTCTCTACATTACAAAACATACACGATCGGGTACAGGTATTGCCCAGTATCATCAGCGTAGCAGTGCCTACTCCCCAGCATTCGGTTTGGTTGGGGCACTTACCACTTTCGCAGATAGTATGCAGCTTGTGCTGTTCTACATTGTGTTTTACCTCACTAAACTCCTTACCCGAAGGCAGTTTGATTTTAAGCCAGTCCGGCTTTTTTATACGCTCCTGTTTCAATACAACATCCGACATAGTTTGCAAACTTAGCGCATTTTGCGATATGCTGTATCCGTAAATCACAACTTCATATAGTGTTGATTACTTGCAGGTTACAAGCTTACAACCACAACGCTTGCATTGTAAGCGCACGGTTATTATTTGTTACTTGTTAATAAAGCCGTTGTTTTAAGAACATTTATTCACATAGCCGCGTAACTGTGTGTGAAACCCATATACCGAGTATGTCATCACTTTTACCCAACATCAATAACGGCCCTATGCCGGGCATTGCCAGCGAAGCTGAGGTTAAAAAACACCTGCAGAACAGCGCCGATCAAGATCCTCTTACCTACGTAGTAGAGGATGATAAAGCCAATAATTTTTTGTGCCGTATGACCCTGGAAGAGGTTGGTATTACCAACGTACGTTCATTTCTGCGCGCCGAAATGGCCATAGCCGACCTTAAAAATATGCTGGAAACCGGCGAACAGTTTCCATCGCTTATCCTGCTGGATATAAATATGCCCGCTATGGATGGCTGGGCTTTTCTGAACGAATTCCGCACCTTTCCCGATGCGGCAAAGGCCAAAACTACTATCTATCTTTTCTCTACGTCTGACCACCCAAAAGATGTAGAAAAAGCACAGTCGTATCCCGAAGTTTTAGATTTTTTGGCCAAACCTCTTTCCGAAGAAGTTGCAAATGGATTGAAAGAAAAATACTTTAGCCCGCGAATCGCTGCCTAGTGGCGATGGTTATATGCGGACTATATACATACTTCTTCTCCTCTCCCTGCTTACATTTTATGGTTGTAATAATGCTGATAAACTACCCGTGTACGGTAACAAAACCGTTGTTACACACGATGGCGGTTCAATAGACAGTGTTGACTTTATGTTGCCTGATTTTTCCTTCCTAAACCAGGATAGCCAGTCAGTAACATTACAAACCATGGACGGCAAAATTTTTGTAACAGAATTTTTCTTTACCTCCTGCCCCAGTATATGCCCCAAAATGCAGGCTCAGATGCTGCGGGTGTACGAAAAGTACAAAACCAACCCAAACGTAGGCATTCTTGCATTTACTATAGACCCTGCCCGCGATACCGTTGGCAAGCTAAAACAGTACGAAAAGAAACTGGACATAGAAAGCAGCAAATGGCACATGCTTACCGGCAATAAGGATAGTATATATACACTGGCCGAAAGTTTTATGGTAAGCGCCGCCGAAGACCCCGATGCGCCAGGTGGCCACGTACACAGCGGTACCTTTATACTGGTAGATAAACACAAACGCCTGCGTGGCTACTACGATGGCACCAAAGAAGAAAGCGTAGCCAAATTGCTGAACGAGATGGATATATTGCTGAAAGAGGAATAATAAACACGAATGACAGGCAAGCAACTACTTAAGTACCTCGCACCTTTTTCAATAATAGGCATAGCTGTTCTGTTT
The DNA here is from genome assembly GCA_964423405.1 of uncultured Chitinophaga sp. GTDB lineage: Bacteria > Bacteroidota > Bacteroidia > Chitinophagales > LD1 > Bog-950. Next base: position 5,789 of record CAYREY010000046.1, on the reverse strand, counting down.
ATCTGGAACGTACTTACCCACGGCAAATCTACCCACCCCGGTAAAATACTATACGGCCAGCATTGTGCCCAATGCCACGGCGATAAAGGCGAAGGCATTAAAGCATTAACCCCTCCCCTGCTGAAAGCAGATTTTGCCATTCAGCATTTCGACTCAATACCCTGCTGGATTAAATCGGGCTTAAACCGCCCTATTACTGTTAACGGTGTAGCGTACGACCAACCCATGTACCCTATCAATATCGACGAGATACAGGTAGCTAATATTATCAACTACATAAACGCCGAACTGATGGAATACGATACCACGGTTAACTCTATCTGGGTTAAACAGAAATGGGAAAACTGTAAGTAACGCATCCAAACAATATTGTTTAATTTGCCGGTATCATGTTATACAAATACACGTTAGTAATAGCTGCTTTAGCCGGCTTATTGTGGGTGGGCGGCTGCAAAACCAGTAAGCAAGGCGCACAGACGGCACCACCGGTTAACGATACCATCCTGTCAGATAACTTTAGCAAGCTAAACCGTAACAAAGATATTTACAACGCTATTACCGAAATAGTACCCCTGGATACTGCCTGGCTGGCCAAAGACACCCTGCACATACTCACCACACGGGTAGTAGGCTGCGATGCCGATAACTTTCAGCTATTCTGGAACGGGGCTATTATGAAATCGATGCCGCCACAGGTTACCGTGAGGTTGTTTCAACAGGTAGATGGCGCCTGCAGCGAAAGGCACCGCTTTCACCTGCTTTACAACGTTAAATCGCTAAAACTCAGCCACGATACCACCACTGCCACTACCGACACGCTGGTAAAGCCGGCAACTATTTTGCACATAGGTGGTTACAAAAACACTGTTAAATACGCTTATTAGATTCAGGTTAACACTACACGCACACACTTTCAACATAAAAACAGGCGTTATCAACAGACGTTTAAACAAGACAACTGTTTATTAGTGGAGAATCGGCGGGGCTATTGTTCCACGCATGTTCTACTTTTACAGCATGAAGATAACCTACTATGGCCATGCCTGTTTTGGTGTAGAAGTGGCCGGTAAACATCTGTTGTTCGACCCCTTTGTAAAACATAACCCGTTGGCTAAACATATAGATGTAAACAGCATACCTGCCGATTACATTCTGCTATCGCACGGGCATATGGACCATGTGGCCGATGTAATGGATATAGTGAACCGCACCGGTGCTATGGTTATATCTAACTTTGAAGTAACCGAGTGGTTCGAAAAGCAGGGAGCTAAAAAGAACCATCCGCTTAACCAGGGTGGAAAAAAAGACCTGGGCTTTGCCCGCATTAAGTTTGTAGCTGCCGTACACAGCAGCAGCCTGCCAGATGGCAGCTATGGTGGTAACCCCGGCGGCTTTGTAGTAGAAACAGCCGAAGGCAATTTTTACTATAGCGGCGATACCGCACTAACCATGGATATGCAACTGATACCCATTACGAGCGGAAAACTAAACATAGCCCTGCTGCCCATTGGCGATAACTTTACTATGGGTGCAGAAGATGCAATTGTAGCCAGCGACTTTATAAAATGCGACAAAGTAATAGGCCTGCACTACGATACCTTTGGCTACATAAAAATAGACCATGCCGCAGCTATAGAAAAATTTAAAGCACACGGCAAAGAACTGCTACTGCTTAACATAGGCGAAACCATAACTATATAACCGGCATCTATCATTACTCAACCTATACAGATAGTATATGACAACCAATAAAAAAGAAACCAAAGAGCGCAACGCAAAGGTTATTACCCTTGCCAACCAAAAAGGGGGCGTAGGTAAAACCACATCGGCCATTAACATAGCCGCCAGCCTGGCCATACTGGAGTATAAAACCTTGCTGATAGATGCCGACCCGCAGGCTAACGCTACTTCGGGTGTAGGTTTCGACCCTAAAACCATTAAAACAAGTTTGTACGAATGCCTGGTGGGCGAAGTAAAAGCCCGCGATATTATACTGGAAACAGAAACCCCTAACCTGTACCTGCTGCCCAGCCACCTGGACCTGGTAGGTGCCGAGATAGAGTTGATTAACCAACCCAACCGCGAAAAAGTATTTAAAGGCATACTGGACGAAATACGTAAAGACTACGACTATATTATTATAGATTGCTCTCCATCGCTGGGCCTTATTACCGTAAACGCCCTTACCGGTTCCGATTCGGTACTTATACCGGTGCAGTGCGAGTACTTTGCATTAGAAGGTCTAGGCAAGCTACTTAACACCATTAAAATTGTACAAAGCCGCCTGAACCCGAAACTGGAAATTGAAGGTATTATATTAACCATGTTCGACCCACGCCTGCGCCTGGCCAACCAGGTGGTAGATGAAATTAAACGCCATTTCGAAAACATAGTGTACGATACCATTATACACCGCAATACCCGTTTGGGCGAAGCACCAAGCTTTGGCAAACCAGCTATTATGTACGATGCCGAAAGCAAGGGCAGCATTAACTACATGAACCTGGTACGCGAAATGCTGCAACGCAATAACGCTACCAACATACCTAACGATAACAAAGAGTTTAATCTGGTAGAGGAAGACCCTACATCGCAGAATTAAACAGATTTACCGGACTACACGATAAAAGGAAAGAGCAATGACAGACAAGAAAAAAAGTGTGCTGGGCCGCGGATTGGGCGCCCTGCTAAATGCTAACGATACTACCGAGCGTACCAACGAGCGTATGGCGGCTATGGTAAACGATACCAATACAACTGCCACTACTACTGTAAATGTACCGCAGGGTTCGGTTATAATAAACATACCGCTCGAGCAGATAGAGGTAAACCCCTTTCAGCCACGTACCACCTTTGAGGAAGAAAGCCTGAACGACCTGGCCGACTCAATAAAAGTACACGGGGTAATACAACCTATTACTGTTCGTAAAATAGAAAACAACAAGTACCAGCTTATAGCCGGCGAACGCCGCTTACGTGCCAGCAAACTGGCCGGCAAAGCAGATGTACCGGCATTTGTACGCCTTGCCAGCGATCAGGAAAGCATAGAAATAGCCCTGATAGAAAACATACAGCGCGAAGACCTGAACCCGCTGGAAATTGCCATTAACTACAAACGCCTGCAGGATGAGTGTGACCTTACACAGGAAGAACTGGCGGTACGTTTGGGCAAAAACCGCAGTAGTGTTACCAACTATATGCGCCTGTTGCGCCTTCCCCCCGATATTCAGGCCGGGCTACGCGATGAGAAAATAACCATGGGCCATGCCAAAGCATTACTGGCTATAGAAAACCCGCTGTTGTTATTAACCGCGTTTAAAGATACTGTAAGCAAAGGCCTGAGTGTGCGCCAGGTAGAAGAAATGGTACGCACCCTGGAAAGTAAGCCTAAAAAACTAAGCGGTACTTCCGGCGATAATAAACCGGCGGCTATTCCGTTTACTATCAAAAAAATGCAGGATCAGCTTATTACCTCGCTTAGTACCAAGGTGCAGATTAACCGTGCTAACGACGGAAAAGGTGAGATCATTATCCGCTTTTATAACGATGACGACTTAACCCGTTTAGTAGAAGCTATTAGCGAAAAATAGGTAACTACCAACTATTGTAATGAATAGCATGAATGTAAACTACAAAAAGTTCAGGGGCATTGCTTTTATCTTTGTTCTTTTTGTTACAATTCCATTCAGCAGTTTTTGTCAGGATACGCTACATCCCGACCAACCCAACCTGCCACAACAACCCGGTATTACAGCAACTAAAGATTCTAACCAATCGCTATTACTGCAAACAGCCGCCGATTCATCGCTACGCGATTCAAGCCAAACTGCCCGACAGCAACGTATCCGTAAGTTTTACTGGGATTCATCTAAATATCCTGTAACAGCCGACTCATCGCTTAAAGCCAAAAAGCTTCGCAGGCATAGCCCGCTTTATGCAGCTTTATTTTCAGCGGTATTGCCAGGGTTGGGGCAAGCCTACAACAAAAGATATTGGAAAATACCGATTGTGTATGCTGGCTTGGGTGGTTTAGGTTATGCCCTTTATTACACCGCTTCCAATTTCAGGGGTTATCGCAATGCCTACCGGGCGCAGGTTGCGCTGGTACCCGATCCGTTTGCATCTTATAACGGTATAAGCGATGAGGCAGCGCTAAAAACCTATCGCGATTATTTTAAACGTAGCCTGGATGCAACTGCTATTTGTACCGGCGTTTTCTATATCCTAAATATTGTAGATGCTGCTGTAGATGCCCACCTGTTTGATTGGAACATGAAAGACGATATACATCTTAGCTGGCAACCTGCTGTACATACCGGATATTACCATGCCAATGCGGCGCCAGGAATAAGGCTTAATCTTTCTTTTTAGGCACTTTACCTTTTAGCTGTCCTGTTAATTATATTCTACTTACTGTAGTTTACACTGTTACCAAATAAAGCAGTATAAATTATCCAACCACATTTTACTGGCTATCAACACATTAACTCAAACATATTGAACAGGTGTTGACAAAATTCATGTTTGGTTTTAAATTTGGTAGATTACGGGTATCATAATATTAAGGCTCAACCTATGAAAAAAGTATTACTAAACATTTTTGTGCTGTCAACACTGGCAATTGGGGCCTTTGCTCAAAACGTAGGTATCGGCACCAACGATCCTAAAACAAAGCTGGATATCAACGGCGGTCTCTCATTACGCGAGGGCCCTGTGCTTACGTTGGCCAATGGTGGTGCATCGGGCGGTGTAAACGATAATATTGTTCTGCCCGATATTACAACTGGTGTAAAAGCAGGCTTTTACCGCATAGCAGGCCCTACCGCAGCTTTTTCGTTATATGGTATTGTTCCCGGCTCTGGTGCCGATGGTCAAGTAGTTACTTTAGTAAACACTACCAGCAACGTAATGACCATTAAAAATAATGCATCATCTACAGCCGCCAATGGTTTTAAAACACTTACCAACTCAGATATGGTAAGCGTTGCGGGCAATAGCAGTGTAACCATTCAATATAATAAGACAGAAAGCCGCTGGTATGTTACAGCTTCGCAAAACTATGCTGTAACAACAGGTAGCATAGCCACCGGCGATATTACAACCAGCAACAATGCAGTAGTATTAACCAATAATACCGGAAGGCTGGTTGGCACCTCAACCTTAACTTTAGATGTAAAGAATAATGAGCTGAATCAGAAAGGTTTAGTACCCGGCCCAACTGGTGGTAATGGCAACCAGGTTTGGGGTACTGACGCAAGCGGAAATCCTGCCTGGCAAAAAGTGAATAACAATCAACTAACATCAAACTCGGTAACTGTTAGCCCCGGTACAGGGTTGAGCGGTGGCGGAACAGTAGCATTGGGCAGCACCATTACGCTTACAAACACCGGCGATACGGATGCTTCAAATGATATTACAACTACAACCACAGCAACAAATGACCTTACCGGAACCTATCCCGGGCCGACCGTGGCTAAAATAAGAGGGGTTAATGTGTCGACCACAGCACCTGCCAACGGCCAGGTTTTAAAGTACAACTCCGGAACCACCCAATGGGAACCCGGTACCGATGCCACCAACAGCGGCAGCGTTACCAGTATAGCTACTAACAATGGTATTACAGGTGGGACCATTACCAGTTCAGGCACTATTGGCCTTACAGGTAATGCATTGGCATTACACAACCTAAGCACCGGCTTAACCGCCATTACTGGTGCCGGCACAGCCGCTAACCGCAGCATTACAGGTAGCGCAGGCAGGATTACCGTAGCCAACGGAAATGGGGTGGC
>CAYREY010000045.1:0-40408 GCA_964423405.1 uncultured Chitinophaga sp. | reverse complement strand
CCCTTATCCCGATAGCAGGAACTAAGTAGCAATAAAAGCACCACACACATTAATACGGGGATGTTAAGCTTGCTGTGCATTACTTATATAAATTTTTTCATCAGGTTAAGGCTTTTACCAGCATACGGCGGGTAACGAAATTGCAAATCGGGCCACATACTCCGGTCAAATACACCTTTGGCATTAGAAAATGTTTTAAAACTAAATTGATGATGGTAACGGCCAATGCCACTATCTCCCACCCCTCCAAACGGCAGGTTACCGTTGGCACCGTGCATCAGGCACTCGTTAAACACCAGGGCTCCCGAGGAAGTTCCAATGCTTAGCTGTTGCTTTACCCGGTTATTACCGGTAAAAGCATAAACCGCCAGCGGTTTGGGGTAGTTGCTTATTATTGAAATGGCCTCTTCTATTTCACTAAATTCAAGCACTGGCAGCACCGGCCCGAATATTTCCTGCTGCATTACCGGGGCACTTAACTTTACATCAGTTAGTACCGTAGGTTCTATTTTTAGTTTTATGTCATCTACCTTCCCCCCAATACTCACCTGCCCGTCAGCTACATAAGCAACTACACGCTCATAATGGCGCACATTTATCATCCGTGGCCATTCAGCGTTATTCAAAGGTTCGGTGCCGTAAAACTGTTGGATGGTTTTGCGCAAAGCAGTAACAAACTTTTCTTTTATTGATTTATGCACCAGCAGATAATCGGGAGCAAGACAGGTTTGACCGCTATTTAAAAATTTACCCCACGCTATCCTGTGCGCAGCAACCTCTATAGACGTATCTTCATTTACTATGCATGGGCATTTACCTCCCAGCTCCATAGTTACAGGCGTCAGGTTCTCCGCAGCTAGTTTATATATCTCCCGCCCATTGCTAGTACTTCCGGTAAAAAACACATGATCGAAACGGTTTTGCATCAACGAAGCAGTTACTTCGTGCCCGCCCTCTATAACACGCACATAGCCTTCAGGAAAGTTGTTATTGATAATCTCTGCTATCAGTGCCGATGATGCCGGAGCAAGCTCAGATGGCTTTATAATACAGCAATTTCCTGCAGCTAAAGCCCCTACCAAAGGGGCAAAACTTAAATGAAAAGGAAAGTTCCAAGGCGATATAATTAATACCAAACCCAGTGGCTCATACAAAATATGAGATGAACCATAAAACAACTGAGGTGGAGTAGCCACTTTCTCTCTGGCACTCCAGCGCTTTAAATTTTTAATAGCAGCATTCAATTCATCAAACACTACTATGTTCTCGGTAATAAATGTTTCGTAACCGCTGCGGCCCAAATCTGATTGCAAAGCTACAGTAATCTTATCCTCGTAAGAGGCAATCAGATGCTTTAGCTTTTTAAGCATCTCCAGCCGGTAGGTTATCGAAAGCGTTTGTCCGGTAGCATAAAAAACCCGTTGCGTATTATATATCATCACCCGCTGATTATCATCCGACAGCTTCATTGCTGCTAATATAGGCTAGCTGTAGTACACATGTACAAACAGTTAAAAATTGACATACCCCCGGTGCGCCATGCCTTCACCCATTTCAAGGTATGCAGCATTAGGCTGTGGTGCCCAGGTACCCAGGCCATCTACATAGCGGTTAAACATGCAAAAGGCTGCAGCAATAAGTACGGTGTCGTGTATTTCTATATCGGTTGCCCCCAAAGCTTTAGCGGCTTGTATACTTTCAGCAGTAACATTTCTGCCACTTTGCTGCACCTGTCTGGCAATAGCTAACAGTGCACGCAGTTTATCCGAAACAGGAGTATCTTTTAAACCTGCCTTTATATCATCAATAAGGGGCTCACCGGCTTTTAAATGTGCCGCAGCCGCCGCTGCATGGCTGGTGTGGCAAAAATGGCAATTGTTCCAATACGAAACCGAAGCGGCAATAATCTCCCGTTCGCCGCTGGTAAGGGTAGATGGGCCCCGCAACAAAACCTCTGCCAGTTCGCAAAGGGGTTTGGCCGTTTCTGGTCTGTAATTAAGTAGTCCTACAATTCCGGGTAATTGCTCATCGTTCAGTTGAATGTGTGCCATAGTGTTAAATGGGGGTTAATGTAAATAATGACTTCCACCACCAATATACATATATACGCGTAGCCTACAAACAAAAAAATGTAATTTTACTTTCGTAAAAAGCAATTACTTGAACGGATACGATTATCAATTTAAAAACTTACCTGAAAGGGTTAACAGAGAGTTATATTATCTGGGATATTCAAAGCTAGGGGTACTGGACAAAGAAGCATTGCAGGCTTTTAAAACCGATACACAGACTATTAAAGGCGAAATAGAAAAATGGAATTCAAAAGGCCAGTTATTCTCGCTGATAGACACCTATCGTCAGTTGTTTATCCGTTCTAACCAAATAGTACACGATCACTTCTGCAAATATCTGCAACCGTTTTTCTCTTCTGATGAAGTAGATATTCATGCTGCATCGCATATTGTAAAACCTTTTGGCCTACGCAGTAAATTTTTGTGCCATCAGGATTCGGCAATTGTAGAAGAACCAAAAGCTTTTGCATTAAACGCATGGATGCCGCTAACAGATGTAGGCTTGCTTAACGGCTGCCTGTGGGTGTTACCCGGCAGCCACATATTGCCTAACTACACCCGCTATGCAGGTAACAATCCTTTCGATGGCAAACAAACACAAAAGGAGTTATGGAAAAAACTTAAACCTGTTTATTTCAAGGCCGGCGAGGTTATCTTGTTCCATCGCAGCCTGCTGCACGGGTCTTCAAAAAATTTCATACCGGGTTATCGCATAGCGGTAGAAGCTATAGTAATTCCTAAAAATGAACAACTGATAGTTTACCATCGTGATGAAGATACCCCTAAAGACAAAATACTAATGTTTAAAGTAGATAAAGATCACTTTTTTGTAAACGACAACCCCAGAGGCAAGCTACTTAAAGACATGAAAAATTTTGAAACTAAAGACTGGCAAAGTAACAGCTACGCTTTAAACGCACTACAACAATACTACCCTTTATTTGAACAACGCGCTGCTTCAATAAAGGCACAGCATGTATAACGTAGGCTGTATCTATAAATAAATCCAGTTGGTCGCATCTTTAAGCGTATTGAACGACTTAATCTCACACTGCTCATCAACATGAGCCATGTTTACTCCTTTAGCTACAATCAATGCGTTTTTGGTAACGCCCAATTTTAGCGCCCTCGGGTACCAATCGTGAATAATCCACTGGTCGGCTTCCGGCCAATCTACCTCACAGGTGCTTATATCATCTATGTACTTCTTTATAGGGTATTGCTGTAGGTATAACAGCATTTCCTCCATTATATCTTTTACTTGCTGTAGCTCTATAGGGCCTTTATGCCATTGTGTGTAAAGTATATTACCCGGCAATACAGATATTTTTGCTTTCATGACCAGTAGTATAATTCATTATTTGCAATACCATAGGCAGCCCAGCAGCCATACGATAAGCGCATTTTATCACCTGTAAATGGTTCTACCCGGTGCCATAAATCAAAGTCGGCAAACAAAAATGCATCACCAGGGTTTATGGCAAACGTTACATGATTGTTATCTGTTCCATACAGGTTTACAGCACCCTTCCTATTGGGCTTAAGCAAGGTATCATCCTGTAGTATTGGGTATTGGGCACGGCTAAAATTAAACACTGTAAAATCGCCGCCATCACCGGGCTTATCTATAACTGTAAACAAACTAACCTGTTTAAACACATCAATATACCCGGCTAGTGGTGCGTAGGCGTGCTTAATATTACGCAACGCATAGTCGAAACCGGTGTGTGGCGAAGTTAACCCCATACCCTTACCTACCGGCTCTATTAATCTGAATGTACCATGCAAATACGGCACATCCTGTTCCCTGTTATAAGCAAGTTCGGCTGGCTTTCCGTTATTAAGCAACTGTAACAAGCCGGCAACCTTTGCAACTATGTCTATTCCCGACATAGTATTTAGCTGTGCATTATACCGACCTGAATTTTGAAAAAAAATATCCTGCGCATTTACATCCGGATAGCCGGTGCTGCAGGCCGGCGGAAATGTTTTGGCGCCGGGGTGGGGCACATCAAAAAAATCTGATGGCAATGCAGCAATGCTTTTTTTTATTTTATTCAATTCTACGGTAGTAAGAAAATTGCGAATAACAACAGCATCGCTGCTGCGTTCAACTATACTATTAACATACGCTCCCGGATTCTTCTGCAGTGTATCAAAATCAACCTCAACAGTACGTAATGGGGCCCTGCCGTATAAATACTCTTTTATTTTACCAATCAGGTCCATAGGTAAATTTTCTTTCTGTCGGTAGAATATGCCGAAAAGCCCCCGTAGGTAATACGGTCGCCGTCTCCTTTCATTTTATTCACGCTGTGCCATATTTGCCCACCCGAAAATAGCACCAGGTCACCCTCGTTTACTTCCAGTTCAGTAGTACCAAAAAAATCAATATGCTTTTTCTGTCCGGTCCCTTTATGCACCAGCTCCATGTTGTTGTTAATAGTATCGTATACCTTATAATCTGCATGATGCAAAACAAGGTTTCCTCCTGCTTTTGCTTTGCGTATGGTAGCTATGTAACTCACATGGTTGCTGGTATCTACTTCTTTCCTGAAATACTCAAAAATTTCTTCCCGGTGGCTGTAAAAGTCATTGTCGGCATGTACCCTTATTATACCATAAGATGGTGGAATGATACGCATACAACCCGAAGCAAATGGCTGAAATTCGGGTTGTAGACGCGGCGAGCCAACCAGTTGGCTACCTTTGGCCAATACTTTAAACAACGAATAATTTTTTTGCTCAAAATCAACACCCGTTGCTTGTGAAAGCAATTCAAATTCATTACGCGACCTTACAAAGTAGTCACCCGCGTTTTCATCTCGTAGTTTCTCAAATACCGGGGGAATAGCTTTATATCTACCGTCATACTGCGTAAAGCTGCTATCACTTATTTTCTCCAGTCCTGTAGTTATATTCTTCAGCTCATCCACCGAATAAAACCCACGTATTATCAAAGCGTCATACTTGCGCGTAAAAAGGTCGTCATAACTTATATGGCTATCTGCAATATCCGAAGCCTGTATACTTGATATTACAAATGGAGATGGCTCAGGCTTTATCAGCCGCTTTATTCTTTGTAATGCACCTAACATATCCATTCACTTTACATTAATAACTCACAATTGGGGGGCGCAAACATATCTATTCAAAAATAACAATCTATTACCTTATTATTTACAATAGCACTACTTAATTTATAGTAACCCATTTAACATCGGGCCTTATTATACCAGGCACCTTACCCCCTCTCAAAACAAACCCTCCTTTAGCTGGTTCTTTAACACCAAATGTAACTATGGCAGGCTTTAATCTTCGGCCTACTCCCTTTTCATCAAAACCATATACATCTACCGAGTATGTACCTGAATTAAGAATACAAGGGGGTAACTGTACCATAAACCTGGCACCTGCATCGGTTTGTGGCACCGTATATGTTGGATCAATAAAATTATAAGAAGTACCCAAAACTATTACGTTACTCAGGTTATGGGTTATAACAAACATAAAAGGGAAAAGAGAATTGCTTTTCAGTGATTTCACTTCAACTTCAAGGCAGATAGTTTCATCGTACTCAAAATGGGTGCAGGTTACCGCCTGAGTATTACAAACACGCACTGCCGAAAGCTGTACATGATTAATCTCTACCGGCACATTTGCCAAAACACCATCCTGCATATGGTTACTTTTAGCAGGCAATAACTGCCTTACAAAGTCATCGTACTCGTTTAAAATACTGTTTGAACTACTGTAGCCTTTTAGTTTACCTTCATCTAACCATAAATAGGAGTTACAACCAAAAAGCTCATTTAAATTGTGGCTGGCCATAATTACAGCTGCGCCATTAGCAACCAGTTCATCTATTTTGGCTGAAAACTGCACCCTGAAAGCTGCATCACCCATACCTATTACTTCATCCAGTATCAGTATATCATACGGCAGCGATACTATAACAGCACTGGCAAGCCGTACAAACATACCGCTTGAGTAACCTCTAACAGGTTTGTAAACATTCTCGCCTATACCACTAAAGTCAATTATGGCATCAATCCGTTGCTTTATCTCGTTTCGGCTAAAACCCATTACCGAACCGTAGAAATAAATATTCTCTATGCCGGTCAAATCAGGATGAAAGCCAGAGCCAATCTCCAGCACAGATGCTACTTTACCCCTTAACAGCGCACGACCTGAGGTGGGTTTGTGTACCCCGGCCAGAATTTTCAACAAGGTTGATTTACCACTACCATTACGGCCAATCAAAGCCAGCGTAGTACCCGGCATCAGGCTAAAACTAATATTATTTAATGCATTAAATATACCCTGTTCGGCAGAGTCATACACCTTACACAAGCCTTCTACAATAATTGCTGCATCTGTCATGTTATATATTTTCTGCAAACACATCTTCAGTACGAACAAAAAGATAAATACCAGACATAAGCAGCACCATTGTTGTAGCAAAAGAAATGTACCAATAACCAAAATTGGCATTATCACCTAATAAAACCACCCTGTACATATCTACCAGCATAGCCATTGGATTGATGTAAGCTATAAACAAATACCTGGCAGGCAATAAACTTAAGGGATAAAAAACAGGCGTAAACCACATAAACAAATTAGTGGCCAATGGTAAAAACTGCAATGTATCTCTTAGCTTAAATACCACCAATGAAACCCATATACTTAACGACAACACAACCAACACAGTAACTACTAATACTACCGGCAATAGCAATATACTCTTACCCTGCATAAAACCCATTATGTATGCCATCAGTAGAAACAATATCATCATCACTGCAAGCTCTATTAAGCATACTGCTATTTTAGAAAACAATAGAACAAGCCGGGGAAAATACACTCTCTTAATCAACTCTCTGTTTGCCATTAACATAGCACCAGATGCATTGATAGTAGAACTAAAAAAAAGCCAGGGCATTAAACCCGTAAAAACAAACAATATATATGGGTAATCGCCATTCATCGGCAGCTTAACCAAAACTGTAAAAAACAAATAATAAACCACTAGTAGTACTGCCGGGTATGCTAATAAACCTAGCAAACCCAGTAATGTACCTGTGTATTTTACAGCTAATTCGCGCCGGGCAAATGTAACTACCATATGCCTGTAACGCCATACTTTAACCAGATATGCGGGCAACGATTCGGGTCCGGGTTGTATGTTGGTTACAAATTTCATATGGCTACTCTTTACCCGACCTAAATACGCAATTATTAAACGCAAATAATAGATTTATGACTATATTTACAAAAATCAAAACAATAGAGTTATGAAAAGATATTTTGTTACCACGTTTTGCGCTGTTTTAGTTTCGCTTACTGTTAGCGCTCAAAATCAGTCCACTCCAAAAGTAGAACAATCTACTCCTAAAAAAGAAGAGTATGTTATCGTACCACCTGCACCAACACACAAACCCGTAGTACCGGTTTCGCAAAGAATTTCCGAAATGTCAAATAACCTGGAAAAAGAACTTCAGCTAAAACCAGAGCAAAAAGAACAATTAGTTGCACAGCTTAAAGAATTCTACTCAAACCTTGAGAAACTGGAAGCAACTAAAGATAAAGACCCTCAAGGATATGATGCTACACGCCGCAAGTTAAAGAGTACATACATAGATGGCTTTAAGAAAAGCCTTACAGCCGTTCAAAAAGCCAAACTTGAAGAACTACTGAAGAACAAAAAAATCTAAGCAATTTCTAATACTCCCACTATTTAGCAGGAAGCCATTGACTTGAATAGTCAATGGCTTCTTTCATTGGTACCGGTTACCAGCAGAAAAGTTGTCTAATAACAAAGCATATCCGATTATTGCAGTGCATTTATTAGTTAACAACTCACCAACCCATGAGTAATAATCAAAAACTAGCAGCTATCGCTGTGATAGTATCTACAGGTATTGCCGGCTTTTTAGCAGGCAGGTATTTAAACACCAATTCAAGCCAGCCAGTACCACCTGCGCCCGAAATTCAGGAAATGAAAGAGTACCGCAATAGTGAAGGTTACAAGTTTATTAACCCACTGTTAGAATGTGATAATTACCAGCCATCGCATATCAACTCTGTTGTAAATATGGAAAAGGAAGTTCGTGGATATATTGATCAGGCACAGGCACAAAGAAAAGCCAGCTTTGTTTCCGTCTACTTCCGCGACCTGAACTTTGGCCCCTGGATGGGGATTAATGAAAAAGAAAACTTCTCACCCGCAAGTTTACTAAAGGTACCTATAATGATAGCAGCCTTAAAAAAGGCGGAGAGCGAACCGGGATTTTTAAACAGAAAGATTGCATACACGCAGCATCTTGATAAAAATGCTGTGCCTAATATTACAGATCCTAATCTTCTGAAAATTGGCACCACCTACAGCATCCTGGAATTAATTGAACGGATGATTGAATACTCCGACAATGAAGCCAAAGAATTGTTACTACGCAGTATTACAGAACAATTCATTATTAAGGTAATGGTAGATATTGGTATAAATGTAAACACCAACATGGCTGCCGATTTCGTATCGGTAAAAGACTATTCAGGTTTTTTCAGGCTACTGTATAATGCCACGTACCTTAATAAAGATATGTCGGAAAAGGCACTACAAATACTAAGCAAAACAAGTTTCAACAGAGGTATTGTTGCTGGTTTACCCAAAGGCCTGGTTGTGTCTCATAAATTTGGTGAGCGGGCCTACATAGATTCAGACATAAAACAACTACATGAGTGCGGTATAGTTTATAATAATGGCAGCCCTTATCTGGTTTGTATTATGACACGTGGCACAGACTTCAATCAGTTAGCTACTGTACTAAGCGATGTATCGGCCATTGTTTACCGGAACGCTATAAGCGTTAAATAAAAAAACAAAGCCACTGCTATACAGTGGCTTTGTTTTTCGTAGGTGCTTTTTTAGAAAGTAACCTGCGCACGCGCAAACAAAGTGGCTCCCATTTTAGGTGTTCCCGGAAAACTTTGCCATTGATAGTTCGCAGCATTATTAACTGTAACAGATAACAACAGGCCTTTGTAGAAATTAGGACGGTAGCTTACCCGTGCATCCAGCAGGTATGCTGGCTTAACCTCGCCCTGATAGATGGATGAGCTGGCATAATAACCCATCTGGTAACGGAACGTAAGTCCATAACCAAAACCGCTGGCTTTATGGGTATGGTCAAATGTAAAGCCGCTTTTAAGTTTAGGAGCATTCAGGTAAATGGTTTCACCAGTGGTAAGGGTAAACCGGTCTTTATCTACCCAGCTAAGGTTAGCCCCTAACGATACATTATGCTCTTTGGTTTGCACCACATCGTAGTTAGCACCAAAATCAATTCCAAACACATCCAGTCGGCCAACGTTCTTATAGGTCAATATGAAATCTGAACCAACCAGCGATGGGTCATTAGGGGTAATAGTACCCAATGGTAATTGGTGCAACAGCACCACCAGTTCATCCCAGGTAGTGGTAGAATCTGGCTCTACAATTGATGGGTTCTGTAACGACGGGTTACCGTTCAAACCGGCACCTTTTAGTGCATTGTCGTAGAAACCGTTTACCAGTTGCAGATTATCATATAGTTTGCCTCCCGGTGCTTTAGGGCCCAGGTAGGTTTTCCAGTCAAACATTACCGCACCCGATGCTGGCAATAACGCACTTACATAATTGGTAACACGGGTCCAGTATCCATCTACCTGTAGCGATAGTTTACCGGCAATTAATCCTTTGTAACCCAACTCCAGTGTTTGCGTGTACGAGTTGTTTATCTTATTCAGGTTTTTAGAAAACAGGTTACTTACGTTCTGTTTGCTGGCTTCATACTCCTTGGTTGTAGCAAAGTTGGCATAGTCCAGCGATATCATCTTGGCACTATCTATAGTGCCACCCTGGCCACGTATGCCATTAAACACGCCGTTAAATATACTTTCAACCTGTGCAGGGTCAACACCCGGACGTGCCTTAAATCCATCTATTATAAACGTCAGAAGGGTATCAAACAAGGCTACGTTTTGGGTCATATCGCCATAAGTTACCCAGTCGCCGCTTTGGCGGTACTGCGGTGCAGTTTTAAACTGTACCACCCCGCTGTTATCGTCATACTTGTAGTTCCAGCCATAAGGGTTACCAATACCGCGCACGTTTATACCATTAGGTATGTAACCGTTCGAAAGGTCCAGAAACTGGTTAAGCGTAGTAGGCGAATCAAACGCGCGGTTGTAAGTAATACGCAGGCTGTGTGTAGGGGCCGGTTTAAATACAACTGCCGCACGCGGGCTGGCTGCTACATTCTTAATTATACTGTTATAATCTACACGCAGGGCAGCTACAAATTTAAGCCAGTTCAAAGGCTCGTACTCACCTTGTACATAGCCACCGGCCTGGTTCAGGTTATCGCGGGTTTCAAAACGGCCGTTAATACTACCCTTGGTATCGGGGCGGGTAAGCAATACATCTACGCCGTATATCAGGCGTAGTTTCTCTACAGGTGCATGCGAGTACTGCGCCTGTACCACATGCAGTTTACTCTTATCTATCAGCAACTGTACCTGGTAAGGGTCTTCGCTGCTGTATGCCTGCCGGGCCGATGCCGATAGCTGTGGTATCAGATACGTATTGCCGGCATCGCTGCTGTTAATAAAATATTGCACATACAGGTTCTTCCACTTAAAGCGCGTTTGCAGGTACCAGTATATCCAGCCCGGGCCATCGCCACCGGCCTGTGCTGCACCAAGGCCGGTAAGCTCTACGTTTTTAGCACCGGCTAGTCCACCGTTAATAGTTATGGTTATATCTTTTATAGGGCGTATGTCTATACGGGCATCAAACGTGTACTTGCGTATAAAAAAATCTTTCTTAAACCGGCGTATATCCAAGTGGGCAGAATCTAAAATGGTGATACCGGCAGAGTCGCGGTAAAACCGGCGGATAGTATCCGGCTTAAACACCTCACCATTTCGGGCACTACCAAATATCAGGCTATCGCCATCGTACGGGGTAGAGTATGGATTGTACTTGTTATCGTACGGCTCACGTGGGTCGTAGTTCGGATAATCCTGCGCCTGAAAATAGCTACCCGAAATTTTATAACCCAGTTTACCATCCAGCAGTTTGCCCGAGTGGCGAAACTCCGGATTAATAATATTACCCGAAATAATATTGCCGTTATTGTACTGCTTGTAGTCTTTATCCAGCACGGTAAAACCACTGGTCATAGCCACCGTAGTTACAAATTTCTTATCCTGGTCCAGCGGCGACTTGGTCATAATATGCACCACACCCGAAGTTGCATTAGGGCCATACAGTGCCGAAGCAGGGCCACGTACTACCTCTATTTTATCGTAATCCAGATTGCTGGTAGGCGTTAACTGGTAGGCATTAACACGCAGCGACGGCACCGCACCTATACGGTTATCTACCACGTTCAGTACCGAGCCCGAGAAGATGTTGTTGAAGCCGCGTATTACCACGTTAGACGATACCAGGCCCGTACGCATTACATCTACTCCCGGCGAGGTCTTTAACTGATCTACCGGTGTGGTAGTAATATTCCGCTCCAGCTTATCCGCCCCTATCACCGATATCGATGCCGGGGCATCCAGCACTTTCTCGCTTTTCTTAGAGGCCGATACTACCACCTGGTTAAGCCCTACATCGGCAGTGCTCATATCTATGTTTACCACATAGTTACCCTGGTTGGTTTTAATAGCCACCTCTTTGTCTTCAAAGCCCACAAAGCTAACCACCAGGGTGGTAGCGGTTTTAGGCACGCTAAGGGTGTAATTACCCGCATCGTCGGTTACGGTACCTACGGTAGTGCCTTTTACCCTAACGGTAGCACCGGGCAAAGGTTGTTTTCTATCGTCCTGCACATTACCGCTTATGGTAACATCTTGTGCCATTACAATGGCGGCAATAAAAATGAAAAGAGAACTTAGTAAAAGTTTAATCTTCATAATCTCGGTTTTGGTTCTTAATGAGCGGTTTGGTTTACTAGGGTGGAAGATAGGAATTTTCGGAAAGTAAAAAATGACCTGCCTACATAGCTACTGTAATATATACACATTATGTTACGCTACTATTAACGGTCAGGCATACTACTGCAACCTGTTTGCAAAGGCCGTTTCTCTTTATACCTTCATACAGTAAATACTACAAATGATTGCAAGGGCACTCTTAATTACCTGCCTTACATTGGTACTACAACATACTAATGCGCAAAGCCGCAAAGCAAAAATTGTAACCAACTATGGTACTATGGTAGTAGCACTTTACGATGGCACACCACTGCACCGCGATAACTTTAGTAAACTGGCCAACAACCATTATTTCGACTCGCTCCTCTTCCACCGCGTTATACCGGGCTTTGTAATACAAGCCGGCGACCCTTCCTCTAAGTACGCGCACGATACAGCCACGCTTGGCGAAGGCGACTTAGGCTATACCATACCCGCCGAGATAATGCCCGAAAAGTATTACCACAAACGCGGCGCACTGGGCATGGCCCGCGATGATAACCCGGAGAAAGCCTCATCGGCCTGCCAGTTTTATATTGTGCAGGGCAAAGTGGCTAACGACTCTACTTTTATAAAAGCACGTGCCCGCACCAATGGCTACGAAATACCCGAAGCCCACAAAGCCGTTTACCGCAAGGCCGGTGGCATACCGCACCTCGACTCGCGCTATACCGTATTTGGCGAAGTACTGAAAGGCATGAATACCGTTGACCGGATTGCCGCTGTACAAACCGGCGCTGCCGATAGGCCCAAACAACCCGTACGCATTATTACTATACGCATGATAAACTGATGAATTATGGCAGAAAAAAAACAAGAGCAGGACTCACTATCTAAAATTAAATGGCTATCGCGTTTCTTTTCGGTAGCTGGTAATATAGCCCCCGAAACAGCTATAGATATACTGGTAAGGCTGATATTTACACCGCAAAAAAGAGTGTTGCGGCCACCTCACAAAACGCTTATAAAAAAAGCACATAAGCACATACTTAAGGTAAACGAGTTCCGCAACCCCAAAAAGAAAGCCGACATGAAATACTATGTATGGGGCAGCAGCCACCGTACGGTACTGTTGGTACACGGCTGGGATGGCATGGCGCTCGACTTTTATAAAATGATACCGGCACTGGTAGAAGCCGGCTACCGAGTAGTAGCTATAGATGGCCCCGCCCACGGCGGCAGCGATGGCGAAACCAGTAACCTGCTACACTTTAAAGAAGCCATGGCACAGCTTATAGAAAAGATTGGTACGCCTTACGCCATAGTAGGCCACAGCATGGGTGCCGGCGCCAGTGCTTACCTGCTTATGGAGTATAACATTATTGTAAACCGGTTGGTAATGATGGCCATACCCATTTCATCGGGTAGGTTTTTCGAGCAGGTGTTTGCTATGCTGAAAGTACCGGTTAAAATGCAGCGCGTATTTTTTAAAGGGCTGGAAGAAGAGTTCAACATGTCGGTTGACCATATGAACCTGGCAAAGCGCAAAGAGAAAATTAAGGCCGACAAGGCTATGCTTATTTACGACGAAGATGATGAAGTAGTATCGCTGGCCGATATAAAACAATTCTTAAGCATACACCCCGAAATTAAAGGCGTAAACGTAAAAGGCGCGGGCCATAATACTATTATCCGCAACAAAAAAGCTATAGATGAGATTGTTGCATTTTTAGAGTAACCAGCCTTTGATAGCCCAAACATGTTAACCCACCCCTCACTTAAACAATTAACTATCAGCCGATTGAAGAAATTCAATGTTAACCCCCTACCTGTATCTATATTAACCTACTCCAACATATTTAAATAATTTATATGGAAAGTAAAAATATGCTAAAAGACAATAGAGCTTTTCAGTGAAGTCTGTGAGAGATTTAATCCAGCATTTATTAGTGCAATCTGTGGCAATATTGCAACTATGCCCGCACTTACAAATCAAGCACAAAATGATGGCTGGCCAGGTAGTAACCTTTGTTCAGATACAGCCGGTGTGCATCTCTCCGCTCTTTAATATACCCGCTATCTAAGTGTATGTTGGCACAACCCTGTGCAATAGCATATTGCTTTATAAAGTCAAGCAAAGCACCTGCATAGCCCTTACCGCGTGCTTCGGGTAAAGTGCTCAGGTCGTCTATATATACATTCTTCCCCCGGTAGAAATAATAATTAACCCTGAACACGCTCACCGCAGGTGCATCGCCTTCGGCATCTACATATATCATGTGCGCACCCTCACTTACAAGCAGCTTCGCTTTCTCCAGGTACTCATCGGCAGTAATATGCGGGCGTAGCTCCAGTATGGCCTTACGGCATTTAAGTAATTGTTCGTCGGTAGTGGCGAAGAGGATGTTCATGTTTCAAATGTAACTTCTTTACAAAAAAGTAACTGCCACGTTATATAGCCGATTGTGTTGGCCTAAAAACTCTGTAACTGCCTCTAAAATCCTGTATTCATTCGTGCAATTCGTGGCAACAGCTTTTGGGTTTCCGCGCATAAAAAAACCCTAGCCGGGCGGCTAGGGAATTTTTGGACACACTAACAAAGGAGAGAAAGTTGCGGCGCCTTTGTACGCCAGTTATGTTTAATCTACGTTATCGTGTAGAAACGAGTTGTTCTTTTTAATCTCCGGACGGTTGGTACCATCATCGCTTACACTGTAGCGCGAGTTATCGTTCATAGTGCTGAACGATTGCTCACCGTTCAGGTCAAGGCCTTT
Organism: uncultured Chitinophaga sp.; assembly: GCA_964423405.1. Lineage (GTDB taxonomy): Bacteria > Bacteroidota > Bacteroidia > Chitinophagales > LD1 > Bog-950. Next base: position 25,596 of record CAYREY010000045.1, on the reverse strand, counting down.
GCGTTTGTAAGCAGGTTCGTTTTCAAGCTCGCCCAGGTTTTGTTTGTTACCAAAACGGTAGCTAAGGCCTGCCAGTATTTTTTTACGGTCTTCCAGTTGGCGGCTCATATCATCGCTGTTTATCTGGCTTACGCTATCGGTTTCGTAGCTCTTTTTGGTGTACACCACATACTCATCGGTGCGGGTTTCAAGCACCGGCTGTACGGTGGTTTCTTCCTGCTGCTCTACTACAGTTTCTTCTACAGTAAGTTCTACCTGTGGCAGTACCTGCTCCTGTGCGGTTACCTCAAACTCAAAAGTATTCTCGTTAGTTACAGCCTCTTCGGTTTGCGGGGCAATATCAAACAGGCTGTAGGTCTCTTCTTCCAGGTTAAGGGTAAGTACCGGCTGCTCGTTAATAAGCGGTGTTTCTTCAACTATAGTGGTAGTAGTAATGTTTTCAACCACTTCATTTTTGGTTTCAGCTACAACCGGTGTAGGGGTTACCACTACTTCGTTTACTATAGGTTTGTCGTTCAGTTCGTACACTTTCACCACTTTCTGCTCTACAAAAGGGGCCGCCTTTTTACCTACTTCAAAACCGGTAGCTATCAGCGTAACCGATAGTTTATCGCCCAGCGACGGATCATCGCAGGCACCCAGTATTATATCGGTGCTGCCGGCAGCTTCCTGCACGTATTCCATTATCACACCTATCTCATCCATAGTTACCTGTTGCACACCGGTAGTTATATTTACCAGTACCTTTTTGGCACCACGTATTTCGTTATCGTTCAGCAGTGGCGAGTTAAGGGCACCTTGTGCGGCACGCAGGGCACGGTCATCGCCCTCGGCAGTTGCACAACCCATTATAGCCGAACCACCATTTTTCATTACGGTTTGCACGTCGGCAAAGTCAACGTTAATCTCGCCCGGCACGGTTATTATTTCCGATATAGCTTTGGCAGCTGTGGTCAGTATATTGTTGGCATGGCCAAACGCTTCGCTGCGTTTAAGGTTGCCATACATTTCACGTATCTTATCGTTGTTGATAATAAGCAGGGTATCTACATTCTCGCGCAGTTTCTCAATACCATCCATAGCATGGTTGTAGCGCGATTTACCTTCAAACCAGAAAGGGGTAGTTACTATACCTACGGTAAGCACACCCATTTCGCGGGCTATGCGGGCTACTACCGGTGCTGCACCGGTACCGGTACCACCGCCCATACCGGCAGTAATAAATACCATTTTGGTGTTTTTATTCAGCAGCTCTTTTATCACATCCACCGATTCTTCTGCACTCTTCTCACCTATCTCGGGGCGCGCACCGGCACCAAGGCCCTGTGTAAGGGCTGGCCCCAGTTGTATTTTATTAGGCACACGGCTCATATCTATAGCCTGTGCATCGGTATTAAGTACTACAAAGTTTACGCCCACTATACCCTGATCATACATGTGGTTTACAGCATTGCTGCCACCACCACCTACACCAAATACCTTGATGATAGATGACTGGTCTTTCGGCAAGTCGAATTGAAAAAGAGGTTCCATTGTTATTAATTTTTGTGCCTCGCGGTTTGTTTGTATGTAGTAAACCAGAAACGGGCGTTAAAAAATTGTGTCCTTTTGTTGTGTACAAATATGGCTCACACCATACCTGCTATACAAATCTTTCCCTTTACAATTATCTACTTGTATTTGTGCTGTGTTGCAAAAACAATACAACCCTTATTGATATCAAAAAAACAGCCCCCGCAGCGTTGGCTACAGGGGCTGTTTAATAGCTTATATATACCAGCTGTTATTCGTCAAAATCGCCGTTTACCCGCTCGTCTTTAAACCAATCCTGAAACACGGTGGCCATCTCTTTCAAAAAGTTGCCTTTGCGTTTAGGTTGTGTTATCGGCTGTGTATTTACAGGGGCTGTTTCAATTACTATTTCCTCTTCGGTTTCGGCAACCGGCTCTTCGGTAATAATTACCTCTGGCTTAGGTTCAACTTCAACCGGCTGTTCTTCTTCAAACAACTCCGGATAGAATTTTCTTCTTTCTACATCCTCCAGGTCGTTGTACTGGCGGAAACCCTCCAGCACTAAACCCAAACCGGTAGCATACATCGGGTGTTTCAGCTCATCTTTATTGCTGTTGGCCAGCAGGGCTGTTGGGTAACCCACACGTGCCGAAAGGCCGGTGGTGTACTCTACCAGTTGTTTCAGGTGCTTAAGTTGCGAACCACCACCGGTTATTACTATACCGGCATTCAGCGAGTTGGCATAACCCGAGCTTTTAATCTCAAAGTACACCTGTGCAAATATCTCTTCTATACGGGCATTGATAATGCTGGCCAATGTACGCATAGAAATCTCTTTGCGGTCGCGGCCGGCAATACCTTGTATTGATATAATTTCATTCTCGTGAGTTTCGCTTGGCAGGGCGCTGCCAAAAGCTACTTTCAGTTTCTCGGCCTGGTTACGCAGCATTTTGCAGCCCTCCATAATATCTTCGGTAATAATATTACCGGCAAAAGGTATTACAGCCGTATGGCGTATAATGCCATCTTTAAATATGGCCACATCGGTGGTACCACCACCTATATCTACCAGTACTACGCCGGCTTCCATCTCCTCATCGTGCAGTACCGATGCCGATGATGCCAGTGGTTCCAGTATCAGGCCCAGCATTTGCAGGCCGGCACGCTCTACGCATTTGCGTATATTTTGCGCCGCAGCCACACGCCCGGTTATAATATGAAAGTTAGCCTCCAGCCGGCTGCCACACATACCTATCGGGTCTTTAATGCTGTGCTGGTTATCTACGGTAAACTCCTGCGGCAGCACATGTATAATACGCTCACCCGGGTCAAGGGCCAGGCGGTGCATATCTTCTACCATATCCTTTATGTGCTTGCGCGTAATCTCTTCTTCGGCCGATGGCAGCGTGTAAATACCACGGTTTTGTTTGCTGGCAATGTGCTGGCCGGCTATGCCTACATACACCACGCTTATTTTATGGCCGCTCTGACGCTCGGCTTCGGCCACCGCCTCAATAATAGCATCGGTAGTGTGCTTAATATTGGTAACCTCGCCACGCGTAACACCGTACGATGGGGCTTTGCCCAGGCCCAGTATTTTAAGCTTGCCGTACTGGTCGCGCTGCGATACTATACAGGCTATTTTGGTTGTACCTATATCAAGGCCAACAATTATCGGGTTCTCTTTTGTGTGGTTAGTTGCCATAAAAATGCAGTATTGTGTAAGTTAAAAGTGTGTTGTGTTATAGGTGCCTGTTATTGTGCTATTGCTAATCCGGTGGTGTCTCTCTTTTCGCATACTACCTGGTTCATGTAACGCAGGTCAATTGTTTTATACATCTGCCAGCCGGTTTTCTTCAACCCTTCGGTATAAAAAATCTTTAGCCGTTTAAGCTTGTCTTCCATTTTCTCCTCTGCCCTGCCCAGGCGGATGGTGTGTGTATTACCCCGCGGTATCAGTTCTATTTCGCCGTTGTCGGCTACATACAACTGGTCTGTCAGCGCTTTCAAAAACTCATCCTTATTCACATAGCTTATCAGGTTGAAAAGAGCGGCCTGCACGCTGCTGTCGCGTTGGGCGCTCTGGTGTGTTTGTACACTGCCCACCGCTATAGCTACGTGTGGCGTAAAGTTACCGTTGAGGGGTATGCGCTCGTTGTTTTCACTCAGATAATAGCCCACACCATCTTTGTTGAGTATCCGCAGAATAGGACGTTTCTGTACCAGGGTTACCGTTATATTCTGCTGTTGGTCAACAAACACCTCGGCCTGCTCTACAAACGGGTTCTTCTCCATTTCGTTTTCCAGCGTACGGAAATCAATAGCCGAAAGGCGCTTGCCCACAATGTTCTCGCCGCTCAGGTAGTTAATACGCTCGGCAATTTCTTTCTCGGTTAAAAAAGCCAGGCCCGAATCGTAATCAATTTTTACATGCAGGCTTTTACAAGTCAGCTCATCCTGCTTTTGTATAGCCGATGTTAGCACCACCACAAACAGCGCAGCCCCCGAAAGCACCACAGCAATCGTTAGCAGTTTTTTAAGTATGCGCCAGAATTTTTTCATTGGGATTAGTGCAGCCCAAAGGTCAGCTACATAGCTGTATTCTTAACGCGTAGTTGTGTACAGAAATTGTGAATGAAAACAGAAGTGAACAGAAGATAAGACAACCCTACCGGCCTGCCAGTATCGTTCTGATGGAAGTAAGGTACTTGTCAATATCGCCGGCGCCTATGGTCACCAGCACTTCAAAATTGTTGCCCTTTACAAAATCAACCAGTTCGCTTTTTGTTAGCTGGGTTTTCTCAGGGCAGGTCAGCTGGTTAAAAATGAGTGAAGAGGTAACCCCTTCTACCGGCAATTCGCGGGCCGGGTATATATCCAGCAGCACCACTTCATCTACCTTGCTTAGCTGTTCGGCAAACTCGTTTGCCAGGTCTTTGGTACGGCTAAACAAATGCGGTTGAAACACCGCTGTAATTTTCTTTTTGGGGTATATCTCGCGTACGCTTTCTAAAAAAACGCGTATCTCTTCGGGGTGGTGGGCGTAGTCGTCAATAAACACCACTTTATCGTTTTCAAACACTTTTTCAAAACGTCTTCTTATTCCTTTAAACGAGGCTAAGGCCGCTTTAATTTTATCATCGGGCACCTTCAGTTCTTTCGCAATGGTAAGGGCCGCAATGGCATTTTCTATATTGTGAAAACCACCAATATTTATGCGCAATCCTTTTATCTCGGTACCAAAGTAGCTTACGTTAAACAGGTAGCCGCCATCTACCACCCAATACTTACTGCAATACACATCGGCAGTAGTATCGTTAAGCGAGTAAAAAGCCTTATCCAGTACCGGTAGCTTATCTTCAATACTCTGCCCCGTTTTAATAACCAGAAAACCATCTTCGGCTATTTTATTGGTAAACTCAATAAAGGCTTCGTCTATCTTTTCTTTGGTGCCGTAAATATCCAGGTGGTCGGTATCTACTGCGGTAATTACAGCCATGTTGGGCTGCAACCGGTGAAACGAACGATCAAACTCATCGGCCTCTATCACTACTACCTCCTGCATAGCAATTAAGCTCCCTTTGGGGGGGTGGGGGCCGGTATGTATGTAGTTAGAGTTATAGTTATTGCAGATACCACCCAAAAATGCGGTAGTAGGTAAACCGGCACTTGCCAGTATATGTGCCACCAGCGAGCTTACCGTAGTTTTACCATGCGAACCGGCAACGGCCACCGTAAACCTATCGGCAGATATAATGCCCAGCACCTCACTTCGCTTCTTCAGGTCGTAGTTATTATCGCGGTAAAAATTAAGCCCATTATGATCTTTAGGTATAGCGGGTGTGTAAACTACCAGGTCGGTATCTTTGGGGTATTGGTTCAGGTCGTCCTCAAATATCACTGGTATGCCTTCGGCCACCAGTTCGTCGGTTAATGCCGTTTGTGTTTTATCGTAACCGCTTACAGCAATACCTTGTGCTTTAAAATAGCGGGCAAGGGCACTCATGCCTATACCACCAATACCCAGAAAATAAATCTTCTTAAGTTCGTTCAGATTCTTCATTGCCGCAAAAATTCAAAAAATTTCCGGCAAAACAGGGAGCTTTACGAGATATTATAGCCTGCCGATTCTTTCAGGCGTTGCTGGCGCTCTTCGCACCACGCGTGGTAAGATGATTGATTAAAAACACGGTCAATACCCTGGTTATTAATCCATCCGTATTTTTTGCGCATAAAGGTGGCTAACTCTAACCGCAATTCGTTCTCGGTTATATATTGCTGACGCGCATCTACATTGGTAAGCGTGTTATGTATAAACCGTACCCCATCTTCAAGGGCCGTTTTACATATCAGATTATACTTATCCAGTTCTTCTTTAGTAAGAAAATTATACCTACGGAAAAGCCTCTGCTGTATAGGCTTCAGCCAGTTTTCGCCAAACTCCATAGCCAATTGAAGGCCGGTATTCAATATCTCGGCTTCGGTTGGTTGCTTTCCAAAAAGTAGCGAAAGAAACTTCATATTATTTGTTGATATGAAATTATTAAAAAGAACAACAACCGCAATACCGGAAAATGTAAAAAATACGGCAGAAATAGGTTTAATATTGGCTAATCAAGCTTTTACAACCTTAAGTATTTCATCTACAATACGCTCGGCAGCATCAGTAATCGCCATTTTTCTGATATTTTCAGATAATTCTGCTCTCATATTCGTATTCGCCAACAAGTCGTAAGCTGCACCTATAAGATTTAAACGCGCTTCATCATCCTTTATCATTATAGCTGCGTGCTTATTAACCAATGCCATGGCATTGTGGGTCTGATGGTCTTCGGCTACGTTTGGCGAGGGCACCAGTATTACAGGTTTGCCTACAATCTGTAGTTCAGCTATAGAAAGTGCACCCGCCCGCGAAATAATTACATCGGCACAGGCATAAGCATAGTCCATCCGGTCTATAAACATACGGGCATGCAGGTTGGGCACATTCGCCGCTATACGTTCACATTCTTCTATATATACTTTTCCTGTCTGCCACAATATCTGCACATCGCTTTGCTTAATACGCTCCAGCGATGCTTCTACACTTTTATTAATGGTTTTAGCCCCCAGGCTGCCACCCAATATCAAAATAGTAGGCTTATTATTCTCCAGCCTGAAATACTCTCTGGCGGTTTCGCCCATATAGTCTCTGCCCACACCTTTACCGGTAAATGCACTCACTATTTCGGCACGCACCGGGTTACCGGTAAGCACAATCTTCTCCTTCGGAAAAACCCTTTCCATACCCTCGTAGGCGGTGCATATAACTTTAGCATTACGCGCCAGTATTTTATTGGTAACACCGGCAAACGAGTTTTGCTCCTGTATTACAGTTGGCCCCCCCAACAAACTGGCAGCCCGCAGCAACGGCCCGCTTGCATAACCTCCTACGCCTATAGCTACATCGGGTTTAAAACTATTTACAATGCTAATTGCTTTAAGCATGCTGCCGGCCAGCTTAAAAGGCAAGGCCAGATTTTTAATAATAGAGCCCCGCTGAAAGCCGGCAATGTTCAGGCCTTTAATTTCGTAACCGGCCTGGGGTACCTTTTCCATCTCCATACGGCCGTTGGCGCCCACAAAAAGTATTTCGGCTGTGGGGTCTTTCTTTTTTAAAGCATTGGCTATGGATATGGCCGGAAAAATATGCCCACCGGTACCACCGCCCGATATAATAGCTCTCATAAGCAGGTATTATTGAATGGTAACATTTACATCCAGGCGTTCGCCTTTCTTTAATGTGGCCGTGGTTGCCCCTGTAAGCGTAGAGTCTGCTGCATCAATGGCATATACAAGGTAGTCGCCGTCTTTTAAATCAACAGCCGCTACACCATACTGGTTAGCCGTAGCGCTACCAGCCTGTGTTACAGAGTCTGACTGATACACTATAACAGTAGCATACCCCGCGTACTGCAACGCCTGGCCCGGCAGTTGCTTTTTTACATACACAGTAAAAGTACCTTGCTTTTTACAGGAAGTTATTGCTAAAGCAACAAACAGCGATAAAACAACAAATATCTTTTTCATTAAACTGCAATTTAATTATTCAACAGCTAACGTCTTCTCCTCCTCAATATTACGCGAAACTGATAAGATAATACCAAAAGCTATAGAGGTAAATATAACCGAACTGCCCCCCATACTAACCAACGGCAGGGTAACACCGGTTACGGGTAATAAGTTAACAGCCACTGCCATGTTTATCATAGCTTGCGTAACCAGTGCTATACCCAGCCCCACAGCCAGCAGCGCACCAAACGCCTTAGGTGCTTTTATTACAATACGCACACAGCGGTACAAAAAGAAAAGGTATAAAAACACAATGGCAGCACCACCCAGCAATCCATACTCTTCTATAATTATTACATAAATAAAATCGTTATAAGCCTGCGGTAAAAAATTACGCTGATCGCTGCCACCCGGGTTTAGTTTAAATAAACCGCCTTTGGCAATAGCTATCTTTGCCTGTTGCACCTGATAGTCTTCATCCTCAGTATCGCGGTGTTGGGTAAAACTTTCTATACGGTTTTTCCACGTATGGCTACGGCCTTTCAGCATGTTATCGGGCAATACAAATAATATCAGTATAAATATAGATGCCACTACCATACTAACACCAAACAGCATGGCAATATGCTTTAGCGCAATACGGCCTATAAACATTACAAACACCGAGGTACAGAAAAGTATAGCTGCCGTACTCAGGTTATCGGGCGCTATCAGCAAACAGGTTAATACTATTGGCAATAATATAGGGATGAATGCTTCTTTAAAATCGGTAATCTGATCTTGCTTGATAGATAACTGCCGCGCCAGAAACATTATCAGCGCCAGCTTGGCAAGGTCCGATGTTTGAAACGTAAGCCCAACTACCGGTAAGGTTATCCAGCGGCTGGCATCATTTATGGCCTTACCAAAAAACATGGTATAAATAAGTAATGGTATAGAGGCCACCCACAATATCTGCGCAATACGCGAATAGTATTTGTAATCTATCATGTGGGTACCAAACATCAGCAGTATACCAAACACCGCCAGCCCCACCTGCTTAATCAGGTAATAGCTGCTATCTACCTCTTTGGCATAGGCCAGCGTACCGGTGGCGCTATACACCGCCAGCATACTGATACCAAACAGCAACAACACCACCATCCAGATGCTCTTGTCGCCGCGCAGAAAACTCCAGCCTGTTTCTATTGCCTTGTTCATGTTTATTCAGTTGACAGTTATCAGTCAATACTCTTCCCTACTTCTCCAATTCCTTAAAACAATTCATCAATTCTTCTTTATCGTCAAAATGGTTTTTTACGCCTTTTATCTCCTGATACTTTTCGTGCCCCTTACCAGCCAATAGTATTATATCGCCTTTACCTGCTAGTAAAACTGCGGTGCGTATGGCTTCTCTTCTATCGGTTATGGCCAGCACTTTCTTTTTATCGGTAACCGGCACCCCTTCATTCATCTGTCGCAATATCTCAGCAGGGTCTTCACTGCGCGGGTTATCGCTGGTCAGTATTATCTTGTTAGAGTAGCGACAGGCAATCTCAGCCATCACAGGCCTTTTGGCCGCATCGCGATCGCCACCGCAACCTACTACTGTAATTACATGTTCTATACCACTACGTACTGCCTGTATGGTCTGCAACACATTTTTCAAGGCATCGGGCGTGTGGGCATAATCTACAATACCCACTATCTTATCGTTAACCGATACCAACTGATCGAAACGCCCCTCGGGTGGCGCAAGCGATGATAGTATGGTTAGCGCTTCTTCTTTCTCTATACCCAATTGCCGCGCCACACCATACACCGCTGTAAGGTTATAAGCATTAAACTCACCTATCAGCCGGGTATGCATTTCTACACCATCTAAATCAAGTTGCAAACCGGTTACACCGTTCTCTATTACTTTACATTTATAATCGGCAGCTGTTTTAAGCGAATACGTTAGTTGTTTAGCCTTGGTATTCTGCAACATTACACGGCCGTTCCGGTCGTCGGCATTTACCAATGCAAATGCAGTAGCAGGCAAATCATCAAAAAAACGCTTTTTGGCTTTCAGATAGTTTTCAAATGTTTTGTGGTAGTCCAGGTGGTCGTGTGTTATATTACTAAACACAGCCCCTGTAAACTGTATGCCCTCTATCCGACGTTGATCAACCGCGTGCGAACTAACCTCCATAAAACAATAACTACATCCCGCATCAACCATTTGTTTCATCAATGCATTTAGTGCAATAGCATCGGGCGTAGTGTGTGTGCTGGGTATTACTTCTTCATTTATCTGGTTCTGTACGGTACTTAGTAAACCAACTTTAGCTCCTGTTTTTCTAAACAGCCTGAAGAGCAGTGTAACCGTAGATGTTTTACCATTGGTACCGGTTACACCTACCACTCTCATTTTTGCCGACGGGTTATCGTAAAAGTTGCCGGCCATTTGCCCCAGTGCTTTAGCACTGCTGGTTACTTTTACATACGTAACAGCGGGGTTTAATTGTGCAGGCAACACCTCGCACACTATGGCTACAGCACCTTGTTCAATACACTTATCTATATAACTATGACCATCGCTGGCGGTACCTTTTATGGCAATAAAGCAATCGCCGGCTTTAACCTTGCGGCTATCCATTTGCAAGGCACCGATAGTAATAGCCTCCACACCTGCAATTTGCACTACCAAAACATTACTCAATATAGACACCAGTTTCTTCATACTTTCCTCTTTACCTTATCAATTAGAAAACCAAACTCTACATGTACGCCTACTAAGTAGGTATAAAGGCTTTTAAAATCACTATAAAATTCACCCGGCGAACGAAAGTCCGGGTTTGCTAAATCAATAAAATTCATTGTCGGCATTACCCTTAGAAAAGTCCTTTTAGCAAAACGATGCTCTACACCAACACCAAACATCAGGCCTGTCAACCAAGTCCGGCTTTTTGTGCTTTGATAAAAACCGCTCTGATTTTCTATATCACTTTTTAGCATAACAAAAGGGCTAAAATCAGGCCCCATACTTATGTATGCTTTGGTTCGCTTTTTACCAAAATGTATATTTATTCTCACCGGCAGATATAACATTTCACATTGTAAACTGGCTACTGATTTCTCTGCCTGAGGCAAGCCATGATATTGGTATTTCAGAGTATAACTTACTTCTCTGGCGCAAGCTCTGTATGAAACACCAATAGTGAAAGACAACAACTTATGAGCATGAATTGTATAATTAAAGCCAGCAGAATAAGAATATTTAAGCATACCGCTTATCCGTTTGCTCGAACCACTTCCATACTCTTTATATTGAGGTACATTAGCCATACTTGTAATACCACCTGACACAAAAAAACCCAACTCATGGATAGAATAGGTTTTCAAAGAATCAGAGGCAAGTGTCATACTAATCTTTGTAAAAAGAAAAAAAAGCAATAAAGCTCTTCTGATATGTAGCTTATCGTTTATCACAGCTATACCTTTTATCGTATCTTAAGTGTTACCAGCGTTAACACCGCCAGTAGTATCCCTACTATCCAAAAGCGCGATACAATTTTACTTTCATGCATTCCCAACTTTTGAAAATGGTGATGCAACGGGCTCATTAAAAATATACGGCGGCCCTCTCCAAATTTTTTCTTGGTGTATTTAAAGTAGCTAACCTGCATCATCACACTCAGGTTTTCTACCAAAAATATTCCGCACATTACCGGTATCAGCAGTTCTTTACGTACTATAATAGCCAGGGTAGCAATTATCCCCCCCAGTGCAAGGCTACCGGTATCGCCCATAAACACCTGCGCCGGGTAAGCGTTGTACCACAAAAAGCCAATACACGCTCCCACAAAAGCTGCAATAAATATTACCAATTCACCGGCGTTGGGTATGTACATTATATCCAGGTAATCGGCAAAAATTATATTACCCGATACATAGGCAAACACCAGTAAGGTTACACCAATAATAGCACTGGTGCCGGTTGCCAATCCATCTATACCATCGGTAAGGTTGGCCCCATTACTTACCGCGGTAATAATAAATATCACCACAGGTATAAATATCAGCCAGGCATAGCCTGCCCAATCTTTATTGATAGATGAAAGTATAACCGAGTAATCAATCTCGTGACTTTTTACAAACGGAATAGTTGTAGTAGGCGCTTTCTCCGATACCATGTAATGCACCCGCTGGTTATCGTCGGTTACTTTGGTAATCTGATCGCTGCTGTACTTATATATTTCTCCGGCAGGTACTTCTTCTTTGGTTATTACACTTTTATTAAAGTACAATACAGTTCCCACTATAATACCCAAACCAACCTGACCAATTATCTTAAACGTTCCGGCCAATCCCTTCTTATCTTTCTTAAATACTTTAATGTAGTCGTCGGCAAAACCAATTAAACCGAGCCACACCGTAGCAATAAGCATTAAAACAATATAGATATTATCGAGCCGCGCAAAAAGCAGGGTTGGCACCAGTATAGAACCCAGTATAATAAGGCCACCCATAGTAGGGGTTCCTTTCTTGGTATTCTCACCGGCTAAACCCAACTCGCGTATTGTTTCACCAATTTGTTTTTGGCGCAATACGGCTATCAGCTTTCCGCCATACAACATCGATATGACCAGCGATAGCAATACTGCTGCCGCCGCACGGAAAGAGATGAAGTTGAACAAACCCGCTCCGGGAAAGTCGAACTGCGCATCAAGGAACTTAAAAAGATAGTAGAGCATAGGCTCTTTTTTATGTATTAATAGTCAGTAACGTATAAACTAATCTATCATCTGTTTATTTATAACTGCACAACTGCCTCGCGGAATTTTTTACCACGATCTTCATAATTCTCAAACAAATCAAACGATGCGCATGCTGGTGAAAGCAGCACACAATCGCCGGGGCTACCCAGTTGATATGCCATACGTACAGCATCATTCATATTGGTTACGTTCACCATTATATCTACCACTTTACCAAAAGCACTGTGTAGCTTGGTGTTATCTACACCCAGACATATCATACCTTTTACTTTCTTTTTAACTAACTGCTCCATAATGGTATAATCGTTACCCTTGTCTATACCACCGGCAATCCAGATAACCGGTTTGGTCATGCTTTCCAATGCATACCAACTGCTGTTAACGTTGGTAGCCTTGCTATCGTTAATAAATTCGATGTTGCGGACTTTGGCCACCGTTTCCATACGGTGCTCTAAAGATTTCATATCCGCTAAACTTTCACGAATCTGCTCCTTCCGCAGTCCGTAAACATTGGCTACTATCCCAGCTGCCAATGAATTGTAAACGTTGTGGCGTCCACTTAGTCCTAGTTCCTGAATGCTCATAATGAATTGGTTTTTGTTATGGTTAATGATGATGTTGTCGTCTTTTACAAATCCGCCTTCTGCAAATTCTTTATCCCATGCAAAAGGTATTTTTTGGGCTTTAGTAGGGTACCGGTCAAGGTTTGCTACTGTTATTTCATCGTCGGCACAGTAAATAAAATAGTCCCCCTCGTTCTGGTTCTTCGTTATCTTGTACTTGGCCTCTACATAGTTTTGCAGCTCGTAGTTATACCGGTCCAGGTGGTCGGGTGTAATGTTGGTTAACACGGCCACATGCGGACGAAACTTCTCTATATCATCCAGCTGGAAACTCGAAATCTCCAATACGTAGTATTCAAAATTTTCAGTAGCCACCTGGTAAGCAAAGCTTTTGCCAATGTTACCACCCAACCCTACATTCAAGCCACCTGCTTTTAGTATATGGTAGGTAAGTGCGGTGGTAGTTGTTTTACCATTTGCACCGGTTATACCTACAATTTTTGCATCGGTATACCAGCTGGCAAACTCTATCTCGCTTACAATACGCACACCCTGCTTACGCAGTTTTTTTATCATTTCAGCTTTCTCTGGTATACCCGGGCTTTTCATTACCAGGTCGGCGCTCAACACTTTCTCTTCGGTATGGCCGCCTTCCTCATACGTTATCTTCCAGTCTTCCAGTTGCTTTTTGTACAGGTCTTTAATCTTACCACCGTCGCTCAAAAACACGTCGTAGCCTTGCTTTACGCCAAGCACAGCAGTACCAAAACCGCTTTCTCCGCCACCAAGAACTACTAATCGTTGTTTGCTCATTTTGTTTATTACTTCAGCTCTATGCTAATATTCATTCCCTTTACCAGTTGTGCACCGGCAGCCACACTTTGGCTAACTACCGAGCCATGACCGGTTACGTTTACCCGCATCCCCATCGACTCTAACAAATACAGCGCATCGCGTAAACCCATACCGGTTACATCGGGTACCATACCTGTTTCTACTTCATCTTCCTGTAGTGCAACACGATTACCCGATGCATTAGCTGTTGCCCATTCTGTATTAACGCCTTCTACTTTAATACCTAAAAAGCGGTAGATAGTAGCCAAGTCGTTAGCACTTGCCTTAGGCATAACCGGCAACTTATTCGCAGTTATCTCGTGGTTAATGGCTTTGTGCATATCCAGCGATAGCGAGTAAACCTTATCGGCCACCTCTTTAAAAATGGCACCAGCTACCACGTTACCATAGTAACCGTTTTGCGATGGCGAATTGATAACTACTATCATACTATACTCCGGTGCCTCGGCAGGGAAATAGCCACAGAAACTTGCCTGATAAACTTTTTTGCCGCCGTTTTTATAGCCGCCCTTGCCTTGTGCAATTACAGCAGTGCCGGTTTTACCTGCTACATGCAGATAATCGGTTTTAAGATTGGTAGCAGTACCACTTTCTACAACTGCACTCAGTATATCCTGTAGCTGGCGGATAGTTTTATCGCTGCATATTTTCTCGTTCAGCACAGTAGTAGTGGTCGAATCAACGGTGCGGTTGTATTCTTTCACTTTATCTACCAGATAGGGCTTTACCATTACACCGTTATTCGCAATGGCATTGTAAAACATAAGTGTGTGTAACGGCGATACCTGTAACTCGTAACCATGCGCTATGTACGCTGCCGATACACCGCTCCATTTTTCAGGGGCTGCTATAATTGGCTTCACCGCACCGGGCAACTCAATATTTATTGGCTTGGTAAAACCAAAGGCCTCCAGGTGTTTATAAAACTTTTGTGGTGCAGCCTGATAATTCTGAAAAGCCAGCTTGGCCATTACCACGTTCGATGAAACCTCTATTGCACGTTTTACAGTAAGCGATGGCGTTTCTGGTGCCTCGTGATCGCGGATAGTAAGTTTATAAACCGTATACTCACCATTCTCCGCATCTACACTGGTGTTGGCTGTTACAAAACCATCTTCCATCAGGCTGGCAACAGTAGCCAGTTTAAACGTACTTCCCGGCTCGGTGGCTTCGCCTACTGCGTAATTCTGTATTTCGGCATAGGTAGAATCTTTGGTTAAACCCAGGTTAGCAATGGCTTTAATCTTACCGGTTTTCACTTCCATCAACACTACACAACCATGGCCTGCACCGTGGTGCGCAAGGGCACGGCCCAGTGCATCTTCAGCTACGTCCTGCAATTCTACATCCAGCGTGGTGTATATATCGCGGCCAGGTTGTGGCACTATTTCTTCTTTACTATCCAGCGGCAGCGTAGCACCACCCGATATTTTCTGCACCATCACCGTACCTTCTTTACCTTTCAGGTCGGTGTTGTAAGTACCTTCTAAGCCTACCTTCACACGGCCCGAGTCGCTAACAAAACCTATAGTACGTTCTGCTAAGCCATTAAATGGTTTCAGGCGTTTATCAATCTGCACATCCCATATACCGCTTTTGTAACGGCCTTCACGCATCATAGGCCAGCGTTTCATCTCGGCTAACTGGTTGTAGCTTACATTGCGTTTAAGCAGGTAGTAACGGTTTTTCTTTTTGCGCTCCTTTACCAGTTCATTCTTATACTGGCCCGCAGTTTTTTCCGGAAACATAGCCGCCAGGCATATAGCCAGCGAGTCCACATTCTCTTTAAAAATTTCGGGGTGGGCATAGGTGGTTTTAAAATCTACCCGTATATCAAACGTAGGCAAAGTGGTAGCCAGCAGGCGGCCATCCTGACTATAAATATTACCACGCTCGGCTAAAATGGTTTTAGGGAAAATAGTAAGCGAATCGGCCAGCGAAAGGTAATAATCGCCCTGCACGGTTTGTATATAAAACGCGCGGCCAACAATAGCTATACCCAGTATGAATATAAAAGCGAAGCCCAGGTAGGCCCTCAATAGTATTTCGCTTTTTTTATTCGCTGCCATGTTAACGTATGTGCAATAGTTTATAATCCCGAAATTGGGTGGCTACTCATCCCCTCCGCTTTTCGCAGAAGTCCTTTCGGTAGATGAGCTGTCACTTGTTTCAGCATGCTTAGTTTTTCGTTACTTCAATTTTATAAGGGGGAATCCTCAGTTCCTTTAACCCCTGTGTGCCCACCAGCTTTGCTACCTCGCTCTGTTTGCTTTTCTGCATCAGGCTACTGGCGGTAGTCATATATTGCCAGCGTAATTGCTTTACTTCTTTTTCGGTTTTGGCTATGCTGCGGGCATAGTTTTCTGCCGCATGGCTGTTGGCTATGTGCAGTGCTGCCAGCATTACCAAAAACAACACAAACGGCATATTAAACAGCAGCTTTTTCAGCCCGCTTTCGCCTACAGCATCCAGCGTTCCCAACAGCGAGGCAAAACCTTTGCGGTTTTTCTTCACCGGTTGCGGTGTTGCAGTTTCGTTTGTGTTTTGTTCTTCCATTGTTATGTTCCGTTTACCGGTTGCTTATCTCTTTTTGCGCAGGCTGTAATAAAACATCGATATAGATGGTAAACCACTCGCATTCATGCCGCCTACTACCTCCCAACCCTGGTCCTGCATTTTGTTTACCGCCTTAATCAGCGGGTTCATACTTACGCCCCATATTTTACCTTCCAGTTGTTCGCGCTCTACTTCATACTGCTCTGCCTTTTCGCCGTTTATCGATATGTATATCTGGCTTTTTGGGGTATCGTAGCGGTATGCCACTACAGCCAAATCGTACTTATCCTGTGCTTTCAGTCCGGCTACGGTTGCCAGTACCATTAGTAGCGCTATTAAAGTTCCTTTCGTTTTCATAGTGTATGGTTTTAATGTTTTATAGTTTCTCTGCCACTCTCAGCTTTGCCGAGCGCGAGCGGCTGTTTTCTTTCTGTTCTTTATAATCTGCTTCTATTGGCTTTTTTGTTATCAGCTTAAACTTGCGTTCTATGTTTCCAAAAAAGTCTTTCACCGGTTCATCATCAAAGCTGCCATGTTTCATATAGTTTTTCACTAATCTGTCTTCCAGCGAGTGAAAGGTTATAACTGCCAGCCGGCCGCCTTTATCCAGCGCTTCGTAACTCTGCTGTAGCAAATCCCTCAGCGCACCCAACTCATCGTTCACCTCTATGCGTATGGCCTGAAAAACCTGCGCCATGTACTTATGCTTATCGCCTATGCGGTAGGTTTCGCACACATTCAGCAAATCGGCTATGATTGCAAAGGGTTTCTGTTCGCGTAGCTGCACTATAGCATTGGCCAGTGTTTTACTGTTGCGCACCTCGCCATACTCGCCAAACATTTTTTGCAACTGCTCGGCGGTGTAGGTATTCAGCACATCGGCAGCAGTCAGTTCACCGTTCTGGTTCATGCGCATATCCAGCGGACCTTCGAACCGGTAGCTAAACCCACGCTCTGCAGTATCAAACTGCCAGCTGCTTACGCCCAGGTCGGCCAGTATACCGTTAACCGGTAGCGCATTGTGCAGGCGCAGAAAACGCTTTAGTTCGCGGAAGTTAGCCTGTACCAGTGTAAGCCTTTCATCATCGGGTGCGTTGCGTGCTGCATCTGCATCCTGGTCAAAGGCTATCAGCCTGCCTTCGGGCCCCAGCTTACTCAAAATCACTTTCGAGTGGCCGCCACCGCCAAAGGTTACATCTGCATAGGTGCCGCCGGGCTGTATGTTTAACCCGTCTATACTTTCATGTAAAAGAACGCTTACGTGATATCCACTATCCTGCTTTGGGTGTTCGTTACCGGATTTTTCCTCCTTCATATTCACCCGTTTTATCCTAACTCAGGTCCGTTTTTCTCTTCCAGATATTTAGCTGCTTCATCAGCCAGTTGCTGCATGTTAGCCACGTTACCCTGAGTGTAAGCTTCGTACTTATTGGCATCCCACACCTGTATGCGGTCAAACTTGCCTTTCAGTACTATATCCTTACTGGTACCCAGGTATTTTTTAAGTGTAGTGCTTACTAAAAAACGGTCGGCACTATCAATATCTACCTCGGTTAACCCGGTGGTTACTGCGTTTATAAATTTTTGATGATTGGTATTGAAGGGATGCAGCTTTTGCAGTATTGCTTCGGTTTTAGCCCATGTTTTCATGGGGTATATCACCAGGCAATCTTCAATATCCTTAGCCAGCATAAATCGGCTGCCATCGCCCGCCGGAAATTGCTTACGCAACACAGAGGGCAGCTTAACCCGCCCTTTGTCGTCCATGGTACATTCAAATTGACCGAGGAAGTTCATGCGTTATCAAAAATTGTATTGCAAATAAAACCTTATTCCCACAAAAAAACACTTTCTACCACTAAAATAGTCAATTTTAGTTTTCAACAAACACTTATACCATTAAAAGCCCCGTAAATAGTGTATTCCAACAGTGGTAAAAAGTGGTAACATTTGCATTACAAACGCTTGTTGTGGACAAAACATTGCGTTATCCACAGGTTTTAAGCCTAAATCAACAGTTCGGGAACAGCACAAAACACCCCTACCCGGCCCCAAAAGGGGGCCGGGTGGTAAAAAGTGTAGCAAAAAGTAGCGAAGTGGGATTGAGTGGGAGAGCAAGGGTTATTACCCTGTATACACCTGCGTTAGCAGGCCTTACTCATCCCTGTAATCCATAAAATCAACATCGGGCACTATAATAGTCTCTGGCTTTTCATCTTTTGCCTTGGGCTGGTGCAGTTGTTTCTGCTGTGTTATCAGGTCTTTTATCGAACCAAAACCAATTACATCTTTAAACACTGGTGTGCCCGTAAGCTGGCCGGCCAGTTGTAGCTTTTCAAACCCAAACTGATCTTTTACACTGTACACCACCTGGCGTAGCTTATCCTTGCGCAGGGTATCGCCAAACAGCATAAACTGCACATCCTCGCTGTTGGCAAACTCGGTTACCCAAACTGTCATGCGGGTTATATCGTGGTTAATAATTTTGTGGCAACCGGTGGCCTGCTCCTTATCCTTTATCCGCTTTAATATAATATCCTGCATCTCTATAGCACCCTGTATAGTCAGGTCGGTGCGTATGTAATCTTCGTAGTTCCCGCCGGTTTCGTAGCTACAGCTAAACGCTAAAAAGTGTGCCTTTAACTGGTGTTTCATCAGTCGCTTCTCCAGCTGCACGCATAGCGCCCGCAGTATATCGTACAGCATATCTACCGATTGGCGCTGCTCGCGGCTCACCTGCCGCATGGCCTGCATGCTTTTGTAATCATCGTTGGCTATATCCACCTCTAAAAAATTAAGCCGGTAGTGCCAGTACTCTCCTATTACACTTTTGCATACCCTGCGCAGCACCTCGGGCCGCGTGTGGCGCAATTGCAGCGGCGACGATATGCCACCGGTTATCAACCGCAGCGCCATTTGCTTGCCTATACCGGGCAGGTCAGTCAGCTTTAGCTTATCCAGAATGCCGTCAATGGTTTCGGGGGTAATTACCGTAAGTCCGTCGGGCTTTTGCACGTCACTGCCCAGCTTGGCCAAAAAGGCGTTGGGCGCAATACCAATACTACAGGTAAACCAGTCGCCTACATCCTGCTTTATTTTTTGCTTTATCTCTTTAGCCACCTGTACCAGGTCTTTATGCACCAGGTGGTAACTACCAAAATTAAGTACCGCCTCATCTACACTTTTAGGCACCACATCGTCGCAGAAACTGCGCAGCACATTCATAATCTTTACATGAAACTCGCGGTAGCGGCCAGGGTTGGTTTCCAGCGGCACAAACTCCGGGTGTAGTTTCATTATCTCATCCAGCCGCGCCGGCTTAATACCTTTCTTTTTAGCCTCTTTAGATAAAGCAATAACCGCCCCCTGCTTGCCCGTGTACACACAAACCCCTATAGGCCGGTTGCGCAGCCAGTAGTTAACCTGTTGTTCGCAGCTGGGAAAAAAGCTGTTCATATCCACAAACATTACCAGCGCCTTTTCGCCGGAACGGTTTAGGTTATTTTGGTTTACGTACATGGCTAATATTTTTAGCAAATATATTAGCAATAAAATAAAATAAAGCCTCTTTTAGCCGAAAAATTATTTTCGCGGCACTAAAATCAGCTCATACATGAAAACCGTAGATAACTTCAACTTTGCAGGCAAACGCGCCCTGATACGTGTAGATTTTAATATTCCGCTGGATAAGCAGTACAACATTACCGACGATAGCCGAATTAAAGGCGCCGTACCCACCATTAAAAAAATACTGAACGATGGCGGCAGCGTGGTGCTGATGAGCCACCTGGGCCGCCCGCTTAAAAAGCTGAAAGAAGATGGCACCGTAGATTATGCCAAACATACGCTTAAACATGCCGTAGCCCGCACCAGCCAGCTACTGGGTGTAGAGGTAAAGTTTGTGGGCGACTGTGTAAGCGATGAGGCTTTTGCCACATCGGCTGCGCTGAAAGCCGGCGAAGTACTGCTATTGGAAAACCTGCGTTTTTATAAAGAAGAAGAAAAAGGCGATGCCGGCTTTGCCGAAAAACTGAGCAAACACGGCGATGTATACGTAAACGATGCCTTTGGCACCGCACACCGTGCCCACGCCAGTACTACCATAGTAGCTAACTACTACACCGCCGAAAACAAAATGTTTGGCTACCTGATGGCCAACGAAGTAGCCAGCGCCGAAAAAGTACTGAAAGGCGGGGCAGCCCCGTTTACCGCCATACTGGGCGGCGCTAAGGTTAGCGATAAGATTTTGATAATTGAAAACCTGCTGGAGAGAGCCAACAACATAATTATTGGCGGCGGCATGGCGTACACCTTTTTTAAAGCACAGGGTGGCAGCATAGGTACCTCGCTATGCGAAGATGATAAACTGGAACTGGCGCTGGAGTTGATTGCTAAAGCAAAAGCCAAAGGTGTAAACCTGCTGTTACCGGTAGATAGCGTACTGGGCGATAAGTTTGATGCCAACGCCAACACAACTGTAGCTAACAACAATGCCATACCCGATGGCTGGATGGGGCTGGATATAGCTACCAATGCTATTAAAGATTTCAGCGAGGTAATAGCAGGCTCTAAAACTATATTGTGGAACGGCCCGATGGGCGTGTTTGAAATGGAGAAGTTTCAGAACGGGACCAAAGCCATAGCCGAAGCAGTAGCGCAGGCTACAGCAAACGGTGCTTTCAGTTTAGTAGGCGGCGGCGATAGCGTAGCAGCCGTGCACAAATTTAACCTGGCCGATAAAGTTAGCTATGTATCTACCGGTGGTGGTGCTATGTTAGAGTACTTTGAAGGTAAAGAGCTACCAGGCATTAAGGCGATAGCGGGGTAGATAACTACACTTGCCAGGTTTTAAAAACCTGGCAAGTGTTCAATAACATTCTATTATTTCCCCCAATCGTACATAGGGTTACTTTCGTTACCAGGTTTCAACTTCAACTCCTTCTCTCCTTTTGCCGGTTCAGCACCCGGCAAACCGGTAGTGGCTTTAGCTATATCTATACCATCGCCCAGGCCCTCGTACATTGCAAAGTAATGGATGGCATAAGGCTGTACCCGTATAAAGTAAGCGTTGTTTACCGGGTAGTGCATACGGTCGCATAAAAACGGGTTGGCGCGCAGTAGTAACCCGTTTATTTTACGGCTACTTATCTTAAAAATACTTCCCGGCTTCCTGCCCCGCAGCCTATCCAGTTCAGCACGCTTTGCATTTAAAAATCTATAAGCACCCTCTATTACTTCTTTTTGTTGCATTACCGCAGGCATGGCAAGCCGGCCTGTTTTAGCAGCAAATTGTACGGTAGCACGTATAGCCACCGCATCGCATAATGCTTCTACGTAGTTATAATCTACCATTTGCCCCACATGCCGGTGCACCGCTTCGTGAAACACAATAAAAGCTATTGCTTCATCGGGGTACGAAAGCAGCTTACGGTTAAGAAAAGCATCCGACGTACCCGCTGTTTTATACACCAGCGTATGGTAGCCCTGCTTTTTCAGCTCGTTACTTTTTGCAATAGCCGAATCTTCTTTTTCAAAACTCCACACCATACTGGTTACAAACGGTGGCAGGGCAATGGTATCGGGCTGCGATACATACAGGTATATAAACATACTATCGCTACCCTCTTTCCATGTATTGTAAAAGCTATCGCCCACATTCAGTTGTAGCTCATCGGTACAAAACTGCCGTATCGAATCTATCAACCGCAGTTGGTGGCTATACCCTGCATACGCAGGTTCTGTAGCCCAACGGGCCGCCGTACGCCCTTGTTGTGCTGCCAACAGGCTTACCCAACATATACCACTAAACAAAACCAAGTACCTGGCCAATGCGGTGCTCATGTAAGCCAAGGTAACAAATATGCACACAGGTGTGCTGGCCTTATCAATTTTTAGGGATAGGCTATTACTACCAGTATGGGCACTCCTTAGCTGCTTTACAAATGCAATGGTTGCCGTTAGCACAAGCGGTAGAAAAAAACAGTGTATTCATAGGTGATTATTGTATTACAAAATTACGCATATAAATAATGCCGGCATCATCGGTTTTGTCATGGCTATGTAAAAAAAACTACGTACCAATCGGGTTACATACCCCTGCCACTACACAACTTTTATACTTTAAAACGCATCTATAAAAAAACGAAAACATTAACCGGATATTTTATGGACTTTACTACAATATTTAATATATTCAGGCTGTGAAACACTATACACTTATTGCAGCCCTGCTGCTCATGGCCTGTTTTGCCCAGGCCCAGCCCCTATCCTTTGGTCAGGTAACAGTTACAGGCTCGGCATGTTACAATAACGGTACTATGCTGGTTAACCCAACCGGCGGCACCGGCCCCTATCAGGTTGTTATAACCAGCGGGCCAAACATACCCGGCGTAACCTACCCTATTGCCCCCGATAGTGCTAGCTACTTTGTAAGCCTGCACTCGGGCACCTACACTGTTACCGTAACCGATGCCAACGGGGCTACAGTACAACAACAGGTAACCATACCCGGCAATTATCAGTTCCCTCAGCTTACCACCACTATTATTATAGATACTATACGGGTTAACCCATCGCTGGGCAGGCCTCCCTACCTGTACAGTATATCCACTACCGGTACCAACGGGCCGTTTAGCACGCCACAGTCAAGCCCCTTTTTCGGTCCCTTATGTAACGGCACCTATTATTTACGGGTGATAGATAGTTGCGGCAACTTCTTCACCTCTTTACCGGTGGTTATTAACCAAAACCCGGTTACCACCAATGCCTTTTGC
Organism: uncultured Chitinophaga sp.; assembly: GCA_964423405.1. Lineage (GTDB taxonomy): Bacteria > Bacteroidota > Bacteroidia > Chitinophagales > LD1 > Bog-950. The sequence continues at coordinate 2,544 of CAYREY010000045.1, read as the reverse complement.
AACACACAGGGTGGTAGCCAGGATATAACTGTAGCAGTGCCCAACAATACCTACGGGCACCCACCTTTCAGGCACATACTGGTAAATGGCAGCTACACTGCCAATAGTACCACCGGCCAGTTTACCCTGCCATCGCAATACGGCTGCCCCAGCACTATTTATACTATTGATAACTGCGGCGACACAGCCGTTACAACCGTAGATTGTAACCCACTTAGTATAGACGGGCTTAGCTGTAGTAGTTTCAGCACCGGCAACGTAAACATTAATACCGATGGCGGCACCGCCCCTTTCACCTATCAGGTATATGGGGTTGATAGCAACGGCGTACGTACACTTATTGCTACCCAAAGCAACGGCAACTTTACCAACCTGAACCTGCCAACCGGGCCGGGTGCAAGTATAGAAGTAATAGCAACCGATGCCTGCGGGCGTACTGCATCGCTTACGGATAGCTACCTTGATTTTGATGGCAGCAGCGACTGCCCCTTTAATGGCAAACTGTATCTGAATATTTCGGGGGGCGCCACCCCACCGGTTACGGCAGTGTGCCTTAACTGCAACCCGCAGCAAACCATTACCAGCCCGCCGTATGTGTTTACAGGGTTAACACCCGGCACATACACCATCCGTGTAACCGATAGCTGTGGCGAGTTCAGGCAGAAAGATATACCCGTACCCACCCCGTTGCCTATTACCGGCCAGGTAGAGTTTATATCGTGCAACGATGTGATTGTAACCGCTTACAGTACCGATGGGCAGTTAATAGATTCGGGGGTTACATTTACCCTGTTGCTTAATGGCACTACGCCTATAGATAGTAACACCACCGGTATATTCAATAACCTGCCCACCGGTGTGTATAACGTAAACCTGCACTACGATTTGTGCCTGGATGGCTCGGTTAGTTTTTATGTACCCCGCATGAATGGTTTTTGTACGCTACCGTATTTCGATACCAGTTGCGAGCTTAAAATGGTAGTACGTTACAGTACACCCGACCTGCCCGAAATGTACTCGCTGATAGATAGTAACGGTGTAAAGTACAACGAAGCCCCAATGGGTGGAGGCAACGGCATCTGGTTCAATGTATCGCCGGGGCAATACACACTCGAATCGGATAGCGGCTGTTCGGTAAATCAGGAGTTTGGCCTTACCAAACTGTTTACCTCGCGCCAGGTAACAAATTGTGTAAATAAAGGCGAATTAAGGCTACACCTGCAGTACTCCAATTCGGCTGGTTGTACTAACCCACGCCCGTTCCGTTATGTATTGCGCGATGAAAACAACAACCTTATTTCGCCCACCAACTTTATAGGCGACACGGCTAACTATACCGACCTGGATACCGGTATTTACATTGCCTGGGTATATTTCAAAGATAGTATAGTGGTATTTAACGGCGATACTATCGACAATGGAAACAACACCTGCTTTTTAGATAGTATGCACATTTTTCTGGGGCCCCATACCACACCCTTGCTGTTTGCACAAAACGTAACAGTGTGCGGCCCTACCGAAGTAACCGATATACCGTTTACCATCAGTGGGGGCTTCCCGCCATATCATATCAGCATTACCGGCTATCCGCCTGTAACCACTTATAATAACACGGGCGTATTACCCGATATTCCGCTGGGTGAGTACACTATGATTGTAAACGACACCTGTGGTATAAGCAGTAGCTGGAGCGTAAGTGTGCTGGATAGCTGTATCGTGTGCGATACTATACGTGCATCGTTTGTAGTATCTAACCCCAATGCCTGCGCCGGCGATACAGTAATATTAACCAGCACCAGCACACCGGGCCTTACCCCTGCGTGGTACATCAACAATGTAGCAGCCGGCAATTTGCCAAGTATTATAGTGGTGGTAGATTCTACCATACAGCAGGAGGTAAAACTGGTTATACAGCAGTTTACCTGCACCGATACCGCCACCACCATTATCCGCCCATCGGTGCCGCAAAGTTTCGACCTGGGGCCCGACACGGTTTTCTGCGAAATATTCCGTTATAAACTAACCACCGGACTGGCTGCTACGGTTTGGAACACCGGCGATACAGGCCCTTCGATAGATATTAATACACCGGGGCAATACATTGCCACCATTACTGGGCAGTGCAACACCTTTGCCGATACGGTTGATATTACCCTGAAAGAATGTGTAAGCGATGTAGATGTACCCGATGCCTTTACCCCTAACGGCGATGGCACCAACGATTTCTTTACCGTGTTTGGTACCAACATAGTAGAGTACGAAATACGCATTTACAACCGCTGGGGCGAACTGGTGTACCATAGTAGCGATGCCGGCGAACTAAGCGACCTTAACCGTGGCTGGGATGGTACACACCGCGGCAACCTGCAAAGCCTGGGTGTGTTTGTATATTATGTAAACGCCAAAGGGGTAGATGATACCACCTTCTACAAAAAAGGTAACCTTACCCTTATCCGCTAAAACAAAGAGGGCGCGGGCGGGTTGGAGCGCCCGCGTTTTTTTTAAAAAAGGTTTTTTAGAACGCGCCGTTTATTTATACAGCAA
>CAYREY010000044.1:0-40522 GCA_964423405.1 uncultured Chitinophaga sp. | reverse complement strand
GGGTTGTAGTTAATGCAACTGGTATCCATCACTCCGTATACTTTAGGTACACAGGTACCGTTATCTACGTTGGTCAGCGGGTTGTAGTTAATGCATGAGGTATCCATTACACCATAAACTTTCGGTGTACACACGCCACCATCTACGTTGGCCAGCGGGTTGTAGTTAATGCAACTGGTATCCATCACTCCGTATACTTTAGGTATACAGGTACCGTTATCTACGTTGGCCAATGGATTGTAGTTGATGCACGATGTATCCATTACACCGTACACTTTCGGTGTACAAGCGCCGTTATCTACGTTCGCCAATGGGTTGTAATTAATGCATGATGTATCCATTACACCATACACTTTCGGCGTACACACGCCACCATCTACGTTGGCCAGCGGGTTGTAGTTAATGCAACTGGTATCCATCACTCCGTATACTTTAGGTATACAGGTACCGTTATCTACGTTGGCCAATGGATTGTAGTTGATGCACGATGTATCCATTACACCGTACACTTTCGGTGTACAAGCGCCGTTATCTACGTTCGCCAATGGGTTGTAATTAATGCATGATGTATCCATTACACCATACACTTTTGGCGTACACACGCCACCATCTACGTTGGCTAATGGGTTATAGTTAACACAACTGGTGTCCATTATACCGTATACTTTTGGTGTACAAACCCCACCACTTATGTTGGCCAGCGGGTTATAATTAATACACGAAGTATCCATTACGCCATACACTTTTGGCGTACACACCCCGCCGATTACATTGGCTAATGGATTGTAGTTTAAGCAACCGGTATCCATTACACCATATACTTTTGGTGTGCAACCGGTATCTACAGTCGATAGCGGGTTGTAGTTAATACATGAAGTATCAAGGCTGCCGTATATTACAGCAATACATGGCCGGGTAATGGCAGCAAATGCATTTACTTTTCCGTTGCCGTATTCGCGGTTAGGTACTGCACCGGTAAAGCCATCCTGTACAGCGGTGCATATCAATGCATTTTTTATATCGCTGTAGCTGGCGGTAGGATTTTTTTCGAGATACAGGGCAACAATGCCTGCTACAACCGGTGAAGCCATAGAGGTGCCCCCGTTGCGTACATGCTTACCGGTAACAGATACTTTTTCGCCCTGGCTGTTGCTTATCAAACTGCTGATGTAAACCGCATCGCCGGTACATATAGTGGTGCTGCCGGTGGCCATTACATCGGGTTTTACCCGGTTATCGCGCGTAGGCCCCAGGCTGCTGGTGGCAAACCTACGGCCTACGGTTTCAAAATAGGGCGAGCCCAGCAGGTTAACTGTATTGTTATTATAATCTACATAACTGGCCCGGTTACTGTAGTTACCTACGGTAATAACCTTCTCGCTATTCTGCCACGATGTTACCATGGTTTTATAGTTATCGGGGTGGCGGTAAGCCGGGTGAGTTATCGGGCCAAGACTGGTAGAGCTGGTCATATCTGAGCTGCCGGTATATGCTACACTCGCCCATAGGTCGAACGTGCCGGCGCCCTTCATTTGTAAGCTCCATAAATCGCTGGTACCTTGTGTATAGTCTATAAATACTTCTACCTGGTAGCGTGCTCCGTCAAGCGCAATGCGCATAAATACAGTGCCCTGATAAGCTCCCGACAAATCCAACACATCATAAACCGGGTACACATCGTTGCCTGGTGTAGGGTTAAAATCTATAGGTATATTAAAATAAGCCGTTCGGCCTTTGTATGCACCTACCGCGGAGTACTTGCCAACAGCAAAGTAGGCATTCTTAAAGTCGGCAGTATCTGCCCAAAAGTCAAAGTAGGCTTCATCGGTAGGCGCCATGCACTTAAAGAAAGTAAAGGTAGAATCGGGTTGTATAGGATACGAAAGGTGAAAAGGCACATTGCCACCATTACCTGCTGCTGCTACCAAAGCACGACCATTTTTGGCGGTTATCATATTATCTATAGCCTGGCTGGTTAAATCCAGCCCATCGTGCGAGCCCCAGTAATCGCCAACGCTGGTATTAATTACACACGGCTTGCCCAGTGAGTCGGCTTTCTTATAAATATAGTCCACCGCATCTACTACCGATGTAAAAAAGTTATTGCCATTGCGTACACGCACAGCAATAATATCGGCCTCTGGTGCTATACCGGTATATTTGCCTTCGTGGGGGGTGCCTTTTACCGATAAACCATTGCCTGCGGCTATGCCCGCTACACAGGTGCCATGGCCAAAATCGTTGGTAGGTGGCACATGTGTACAACTACCGGCATTAATTTGTGCTTCGGTCCACTCAGTGCCGTAATTATAAGGCCCCGGCACATTACCGGTGCTTACTTGCTGGTCCCATATGTATTTAATACGCGTGGTACTGTCGCTCGGTTTTCTGAAATCGTAATGCTGAAAGTATATACCGCCGTCTATTATACCTACTACCACATCTTTACCTTTCAGCCCGGTTACAAGCGGAGCAAAGCCCTGTTGCACACTGTCAACATTGTTGCGTATGCGCGAGGTGTCCATCAACTGCTTCCCCTGGCTGCTGGTGTTTTCTATTTTCAATATGCCCGGGTTAGCGGCAAAAGCCAGTACGTTTTTTTCCGGTATCTCTACCGATGCTATATCTCCGTAAGTGTTTTTATAAATGCCGCCGTATTTTGTAGTAAGCGCTTCTATCTGCTTTACATCGCCTTTTACCAGCAGCGATATAGTGGCATCTTTTATATCTCCCTGGGTAAGTCGACGGTACAGGCGCAGATCAACATTACCCGTAGTTGTATTTGTTTTACCAGTGCCTGCTCTGCTTTCGGTATTATCTTGTGCCATTGCGGTTTGCACACTAATACACAATAAACACACTAAAACTTTAAGGTAAAGTTTTGTACTCATAAGCTTCGGTTTTGTCAGGGTAAGGTAAATCATTTGCCGCAAAGAAGTGGTTTAACTATTTTGCTTTTATCAACTTATTAAATGACGTAAAAATTAAACAGGACAGTTGCGTCATTTGTTTTTGCATATACGGTACAAACTGCACTTTGTTCCGGAAATGTCGTTTAAGACTATTTTTTAGCAAAAACCTGCTCCACAATCCATTCATCGCAAAGGGCCGGGTTAATGTGCGGATTATTGCGGTAATGTTTAACAAGCCCGGCCCAGGTGTTGGGCAGGCGGTTAAAATAGCGGAAAGCCGATGGCAGGGTGCCAAACATACATTCTGCTAACAGAAAGTATTGATTGTTACGGGCCTGCCCCGATGCGCGTACCATCTGCCGGGCCGCGGGGTTTTGGCGGTAGCGTTTAACATATTCCAGCAGCCGTTGGTGGTAGGTACTATCTTCTGTAATAGCCGTTATTGAATTATAGCGCGGGTGGGTGCCGTTTATCATTTGTCCGGCCTGTTTTTCCATCTCATCCAGCCCGTCGGCAAACTGGTCAAGCAGTTGCAGGTCATATACCGGGTTGGCGTGTACTACTTCCAGCAGGTGGCATATAATGGTATCGCGTGGCACGCGTATGCCTATCGGGTCGGCTATGCCCGATGGGTCGTTAAGCAAGCGCAGCACCTGGTGAAAGGTAAAATTGATGCCCCTGGTTTTGTAATAGCTGGCTGCCCCCGGCGTTATAAAATACCGCAGCATATCTATAGCGCCAATCCACAATTGCTTTTGCGAGGGGATGGTTTCTATAAATCCTATCTGTTGTAGCCGTTGCAGCCGTTTGCGCTGTGCGGGCAGGTAAAACGTATTAAACAGGGTTACCAGCAGCCGGTATGTTTTATCCAGCACTACTACTGGCGGGCCTATGGCGCGCACCATTAATTTAAGCGGATGCTGGCTAAGGCGGTCCACCGGTGTGGGGTCTTGCCTGTGCTCAGTAGCCAGTAGGTATTCGCTTATGCTTACCTGCTTGTTATCGGCTATGGGCCGGCCATAGGTATCGTAGCTTAACGGGGGCTGTGGCATATTACAAATATGCTACCCCTGCTTCATATATAAAAGTAGCTGGTATTAACCGCCATAACTGTAGTGGCCTATAATTTTAAAGTTAAACAGGCAATCTTCCAGCACCTGCCCGGCTCCTATGTTATGTACTATCAATGGACGTTTACCATCGGCCGAGCGTTTGTTTGCCACTAGTCCTATATGGGTAATGTTGCCACCCAGATTCCAGCATACTATATCGCCGGGTTGGTAATCGGCAGCGTTTTGGCTAAGGGGTTTTACTTTACCAAACCGGCTAAAGAAAACCATCAGGTTCGGCACACGCCGGTGGTCTATGTTAGTGTCGGGTTTCTTTAGCCCCCAGGTGTTGGGGTACAGGCTAAAGTTGGCCGCCATATCTTCATGTACCTTGCGTTGCAGGTCTATACCCAGTTTGCGGTAAGCGCGTATAACCACATCGGTACATACACCTTTATCAGCCGGTATATCGCCGTTGGGGTAGGGTATGGTAAAATAGGCCGGGTCGTAAGTTACGCGCTGGCTGGTAAGTGTAGTGGCAGCATCGGCCAGTTTGCCGGCAAAGCCGGTTTGTGCATAGCAATATACACCAAGCGCCAGTAAGGTTAAAGTGGTTAAGGTTTTCATGTAACCTTAACGCGGCAACGCAATATGTTATTGCCCTGTTGTTAATGGGTTATCAATACCTGTTTTGCGGCAGCAATTTTATTGCCGGCGTTTAGCAGCAGCACATAGCTGCCTGCCGGTATGGCCGATACATCGGCTGTTACACGCAACTGTCCGGTAGTACTAAATGACTGCCTGTACACCTGCCTGCCTGCAGCATCGGCTATGGCAATGTAGCCATCGCTACCGGTATATTGCTCCAGGCCGGCACTTACATGCAGCATACCGGTGGCCGGCTGCGGATAAACCGATAAGGCAATGTTATCGGCGTTCAACCGCTGTATAGCAGTTGCCATAAAAGCACTATCGTACACTATGTGCAGGTCGCCCGAAAGGCAGTTGCCCTCGCTGGCCATAGCGGCCACATATTTTAGTGTAGAGTCGGCCGTAACCGTAAGCGTATTACCGGTGCCACTTACCTGGCAGGGCATGGTACACCAGTGCAGTTGTGCGTTGCCGTTATCGCCGGTTACGTTGGCTGTAAGCACTGCCTGTGTAGGGGTGGGGCCGTAAAACAGCGTATCGTTAGGCGTAACATCTACTTTAAGCGCGCAGCAAAACGATTGCTGGTTGCGGATAGCTTCCATACGCAGCATAATACGGTACACTATGCTGTAAAAATACTCCAGCCCCATACTCTCAGATGGGTGGTCGCGTCCCTCCATAGTGTACAGGTAGCTGCATACGCCCCGCTGGCGGGCCACCGAATCTACCATATAGCTGCCATGCAAATCAAAAATACCGTTCAGCAGGCCACCAAACGATCCTAACGCATAGGGTACTACCTGGTCGGCATTGCCGTGTGCCGATATAATAGGGTCGTCACCGGTTTCTATCCAGGCGGCATTAATAAGCGCTCCGGCTACATTAATGGTGCCGGCGCAGTTCCAGCTATAGTTGGTATGAAAACCCGTAGTGCTGTAAAAGCCACCCAGCGCATCCAGTGCGCTGATGTTACCCATCTCTGATATTTCTGCTGGCTTATCGCAGTGTTGCATCATCAGTGCTGTAATAGCACCCGCCGAAGCCCCTCCGGCAAAAATCAAATTGGTATCTATACGGTAGTTGTTGCCGTTTTCGGCATAGTCCCACTTCATGTATTGTACCGATGCCCGGTAATCCTGCATGGGGCGGAAAAATATGCGCATGTGTTGTAGCGCCAGTATCTCCAGGTAGTCTATCCCCACGCGGTAATCCATAGCGGCGCACACATAGCCGGCTTTGGTATAATGCTTGCACACTTCCTCTACATACCAATCGTTTTTACTACCCTGCACAAAGCCGCCGCCAAAAGCAAACATTACCAGCGGGCGGTTGGTGGCTGTATCGCCATAGGGCTGGTATATATCTATGTACAGTTCCTGCGTATCGCCCTGTATGGTAACGCCGCGGCCAAAGTGTACAGTTTCTATGGTTATCGAATCGAACACCGGTGCTATATACCGGCAATCCGAACATTGGGCGTATGTGTAATTATAAAACACGGTGCATACAAAACAGAGTAGGGGTATAATTCTTTTCATACTTATTGAGCGTTTATATGAATGAAATACGTACTGCCTGAGCTACCGTAAAATAAAAGAAAATAAACTGAATGGCAGAATACTAAACAGTACAATAATATTGTTGAATACCCTTCTCCATACCTACTCGCAGCTATAGCTGAATTTACGGTTAAATATGTTGGTGCTGTTTACCGACCGCACTATGTTTGCCTCGGTGGGGTAACCGTTCTCATCGGTCAGGTAGGTGTAGTCAAGTATATAAGTAACTCCACCAGTGTTGTTATACACGGTTGTTTTTAACGGCAGGTTGGCCGGGCCTTTGCCAAACAGATGGTAAAAAGCATTCCATCCCTGGAAAACAGAAACAGGCTCTTCGTAATAAAAAAAAGCATGATAACCTATTTTATTTGGCTGCGTGCCATATGTGCAGGTAAGGTACGATTGCAGGGTGTAAGGCGAAATCTGATCGCGGGCAAACGAATATTTAGCTACCAGGTTACCGTTGTTATAAACCATCGAGTCTTTATAAAAAGCAGTTGGCCCCGTGGTGCTGGCCCCGTAATTTTGTTCACAAAGCGTAATGTAGCCATCGGCATTGTAAGTAAATTGAAATGTGTAGTTAGTTGTAGTGCCCAGTAGTTGTGTGCTGCGGGTCATAAAAGTTACCCGGCCATTGGCATCCAGCGAAATGTTGCAGTCAGCTTTTTTCTCACCGGGTGTTTCTACCGAGTCGAACGCCGTTAAACTGCCAGAATAAAAGAATGAGTATAATCCATACCGTACATCACCGTACGATACTACCCGGCCATTACTGTTATAAGTAACATAGGCAGTGTCGAAATTTGATTTAATGGCAGTAAGCCTGCAATTGGGTAAACTCTTGTCTTTTTTACAGGCCGAGGCAAGTAACAGTACTAAAGCTGTAGATACTAAAATAATGCGGTTCATAGTTTGGGTTGATTATGCGGTAAAGGTATAGTAATTGCCGTTTTTTTATTGGTGTATGGCCGCATAATGATAATATAGATGTTATTGGTTACTGCCTGCATTTTGTTATTTAAAACAACAGTTGGCACAATGTGTTAAGGCTATAGCCTGTTTCTGGCAAATCAAATTATATTCTAATCAATATACACTGGTAAGCTACTTATATAGCACCGTGTGATTTATGAATGAGTTTTTTTTGCGCAGGCATTATGTACTGCTTTTAGCAGCCTATGTTTTTTTAGGGGTTTATGTTGTATGGCAGTATTGGCTATTCAGTAAACAGGGGTGGAATTTTGTAAGCTGGCATTTACATCTGGCACCTTATTTTTTATTACTACTGGTTTTGGCATCAGTGCGGGCTACCCGCACCATTACAAGCAACTGGTTTCTGGCAGGTTTGTCGCTACTTTTTACACTTTCATTTATCGAAATAGCATTAAATGTTATTGTAAAAGAACAGCTGTATCTTAAGTATAAATACGATGCACATAATTATTATCATACCTGGCCACCCAATCAGGTACATCAGCTAAATAGTAATGAGTTTAGTTACTACAGGGGTACTAATAGCTATGGCTTTGCCGACGAAGAATGGTCAATAAACAAAAAGGGGAGAAAACGTGTTATTACCTTTGGTGATTCTTTTACAGAGGGCGATGGTGCCCCGGCCGACTCTTCGTATCCGGCATTGTTGCAGAACATACTGGATAAACGTATTGATACTATTAACTGGGAGGTGCTGAACGCGGGTACCTGTGGTAGCGATCCGGTGTTTGATTACAAAAAACTGGATGGCCTGTTATTAAAACATAAACCCGATGTGGTGATACAGGCATTGTCATCTAACGATTTTATGGGCGATATTGCCCGGCGCGGCGGCTTTGAGCGGTTTAAGACGAACAATACTATACGGTATAAGCCACTTCATTTTTGGTTTTATCCGGCAGCAATAAGCAATATTGTACGGTTTGCAATAAGGACTATAGAATACACCAGAAACCTGCCCTCTGCCGAAGCAAAGGAAGAAGATTTAAAGCTGGTTGAGGAACAGCTTGTTTCCAGATACATCAATATAGCTCGAGCCAATCAGTTTAAAGTAATTTTTATAATACTGCCCGGTAGCAATGAGGTGGCCGATGGTAAATACACGTACAATTTTGATAAGCTAAAGGCCCGCTTGCAGAGACATGGACAGGTAATAGATCTTTTGCCGCTGTACTTATCACAAATCAGGAAAAACGGGAAAGATGTTTCGGATTTTTACTGGGAAAGAGATAAGCACCATAATTCGGCAGGCTATAAAATGATGGCCGAATGCATAGCGCCGCAGATATAATAACCTGCTGTTTAGGTATGGTACACATAATACCACTTGAACATTGCCGATTGATTATTTATTTAGCTGTATGAATTTTGAACGACAGGGGTTAACCAACGAAGAACTGATAAGGCTGTATCAACTGATATTAAAGCCACGTGTTATAGAGGAGCGTATGCTTAAACTACTGCGCCAGGGCCGTGTAAGCAAATGGTTTAGCGGTATAGGGCAAGAGGCTATTGCCGTAGGCGTTACCGCCGCGCTGGATGAAGATGAATACGTTTGCCCGCTGCACCGCAACCTGGGCGTGTTTACCACCCGCAACTGCGATTTGCAGCAACTGTTCGAACAGTTTCAAGGCAAGCAGAATGGCTTTAGCCAGGGCCGCGAACGCAGCTTTCATTTTGGCACGAACGAACATCACATAGTAGGTATGATAAGCCACCTGGGCCCGCAGCTTTGCGTGGGCGATGGTATTGCGCTGGCCAGTAAACTTAAAGGCGAGAAGAAAATAACGGTGGCCTTTACCGGCGATGGCGGTACCAGTGAGGGCGATTTTCACGAGGCATGTAACATTGCCGCCGTGTGGGATTTACCCATTATTATACTGATAGAAAACAACGGCTACGGATTAAGCACACCTATTAACGAGCAGTTTAAATGTAACTACCTGGCCGAACGGGCCATAGGTTATGGTATGCGTGGCATAACTATAGATGGTAACAACATACTGGAGGTATACAATACCGTTAAAAAATTACGTGCCGAGATGCAGGCCAATCCGCACCCGGTAATACTGGAGTGTATGACCTTTAGAATGCGCGGGCACGAAGAGGCCAGCGGTGTAAAATATGTACCACCACAACTGATAGAAGAGTGGAGCAAAAAAGACCCCGTGCTTAATTTCGAAAACTGGTTAATAGGCGAGGGCATTATATCGCCCGATTACCCCGATATGCTGCGCGAAGACTACGATAAAGAAGTACGCGCTGCCTTTGATGCTGCCGATAAACAACCCGAAGTACAGCATACTGTAGAGAAAGAAGAGAGTGAAATTTATGCACCCCACCAGTTTCAAATCCAACATCCCAACTCCGCAACCCAAAATCAAAAGCGGTTGGTTGATGCCATAAGCGATGGCCTGCGCGAGAGCATGCGTAAGCACGATAACCTGGTTATTATGGGGCAGGATGTGGCCGAGTATGGTGGCGTGTTTAAAATAACCGAGGGCTTTGTAGATGAATTTGGCAAGCACCGCGTACGCAACACCCCACTTTGCGAAAGTGGTATACTTAGTGCAGCACTGGGCATGAGTGTAAAGGGAATGAAGAGTGTGGTAGAGATGCAGTTTGCCGATTTTGTATCTACCGGATTTAATGCCATAGTAAACAACCTGGCCAAAAGCTATTGGCGCTGGGGGCAAAATGCCGATGTAGTAGTACGTATGCCAACCGGTGCCGGTGTGGGTGCAGGGCCTTTTCACTCGCAAAGTAACGAGGCATGGTTCTTTCACGTACCGGGGCTTAAAATTGTGTACCCCTCTAACGCAGCCGATGCCAAAGGCTTGCTGTGTGCTGCTATAGATGACCCTAACCCGGTTATGTTTTTCGAGCACAAAGCCCTGTACCGTAGTGTAGAGGGTAACGTGCCCGATGGGCACTATGCGTTAGAGATTGGCAAAGCCGAACTAGCCAGCCAGGGCGATGAAGTATCGGTTATTACCTACGGTGCCGGTGTACATTGGGCACTGGAAGCCACCGCAGGTATGTCGGCCGATGTGCTTGACCTGCGCACACTGCTGCCGTTTGATAAAGAAGCAATAGCCGCTACAGTAAAGAAAACCGGTAAGGTGCTGATACTGCACGAAGACACCCTGATAGGCGGTATTGGTGCCGAAATATCGGCGTATATAAACGAACACCTGTTCGAACATTTAGATGCACCGGTAATGCGTGTAGCATCGCTGGATACGCCTGTGCCGTTTGCCACCTCGCTTGAGAAAGTATTTTTACCTAAGGGCAGGCTGCAACAGGTCTTAGAAAAGTTGACAGGCTATTAAGCCCCGTTGATAAACATTTAGCTATACCAATAAATACAATTACCTTCGGATTAAACCAAAATCACCAACTATGTTACAACCCTTACTAGTTACGGCTGCAGCCGCCTTGTTTCCTCTATTGCTAGGCTTTGTATGGTATAACCCTAAAGTATTCGGCAATGCATGGATGAAAGGTGCAGGCCTGAATGAAGAGTCGATGAAAGGTGCCAACATGGCCCTCGTATTCGGACTTACCTATGTATTCAGCTTTTTAATTGCTTTCTCGCTTTTTCCTATAACCATGCACCAGTTTGGCCTTAACTCGCTTATAGTGCCACAAACCGGCCATTTGGTAGATGACCCGCAAGGATTAGGCAAGCAAGTGTTGGCTATGTATGCAAACAGCTATCGCTCGTTTGGCCATGGTGCTTTACACGGTACTATTGCAGGGGTATTATTTATACTGCCAATTATTGGGGTTAATGCACTGTTTGAAAGAAGAGGTGCCAAATACCTTTTTATCAATGCCGGTTTCTGGATAGTATGCTGCGCTGTAATGGGCGGTATAGTTTGCCAGTTTGCGCAGATTGGCTTTAAATAACAGGGTACATATTTTTTATCGGCCCGGTAGCTTTTAAAAAGCTACCGGGCCGATGTGTTTATGCATGGCCCGTGTGCGGCCCTTTTCTTATCCAAACAGCGCCCAGCGGTAGCATTACTATTACCAGCAGGCACACATAGCTTATTTTATTTTGCTGCAGCAACGGCGTTAAAAAGCAGTTGGCATGAAACAGAAACGGGTATAGCGCGCCTATCAGGTAAAGCGATAGCCGGTGTGCCACCGGAAACAAAATAGTGTACAGGCACAGGCTATAGCTAAATACATGTATCAGGTGCGATGCCGTAGACTCATCTGTAATATGGGTAAACAGGCCGGCAACATGTACCAATATGGCGGGTGCCAAAAACAAAACAAACAGGGTAGTTGTTATCAGGCGTACTGTTTTCATAAACGGAAGATATAAAATCTGATTTTGCTCACGCGTATTGTACAATTCAAATATTCAATCACCTTTGCGCTGCACACCAACCCATGAAAAAAGAGCATATTAAGTTATACCTGCTAATGGTATTGCCATTGGTAGCTGCCATACTGGTGGTGCTGCTTAAGGGGCAAAGTTTGCAGGCATTTATACCGGCATCGGTTGGTAGTGGTGCTGCAAAGCTTAGCCAATTGCAGGATAGTACCCGCCACCCACTGGCTATATTGCTTCTGCAAATTATAATAATACTGTTTGTTGCCAGGTTGGTGGGCTATGTTTTTTCGCGTATTGGCCAGCAAGCGGTTATCGGTGAAATTACAGCCGGTATCATATTAGGGCCATCGTTGCTGGGTTGGCTTAGTCCCGATGTTTTTACTTTTCTCTTTCCTGCTTCGTCATTATCTAATTTGCAACTGCTAAGCCAGGTAGGGTTGGTGTTGTTTATGTTTATCATTGGTATGGAACTGGACATCAGTACGCTTAAAAGCCGAGCTTCGGAAGCTATGGTGGTTAGCCATGTAAGTATTGTATTCCCTTATTTTTTGGGCGTGTTACTGGCAGCAGCACTTTACACCTCATTTGCACCGGCCAACATTACGTTTATACCTTTTGCGCTATTCATGGGCATAGCTATGAGTATTACCGCTTTTCCGGTGCTGGCCCGTATTTTAAAGGAACGTAAAATGACCAAAACACCGGTGGGCGGCATGGCCATCATCTGCGCTGCCATTGGCGATATTACCGCCTGGTGTATACTGCCGTTTGTAATAGCTATATCGCGGGCTGGCGATTTATCTCACGCATGGTTTGCCATATTGCTTACAGCGGTATATGTGGTTGTAATGTTGCTGGCAGTCAGGCCATTGTTGGTTGTGCTAAGCCGCCGCTATTATCAAAACGGTAACGTACACGGGCACTTTACAGCAGTTATATTTTTATTGTTGCTTGCATCAGCATATGTAGCCGAGGTAATAGGCATACATGCACTGTTTGGTGCTTTCCTGGCAGGCGCTATTATGCCGCCCAATGTTTCACTGCGCAATATTTTTACCGAACGGATAGAAGATGTAAGCACTTTTTTGCTGATGCCTTTGTTTTTTGCATTTACGGGTCTGCGTACACAAATAGGCCTGGTAAGCGGACCATACCTATGGAGCATATGCGGTATAATAATACTGGTAGCGGTAGCCGGTAAGTTTATTGGCAGCGCGGTAGCTGCAAAATTAACCGGCCAAACCTGGCATGAATCGTTTACAATTGGTGCGCTAATGAACACCCGCGGCCTAATGGAACTGATAGTACTGAACATAGGCTACGACCTGGGAATATTAAAACCCGAAGTATTTACCATGCTGGTGTTTATGGCGCTGGCCACTACGTTTATGACCGCCCCTGCACTCAACTTAATTGATAAATTGTTTAAAGCAAAAACTTAACGGATAAGCAGTTTTTTAAACTCATACTCTGTGCCGTTAAATACATTGGCATCTACGTTGCCTTTTACACCCAATAGATCGGCTTTGTCGGTATGCTGCCAGAAAGCACAGTCAATACTATCCAGCGTAGTTAATTCGTTGCGGTAGTAATGTGCTATCCAGAATTTATAATCCTTAAAATCATCCATCAAAAAGTCTTCTATAAAGTTGATGTTGGAGTATATGATGGGTTTTACCTTGTAGTGCTCTTCCAGTGTCTGCAAAAACTCTTTTAATGCAGCCACCAGTTCATCTTTGCTTTTACCGCGCATTTCTTCTACATCTACCACTGGCGGCAGGTCGCCTGCTTTAAGCTGTACACTAGATATATAGTTGGCTGCCTGTAACCTGGCGCTACGGTCGGGCAAAAAATAATGGTAGGCACCACGGGTAAGTTTGCGGTCGGCGGCCTCATCCCAATACTCGTCAAACAGTACATCTTCTATCAAAAGCCCTTCGGTGGCTTTTATAAATACAAAACGAAAACCTATGGTATCACCATACTGGTCTATAGCATGTAGTTTGTTCCAGTCTATATCATCCTGATAGTGCGATACATCTATGCCATGTATCCGGTAACCATCCGGAAAATCGGAAGGCTTAAAGTTGGTTTTAATATAGTGATGCGTAAAGTACCGGTAGGCCCGGCGGAAATACTTTTTGTTATTGAAGCCCCATACCCCAATAGAAACAAGCAGCACCGTTACCAACAGGTAACGTGCCCACACAGGAAAAGATGAAGGAGCTTTTTTCCGAGCCATGGGTTGAGCTGATAATGTAAATTAAACCGGTTGTTGCCAATTATTAAACGGTGGCAATTACTTTTAATTCTATGGCAATGCTGCTGGGTAGTGCGTTTACCTCTACCGTAGTGCGGCAGGGCTGGTTGTCTTTAAAGTACTCGGCGTATATGCGGTTGTATGCCTGAAAGTCACGTTTCATGTTCACCAGAAAAACAGTTACATCCACTATTTTATCCCAGCTGCTGCCGGCATCTTCCAGTGCTATTTTTACATTTTTAAATACGGAGTGCACCTGTGCTTCAAAATCAAACTCAAGGTAGTTGCCGTGTTTATCCAGTTTTAAACCTGGTATGGTATCGGTGTTCGCTTCGCGCGGGCCCATGCCGCTTACAAATAACAGGTTGCCTACTTTACGGGTGGCGGGGTACAGGCCCATTGGGGTTGGTAGTTTGTCGGTCATGGTTTGCGGTTAATCAGTGATATAGAAAATCAGTTATGTCAATTTAACTTTTTACAAATACATTCTTCGGCTCAGTAAAAAAGCGCATCGCCTCCCAGCCACCTTCTCGGCCCACGCCACTGGCTTTTACGCCGCCAAAGGGTGTGCGCAGGTCGCGTACCAGCCAGCAGTTTATCCATACTATACCGGCTTCTATTTTTTCGGCTATACGGTGCGCGCGCTTAAGGTCGGTGGTCCATACGCTGGTAGATAGGCCATACTTTACGCTATTAGCCATCATCAGCACATCCTCTTCGGTTTCAAAAGGGGTAAGCGTTACTACCGGTCCAAAAATCTCTTCCTGATTAGTGCGGCAGGTATGGCTCAGGCCCTCTATAACCGTAGGCTCTACAAAGTAGCCGTTGGCACATCGTCCGCCTACAGAGGCCTCTTTACCGCCACAAAGTATGGTGCCGCCTTCCTGCTGTGCCAGCTGTATGTACCCTAATATCTTTTGTTTGTGTGGTGCCGATACAATAGCGCCAAGGTTGCTGTTGTCTTCGTTCGGGTCGCCTACTTTAAGTGCCTTCACCCTTGCCACAAATGCATCGCGGAATTTTGTATAGATAGATTGCTGCACAAAAATACGCGAACCACACAGGCATATCTCGCCCTGGTTACTGAACGATGCTGTAACTACCTGCTTAACGGTCTCTTCAAAATCGCAATCATCAAATACGATGGTTGGGTTTTTACCGCCAAGTTCCAGCGATAGTTTCTTAAACATAGGCGCAGCTGTGGCAGCTATGCGCTTACCGGTTTCGGTACCACCGGTAAACGATATGGCTTTAATATCCTCATGCTCTACAATGGCTTGCCCCACCTTACCGCCAAATCCGTGCACTATGTTCAGCACGCCTTTGGGCAGGCCGGCCTCTATACACGTTTTAGATAGCAGGTAAGCCGTATACGGTGTTATCTCGCTGGGCTTTGCTACTACACAATTGCCGGCAGCTAAGGCCGGTGCTATTTTCCAGCTAAACAAATACAGCGGCAGGTTCCATGGCGATATACAACCTACCACGCCTATAGGCTGGCGTAACGTATAATTTATACCGGTGCCCGGCATGTGGTGGCTTTCGCTGGCAAAGTGCTGCACCGCCGATGCATAAAATCGGAAGTTAGAGATAGCACGGGGTATATCTACCGCACGGGCCAGCTTTTGCGGCTTGCCATTGTCTTTGCTTTCAGCCACCACATAGGCATCAAAATTCTGTTGTATACCATCGGCAATCTTCATCAGCAACATCATCCGCTCTTCCAGCGGGGTGTTGCTCCACTGGCTAAACGCAGCCCTGGCAGCTGTATACGCCAGTTGTACATCGCGCTCGTCGCTATCGGGTATGTGC
Organism: uncultured Chitinophaga sp.; assembly: GCA_964423405.1. GTDB lineage: Bacteria > Bacteroidota > Bacteroidia > Chitinophagales > LD1 > Bog-950. The sequence continues at coordinate 24,938 of CAYREY010000044.1, read as the reverse complement.
GAGTATACACTGCCTGTTGCCGGTTCGTAATTATCAAGGTATGCACCCGATACCGGTGCTACCAGTTCGCCGTTTATGTAGTTGCTAAGTTTTTCCATAGCATGGGTAATTATAAGCTACCGGTGCGGCCACCATCTACCGGTACGTTAATGCCGTTTATATATGCCGCTGCCGGTGTGGCTAAAAACGCTACGGCCGCTGCTATCTCTTCTGCTTTGCCAAAACGTTTCATAGGTATTTCGTTCAGCATCTCGGCGCGTACGGCTTCTTCGCTGGCACCGGTTTTTTGCATTTTGGCTTTTATAATGCCTTTCAGTCGTTCGGTTTCGGTAGCGCCGGGCAATACGTTGTTTACGGTTATACCATAGCTACCCAACTCGTTAGCCATGGTTTTGGCCCAGTTGGCTACGGCGGCACGTATGGTGTTGCTTACACCCAGGTTAGCCAGTGGCTGTTTTACCGATGTAGAAATGATATTGATAACACGCCCGTAGTTATCGGCTTTCATGCCATCTACAAACAGCTTGGTAAGTGCGTGGTTGTTTAGTACATGTGCCTCGAAGGTTTTTACAAAGTCGGCCTCTTGTGCATCTATTATTTTACCACCTGCCGGCCCGCCGGTATTGTTTACCAGTATATGGTAGGTTTTGTTGGTTTTTTTCTGGTGTTTTTGTGCAGCAGCCAGTACCTTCTCCCAGTTGCTGTAATCTACCGCCAGCGAATCATGATGTTGCTCAGCTTTGCTGATAAAACTTAAATCAATTTGTCCCTGCACCAGTGCAGCCTCATCGCGGCCTACCAGGGTAATATTAGCCCCCAGTTTGGCAAGCTCTACGGCTACGGCTCTACCAATACCCTTACTGCTGCCGCCCACAAAGGCGTTTTTACCGGTCAGGTCAATATTCATTTTTAATTTAGTTTTGTGGTGCAATTTAAAAATACAGCAACCATTTTTAATACATCTTTTAAAAGTATTACGCCATGGCTATTACCCGACCTTTTAACTTTAAGAAATGGATTGACGAACACCGCCACCTGCTTAAACCACCTGTAATGAACCAGGTAGTTTACAAAGGCAACGACGACTTTATTGTAATGGTAGTAGGCGGCCCCAACAAGCGTAAAGATTTTCACTATAACGAAACCGAAGAGTTCTTCTACCAGTTGGAAGGCGATATGTTGCTAAAGATTGTAGAGGATGGTAAAATTGTAGATATACCGATTAAAGAGGGCGATATATTTCTGTTGCCGGCCGGCACGCCACATTCACCCCGCCGTTTCGAAAACACCGTAGGCCTGGTAATGGAAGTAACCCGGCCTAAGGAAGTGCTGGATGGTTTTCAGTGGTACTGCGAAAACTGCGGCACTAAACTATACGAAGAGAAAATGCGGGTAGATGATATTGTAAACGACCTGCCCGGTGTAATGGAAAAATTCTATAACAACAAAGAACTTTGTACCTGTAAAAACTGCGGTACGGTGATGGAGAAACCATAGCACCTATCTTCTCTCTACAGCAGAGCACCGTACAAAAAACAAACAGCCGAAATTATATTTCGGCTGTTTGTTTTTTGTAGAAAATTAAAACTAACTGTTGATCTTTTTATCGGCCACGAAAGCAAATGAACCCGATAGAGCCAATGTTTGATATTTTTCGGTAAAAGGGTGATAGTGTGGTTTTTTTCTCAGGCGCTTGTATTTCCACCAAAGGCCATACACAAGTTTTACAGGACTGAGCCAAAAATTAAGAAAAGCAGGCTTCATGGTAGAGAATATATGCATATAAGCCATAGCTGTAAGGCCATCCCACCCCTGGCTGGGGGCTACTTTAACAATATCAAACCCTGCAACATCCAGCGAGTTAAAAGTGCCCAGATGTGAATGATGATAATAGCTGTTATCATGAAAAGGCTCAAGGAACGAAACTGTACCAATAAACCTACCGCCCGGTTTTAATACCCGTAACACCTCTTTTAGCATTACATACGGATGTTGTATATGTTCCAGTACGGCTATTGAAATAATAAAATCAAACGAATTGTCTTTAAACGGAAGTGCATGTCCATCGGCTAACATAGGGGCATGGCGCGATTCATAATCGGCAGCTACATATTTATACCCGGCATACTCGCATATACTTCGGTGCAGTCCGGTACCGCTACCAAGGTCAAGCACTACAGCATTTTCGTTTTTGGGTTTTGGAAAGTAGCTGATTAGTTCCGCCGATAAGTGGTAAGGTACATTAGTTCCTGAAAAATCTACCTCAGGCTTGCTGTTTTTTTCTAACAAATCGTAACTGAAGTTATATATCTGCTTCGACTCTTTATTGAGAGTTATATCAACGGTGGTTTTTTTTTCGCGCCTTAAGCGAAAATCCGGCTGGTTGTTTTTTATCGGATACTCATCGCCGGTCTGAACCGAAACTATCTTGTCATCTTCAAAACGCAACTCAGATAACGAATAAGGGCAGGCAAGCAAATGTTTATAGCTTAAGTAATCACTCATTCTATGGGTTTATATTTTATAATGGTGCTAATATGTAAATGTTGTGTTGCAGCGTTAAATAAACAACAAATTGCGCGCAATAAAAACACATTTAAAACACCGCCCTCGCTATTTCAATAGTAGCTTCGCTGCGGCTCATGGTGTAGTAGTGCAGGCAGGGTACGCCGGCAGCTTTCAGTTCTTTACTTTGCTCTATAGCCCACTCTATACCTATACGTTTTACTGCTTTATCATCTTTGCAATTTTCTACTTCGTCGGCCAGTGCCTCAGGTATATCTATATGGAAAATACGGCTAAGGCTCGAAAGCTGTGCCTTTTGGGCAATAGGCTTAATACCCGGTATAATAGGTATGTTAATACCCGCCGCACGGCATTTATCTACAAAGGCAAAGTACTTGCTGTTATCAAAAAACATTTGGGTTACAATGTAATCGGCACCGCAATCAACCTTATGTTTCAGCCATTTCAGGTCGGTATTAAGGTTAGGGGCTTCAAAGTGTTTTTCGGGGTAAGCGGCAACACCTATGCAGAAGTTAGTCTTTAACTCATTCTCTGTTTCCTCGTGCAAAAATTTGCCTTTGTTCATACGTGCTACCTGGTGTACCAGGTCGCTGGCGTATTTATACGCCGAAGGTTTGGCGCCCTGTTTAGGGTTTTTATCGGCATCGCCCTGTAGCAACAATACGTTGTTTATACCCAGGTAGTGCAGGGTAAATAAAGCATCTTCGGTTTCTTCGGGTGTAAAGCCACCACATACCAAATGCGGCACGGCATCTACATTAAAGCGGCCTTTAAGTGCAGCGCATATACCCACGGTACCGGGGCGTTTGCGCAGGGGCACTTCTTCAATTAAACCATCGGCCCGCTTTTTGTAAATTATCTCCTCGCGGTGGTAGGTAACATCTATAAACGGTGGTTTAAACTCCATTAACGGCTCTATTACCTTTATCAAATCATCTATGGTTTTACCCTTTTGCGGGGGTAATACCTCTATAGAAAATAAGGTTTTGCCATTGGCCTGTGCTATATGTTCGGTTACTTTCATTGGGGTGCAAATAAAATGATAAAAGCGAAAAATTACTTCTTTACCTTTTGCGAAATCAATTCTTCGTATATCTCCGGCAATAGATACATTCTTGTTTTATCGGCAGTATAAGGTATTGTAAAGTACGGTTCTAGTGCTTTGGCAACATGAGGGAAAGTGCAAAAATGGTCTATATGTAAAGTGTCGTTTAATAAATAGTAGTTGTTGTTGTCAAGCACTTGACTACTATCCTGACTAAGCATACACTCATCCAGAAAATATCGTAGATCATCCAAGTCGCTTGAATCGCGCTGCCCAGCTGTTATTTCGTTCATTATCTCTATAGTGTAATAATTCATACTGTCTTTCATGGTTGTAATAACAGCGCTTACAAACTGTTGTTTATTGCTGTTGTTCAGCAGTTCACCTAATAAATACCGGTGGCCTGTTTTTAAATCAAACAGATAGTGGTTTGTCCAGCCATATGGGTAAGCCCCTGATGCTTCGGCAAATATGTCCAGACCAAGTAAACGCCCGGAAGTGAACAATATCTCATAGCTTAGAAATGTAAACCCATCGCCGGCAGTATGTTTTAACTGAAGTTTTATGCTGTTGCTATCTAGCCCGGCATTGGAATCTGTAATCAGGTAGTCAGACTGCAAAGTAAAGTTAATGGAGTCTTGTACAGCTTCGTTGCTATGAGTAATGAATGGATATAGGAAGTTGTAATCATTGTAAAAATTGGTGGTATCCAAGCCTGTAACGGTTAGTGAATTAACTAAAACCTGTTGGCTAAAACAGCTATGGACAAAAAGCAACAGGAAAAAGGTTATTATCGTTTTCATAGGGCTATACAACAACGTTAGCTAATATCGTTCATCTTTATTACATTTGCCCCGCTCTTTGATTAATTGCTTATCAAGAAAGACTGAGGGACAGGCCCGACGAAGTCTTGACAACCACTCCCACCTAATGGGAAAAGGTGCCAATTCCTGCCAGATAAGAGAATCAAATTCTCCCTGCAAACCCTCTTACTTTCTTGAAGCAACTACATCAAAGCATTTTTTTGATCAATAAAGTTTTTGTGAGTATGAGTAATACCAAATCGAAATTTGAGCAGGAGATTGAGAAAAGAATTTTAGTGTTGGATGGTGCTATGGGTACCATGATACAGCGCTATACACTTACCGAGGAAGACTTCCGCGCCGAACGTTTTAAAAACCACCCGCACGACCTGCGTGGCAATAACGACTTACTAAGCATAACCCAGCCGCAGATAATTAAAGAGATACATGCGCAATACCTGGAAGCTGGAGCCGATATTATTGAAACCAATACGTTCTCATCTACCACCATTGCCCAGGCCGATTATAAGCTGGAGCATCTGGCGTATGAGCTGAACTACGAGTCGGCTAAAATTGCTAAAGAGGTAGCCGAAGAGTATACTAAACGGAACCCCGCCAAGCCGCGTTTTGTAGCGGGTGCATTTGGCCCTACCAATCGTACCGCCTCTATATCGCCCGATGTAAATAACCCGGGCTACCGCGCTATTACTTTCGATGAACTGGTTACAGCATATAGTGAGCAGGCCCGCGGCCTGATAGATGGTGGCAGCGACTGGCTGCTGGTAGAAACTGTATTTGATACCCTTAACTGTAAGGCGGCACTGTTTGCTATTATGCAGGTGCAGGAAGAGAAGGGGACTAACCTGCCGGTATCGGTATCGGGTACTATTACCGATGCCAGTGGCCGTACCCTTAGCGGACAAACTACCGAGGCGTTCTGGATATCGGTTAAGCATGCCAACCTTACTTCTATAGGCCTTAACTGTGCATTGGGCGCTAAAGATATGCGCCCGTATCTCGAAACACTATCGAACGTAGCGCATACCTGGGTAAGTGTATACCCTAATGCCGGTTTGCCTAATGCCTTTGGCGGTTACGATGAAACACCGGTGATGATGGCCGACGATATTGAAGATTTTTGTAAAAGCGGTTTTGTAAACATAGTAGGTGGTTGCTGCGGCACCACGCCCGACCACATACGCGAGTTTAGCCGCGTGGCAGAAAAATATAAACCGCGCACCAAGCCACGCCGTATACCATTTATGCAGCTAAGCGGATTAGAGCCCGTAACCATGACCGCCGAAAGCAACTTTATGAACGTGGGCGAACGTACCAACGTGACCGGCTCGGCTAAGTTTTTAAAGCTGATTAAAGAAGATAAATACGAAGATGCGCTGGCTGTAGCCTTAGACCAGGTACAGGGCGGCGCGCAGGTAATTGATGTGAATATGGATGAAGGTATGCTGGATGGCGAAGATGCCATGAAGCGCTACCTGAACCTTACCGCCAGCGAACCCGATATTGCCAAAGTACCGGTAATGATTGATAGCAGCAAGTTTCACATTATAGAAGCAGGCCTTAAGTGCTTACAGGGTAAGGGTATTGTAAACTCTATATCGCTGAAAGGTGGTAAAGAGGAGTTTGTAAAACAGGCTAAGCTGATACGTAACTATGGCGCGGCTGTAATTGTAATGGCGTTTGATGAAAAAGGCCAGGCCGATAGCTACGAGCGCCGTATAGAAATTTGCGAACGCAGCTACCGCATACTGGTAGATGAGGTGGGCTTTCCGGCAGAGGATATCATCTTCGACCCGAATATATTTCCGGTGGCTACCGGTATGGAAGAGCACCGCCAGAATGCGCTCGACTTTTTCCGTGCTACCAAATGGATAAAGGAGAACCTGCCACATGCACACATTAGCGGTGGGGTAAGTAACGTGTCGTTCTCGTTCCGCGGTAATAACCCGGTGCGCGAGGCTATGCACTCGGCTTTTCTGTACCATGCTATTAAAAACGGTATGGATATGGGCATTGTTAACCCAACCATGCTGGAGGTATACGATGATATACCTAAAGACCTGTTGGAGCGCGTAGAAGATGTGTTGCTGGACCGCCGCGAAGATGCTACCGAACGACTGTTAGCCTTTGCCGAAACAGTTAAGAAAAAAGATAAAACTGAAGTAGTAAGTGAGGAGTGGCGTAACGGTAGTGTAGAGGACCGCCTGGCACATGCCCTTGTAAAAGGTATAGTAGAGTTTATAGATGCAGATACCGAAGAGGCGCGCCAGAAATACCCTAAGCCACTGGAGGTAATTGAAGGCCCGCTGATGGCCGGTATGAACATAGTGGGCGACCTGTTTGGTGCCGGTAAAATGTTTTTACCACAGGTAGTAAAAAGCGCCCGTGTAATGAAAAAGGCCGTGGCGTATTTATTGCCATATCTGGAAGAAGAAAAGAAACGCTCGGGCGATACGGCTAAAAACAACGGCAAAATATTGCTGGCTACCGTTAAAGGCGATGTGCACGACATAGGCAAAAACATTGTAGGTGTGGTACTGGCCTGCAATAACTACGAGATTATAGATATGGGCGTAATGGTACCGGCCGATAAAATACTGGAACGTGCCCGCGAAGAAGGCGCACAAATTATTGGCTTGAGTGGTTTAATAACCCCATCGCTGGATGAGATGGTGCATGTTGCCAAAGAGATGGAGCGCCTGGGTATGAAACAACCCTTGCTGATTGGTGGTGCTACCACCAGTAAGCTACACACGGCTGTTAAAGTAGCACCGGTATACTCTGGCAACGTGGTGCATGTGCTAGATGCCAGTAAAGCTGTAACTGTAGCCAGCAGCCTGCTTAGTAAAGATGAAAGCGTCAACTTTGTAGCCGGTATAAAACGCGATTACGAAGAAATGCGCGAACTACACGCTAACCGCCGCAGCGATATTGAGTATGTAACGCTGGAACAGGCACGTGCCAATAAACTGAAAATTGACTGGGATCGTGAAGATTTCAGAAAACCCAACATCACAGGCGTAAAAGTATTCGATGATTACTCGCTGGAAGAGTTGGCAGAGTACATCGACTGGTCGCCGTTTTTTAGCACCTGGGAGATGAGCGGCACTTACCCACGCATATTCGAAAGCGAGAAGTACGGCAAAGAGGCGAAGAAATTGTTTGACGATGCTCAGGCACTGCTTAAAAAAGTAATTGCCGAAAAATGGATTACGGCTAAAGCAGTCATCGGCATTTTTCCGGCCAAATCGGTAAACGATTCTATTGTAATAAACAACGGCATACATTTCGATTTTATGCGTCAGCAAACTAAAAAGTCGGGCAACCAGCCTAACTTCTGTCTGGCCGATTATGTAGCGCCGCAGGATGATTACTTTGGTGCTTTTGCTGTAACGGCGGGCATAGGTATAGAAAAGTGGATTGAGAAATTTGAGAAAGACCACGACGACTACAACAGCATATTACTTAAAGCACTGGCCGACCGCCTGGCCGAAGCCTTTGCCGAGCGTATGCACCAACGTGTAAGGAAGGAGTTTTGGGGCTATGCCGCCAACGAAACCCTTAGCAACGAAGAGTTGATACAGGAAAAATATCAGGGTATTCGTCCGGCACCGGGCTACCCGGCCTGCCCCGACCATACACTTAAACCACAGATATGGCAACTGCTGGATGTAGAAAAAAACACCGGCATTACACTTACCGAAAGCTATGCTATGTACCCTACCGCATCTGTTAGCGGCTTTTACTTTACCTCGCCACACGTTAAGTATTTTGGCATAGGTAAAATACAGAAAGACCAGGTTGAAGCGCTGGCTAAAGAGAAAGGGCTGAGCGTTGCCGAAATGGAAAGATGGCTGGGGCCTAACTTAGCCTACTAGTTTACAACGTAGCCATTATTGTAAAAAGCCAGAGTAGACCAACTGCTTAAGTATCGGTATAGCTAATTTCCAGCCAGTTAACACCATTCCAGAGTAGTATTACCGTATCGCCTACTACCAGGTCGCGGTTGGCTTCCATACGGGTATTGTAGGTTGCACCATCATCGGCTATGCGCACCCCCAGTGTACCACCGCCTCCTGTAGCTTCTATAATTAATATTTGCCCTATAGTCAATCCATTGCCAAGTGTAGCTATAGCCGATGATGGCACCACACTTGATGTTATACGTATATAACTGCGGTTGCCTACTGTTAAAGTAAAATTGCCGGTAACCGAAACAAGCGATGAGTCTAGTGCTAATGCGCCATCTACATGTAGTCTTGTTAGTGGTGCCGCTACGCCCATACCTATGTTCCCTAAACTGTCTACTATCATTCGCTGTGTATTGTTAGTACGTACACGCACACTGGCATTATCCGTAGTGCCAATAAAGCCGGTAGAGGCGCTTACTCCGCTGTTACCTGTCAATCCCCAGGCATTTGCTGAACCAGCTGCCCCGGTAGGTCCGGTTGCACCTGTTGCGCCCGTAGCCCCGGTTGCACCGGTAGGTCCGGCAGCACCGGTTACCCATGTTGGCACACCGCTGCTTATGGTAAGTACCTGTCCGTTGCTGCCATTAGCTATGGCGCGCAGGTCGCCATTGGCATCGGCATACATTATTTTATCGGTGGTGGCTGCGGGTGGCGTTATGTACGAGCCGCCGGTACTAAGGCCATCACAGCGGATGCCGCTCGTATCGTTACCAATATGTAATGTTCTTGCCGGGGTAGTTGTATTTATACCCACGTCGCCATCACCGTCTATCGTCATTTTAGGCAGGGCTAAATTTGTTCCTGTTCTTGTAGTAGAAAATGACATTTTTGTTCCATAACTGGCACTGCTAAATCCTTCCGTAGCCGAAACCAGTATAGAACCTCCAAAGGCATATGTACTACCGTTATATCCCCAAAACCGTAATCCACCCAGGTTATTCCCACTAATCAATGCAGTAGGTGCTGTTAGGGTTCCCCTCGCACGCCTGAAATCTATTGTAGAATAGTTAGCATTAGATTCGGCAGTGTTAACTTGTACGGTTGTAGAGTTATCGCCACTTACTGTCAAATCGCCCAGCACATCCAGCGCTACGGTGGGTAGGGCTACCCCTATACCTACATACCCTACGCTATCTACCACCATGCGCTCGGTATTGTTGGTGCGTATTCGCCAGCTAACATTATTGGTAGTACCAATAAAATTGGTACCGCTGTTAGTGGTACTGTTACCGGTAAGCTGCCAGCCTCCACCGGCTGCAGTCCACTCTGGGCCGGTAGTTCCCTGTGTTAGCACTTCTCCGGTGCTGCCTGCCGGTATGGCCCTTACATCGCCACTGGCATCGGCAAATAATAATTTATCGGTTGTTGCTGTAGGTGTGGTTATAAACGAGCCGCCTGTAGCCACGCCCCCATAACGTACACCGCTGCTGGTACCGCTTACGTGTAGCTTACGGGCCGGTGTAGAGGTGCCAATACCCACATCGGCATTGTTGCCCAGTACCAGGGCATTGCTTTGCGAAACCGTGGCATTGGCGCCTATAGCGGTAGCATTGGTTAGTGTGGCCGACGTTGAGTTGGCTTCATAACCTATAAACGTATTAAAAGATCCTGTAGAGTTTGTATATCCTGCAATGTGGCCAAACGATGTATTTCCGCGTCCGGTGGTAGTGTTAAACAAACTATAGTAGCCCATACCAGTATTGCGAAACCCCGCAGTATTGTTTGCTAAAGCAAATATACCTACAACTGTATTGTTGTGTCCGCTGGTATTATCAAACAGTGCATTAAAGCCAATACCAATATTAAATATGCCAGCTGAATCGTTCGAGCTTGTACAGTTTTCCAGTGCCCGATGGCCTATGGCCAGGTTATAGGCATACAGGTAGGGGTTTCCTGTATTTTTCATGTTATAAAGCGCCCTGCTACCAATAGCAATACAGGTACTAACATCATCGGCGTTTTTTAATGCCGATACGCCTATGGCCAGGTTGTCTTGCCATCCTAATGAGTATCCAGCCGAGTCGCCTATGGCTATATTATCCGACCAGCCGCCGTCCAGCGTAGCAAGGCTATTATTGCCAATGGCTATGTTCTTATCGCCCACAGTTAAATCGTTCAATGCGCGGTAACCAATAGCCACGTTATCATATACGTTGTTAAAGGTGGTACTTACTGTATTTAGTGCGTTAGAACCTACTGCAGTATTGCGCGAGCCTGCAGTTATAAAAGTACCCGAGCCATTACCTACAAAGGTGTTATCTGTTCCTGTAATATTTGTGCCTGCAGTATATCCCCATGTCGCGTTTCGGTTGGTGTTATCTATTCTGCCAGAGCGTGTGTTGTTTACACGTACATTAAAGGGTACGTTATCGGTAGTGCCTATAAAGCCTGTAGTGGCACTTACGCCACTGTTACCCGTAAGCCCCCAGGCATTGGCCGAGCCCGATGGACCGGTGGGGCCTGTAATGCCCGTACCGGTAGGCCCGGTTATACCTTGTGCGCCGGTAGGGCCGGTGGCTCCCGTTCCACCAGCCGCACCTGTTGCACCATTAGTTCCTGTAGGTCCTGCAATGCCGGTAGCACCTGCTGCACCGGTGGGCCCTGTATTACCTTGTGCACCGGTAGGGCCGGTGGCTCCCGTTCCACCAGCCGCACCAGTTGCACCATTAGTTCCTGTAGGCCCTGCACTACCGGTAGCACCCGCTGCGCCAGTGGGCCCTGTAATACCTTGTGCACCGGTAGGGCCGGTGGCTCCCGTTCCACCAGCCGAACCAGTTGCACCATTAGTTCCTGTTGGGCCGGTAGCGCCGGTTGGTCCCGCGCTGCCGGTTGTCCATGCCGGTATGCCACTGCCGTTTATTATTAGCAATTGCCCTGCGCTGCCATTAGGTATGGCGGCAATATCTCCGTTGGCATCGGCATATAAAAGTTTATGTGTAATGGCCGATGGCGCGGCTATAAATGTACCTCCGGTACCAAGCCCGCCTACGCGAATAGTATTGGCAAGCCCGCCTATGTGCAGCATTCGTACCGGCGAAACAACACCTATGCCTACCAAACCGTTACTATCAATTACCAGTCGCTCTGCATTGTTGGTCCTAAAGCGCAGCGATATATTATCAGTAGTACCTACAAAATGCGACCCACTGTTAGTGCCGCTGTTGCCTTTTATTTTCCAGAAGGGGCTTACCGGGTTTAAGGTTTCTGTCTGTGCGTTTACACTGGCATAAACTAACCATAGTAGTAACAGTGCCGTTGTTTTTTTGATGAGTTGCGTAGGTAGAGTATATACTTTGTTCATTGGTTGGTGTAGCCGGTTTGCGTTTCAAATGTATTTTGTGCAGTTGGCAATAACTAAACAAAGTGAGGCCCGTTTTTATTACTGTGAGGCTATTTATTACTCTGCAATGATTTTAAAATCAATTGCTTATGATTTTTTGTTGCTAGGTTTCTAACATGGTACCACATACTTGTAACAGGGTGGTTTTCTCCGAAAATTGTACATTCACCAGCAATGAAGTTGTTTCGTACGGCAAGCATAATTTTTTGTATGTGTATGGCTCAGTTGGTGTTTGCACAACAACTGCGTTTCGAAACATTTACTACCCGCAATGGGCTTACCTCTAACGAAATAACTTGTCTGTACGAAGACCATAACCACTTTTTGTGGGTGGGTACAAAAGATGGGCTTAACTGTTTTGATGGGCGGATATTTAAAACCTACCGCAACAACCCTAAAGATACCAACTCACTATCGGGCAACTTTGTAGTAAGCGTTACCCAGGATGCCCAACATATTTACTGGATAGCTACCAAAGATGGCGGCTTAACCCGCTACGATGCCGGTGCCCCGGCAGGTAAAGAATTCCGCCAGTTTAAAAACGACCCTGCCAATAGGAACACGATAGCTACTAACCGCTTAAATTGTGTGGCCGACTGGGATGATACCTACCTGGCAATAGGTGCTGAAGTAGTGCCGGGTATTTTCTTAAATAAGAAAACACTAAAGTTTACTTACTGGAACTACAACACAACCGGGTTTCACCCACGTAATGCACTATCTGCACCGGGTGACCGCCAAACCTGGATACATAATATGCTAAGCGCAGGTGATAAGTTTTATTTCAGCATACTGAACAGCGGCATTGTTTACCAGATTGACAAGAAAACAGGCGATGCCTTGATTATGCGTTCTAATACCAGCATTACCCGTTTTTGTTTAGATGGCAAACGGCTATGGATGACCGGCTGGAGCCCCGACCTGTTAGTGCAGGAAATTAAACCCGGCTCAGTGCCCGATGTATATACCGGAGCCAATGATGAACTAACCTGTGTGGCAGATTATAATCGTAACAATATGCTGGTTGGTTCCAGGGGGTCGGGCTTGTTTTTAATTAATAAAAATACGCGACAGGTAACACCTTTTCGCCGCAATGTGGCCGACCCAAACGCTGTTCCATCTAACCGGATAACAGCTTGTTTTAAAGATAGCCGTGGTATTATGTGGGTAGGTACCCTGCGTGGGTTGGCCAAATATGATGTAAAGACATGGTTGTTTAATGAAACGGAATTTTCTGACTGGCAGTACGATGGCAGTACATTAAATGTGTACCGCTTTGCCGATGGCAGCGCTGCCGTTAATACCAACAAGGGCATGTTTTTGAGCGATGAATTTCAATTGACATTCCGCAACATACAGTTTGCCGATAAAGGGAAAGAACAGATACCCGACTACCTGTTGCCTTTAGATGAAACCGACTTTTTACTGGGTACAGAGAATGGTTTTTTTCGCTGGAAGAAAGGAGCAGCTAAGTTTACAGAGCTACCCATGCCCGATAGCTGTAAGAAAATTGTTTACCAGGCCGGTATTTATCAGGTAAAACAAATGTTGTATGATGAGGTGCAGGGTAACCATGGAGCATGGATATGTGCATTGGGATATGGATTGGGTTTTTTCAATTTTGATGATGGTTCATACTCGCGTTATCAGAGAAGTGGCCCGGGCGGGCTGGGTAGTTATCTTACCCGCCGTATAGCAAAAGATAGCAAGGGTAACCTTTGGGTCGCTACCGCCGCAGGTTTGTATAAACGTAAAAGCGGAGCGGCTCTGGATGTACAAAGCTTTGAAGGTTTTTTGAATAACCCCTCTGACCCTAATACCCTCCCCTCTAACGATGTAACCGATGTGCTCTGTACCCGCGATGGGCATGTGTTTGTTACTATGGGCGGTGCCGGCCTGGCAGAGTATGATGGTATGAGGTTTACGCAGTATGTACCGGAAAATCCGGTTTCATCCAGGGTGTTTTTGGGTATGCACGCCGATAGAAGAAACCGTATCTGGATTATTACAAAAAATGGATTGGAGGTATTTGACCGTGCCAGTAAAAAATTCTTTCACCTGGATGTGAACGATGGCACTGCCAACGCCAGCTTGTGCTCTTATTTCAGTAACGAAACCGATGGCTGGGTAAGCTTTGCTGCCGGCAATAAGCTATACAGTTATAAACCCGATAAGGTTGAATTTAGTACGGCCTTTCCACCGCTATACCTTACCGATATGAATGTGTTTGGCAAAAGTTTCTGGACCGATGCGATGCATGGTGTTACGCATCTTAAATCGAATGAGCGTTACATTAACTTTACTGTTAGTGCATTGCAGTTTACCTCGCCACAAATGGTGCGTTTTCAATACAAACTGGATGGCATGGAAGATGCCTGGAGTAGCAGCGAGGATGGTAATATAAAGTACACCAACCTGCCCTGGGGCCATTATAAGTTGTTGGTGCGTGTTACCAATCCGGCGGGGCAGTATGGTGGACAAAGGCAACTGGCAGATTTTATAATAGCTACGCCGTTTTACTATACCTGGTGGTTTATTGCCTTATGTATGTTGGCACTGGCCAGTATGGGTTACGCTTTTTACCGGTACCGTATCAGCCAGCTTTTAAAGCTACAGGCTATACGTAATAAAATAGCCCGCGACCTGCATGATGATATAGGCAGTACACTGGGTAGTATATCGGTGTTTAGCGAAGCGGCTAAGCAACTGTTGCAGCAAGACAAAACCGAGAAAGCGCAGAGCATGTTGCTTAAAATTGGCGATACCAGCCGCGAGATGATTGAGAATATGAGCGATATTGTATGGAGCGTAAACCCTAAAAATGATGCTGCCAAACATCTGATGGACCGCATGCGTGTATTTGCCGGCGACCTGGTAGCATCATCCGAAATTCAACTCAACTTTAATGCCGATACCAATGCCGAAGATGTAAAGCTGAGCATGGAGCAACGCAAAAACATTTTCTTAATTTTTAAAGAAACCGTGTATAACACCATAAAATACAGCGGCGGTAAAAATCTGTATATAGATGTTAAGAAAGATACAACACACCTGCGTATCATCATCCGCGATGATGGTAAAGGGTTTGATGTAAATAACTACACCAGCAAAAACGGTAACGGTATTAAAAATATGCGTTTCCGCGCCGAAGAGGTAAAAGCAAAATACCAGATAGAATCATCGCCGGCAGGTACGGTAACTACAGTAACCGTTTAATTATTGTCCCATTTCTGTATTGGTACTTAAACCCCCTTTGGGGTTAGGGGGCTGTATTTTGTTTCACCCCATCGGGGGATGCACATAGTGCAACTTGTATGTTACGTTTTCGGTAAACGGAAGCAATTAAACAAACATCAAAAAACATACAAATGAAAAACCTTAGCTCAAACACCGCAAAGTTAAAATCAGTACTGCTTATCATCTGTTTTTACGCACTTGTATTAAGCGCCACCGCCGCTACCTCTGCCGATTTAACTACTATAATTGGTAATGAAAAAGTAACCGCACAAACCGAAACCAACTACCATATATGGGTAGGTACCGATAACGGCTTATTTCAGATAAACAAAAGCAATGGTAAGTTTGTACAGCTTACTACAGCCAACTCGGTAATGCCCTCTAACCATGTAAAAGGTATTTGCGTAGCAGGCGACAATGTGTATGTAGCTACCGATAAAGGCCTGTTTCGTTTTGATGGGGTATCGTACCTGCAATTAACCACCGAAAACAGCTACCTGCCTACCAATCAGCTTACTGCTATAGCCAGCGATGAACGTGGCCGCCTGTTTATAGGCACACAAAACCACGGGCTGGTAATGATGGAGAACTACCGGTACGAAACTTTCAATAAAAGCAATTCAGAGCTAACTACTAATACTGTAGCCCGTGTATATATGGATGAGAATGGCCTTATAATAGCATGCCTTGGCAATGGCGACTATACCGCTATGGGCAGCAGCACTATGATACTGATACGCGCTCAGCAACCTGCCACCGATGTAACTGCAACTAACTAAGCTATTACTGTATAAGCAAAAAAGCCCGTCTGCGAGGAACGTAGCGGGCTTTTTGTATTTGTACATTGTATTGTCGTGAAATCATTAGTTGTATTTGCCTTTAAATCCCACTTCCCACTTCAGCAATCCGTATTCGTACGGCTGTTAAGTCCCCTTTAAGCAATTTAGGGGTTTTCACCCTATCGGGGGATACACATGCTGCAACTTGTGCCGCACCTTTGCAGTAAACAATGGCATAAAACAAACAGCAACAAAAATCAAAACAACATGAAAAACTTTATCACTATCGCCAAAGCATTGTTTAAGCCTGTAGCCGTTATTAAATATCTGTTCTTTCCGTTTATGATTGCCAACGCACAAAGCTCTGCCGACCTGAGCAGCATACTGGCAAGCGAAAAAATAGTAGCACAGGTGCAAACCCAAACCAGTACCTGGGTAGCTACCAACAATGGCCTATACCAGATAAACCGTATTAATGGTAAGTATGTTCATCTTACTACCCAAAATTCTGCTTTCCCATCTAACCATATTACTGGTATTTGTGCTACGGCAAATGAATATGTTTATATAGCTACCGATAACGGTATAGTACGTTTTAATGGTGCAGGGTTTGTAGTTATCAGCACAGAGAATGCAAACCTGCCTACTAACCATTTTACTTCTATAGCTTGCGATGAAAGAGGCCGAGTATTTGCAGGCACCAGCCAGCATGGCCTGGTAATGATACAAGGTCTGGATTGCAAAACCTTTAACACCAGCAATTCTGCCTTTACCAGCAATAATGTACGTAAGGTGTACTGCGACGAAAATGGCATTATAATAGCCGAACAGGGCAATGGAAACCAGATAGCTATAGGCCTGAAGGCAACTGCCCTTATTGTAAACAATCAAAACAACAACGATGTTATTGCCAACCGTAATTAAACTGAAACATTGCCCCTGTGGTAACGAACCCTGAGGCTAATGCACAAACCTGCTGTGAGGAACACGGCAGGGTTTTGTGTTTTAAAACACTTTTACTTTTAAACTGGTTGTATTAATTCATATTTCTAACTTAGTAACTATAACTTTAAGCACTATGCCCGATATAAGACTAACCATATTTGACGACAACAAACGCTTTCGCGAGAGCATTGGAATTTTATTTGAAACCACACCGGGGTTCGACCTGGCAGGCAGCTACCCCGATGTGCTGAACGTGGTAGAAAATGTAACCGAAAGCAAACCCGATGTTGTGCTGATGGATATAGATATGCCGGGTATCAACGGCATAACAGCCGTAAAAAGCCTGCGCGAAAAATTTCCGGACCTGCCCATTATCATGCTTACCAGTTTTGATGAAGATGATAAGGTGTTTCAATCTATCTGTGCAGGCGCTATGGGCTATCTGCTTAAAAATACACAGCCTAACAAACTGATAGATGCAGTGCGCGAAGTAAACGAAGGTGGCGCGCCAATGACCCCCAGTATTGCCCGTAAGGTAATGTTCCACTTTCAGCAACCGGTAGTTTCGCAAAACGATTACAACCTTACCGACCGCGAGAAAGAAGTACTGGCCTTGCTGGTAAAAGGCAACTCGCTTAAAATGATTGCCGACCAGCTTTTTCTGGGCCGCGAAACCATAAAAACACACATCAAAAAAATATACAGCAAGCTGCATGTAAGCTGCGCTGCCGAAGCCGTTGCTAAAACACTGAACCAGAAACTGCTGGGATAAAAGCGATTGGAGATTGGGGAATGCAGATTTTGGATTGAACAGATAGATAAACGCAAACAGCCATTAGGACAATCCTAATGGCTGTTCGTATTTCTGACTTTGGCTGTTTAATCTAAAATCCGCATTTCTACTTCCAGAATCATTTCCCCCTCATGGGGGATGTTTTTGCTGTAACGCATCACCCATCTTTGCGGTATAAATAGGCATACAACAATTATTCAAAAACATATTAAAATCTAAACACCATGAGCGCAATTAAAACATTCTTCGCAGCACACAAAACCACCATTATGATAGCTTCGGCTGCATTGGTAATTGGTGCTAAATCGGTATCATATATGGCACAAAGCAGCCAGGCACCAATGATGAATATGCCCGATCAGCAGCAAATGATACAACACAGTATGCCGGGCCGGCAAATGCCGCAGGGTTACAACCAGCAACAACCACAGCAACAGGGTGGGGGCTATTTCGATAGCTGGTTTGGTGGTAACGATGAAGCTGAAAACTATAATGCCTATAACACCGGTGGCCAGCAGGGTGGCTACTACGAAGGCAACACCGGCGGCTACAATGCCGGTATGCAAACCGGTGGTTATTACAACCCATCGGCAGGCAGTGCAACCACTGCCGGCTATACTACCGGTGGCGGTGCCGACTACACCAGCGGCTGGGCCGAACAACAGCGCATACAGGATGGTAGCCACGAACGCTTTGTAGATGCAATGCGTGAGGAAACAAAGTATGGCGATGCCGATGGCAACACCTACAAACTAAGCAGCGGCTACGATTACAACTATGTAAATACTACCACCAACGAATATGTACAAACCAACGATGCGAGTGTTACCCCGGGTGCTTACTCGTCGTACACAGCCGTTACTCCAGTAGATTATACCAGTTCTTCATCTACCTCTTCTTCAGGCGAGTAATACAGCGATATGATTAATACAAATAAGAAAGACACTCACCAATGAGTGTCTTTCTTATTTGTAACATACAGTAAACTACTGCTATTCAAATTTTATCAAACAAAGTTTGTTGCGGTCATTAGGGCCGTTGGTACCCATTACCGAGCTGATAACAAAAGCGTTTGAGCTTAACCAATCGCCCTGCTCCAGGGTAATCAGCTGGTCCAGTTTTTTGCAGTCAAAGAGTGTTGTTTTATCCATTTGCCCTTCGCCACTTATTTTAACGCATGATAGTACCCCACCGTAGCCACCACCAAAAGTTGCAGGAGCCTGGCTGCTGCTTATACTGGCATTTTTGGGGTTATCCATAAACAGAAAATAGTAGTTGTCGTTGTGCTTGGTTACTCTGAAACTAAACCCAATGGTAGAGCCACCCGATTGTGCTTTGGGTATCTTTTTGGTCCAGAGCAGTTCTCCGGATTTGCTGATGCGCTGTACAAAAATATCGTTACGGTAGTACACAGTGCGGGTAACCCATGTTTTGCCATTGTAGTAGCTGTAGGTTACATAGTACGATTGTTCGCCAATAAGTGTAAGTGAGCCATCTTCATCAAATATTATCTGCTTTAGCACCAGATCTTCTTCGGTGTTTTCTTCTCCTTTGGCATCTTTCTTCTCCATTTTCTTTTTAGCGCGCTCACTTTCAAACTGCTTTAATATTTCATCGGGCAGTTCATAAATTCCTTTGTGTATGTTTTCAAACTTATCGCCCGCAGGGTTCAGGCGCAGTACAAATGATCCGTCAATATTTGCACCATTAATCAGTTTGCCTTTTTTATCGGGCACTGCATAGTATCCCGAACATACCAGGTTGCCCTGAAGATCCTGAAACATAGATATCTGCGATACATATTTGTCGCTCACATTTAAAGGTATAATGGTTGGTTTTTGGGAGCCTGAACCAACTTTCAGTATCTCGAAATGAAAATTGGGGGCATTATCTACAATCTTTTTTCTTGTATCGTCATTGTATACGGTTGTGAGAAATAAGAAATTTCCGGCTTTATCTATGGTGTAGTCTTCTACTGTCATTTTGTAAAGCGAGTAGGGCATGGCTACCTGTGGTTGCTGCCATACCTGTTTAAAGCTCTTATCAAACATCCAGAAACCATACTTGCTGTTTTCTTTTGCCCCGCCTTTCTCCTGCGGACGGTAGTGTACAAATATTCCCAGGTTACTTGAGTCGCCGCTTAACTGTAACTTAAATTTGTTGCTGGTATGAAACCGATAGAACCCCGACATTGTTAAATCGCCCCAAACCTGCGGGCAGGCTATCAACTCTTTCGATGCTCCTATCAGCATTCCCTTCTCTACACTTATCTCCTGAACGTATAAGCGCTCTTTAGCTTCTTTTCTCTCCCAGGTAGAATAAAACAAGTAATATTTATTGCCCCATTCCAGGCACTCCAATAAGTCGTAATCTTTAGGTAGGTTTTTTAAATCAACCGGTTTTTCGCCTTTAAGGCTAAGTGCTGGTGAAAATGATTGAATGGTTAGCATTTTACCCTGCTGGTGGCTTATCTGAATGAATCCCCTTTTAAGATCGCCCAGAAAAGCTACCGGCTGATGCCTTTTAGGGGCATAGTATTCGGGCCCCCAGGTTGCTTTTACATTAACGTTGCCGGCATACAACGTAGCGGTAAGAAATAAAATCAGGCTAAGGTTAACTAGTTTAAGCATAGTGTTCTTTTAGGTTAGCAATAGATATTTGATTTAAATCAAATAAAGTAAAATTAGAATAATCGGTATGTGATTTTTTGCTAAACAATAAGCAACTGATTAGCTGGTTACAGTTCCGTAGTTCCCAACAATTGTCATTTGTGCTTATCATTGCACTATGTTTCTCAATTTTTTTAATCAGAAGATTTATAACAATACGCTGTACGACTGGATATTCTCGTTATCTATCATAGTGGCATCGGTGGTATTTGCCCGGCTTATATACTGGCTGATAAGCAAAATACTTAAACGGTACACCGAGAAAACCGATACCGATATAGACGACCTGATAATTAAGCGGATAGATGCTCCTATTGCACTGGGTGTTATATTAATTGGTATCCGCTATGCGTTAAAACTGCTGGAGTTTCCTAAGCTGGTTAACGGCTATGTACACCGCGGTTTTGTATTAATGGTAGCCCTTACTGTTACCTGGCTGCTTACCCGTATAGTGCGTGGATTTATCGAATACTATTTTCGCCACAACGTAGAAGGTGCCGATGGAAAAAGCGACAGGCAGATTGTAATGATGGCCAAGCGTGCCTCGGTAATACTGATATGGGCGCTGGGTATAGTGGTAGGGTTAAACAACGCCGGCTTTGATGTAGGCGCGCTGATTGCCGGTTTGGGTATTGGTGGTTTGGCATTGGCACTTGCTGCGCAGGATACGGTTAAGAATATTATCGGCGGCCTGGTAGTGTTTATAGATAAGCCCTTTTACATAGGCGATGTTATCCGCATTAAAGAGATTGAAGGCACCGTAGTATATACCGGCATCCGCAGCACGCGCATACGCACCGGGGCCGGCAGGGTAATAACTATACCCAATGCTCAGTTTACCGATAATGCGATAGAGAACATTACACTGGAACCAGCCAAGCGTATAATAAACCACTTATCGCTGCCGTACGAAACGCCCACCGAAAAGATAGACGAGGCAATCACCATTCTTAAAGCTATTATTGAACATTCGCCCGATGTAAATCATTACGATTCAATTATCTTTCTCGAAAAATTTTCGCCTTCATCGGTCGATATAAACTTTACCTATTTTATTAAAAAGGGGAGCGACAATCATGCTACCCAAACCGATATTAACCTGCAGGTGCTGCAAAAATTTAAGCAGGCAGGTATAGAGTTTGCTTACCCAACCCAGGTAAGTATTGAGCGAAAATAGTGTTGCAAAATGTTGTTTTTCAATATTTTAAGCCAGCCATACCTACGTAAGCCGGTCTGGCTTATATTTGCCGGTCTATGCCAGTAAATTTTCATCAGGCCAATTTCGACCAGCCACACCCCGAGCGTACACGTGCCATATTAAAAGCACACCCCGAGGTGCGCCAGCTAATGGGTAAAAACCCTTACACGGCCCTAATACTTGTTTTTGTTTTGGTACTGCAAACATCGCTGGCCTATACCATGGGGCACCTGGGTGCCGGTTACTGGTGGCTTAGCCTGCTGATAGCTTATGGTGTAGGTGCCTTTGCCAATCACTGCATGTACGTAATCATTCACGATGCCACGCACAACCTGGTGTTTACCAGCAAAACATGGAACCGCTGGGTAGCTATTTTTGCCGACCTGCCCAACCTGGTACCCGGTGCCATGGGTTTTAATGTGTACCACTTAAAGCACCACGCTCACCAGGGCGACTATGAATACGATGCCGACCTGGCCAGTGATTGGGAGGCCAAACTGATAGGTAACAAATGGTATGGCAAGGCTTTCTGGCTGCTGTTTTTTCCCGTGTTTCAGGTTACCCGCCCGCCGCGCCTTAAAGCCATTAAGCTGTTTAGTACCTGGACTTTTGTAAACCTGTTTACCGCCATAGCCTACGATGCGGCTATTGTTTATTTCTGTGGCTGGTGGGGTTTGCTGTATCTGGTGTTTTCGTTCTTCTTTTCTATAGGCCTGCACCCGGTAGGTGCCCGCTGGATTCAGGAACACTATACCTACGACATGGCGCAGGAAACCGCCAGCTACTATGGCCCTATTAATATAGTAGCGCTTAATGTAGGCTACCATAACGAGCATCACGATTTTCCCTCTATACCGTGGAACAACCTGCCTAAGCTACGTGCCCTGGCCCCCGAGTATTACGATACGCTGAAATACCATACCAGCTGGACCAAACTGCTTTTTGCCTTTTTGTTTGATGAGCGCTACAGCCTTTTCTCGCGTGTAGAGAGAATAAAAGATGGTAAAGTGAGTTATGAAAGGGCCAAAAAAGGTGGCGCAGTTGTTGCCTGATTGTAATTACCCCAAATACCTACCATACATGAAACGTATTGTTTTTCTGCTAGCTGCTGTATTGTTTTTTGCCCTGCCGCGGGTAACCAAAGCACAGGCCCCTGCCACCGGTGGTTATGCCACGGTGCGGGTGTTCGATTGTAATAAATCGGTAAGTTTTGGTACCGGCTATATCTCTGCCAAAATATTTATAGTGTACGAAGACGGCAAAACCGAAGAGGTGCCCTTGCTGGCTTACAGCGAAAAGAACGAACTGGAAAACCTGCGCACTATTAACGCCACTATTAATAAGCTAAAAAGCAAAGGCTATTTTTTAATTGCTCAGTACACTACCGGCGAGCAGGGTAACCTTATATCCGACTATACTTTTTTAAAGCAGCAGTAGTAGCGTTGCTATTACCTGTTTAAGCGGGCTGTAAATTTTTTTCGGCCGGTTAAAAATATCTGCTCTTGTTCTTCGTCCATGCGGTTACAAAATCCCCGTAACCACACTATGAAGAAATTCCCCCGTTTCGCTGCTATTGCTTTGCTGCTGTTGAGCGTTGTTGCCATGGCCTTTGCCGGCAATAAAAAAGACCCTGTAGTTAACGCTACCCAAATAAGCCGCCCCGGTCAGTACAAAGGCTATACTACACCGCAGTACGATGGCTTTGAATACAAAAGCTGCTACGTGCCCATGCGCGATAGCGTAAAACTAGCGGTAGATGTGTACCTGCCCAAAAAGCTAAAAGATGGAGAGAAGATACCTGCCATAGTTTACCTTACCCGTTACGTTCGTTCGGTGCAGGCTAAGTTTCCGTTTAACCTGGTGGTAGATCCGGTGTTTACCGTAGTGCATAAAAGCGAGGTAGAACTGTTTACCAGCCATGGTTATGCCTGTATAGTGGTAGATGTGCGCGGTACTGGTGCATCGGAAGGTAACCGCCGTATGGAGTTTAGCCCCGAAGAGGTAGCAGATGGTAGGGATATAGTGAACTGGATAACAGCACAACCCTGGAGTGCCGGTGTGGTGGGTACCACCGGGGTATCGTACCTGGGTACTACTGCCGAGTTGCTATTGGTTAACCAGCACCCTGCGGTAAAGGCCTGCATACCTCGTTCTAATATTTACGACCTGTACAATTACATTATGTTTCCCGGTGGGGTATGCCAGGGCCCCTTTGTAGAGGTGTGGGGCTATACCACCAAAAACCTGGATAACAACAACTTTGCTGCCTTTGGTGGCAGGGCTAAACTGGCTAAAGGCATACACCCGGTACATAAAGATAAAGGCGGCAAAATGCTGGAGCAGTGTGTAGAGAACCACAGAAATAATTTCGATGTTTTTTCGGGCCTGCAAACGGTGCGCTACCGCGATGATGTGCAGGCTTTTGCCAATGCTGCTGCAGATGAATTCAGCATATACAACTACACCCGCAAAATTGAAAACAGCGGTACGGCTATTTACCGTATAGGCGGCTGGTACGATGGTGCACTGGCCAAATCGTGTGTAGAGGGATACATGAACACCAGCAACACGGTGAAAGTACTGGTAGGCCCCTGGGACCATGGCCCGCACGGCAATGTAAGCCCCTACGCCGAAACCAAAGAGGTGGGCTTTAATATAGAGCTGGAGATGCTGCGTTTTTTCGACTATTACCTGAAAGGCATAGAGAACGGTATTAATACAGAGCCGGCTATTTCTTATTACACGGTGGGCGAAGAAGCATGGGAAACTGCCAACACCTGGCCTGTGCGCAACACCCGCGAAGTAAAGTTGTACCTATCGGCCGATAATAAACTGGCCGGCACGGCTGATGCCATAAAAGAAGGTGAGTTAAACTATAAGATAGATTACACGGCTACTACCGGTAATACCTCGCGCTGGAACAGCGTGACCACTTTGTATATGAATGGCCCCACCAATTACAGCAACCGGGCCGAAGAAGATAAAAAACTGTTGACGTTTACCGCTGCACCGCTTAATGAAGCCGCCGAGCTTACAGGGCACCCGGTGGTTAAACTGCAACTGGCTGCCGATGCTACCGATGCTACGGTATTCTGCTACCTGGAAGATGTAGCGCCCGATGGTAAGGTTACCTACGTTACCGAGGGTATGCTGCGCCCTATGCACCGCAAGGTAAAAGATGATGCCTTGTACAAAACCCCTTACCCCGACCATACATTTGAAAACGCCGACCTGTTGCCGGTTGTACCCGGGCAACTGATGGAGCTGGAGTTTGATTTGCTGCCTATTTCGTACCAGTTTAAAAAGGAGCACAGTGTACGTGTATGTATAGCCGGTGCCGACAAGGGCCATTTTAACCTGCCGCAACCACAGCCCGAAAACTTTACCGTTAAATGCAATGCCCAACTGGCATCGTATATACAATTGCCGCTGGTGATTAAGTAGCAACAACTATTACCGGTTCGTGTAAATGTCTTTCAGCGCCTTATCTATATCGGCAAACCTGAAACGGTAGCCGGCTTTTACAATTTTATCGGCGCTGCAGCGCTGGCTTTGTAGTAGCATATCGCTCATTTCGCCCAGGGCAATTTTTATGGCAAGCGGTGGTACAGGCG
>CAYREY010000043.1:25885-40588 GCA_964423405.1 uncultured Chitinophaga sp. | reverse complement strand
CCCGTTAAAAAAGTAACCATATTTAAAAACAGCACCGCTATGGTGGTGAAAGAAGGTAACGCCACCGTAAAAGACGGCACCGTTAAACTACCTATACCCGGGCAAACGCAGTTTGGTACGTACTTTATAGGGGCCGGTAAGGATAATACTATTAAAAACATAGTGTTCCGTAACGATACCCTAAAAAGCAAGGCGGTAGCCAAAGAGGTATGGCAATACCTGGCCGGTAACCCCAATAAGCAGGTTACGCTGGCCTATACCCCTACGCAGGGGATAGATAAAACGGTAACCGGTAAGGTAACTTCGTATGACCTGTACAGCGGTATAGTGCGTTTTACTACCGATGCGGGCCGCACCATAGTAATGAACGCCAACAGCATTTACCAGGCCGACTTTAAAGAAGAGCCATCGGCCTTTTACATGGCCGATAGTATTAAGCGTATGGCGGTGCTAAAACCCGAAAAGGCTGCCGATAACATTAACCTGCAACAGGTACACATGACCGGTGGCATTAACTGGATACCCAGCTACTACCTGCGCCTTACCAGCGATAAAGCTGCCCGCCTGGAAATGAAAGCCGTGGTAGAAAACTTTGCCGAAGACCTGAAAGATGCCGAAACTGAACTGGTAGTGGGCGCACCGCAAATGATACACAGCGGCCAGTTAGACCCTATTACCTACGATTATATCAGTAGTATAAACGAAGTACCTGTTGGCAGTTATAAGCTTAGCAATGCTGCCATGCAGGCATTTTCAAATGCAAGAACTACCATGAACAGCGGAGCCGCTGGCGATGCCTATTTTGAAAGCTCTTTTACTACCGAGGGCGAGAAAGCCGGCGATATGTATATATACAAGCTGGGCAAAATTACATTGGCAGAGCAAACCAAGGGTACGTTCCCTATTTTTGCCGCCAGTGTAGATTATAAAGATAAGTACGAGGGTACGATAGCCGATGCCACCAACTATTTTTATAACCGCTTTGTACTACAAGAGGAAAAGACCTACGATGTGTTCCACTCGCTGGAAATAAAGAATGTATCTGCCGTGCCGCTTACTACAGCCTCGGTAATGGTGGTAAACGAAAAAGAGCAGTTTGTAGCGCAGGATGAGCTTAAATACACACCGGTGGGTGCTACTACCAACATCCGCTTAAGCAAGGCTATAGATGTGATAATGAAAAACCAGGAAGAGGAGAAGGCCCGCGAGGATAACGCTAAAAAGATAGGTAAGGTAAGCTACAGCAAAGTAGTGCTGAAAGGTATCGTGAATGTAGAAAACTACCAGGGTAAAGAAGCTACCATAACCGTTACCAAAGCGCTTACCGGTACCGTGCTTGGCCAGAGCAACGATGGTAAGGTGACAAAGAAAAACTCGTACACCTACATTAACCCGGCCAGCGAAATTAAATGGGAAGTAAAACTTGCCGCCGGCGAAAAGAAAACACTGACCTACGAATACGAGGTGTTTTTTACTCCGTAAACTATAATGCAAAAACATCCGAAGTTTTTAAAACTTCGGATGTTTTGTTTTAGATAATAGCAATCTATATATATTATTTGAATTATATATATAGATTGCTATTGCTTTTTAACGCATAGGAGGGGTTAACAATTATGGCAGGAGGGGTGTTAACATTGAAATTTGCAAATGGCTGTTTGTTAGGTCTTTGCGCGACGTGGGTGTTAACATGGTTTTGAAAGCCACCCAAAAAGCTATTGCTTTCTGTAGCTGCTAAAAAAGCTGTTCCACTGTATTTTAAGCACACCGAAGATGCCTTCTTTTACAATGTTGCTGCTCATTTTACTTACCCCTTCTACACGCTCGGTAAATATGATAGGCACTTCGGTAATCCGGAAACCCAGCTTGCGGCAGGCAAACTTCATCTCTATCTGAAAGGCATAACCTACAAAGCGTATTTTACTAAGGTCGATAGTTTCGAGCACCTGGCGGCGGTACACAATAAAACCGGCAGTGGGGTCTTTAATACCAATGCGGGTTATAAAGTTTACATACAGCGATGCGTTTTTAGATAAGCGGATACGGTCCTTAGGCCAGTTTACAAAACCACCACCTTTTACATAGCGCGAGCCAATGGCTACATCGTAGTTGGTAGATACCTGTTGGTACAAGCGCAGCAGGTCGTCGGGGTTGTGGCTAAAGTCGCAGTCCATTTCAAACACATACTGGTAGGTGCGTTCCAGTGCCCATTTAAAACCGGCAATGTAAGCAGTCCCTAAACCTTGTTTGCCGCTGCGTTGTATCAGGTGCAGTCGGTTGAATTCGTTCTGTAACTCTTTTACTTTGTTGGCAGTGCCATCCGGCGAGCCATCGTCAATTATCAGCAGGTCAAACTCTTTGGGCAACGAGAATACCTTGCGCACCATTTTTTCAATGTTGCCCATTTCGTTGTAGGTAGGTATTATAACAATCGAATCGCTCAAAGCCTGTTTTTAAGTGTAATGCCAAAGAGAGGCAAAAGTAATTTTTACGGCTACTTTACCACAACTGTTATGAAATTTTAATTCGGGGTAGCAGGGGGCAGAAAACGGGGTTGTCCTGTGTGTATTACAGTTATACCGGCTATGTTATTAATCAATAGCTTATTTGAAGGTGGTAGTGCCACCGGTGGTTTATATTTAGCCGCATGAACAACACCGCAAAATTAAAGAAGTATGCACTGGTGGCAGTGCTGGCATTGTTTGTAGGCGTAATAGGCGTATGGGCTGTGCAGATAGTAATGGAGTTTGTCCGCCCCGGTAAAATAGCCAATAAAATGGCTGCTATGGTGAAGGCAGAAAGCGAAGAAGAGCCGGTAGTAAAGTACGGTATGGTGATAAACGATTTTAAAGTGCTGAACCATGTGGTAAAACCCAATGAGCTGTTTTCGCAGATATTTTCGAAGTACAATGTAACCTACGATGCCATCAACTTTTTTGTAAACCAGTCGCCCGATGTTTTTAACCTGCGAAAGATTAAAGCCGGCAACTGCTTTACTGTGTTGTGCGAAAAAACAGATACCGGCCTGGTACCAAAAAAACTGGTGTATGAAGAGAGCAAGGTAAACTATGTGGTGTTTAACCTGGAAGACTCGCTGTACATGTACCGCGGACAGAACTCAGTAGAGCGGGTGCACCGTGAGGTGAGTGGGGTTATCCGTTCATCGCTGTACGAAACACTGGAAGAAAATAATATAGACCCGCAACTGGCCGTGCGCATGTCAGAGATATTTGCGTGGAGTGTAGATTTTTACAAAATACAGAACGGCGATAAATTCAAAATTATATACGATGAGGATATGGTAGATGGCAAGAGCGTTGCCATAGGCGAGATTAAAGCTATTGTGTTTAATAGTGGTGGTAAAGATAACTACGCATTTTATTACGAGAAAGATGCCAGCCACGAGGGCGATTACTACGACGAGAACGGTAACAGCATGAAAAAGCAGTTCCTTAAATCGCCGGTTAAGTTCTCGCGTATCTCATCACGCTTTAGCATGAAACGTTTTCACCCGGTAACCAAAGCATGGAAAGCCCACCTGGGCACCGACTACGCAGCAGCTTACGGTACTCCCATTCTTGCTACCGCCGATGGTGTTATTGAAGATGCGCAGTTTAAAGTATATAATGGTAACTACGTAAAAATACGCCACAACGGGCAATACAAAACCCAGTACCTGCACATGAGCAAAATAGCTAAAGGCATACGCCGCGGTGTACGCGTTAAGCAGGGCGAGGTAATAGGCTACGTGGGTAGCACTGGTCTGGCTACCGGGCCGCATGTGTGTTACCGTTTCTGGAAAGATGGTTCGCAGGTAGATCCGTTTAAAGAAAAGCTGGGCTTTGCCGAGGCACTACCTGCCAAATACAAAAATGATTTTCTGGCGCGCACCAAACCGGTTAAAGGTAAACTGGATGCTATTAATTACGAGGAGCATAACATAGCCGTACAAAAGCAGGCCGCCGAAGAAGAAGAGAAACAGGCCGAGGTACTGGCCGGTGAAAGCGAAAAAATAGTGAAGCGCTTTTTTTAAATCGCCTCACTATATCTGCTGCTTTTATAACTAATCAATTTTTTGCAATAGCTGTTTTACTTTATCTTCTATCAAATCGCGCACCTGCCTGAACTCGTCTTCGTTCATATTGCGCGGGTCGGGTATGGCCCAGTCTTCGCGGTGGTTGGCTTTTACAAAGGGGCATTCATCGCCGCAGCCCATAGTAATAGCGTATTCGTATGGCACATCGGGTATCTGTTCCAGCGATTTAGAATCGTGCGTACTTAAATCGTACCCCAACTCCTGCATAGCAGCAATGGCTTTCGGGTTTATTTTACCCGATGGCCTGGAGCCGGCACTGTAGGCTTGCACCTTGCCCTTACCATGCATTATGGCAAAGGCCTGCGCCATCTGGCTGCGGTTGCTGTTTTCTATACAAACAAACAGTATGTTTTTCATAGTAGTTGTTTAGCAGCAACCACCGCCCGGTGTGCAGCAGCCGCTTTGTTTTTGTGCCGGTTCAAGTGTCAGTTCGGGTATGCCGCATTTATCTTTAGCGCGGCAATCGGTTTGCAGGGGCAGCAGCACAAAGTTTTCGCCCTGTAGTGCAACACCGTATTTGCCAATGGTATCGGTCTGGTATTCTATCTCTATTTCGGGGTCGCGGCCGTTAAGCACCTTCGCCGATATATCAATTATTTTACTCAGCCCGGCCGGTGTAAGGCGGTGTTCGTAATCGTTGGCTACCCATATCTGTATGGTAGCGGTTTCATCGGTGTGTAGTACGTTGCCGCAATCTACCGAGTGTTTGGTAGTAAGTCCCACCTCGGTAATATGAAAGTGGCGCGGTACAAAGTTGCCGTTAGGGGTAATAAAGTTTAGTGCCTTAAGCCCGGCCAGGTGGTTTTTAAATTCGGATATACGCATGGTTTTATATTTAATGGTCAACAACAGTTTTTTCTTTTTTCGATAGCTGCGCTTATGCCGCCAAAAAATTTCTGCAACGTGGCAATAGCTTTTTCATCTATACAATAGCAGATAGCTGTTCCTTCTATACTGCCTTTAATTATACCGGCATTCTTCAGCTCTTTCAGGTGTTGCGATACGGTGGGCTGCGCCAGTGGTAGTACCTCTACTATATCGCCGCATATGCAGCTATCGGTTTTTAGCAGGTATTCTATAATGGCTACACGTGCTGGATGCCCCATGGCCTTGGCCAGCGTGGCTATAGCGTTCTGTTTATCGGTAAAGTGTTCGGTTTTAGATGCGCCCATATTCAATTACTATATTGCAATATTACGATAAAGTATTGCAAACAAAAAAGCCACGCAGGACTTTTAACTTTTTAACAATGGTCGCAGCAATCGTGCTGGTGCTTGTTGCCTTCCAGCGGCTTAAACATAGTATCGGTATGCCGGTGTGTATGGGTATCGCCATTTTCAAACTGCATCAGGCGCAAGCTTATCAGTATTACTACCAGTGTTACCCCTACATCGGCGGCTATGGCCATTATCAGGTTGCTGTAGCCGGCTACTGCCAGTGTAACAAACAGCAGCTTAATAAGTACGGCTGCACCGGTATTAAACCTGATGGTGTTTACCGTAGCACGGCTAAGTCTTACCGCATACGGCAACAGCCCTAGCTTATCATTCATCAGCGCTATGTTGGCGGCCTCTATGGCGCTATCGCTGCCGGCAGCGCCCATGGCTATACCCACGGTACTCTGTGCCAATGCCGGTGCATCGTTTATGCCATCGCCTACCATGCCCACGGTGCCGTAGGTACCCAGCAGTTGTTTTATCTTTTCGGCTTTGCCATCGGGCAGCAGGCCTCCCCACACTTGCTGTATGCCGGTTTGCGTAGCTATATGCCGCGCCGCTTTTTCGTTATCGCCGGTAAGCATTACCGGTTCTATACCCAGTTGCTTTAGCTGGTTAATGGCATCCACACTGTCGGGCTTTATCTCATCGGTAAGGCCAATAATACCGGCAGCGCCTTTGCCAAAACTTACCACTACACTGGTTTTACCTTCGCCGGCCAGTTGCTCAACGGTTTTTTCGGTTAGTGCATCTACCGGTTGGTGCTCGCGTATAAACGATAGCTTGCCCACGTATATCGTTTCATCTTCGCATACCAGGCAGCGGGCCGTAGCGCCTTTGCCGGCTATGCTGCTGAATTTTTCTACCGCATGGGGCTCGAGCCCGGCGCGTTTACATTCGGCCACAATGGCATCGGCCAGCGGGTGCTCGCTGAAAAGCTCGGCACCCGATGAACAGGCCAGCAACTCTTCTTTCGATGTGCCGTTTAGTGGTATTACATCGCTTACTACCGGTTTGCCATAGGTAATGGTACGTGTTTTATCAAAGGCAATGGCTTTCAGGTTGGCCAGTGCCTCTATGTATTTGCCGCCCTTTACCAACATGCCTTTGCCCGAGGCATTGCCAATTGCCGCGTATATAGCCACCGGTGTAGATATGACCAGTGCACATGGGCAGGCTATTACCAGCAGGGTAATGGCCTGGTTCAGCCATTTTTCTAATGGTTGGTGTAATACCAGCACCGGTATGGTAAACACCAGTACCGATAGCACAATTACCACCGGTGTGTAGTATTTAGAAAACTGCTGAATAAAATTCTGCGTATCTGATTTGTGTGCCGATGCTTCGAACGTTAATCGTATTATTTTAGAGAAGGTAGTGTCTTCCGATAGCTTCGTAGTGCTAACCTCTATAAAGCCGTGCTTGTTGATAGTACCGGCAAACACGGTGTCGCCGGTGTGCTTGTCTTTGGGTATAGGTTCGCCGGTAATGGCGGCTTCGTCTATGGTGGTATCGCCGCTGGTTATTTTACCATCCAGCGGTATCATATCGCCGGGCTTTACCTGTATAATAGTGCCCACCGGTACTTTATCTATAGCCAGTGGCGCGTTGCTGCTTTTTACCCAGGCTGTTTTAGGCGATTTGTTTACCAGTTCGTTCAGTGCCGATTTGCTGTTGGCAATACCAATATCTTCTAAGCGCTCGCCCAGCACATACAGCACAATTACCACGGCGGCTTCGGGGTATTCGTCCAGATAAAAGGCACCTATGGTGGCTATTACCATTAGCAAATTAATACTGCTGAAATTAAGTTTAAACAGGGCCTTAAAACCGTTTTGTATAACCTTATAGCCCACGCCCAGTATAAACGCAGCAAACACCAGTGGTGCATACGGCATAGGCACGTGTACACCGCCCAGGCTTAGTGCCTCCAGTACCAGCACCAGTGCTACTGCCAGCAGCAGAAAAACAAATTTCCTATCGTTAAACGGTAAGCGCACATTACAAATATCGGAACTCTTTAGCTATTGGCCGGTGGTATTTTTAGCCGGTGTACTATCAGTAATGTGGTACGGCATAGATTTATATATTGCGGTATGGAAAACACCGACGATAATTATAACGAGCTATATCCACCCAAGCCGGTTTTTGATGCACCGAAAAGCAGTGTGCAGCAATCGGCCATTAGTATGTTGTTGTTTATAGTGGTGTATTATTTCGCGTTCGGGCGCGACCTACAGTCTGTACTGATACTGGTGTTGGTGGTGTTTATACATGAAATGGGCCACTTTGCTACCATGAAATATTACGGCTACAGCGATGTGAAAATGTTTTTTGTACCACTGGTAGGGGCGTTTGTATCGGGCGGTAAACACAATACCACCCAGCGGCAAGAGGCCGTTACCCTGCTGGCAGGCCCGGTGCCGGGTATACTGATAGGCATGGGGCTGTACCTGCTTTCGTATAATCTGCATTCGCCTTTGTTACGCTCGGCTGCCAACACCTTTGTGTTTCTTAATGCATTTAACCTGTTGCCGCTTATGCCACTGGATGGTGGCCGGTTAATAGATACCCTGTTTGCCAATCGCCGCGAAACACTAAAGCTGGTTTTTACAGTAGTATCGGCTATACTGCTGGCGGTGGTGGCATTAGCGCTCGATAGCTATTTTTTGTTGGTACTACCGGTGCTGCAGTTGTTGGGTATGGTAAGCATACGCCGCCGCCGGGCATTGCAACAGCAACTGGATAAACAGGGGCTGGATTATAAAAAGCCCTACGACGAGCTAAGCAACCGCGATTACTGGCTGATACGCGATGAGGTTATAGAGCAAACACCGGCGTTTAAAAACGCCCCTCGCCGCCAGTTGGCCGATGAACGCACCGAGCAGAGCATTGCCGACACTATCAAGTCGCTTACGTTTCCCGAACCTATAGCCGATGTTTCGGGTTGGGGTAAAGTGGTGTTTGTACTGCTTTGGTTTTTCTTCTTTATCTCGCCACTTGTGTTTGGGGTGGTTATGTACCTTATTAAAGATCCTCAATAGCCCGGCCATTAAAACAAAAAGCGCCGCAGCTTTTGGCTGATGCGCTTTTGTTGTATAGGTTAACCGGCACCGCTTGTTACATGCGGAACGCGTACAGGTAGCTCATTGGCTTGTTGGGGTATATGCCCTCTACCAGTACTTTACCGTTTTTCTCTTTCAGCATATTTACAAAGTCATCTACATTGGTTACGGTTTCATCATCTATCTGGGTAATGATAAAGCCCTTGCGTATGTCGGTAAACTCGGCCAGTTTGCCGTCTTTCAGTTCGGTTACTTTTACGCCGCCCTTAAGCCCGTAGGTGCGTAGCTCGGTAGCGGTCAGGTTCTCTACCTTTACACCCAGTGCACCCAGTATATCATGGCTGTTATCTACGGCAGCAGTAGTGTTGTATTTGTTTTTCAGCACCACATCCAGCACGGCCTGTTTACCATCGCGTATTACTTCTACATTCAGCTTATCACCGGGGCTGTATTTGGCCACCTGCTCCTGTAGCTCAGGCGATGTATTAACCGAAATACCATTTATTTTGGTAATCACATCTTTGCTTCTCAGCCCGGCATCTTCGGCAGCCGAGCCTTTGTTTACGCCATCTACATACACACCCATTGGTTTGTCAAAGCCCAGGTCTTTGGCGGTTTTATCATCCATAGTGCGGATAGTTACCCCCAAAAAACCACGCTGGCTTACACCGTATTTCTGTAAATCGAAAATTACCTTGCGCACTATGTTGCTGGGCACGGCAAATGAGTAGCCCGCATACGAACCGGTAGGCGATGCTATAGCGGTGTTAATACCTATCAGTTCGCCGTTTACGTTTACCAGTGCACCACCACTGTTGCCGGGGTTAACGGCCGCATCGGTTTGTATAAACGATTCGATAGTGGTATTGCTGCCTGCACCCTCGCGGCTGCCCAGCAGGTTAATGTTACGGCCTTTGGCGCTTACTATACCGGCGGTAACGGTGCTTTCCAGGTTAAACGGGTTACCTACGGCCATTACCCATTCGCCTATCAATACCGAGTCGGAGTTGGCAAACTGTATAGCCGGCAAGTCGTTGCCCTCTACCTTTACCAGCGCCAGGTCGGTGTCGGTATCTTTACCTATTACTTTGGCCTTAAAGGTTTTGTTGTTGTTCATTACCACTTCTACCTCATCGGCGTTTTCTACCACGTGGTTATTGGTTACTATGTAGCCATCTGCCGATATAATTACCCCCGAACCGGTAGCCACCTGCGGCTGCGATTTGTATGGGCTTGGGCCGTGGAAATATTTGAAAAAGTCGTTGCCAAACAGGTCCTGAAACGGGTCGTTGTAACCTGCAACGCGCTCTGCTTTAAAGGTAGATTTTATGTGCACCACGCTGGGTGTAGAGGCCGAGGCGGCATAACGGAAATCGATAGGCTGGGCGGCATTGGTGCGCTGCACCGCCGAGGCAAACTTGCCCGGGGTGTTTTCCACTATAGATACCTGCTGGCGGTTAAGGCCCAGGTAGTTAAATGTGGCTACGGCGGCAAAGGCGCTTATAAAGGCTACCAACGCGGTAAATGCTGTTTTGCGCATATTCATATATTTGAATTTTAATTTTAGTTTGGTGTATGAACGATTGTACCACAAAGTTATTGGCTGTATAATCCTTTTTGCAAACTAAAGTTACTACTATTAAAACGTTTTAACATCAACATTTAATGACCGTTAAATTCTATAAATACCAGGGTACCGGCAACGATTTTGTTATGATTGATAATCGTGGCTATGGTTTAACCAAAGAACGCGCAACTATCGAAAAATTGTGCGACCGCCGCTTTGGCATAGGGGCCGATGGCCTTATTTACCTGCAACAAAAAGAGGGCTACGATTTTGAGATGGTGTACTTTAACAGCGATGGTAACGAAAGCACCATGTGTGGTAACGGCGGCCGCTGCCTCATACAGTTTGCGCACGACCTGGGCCTGGTAGGTAGCACCTGTAAGTTTATGGCTATAGATGGCGAGCACGATGGTGAGATACTACCCGATGGGCGGGTATCGCTTAAAATGAAAGACGTAGATGCCATAGAAAATTATAACAACGATTATGTGCTGAACACCGGCTCGCCGCACTACGTGCAGTTTGCCAACGGAGTGGCTAACCTTAAACTGGTAAGCGAAGCACAAAAAATACGCTACAACGACCGCTTTGCCACCGAAGGCATTAACGTAAACTTTGTAGAGAAGAAAAGCGCCGACGAAATTTTTGTACGTACCTACGAGCGTGGGGTAGAAGATGAAACGCTTAGCTGTGGTACCGGTGTGGTGGCTTCGGCTTTGTCGTTTGCCTCGCGCACAGGCATGTTGCTTACACGGGTAGGTGTACAGGCACGCGGCGGCCAATTGGAAGTGAAATTTGAACCGGTGGGCCGGGGGTTCCACAACGTATATTTAATAGGCCCTGCCCAGCGGGTGTTTGAAGGTAGTGTAGAACTATAAAACTTACTTGTGCTGCCAGAAAACAAAGCGATACAATACATAACAGATGCAACAGCGTTGCAGCAATGCCTGCAACAACTGGGTAGCCAGAAGGTTATTGCCTTCGATCTGGAGTTTGACAAAAATAATTACACCTATGGCTTTAACCTGTGCCTGATACAGATAGCCGACGGTAAAACCTGTTACCTGATAGACCCACTGGTAAACCTGGATTTAACACCGGTGTTCCGCCTGCTGGAGGACCCTGCCATACTAAAAGTGGTGCACAGCCCCGGCGAAGACCTGCGCCTGCTGCACTCATTAAAGTGCTATCCCAAAAACCTGTTCGATACACAAGTGGCTATCCGCCTGCTGAACCACGAAAAAATATCGCTGGCCGATGCACTGGAGAATGTGTTGGGTATAAAAGCCGATAAAAAAATGCAGCGCAGTAACTGGATAAAAAGGCCGCTTACCGGCGAGCAGTTAACCTATGCCGCCAACGATGTGCTGCACCTGATTGCCCTGCAGCAAACGCTGCAACAGCAGGCCCTTGCTGCCGGGGTAGATGCCTTTATGCAGGAAGAGTTTTCTTTTCTGGAAACTACCATATACGAAGAAGGCGATAAAGAGAATTTTTTGAAGGAGAACGAAATGGCCAGTATGAGCGATTACCACCAGTATGTGCTTAACGGCCTGCTGAAAGTACGTGATGGGGCTGCCCGCCGGTTGAACAAACCACCATCGTGGGTTATACCTAACGATACTATACGCGATGTGGTATATGGCAAGCAACACATCAGCTCGTTTTTAGACTGGCAGGGCATACACCCGGGTATTAAAAACCATAGGTTTAAAAACGAGTTGCAGAAAACCTACAGCGAGTTAACCGAAGCGGCCAAAGACCTATCTAAAAAATCGAAGAGCCTGTTTTTTACTGCTGAGCAGCGCAATGAGCGGGCACGTATGAAAGAAGAAACAGAAAAAGTACGCGAGGCTGTTTTTAAACCCTTGCAGAGCGAACTGGAAAGCCGCTACGGTGTACACACCGGTAAGTTTATATTGGGCGATGGTGCCGTGGGCCGCCTGATACGTAAAGAGATGCGACTGGCCGATATAAAAGAAAACTACCGCCGCCAGCTTATAACAGATACTGCCGCACAAGTGGGTGTAGACATAACACCTTATTTATAACTATGGTTATATATTCAGAAAAAGAGAGCTTGCTGTTTAATATAAAGTTTGGCCGCTACGAAGGTGTGCTGACCGATGCAGAGGCGTTGCGCAACAGTATACTACAGGGTGGTTATGATTTTGTACGTCTTAAACTGCTTAACCCCGGCGATGATTTATTTATACAGCTTAACCGTATTGGCCTGCCCTATCACCTGCTGGATATACACCGGTTGTATAACCTGGACCTTACTACCTATACCGTGCCACCCCTCGAGGTGCCCGATATGCAGTTTGTACCGGTCACAGGTACCAATGCAGCAACCTTACAACAACTGATAACCGATACCTACACCGAATCGCCGATGGGCTTTTTCCGTAA
Source organism: uncultured Chitinophaga sp. (assembly GCA_964423405.1). Taxonomy (GTDB): domain Bacteria; phylum Bacteroidota; class Bacteroidia; order Chitinophagales; family LD1; genus Bog-950. Next base: position 28,231 of record CAYREY010000043.1, on the reverse strand, counting down.
CGACATGCTGGAGCAGGTTTTCCCTCTACAGTTGCAGATAGAAAATTTTGCATCATACATTTCTACCCACTATCACGATGTAACAGGCAATCCTTCGCGACGTAGCTGGATTATACAATTGCAGGGCGATACGATAGGCTGTGCCGCCACCGATTTTAAAGGCGAAAACAGCTACACACCTTACATAGGCCTGTTACCTCAGTACCGGAAAAAACACCTGTTCAGTAACATAGCCCGCTACCTGCAACAGGCTATGAAAGATGCCGGTTGCCGCTACGCTACCGGTTCGGCCCGCCTGCACAACATGGCCAGCCAGTTTAACTTTGAACGCGAAGGCCAGAAATACACCAGCCACGATTATGTGTTTATGATAGATGCACGCCGCCGGTAATTGCCATTTTTTAGCGTTTTTTGCAACCGTGTATACACCCTGCAAGTGTATGGTGTTCATAGTCAGTGTTTTAGATGTGCCCTATGTTAACACCCCTCCGTACTTTTTGTCTACACCTTGTTTTTAATATATAATATAATTATATGTATAATGGGTAAAAATATAATGAGCCGCCAGCATGGCGGCTCATTGTTTTTTCTAAGTTTATAAAGCCCGGTTATTGTTTTACAAACCGTAGCTGCTGCTTGTTGGTTTGGTAGCTGGCTTGTACCACATATATACCAGCTGCAAGCTGTGCTATGTTTATGTTATTGCTCTCTGCCTGTTGCAGCAGTAGTTTGCCGGCCAGGTCGTACACCTGTAGCATACTGGCTGTGTTGCCGGGCAGGCCTTCTATCATCAACACATCGTTGGCGGGGTTAGGGTACACCTTAAGTGTGGCGGGTGCTATTTCATCTATACCGGTTGCAATAGTTATGGTAGCAGGGTCCGATATAGCTGAGCAGCCATTGCCATAGGTTACCTGCACCGTGTAATCGCCCGATGATACTGCCGTATAACTTTGTCCGGTAGCATTGTTAATTGGCTGCCCGTTACGGTACCATTGGTAGCTGGCGCCCGGCGTACTGGTAAGGGTGTAGTTGTTTACAGTAACTATTGGTTGGTCTGCCCCTTTTACCAGGTACCATTGGTAGGTGTATGGTCCGGTACCATTGCTTATATACGCATACAGGCTGCCGGCATTAGTGGTATTGCAACTATTATCAGCATTGCTGTAAGCGTTTACATATAAATCGTTAACGGTGCTTACGGTGTTGCTGGCGGTAGCGGTGCAGCCATTGGCAGCGGTAACTGTTATGGTATAAGTACCATTGGTAAGGTTGTTTATAGTGGTGGCTGTTTGTCCATTACTCCACTGGTAAGTAAAGGGCCCTGTGCCATTACCTACATACACATACAGGCTGCCCGCGTTGGTGGTGTTGCAGGCATTATCGGCGTTGCTGTAAACGTTAATATATAAGTCGTTAACGGTGCTAACTGTGTTGCTGGCAGTAGCCGTGCAGGTATTGCTGGCGGTTACTGTAACGGTATAGGTGCCGTTGGTAAGGTTATTAATAGTGCTGCTGGTTTGCCCGTTGCTCCACTGGTAGCTATAAGGCCCGGTACCATTACTTACATACACATACAGGCTGCCCACATTGGTAGTATTGCAGGCATTGTCGGCATTGCTATAAGCATTTACATATAAGTCGTTAACCGTGCTTACGGTGTTGCTGGCCGTTGCCGTGCAGGTATTGGCGGCAGTAACCGTTACGGTGTAGGTGCCGTTGGTAAGGTTATTAATAGTGGTTGCTGTTTGTCCGTTGCTCCACTGGTAGTTGTAAGGACCGGTGCCATTGCTTACGTAGGCATACAGGCTGCCGGCGTTGGTAGTATTGCAGGCATTATCGGCATTGCTGTACACGTTTACATATAAATCGTTAACGGTGCTTACTGTGTTGCTGGCGGTAGCGGTACAACCGTTGGCGGCAGTAACGGTTACGGTGTAGCTGCCGTTGGTAAGGTTATTAATAGTGGTTGCTGTTTGTCCGTTACTCCACTGGTAGCTGTAAGGTCCGGTACCAGTGCTTACGTAAGCATACAGGCTGCCGGCGTTGGTAGTGTTACAGGCATTATCGGCATTGCTATACACATTTACATATAAATCGTTAACGGTGCTTACGGTGTTGCTGGCGGTAGCGGTGCAGCCGTTGGCAGCGGTTACGGTTACGGTGTAGGTGCCGTTAGTAAGGTTATTAATGGTGGTGCCGGTTTGCCCGTTGCTCCACTGGTAAGTATAAGGTGCAGTGCCGTTGCTTACATACACATACAGGCTGCCGGTGTTGGTAGTGTTACAGGTATTATCGGCATTGCTATATACATTTACATATAGGTCGTTTACGGTGGTTACATCA
>CAYREY010000043.1:22311-25785 GCA_964423405.1 uncultured Chitinophaga sp. | reverse complement strand
ATTATCGGCATTGCTATATACATTTACATATAGGTCGTTTACGGTGGTTACATCATTGTAAGCAGTAGCTGTGCAGCCGTTAGCGGCAGTCACTACCAGTTTATAAGTACCGTTAGGTAATCCGTTAATCACATCCGATGTACTAATCAGGCTATCGCATTGCGCGGTAGCACGGTAATTGCTCAATAACAGGCATAAAAGGCAAATAGCTAAACAAGTTTTCTTCATTATCATTTTCGTTTTTTTAATAAAAGGAGCGCGAAAATAACAATCGCCATTACTTTGCAACTACTATGTTTTTTTTAAAACCGGAATGTTTAAAACATATAAGCCTGTTAGTTGGTGTATAAAGGCTGCAACCTGTAGTTTAAATATGTTGTATCATTTGCATGCGTTTTGCAACGGGTTATTATAGGTGCATTAAAAACCCGTATTAGTATTATATTAGCCAGCCGCAACTGTTGCTGTATTTTGTCAGTCTTACAGTTGTTTATACCAATACGCACTATGAAATATTTTTTACCCCTGGCAGTAGTATTGTTTTTCAGCACCGGCCTGTTTGCCCAGTCGTTTCCCAATCCGGCTACCTTATCTACCGGTCAGGGCACACCCGGTAATAACGACCCACTGTGGCTGGTATCGGGCTGGTACAGCAGCAACCCGCCCAACCCCATGGGCTTAGCCTATAACCCTGCCCTTATTAATAACAACTGTGCCCCCGGTGCCTGGGTAGACCCCGCTACGCTGCCACCGCCTACCAATAACGGCAACTGGATATCGGGTGCCAGCCCCTGCTCCAGCAATACCAACGATGGGTATATCTATTTCAGGCTTACGCTTAACCTGCCCTCCGACTGTAATGGTAACAGCGTAGCTACCACCGGTAGCTATACCCTGTACCTTTCGGGGTATGTAGATAACCAGATAACCGATGTGTTTGTAAACGGTACCAGTACCGGTATCAGCGGCGGTGCTTTTTCGGCAGGTTCGCAGCTCAACTTTCAGCTTACCGGCCCCTGGGTGCCGGGCACCAATTATGTAGATATACAGGTTTATAATTTTCCTAACAGCGGCCAGTCGAACCCTTACGGTTTGTTGCTGGTGGCCAACAGTGCCGCCAGCTCGGTAGCCGATGGCGATAACGATGGGGTAGCCGATATTGACGATGCCTGCCCCTGCGATGCCGGCACACTGGGCAACGGCTGCGCACCGGTAATAGCCACCGGCGATAGTGTACTATGCCTGGGCGAAAGCACTACCATTACCGCTACCGGCAATGGTACTTTTACCTGGAACAACGGCGCAACCGGCAACACTATCACCGTTAGCCCTACGGCCAATGCGCGCTATAGTGTAATAGCCACTGCCAGCAACGGCTATCAGGATTCATCGGTTATACACGTTACCGTTAACCCCTTGCCGGTAGTTACCATCAGCCCGGCCTCGCCGACGGTATGTGCCGGTGGCAGTGTTACGCTTACCGGTAGTGGTGCTGTGGGCTATTTGTGGAGCGATGGTACAGTAGGTAACAGCATAACCGTTACACCTGCCGCTACTACCAGCTACAGCGTTACCGGTGCCGATGCCAACACCTGCACGGCCAGTGCTACTACCACCGTAACGGTTAATCCGCTACCGGTAGCAGTGGTTACACCGGCCACGGTTGCTATATGCACCGGCGATAACACAACCCTTACGGCCAGTGGTGGTGCCACCTACCAGTGGAGCAACAATACTACCACTGCTGCCATTACCATAGCGCCCACGGCTACTACCACGTACATAGTAATAGCTACCGATGCCAACAGTTGCACCGCATCGGCCAGTGGTACGGTTACCGTAAACCCCTTGCCGGTGGTAACCATTACACCGGCCTCGCCGGCTATTTGTATTGGCAACAGTGCCACCTTAACTGCCGGTGGCGGTACCAGCTATAGCTGGAGCACCGGCGATAATACTACGGCCATTACCGTAAGCCCTGCGGCCACCGCTACATACACAGTAACGGCTACCGATGCCAACACCTGCACTGCCACCGGTTCGGCTACTGTAACGGTAAACCCGCTACCGGTGCCAGCCATTAACCCGGCTACGGCAACTGTGTGTGCCGGTACGCCGGCCAGCCTTACCGCCAGTGGCGGTAGCAGCTATAGCTGGAGCACCGGCGATAATACTGCTGGTTTAACAGTAACACCGTCATCTACCACTACCTATACCGTAACAGTAACCGATGCCAACACCTGTAGTGCCACTACCGATGCTACTGTAACCGTAAACCCGCTACCGGTACCGGTTATTAATCCGGCTACAACAACTATTTGTGCAGGGCAAAGCACCAGCCTTACCGCAAGCGGTGCTGTTGGCTACCTGTGGAGCACTAACGAAACTACGGCTGCCATAAACGTTACCCCAGCCGCTACCACTACCTACACCGTTACTGCTGCCGATGCCAATACCTGTACCGCTACGGCCAGCGCTACTGTTACCGTAGTACCGGTAATGGTAGTAGTGGCCACACCGGTAAGTGTAAGCTGCTACGGTGGTAACGATGGGGCTGTTAACCTGAGCGTTAGCAGCGGTCAATCGCCGTACACCTATGCGTGGGATAACGGCAGCACCACCCGCGATATTACAGCACTGGCACCCGGCAGTTATAATGTACTAGTAACTGACGATGCCGGTTGTACCGCCACCGGTACTGCTACGGTTAGCGAACCGGCAGCACTGGTGTATAGCAGCACGGTGGTAAATCCATCGTGCGTTACCATACCGGCCAATGGCAGTATAGTAACTACCGTAAGCGGGGGTACTACGCCGTACACCTATGTATGGTCCGATGGCAGCAACACCGCGCAGTTGCTTACTGCCGGCCCGGGCAATTACACGATAACTATCAGCGATGCTAATGGTTGCAGTGTTACCGATGTGGCTACCCTGAACTATGTGTACGATTTTACCGTACAGCCAACACCGGCTGTAACCATCAGCCTGGGCGAAAGCACTACGTTGGGCTACACCTTAACCGGTAATGCCGGTACGGTTACTACGTTATGGTCGCCGGCGGGTACGCTTAGCTGTGCCGACTGTGTGGCACCGGTGGCACAACCCAACAGCACTATTACCTATCAGCTACTGGTAACCAACACCGATGGCTGCACTGCCAATGGCAGCGTGCAGGTAAGTGTAGTGCCCGATTACACCGTGTTTGTGCCTACAGCATTTACACCTAATAACGATGGCAACAACGATGTGTTCAGCATCAGTTTTGGCAGCCCCAAATCGGTGGTGTTTATCGAAATGTCGGTGTACAACCGGATAGGAGAGAAGGTGTTCCAGTCGCAGGAGCATACCTTTGCCTGGGATGGTACCTACAAGGGTGCCCCGCAGCAGCCCGGTGTATATGCCTGGGTGCTTAAGCTAACTTTTATGGATGGCCACCGCGAAGAGATACGCAAAGGAACACTTACTATCATA